>NZ_CP121274.1:639037-1278074 GCF_029639405.1 Microbacterium proteolyticum
TTGGCGACTCACGCGGGTCACCGCCCTCAGGCGGGGACCGACGGACCCAGCACCGCCAGCAGGCGCAGCTTCTCGGCGCTCTCGCTGCCGGGGACCGCCGTGTAGACGAGCAGCGAGTGCGAGGTCTCGGGATCGACGAGGGACTGGCAGTGCAGCTCGAGCGATCCCACCGCGGGATGGACGAACCGCTTCGTCGCGCTCGGCCGCAGCCCCACCTCGTGCGCCGCCCACAGGGTCCGGAACTCGGGGCTCCGCGCCAGCAGGTCGTCGGCGAGCGCCGCCGCGCGCGAGCCGGGTCCGCGGCGGCCCGCGAGTTCGCGGAGGCCCGCGGCGAAGAGCCGACTGAGGAACCCGTGCTCCTCGGGCGCGTAGAGCGCCCGCGCGCCGGGGTCGCTGAACCACCGGTAGCCGAGGCTCCGCTCCGGCCCCGACCGCAGCGACGCGTCGCTGGTGAGCGCGGCACCCAGCGGCGACTGCCGCAGCGTCTCACCCAGTTCGGTCACGATCTCGGCGGGGGTGTCGTCGAGGCGGTCGAGGATGCGGAGGAGCCCAGGGCTGACATGCTCGCCCGCGGCGGAGCGCTCGTCGGGCACGTGACCGGCGAGCCGGAACAGGTGGTCGCGCTCGGCGCGCGTGAGGTGGAAACCCTGCGCGATGGCCGCGAGCATCTGCGGCGACGGCTGCGGTCCGCGCTCCCGCTCCAGCCGCGCGTAGTAGTCGGCCGACATGTGGGCGAGCGCGGCGGCCTCCTCGCGCCGGAGCCCGGGCGTCCGGCGGCGCGCGCCGCGTGGCATCCCGACGTCCTCGGGTTGGAGCGCCTCGCGACGGGTGCGGAGGAAGTCCGCGAGGGCCGTTCGGTCGATCATGGTCCCTGTCTACCCGCCGGACGGTGACGGATCCAGGACGCGGCGATCCCCCTCTCGCACGGCGCGGCCCGCTCAGCCGGGGATCGACGGGTCCTGGTTCGGATCCGTCTCCCGGCGCACGCTGGGACCCACCCCGACCGAGGAGACATCATGACCGACACCGACATCCCCCTCCCCTCCCTCGCCGGCCGCCGAGCCGTGCTGACCGGCGGCAGCGACGGCATGGGCCTCGTGATCGCCGAGCGTCTGGCCGCGGCGGGCGCCGAGGTGGTCCTCCCCGTCCGCAACCGGGCGAAGGGCGACCGCGCCGCCCGGACGATCCGTGAGCGGGTCCCCGGCGCCCGCCTCGAGCTGCACGATCTCGACCTGTCGTCACTGGCGAGCGTCGCGGACTTCGCCGGGGTCCTCCGCGCCGACGGACGACCGGTGCACCTGCTCGTCAACAACGCCGGAGTCATGACACCGCCCGAGCGGCAGACCACCGCCGACGGGTTCGAACTGCAGTTCGGCACGAACCACCTCGGTCATGTGGCGCTCGTCGGCGGCATCCTGCCCCTGCTCACCGCGGGCAGCGCGCGGGTCGTGACGCAGCTCAGCATCGCCGCGCGCAGCGGACGCATCGCCTGGGACGACCTCCCGGCCGAGCGCGGGTACGACGGCCAGCGCGTGTACTCGGCGTCGAAGATCGCGCTGGGGTTGTTCGCGCGCGAACTCGACCGCCGCAGCACCGACGGCGGTTGGGGCATCCGGAGCGTCGTCTCCCACCCCGGCGTCGCGCCGTCGAACCTCCTCGCCGCCCGGCCGGAGATCGGCCGCACCACCGACGTCCCCGCGGTGCGCGCCATCCGCTGGATGTCGCGTCACGGCATCCTGCTCGGCACCGTTCGCTCCGCCGCGCAGCCGGCGCTCCTCGCGGCGACGACGACTGACCCGCGCAGCGACGTGCTCTACGGCCCGCGCGGCCCGATGAACCTCGGCGGCACCCCGTCGACCCACGCGCTGTACCGCCCGCTCCGCGACCTCGACGAGGCCCGACGCGTGTGGGACGAGTCGCAGCGCCTGGTCGGTGTGACGCTGGCCTGAGCCTTCGGCGCGTGAGGGGTCAAGAATTGTCGCCTGCGCGCGGGTCGAGGCGACAATTCTTGACCCCTCACGCGTTCCGGTTGGCTGTGAGTTCGGGATGCCACGGCCCCCGGGCCTCGCGACCTCCTTATGCTCCGAACGTGGCCTCTGCTCCCCGCACTCTCGACCTGCTCGCGGCCGGCGCCGGCGTGGCGGCCGCCGTCCTCGGCGCCGGACTCGGCGAGCTGACCGCGGCCGTCGTCGCACCGTCGGCGAGCCCCTTCGCCGTCATCGGCGGCGGGATGATCGACATCGCACCGCCGTGGGGGAAAGACCTCGCGATCAGCCTGTTCGGCACCAACGACAAGGCCGCCCTGCTGGTCGGCATCGCGATCCTCCTCCTGGCGGTCGCCGCTGCCGCCGGGGTGCTCGAGCGTCGTCGTCCGCCGTGGGGGCGCATGATCCTGGCCGGGCTCGGTGTGGTCGGCGCGGTCGTGTCGATGACGCGGGCCGACGCCGACGTGCTGTCGCCGCTCCCCTCGTTCGTGGCGGGCGCGGTCGCCGTGATCGTGGGGGCGCTGCTGATCGCGCGCCTCCGCCGCCCAGCGGACGCCGCCGGAACCGCCACCGCCCCCGAGACCCCCGGGCCGACACGGCGCAACGTCCTCGTCCTCTCCGGCCTCGCGGTCGTCGCCGGGGCTCTCGCCGCGGTGGGATCCGCCGCCGTCCGCGGAGGCGCGCAGGCCGCGACCGTGGTGCGCTCCGCCCTCCGCCTGCCGACCCCCGCGACCACCACGCCCGTCCCGGCGACCGCGGAGCTGGGCATCGACGGCCTCGCCCCCGTCATCACGCCGTCGGCGGACTTCTACCGCATCGACACCGCGCTGGTGGTACCGCAGGTCGACCTGTCGTCGTGGTCGCTCCGCATCCACGGCCTGGTCGAGGAAGAGGTCGTGGTGACGTGGGACGACCTCGTCGCCCTCCCCCAGCGCGAGACCGTCGCGACCCTCGTGTGCGTGTCGAACGAGGTCGGCGGCGACCTGATCGGAACGGCGCGCTGGCTGGGCATCCCGATCCGCGACCTGCTCGCCCGGGCGAAACCGACGGCGGATGCCGACATGGTGCTGTCGCACTCGATCGACGGGTTCACCGCCTCGACGCCGCTGGAGGCGCTGACCGACGAACGCGACGCGCTCCTCGCGATCGGCATGAACGGCGAGCCGCTCCCGATCGAGCACGGCTTCCCGGTCCGGATGGTCGTCCCCGGTCTGTACGGCTACGTCTCGGCCACCAAGTGGGTCACCGAACTCGAGGTGACGCAGTACGCCGTAGCCGAGGGGTACTGGACCTCGCGCGGCTGGTCGGCCCGCGGCCCGGTGAAACCGGCATCCCGGATCGACGTTCCGCGCGCCGGCGCGCGTGTCGCCGCGGGCTCGACCGTCATCGCCGGAGTCGCGTGGCACAACCACGTCGGCGTCGCGGGCGTCGAGGTGCAGATCGACGACGGGGCGTGGATCCCCGCGAAGCTGGCGACGGCGATCTCGGCCGACACGTGGGTGCAGTGGAGCGTGCCGTGGGATGCCACGTCGGGAACGCACACGATCCGCTGCCGCGCCACGTCCGCCACCGGCGAGACCCAGACGGAGCAGCGCGCCGCCCCCGCCCCCGACGGCGCGACGGGCTGGGACGAGCTGACGCTCACCGTCGCGTGAGGGGTCATTTTCTGTCGCCTGGAGCGATCCGAAGCGACAGAAATTGACCCCTCACGCCTGAGTGAAGTCAGGACAGGACGTGGCGGAGCTGCTCGATCGCCCAGTCGATCTCGGTCGCCCGGATCGTCAAGGGCGGCGCGATGCGGATCGTCTGCCCGTGGGTGTCCTTGACCAGCACGCCGCGGGCGAGGAGCTTCTCGGCGATCTCGCGACCGCGGCCCGCGGCCGGGTCGATGTCGACGCCCGCCCACAGCCCGGCGACGCGCACCGCGGTCACGCCGTGGCCGACGAGCGACTCGAGCCCCTGGGCGAGGTGCTCGCCGAGTGCCTTCGCGCGGGTTTGGAACTCCCCGGATGCCAGCATCTCGACGACGCGGAGGCCGACGGCCGCCGCCAGCGGGTTACCGCCGAACGTCGAGCCGTGCTCACCGGGGCGGATGACGCCGAGGACGTCCTCGTTCGCGACGACCGCCGACAGCGGCAGGATGCCACCGCCCAGCGCCTTGCCGAGAAGGTAGACGTCGGGCACGACGCCCTCGCGGTCGCACGCGAACGTCTCGCCCACGCGGCCGAGGCCCGACTGGATCTCGTCGGCGATGAACAGCACGTTGTTCTCGGTGCAGATCTCCCGCACCCGGCGGAGGAACCCGTCCGGCGGGATCACGACACCGGCCTCACCCTGGATCGGCTCCAGCAGCACCGCGGCGGTGTTCTCGTCGATCGCCGCGGCGATGGCATCCGCGTCGCCGTAGGGGACGTGCACGAAACCGGGCGCGTACGGACCGAAGTCGTCGTGCGCGGTCGGGTCGTCGCTGAAACCGACGATGGTCGTCGTGCGGCCGTGGAAGTTGCCGTTCGCGACGACGATGGTCGCGGCATCCGGGGCGATGCCCTTCGTCCGGTAACCCCAGGCGCGGGCGACCTTGATGCCGGTCTCCACCGCCTCGGCGCCCGTGTTCATCGGCAGGACGAGGTCTTTGCCGCACAGCTGCGCGAGCGCGGTGGCGAACGGACCGAGCCGGTCGTTGTGGAACGCGCGGCTCGTGAGCGTGAGGCGTTCGAGCTGCTCGCGGGCGGCGGCGAGGATCGCCGGGTGCCCGTGGCCGAAGTTCAGCGCGGAGTAGGCCGACAGCAGGTCGAGGTAGCGCTTGCCCTCGACGTCGGTGACCCAGACGCCCTCGGCGCGCGCGGCGACGACCGGCAGCGGGTGGTAGTTGTGCGCGACGTGCGCGCCCTCGGCGGCGATGAGCTGCGCGCCGAGGTCGTCGACGGTGGTGCTCATCGGGTGCCCCCGCGCAGCTCGAGCGTGCAGCACTTGATGCCGCCGCCGCCGAGCAGCAGCTCGGACAGGTCGACCAGCACGGGCGTGTAGCCGCGCTCGCGTAGCTGCGCCTCGAAGCCCTTCGCGCGCGGGGAGATGATGACGTTCTTGCCGTCGCTGGCGGAGTTCAGGCCGAACACCGCGCCGTCGGCATCCGAGACCCGGATGGCATCGGGGTAGCGCTCGCGAAGGATCGCCTGGCTGCGCTCGTCGAACGCGTTCGGCAGGTACGCGATGTTCGCCTTCTCGACGCCGCCGGGGCCCTCGACGGGGTCGAGCACGGCGATTGCGGTGTCGAGGTGGTAGAACCGCGGGTCGGTGAGGGTCAGCGACACGACCTCGCGCGAGAAGACCTCGCCGACCTCGCGGTGGCTGTCGCCGGTGGACCGGAATCCGGTGCCGGCCAGGATCGTGTTCCCGACGAGCAGGAAGTCGCCCTCGCCCTCGTTGACCTCGACCGGCTCGGCGACCTCGAAGCCGGACGCTGCGAACCAGTCGATGAACGCGGGGGCCTCGTCGGCGCGCTCGCGGAAGCGGAACTTCGGGCCGTACGCGACGCCGTCGATGACGAAGCCGCCGTTGGCCGTGTAGACCATGTCGGGCAGGCCCTCGACGGGATCGATGAGCTCGATCTCGTGGCCGAGCTCGGTGTAGGTGTCGTACAGCGACTGCCACTGCTGCAGGGCGAGGTTCGTGTCGGTGGGGCGCGAGGGCTCCATCCACGGGTTGATGCTGTAGCTCACCGTGAAGTGCTCGGGCCGACACATGAGGTATCGACGGTGCTGCTGGACACGGCCGTTCGTCTCGGACTCGACGGCGGCAGCGGCGGGGGTAGCGGACATCTCTGCTCCTTGGGAGGAAAGGTGCGGCGGAACGCTGTCCTGGGGCCCGGTGGCCCTTCGACCCGGCGGCGCCTGTCGCGCCGTGCGGGGAAAGGTCGGTCCGGGCACGCCGTGGCCATTGTCTCACGCCGGCGCGCGGGGGCGCGAGCGGCCGCGCGGGGTGGCGGAACCTCAGTGATCCGCGCCAGGTCAGTGGCATCCGGCCGAATCCGACTGAGGCTGCGCGGGTCGCTGAGTGTGCGGGGCGGGATGCCGAGGGCCTCAGGCCGCGCGGAACTCCGCCAGCGCCTGGCGCAACTGACGAAGGCGGCGAGCGCGCACGATCTCGGGCAGGACGACCACCACCACAAGGTCGCACACGGCGTGCGCGACGATGGCCGAGATCAGTCCGCCCTCGGCGATGACGAGGACCATCATCGTGAGCCCGAAGAGTGCCGGCATCGGGAGGCTGCGAAACGTCCGATCAGCGTGCGCGACGGCGAAGAGCATCAGCGGCACACCCCAGGCGACGAGCGGGGAGTGCGTGAGGAGCATCAGCAACGCGGGTCCCGACCACCGGTAGACGAGCTCGCTCGAGACCACGATGAGCGGTGCGCCCCAGAGCCCGAAGATCAGTCGTTCGGCGCGACCCGTCGCGGGCCAGACGGGGTCGACGCGCATCCACGTCGACCGCGCGCTCCACGGCCGGAACCTCGCGAGACCCCACCCGACACCGACGACGAGCCCGAGCGGAATCAGGATGCCGAGACCCAGCGCGGGGAGGGGTACGACCGCCCGGGTGGTGGCGATGAGCTCGGCGAACGCATCCGTCGTCTGCGGGCGGGCGATCGCCACCGGGAGCAGGGCGATGCCCAGGGCGCACGGGGGCCAGTTGATCTGCTGCCAGAGTCGCTGACGGCGCGCGTCCCCCAGGTTGGGCCGCAGCCATCTCGTGACGAGAGCGAGAGCGGGCAGCATCAGCAGGGCGATCACGACCTCACCCGTGGGTGCCGTCACGGGCGCACCTCCGCGGCATCCGGACGCGGACCCTCCGGCACGACCAAGCGCTTCAGCAGCTCGCCGACCTGCCGCGACCGCTCGGCGAGCTTGGATTCCGCGTCGGCGACGAGATTCTCCCGGTGGCGGGAGGAGTACACCGTCACCCGCAGGGAAACCATCCATTCGATCGTCGTGTCCACTGCATCCTCCAGTCGGAAGCACAGCGCGAACTCACCTGCTCCCTCGTGCGTCCGCGCGACCTCGACGACCCCATCCGGCGCGACAGCCATCGAGATCGCCGGATCCGCCGCGGACCGACGCGCGAATGCGGTACGTACCCGCGACGGAGGCACGGGCAGTGTCTCGCTCCCCGACGACACGAGCTCCTCCTCGAGACCCGCCTCGTCGAGGACGCCGGCTGCCCGGGCGGCGTCGAGGTGCGCGCGGGTACACGTCACGAGACCGCGACGCCGAACGCCGAGAACGTCGAGCACGAGCATCGCGACGCCGTCGAGCTCGTCGAGGATGCCGAGGAGCAGATGCCCGGTGCTGGCTGCGGCGTCGCCGAACGTGTCCGCGTAGACGCTCGCGTTGCGGACCGCCCGCACCACCGAGGCACTCATCGAACCCCGCGGACCGCGTTCGCCGGAGTGAGCAAGGAGGTGGGCGAAGGCCATGAGATCGATGCCCTCGGCGGCGAGCACGGCGGAGGCGATCGATCCGCGGGACGCGGCGAGCGCGAGCAGGAGCCGACCGGTGTCCACGAAGGAGTCGGGGTCCTCTTCCCCCGCCTCCCACACGACGACCCGCGTCCGCGCGTTGAACGAAGTCCACCTCACGCCGTCCGACAGCCATGCCCCCATGCGAGGGCATGATCCGGCTCCCGCGCGAACGCCGCCGGGCCGCTCCCTCCTCCGGGGCTGAACGCCGGGTGAACGGCCGCTGCCGCCGCAGCCGAATGTCAGCGATCCGCGCCGGGTCAGTGGCATCCACACGGATCCGACTGAGGGTGCGCGGATCACCGACCGGGCACGTCGCACGCCGTCACCGACGCCACCAACGTCGGAGGCCCGTGGGAGAATCGTCGCGATGTCTGCCACCCTCGAGAATTCCGTCGTCCTCGACGAGTCGGCGGGTGTCGTCCGCATCCTCGATCGCCGTGTGTTCCCCGCACGGGTGGAATGGGTGGATGCCGCGACCCCCGACGAGGTCGCTTCGGCGATCCGCGACATGGTGACCCAGAGCTCGGGGCCGCTGTACGCCGCGACCGCCGGCATGGGCCTCGCCGCTCTGCAGGCGAGGGGACTGCCGCTCGGTGAGGCGCGGACGGCGCTCGGTCGCGCGGGCCGCGCTCTGGCCACCGCCCGGCCCACCAACGCGCACCCGCGCGATGCCGTGGCCCGGATCCTCGCGGCCGGACGCGATGCCGACGACACCGACACCCTGGTGTCGATCACGCTCGAGACGGCGGCCGCGGTCGACCGCGACTACCGCGAGGCGAGCCTGCGCCTGGGGCGCGCGACGCTGTCGCTGCTGCCCGAGTCGCCGCGGATCCTCACGCACTGCTGGGCCGACGCGTACCTGTTCGGCCTCGTCGCCGCCGCCCGCGAGGCCGGCCGCGAGATCGAGTGGATCGCGACCGAGACCCGGCCGTACCTGCAGGGCGCGAGGCTCACCGCGCACTCGCTGCGCGAGCTCGACCAGAAGGTCACGCTCATCACCGACGGCATGGCCGCCGCGGCGCTCGCCTCGCCCCGGGGCGTGGGGTCCGGACCGATCGACGCCGTCGTCACCGCCGCAGACCGCGTCGCGCTCGACGGCTCGGTGGTCAACAAGGTGGGCACGCTCGCGCACGCGGCCGCGGCGGCGGCGTTCGGCATCCCGTACTACGCGATGGTCGAAGCCCCCGACCCGAGCGCCCCGACGGGTTCCGACGTCGTGATCGAGGACCGCGACCCGCGCGAGGTGCTCGAGGTGCTCGGGCACCGCACCGCCAGCCCGCTCGTGACCGACGCGTGGTACCCCGCGTTCGACGTCACCCCGCCGCGCCTGGTGACCCGCATCGCGACGAGCCGCGGCACGTTCGCCCCGGCCGACGTCGGCGCCCACTTCACGACCGATCCGGATTCCGAAGCCCCCGCCCCGGCGCTCCGGCGCCGCCGCTCCCCCGCCGAGCCCGCCCCGGTCGCCGCGACCGTGCAACCCGACACCGTCGCCTTCCGCCCCGTGACCGCTTCCCCCGACGAGGACCCCTCATGACCGCCATCTCCGCCGACGTCGTCGTGCTCGACATCGAGGGCACCACCAGTGCCGCCGGCTTCATCCTGGGCGACCTGTACGACTACGCCCGCCCCCGCCTCGACGAGGTGCTCGGGCGCGACGACGACGCCGTGCGCGCCGCCCGCGCCGACGCGATCGCCGAGACCGGGCTGGATGCCGACGCCACCGACGCCGAGGTCGCCGAAGCGCTCCGCGGGCTCATGGCATCCGACGTGAAGTCGACGCCGTTGAAGACACTCCAGGGGATCATCTGGGCCGAGGGCTTCGCCGCGGGCGAGATCCACTCGCAGTTCTTCGAGGACGTGCCGCCGCGCCTCCACGCGTGGCACGAGGCCGGCATCCGGCTCGCGGTGTACTCCTCGGGGTCGGTCGCCTCCCAGGTGCCGTGGTTCCGGCACGCCCCGCAGGGCGACCTGACGCCGCTCGTCGAGGACTTCTTCGACACCGTCAGCGCGGGGCCGAAGAAGGAGTCCGGGTCGTACGACCGCATCGCCGCGGCGCTGGGCGTGGAACCGTCGCACGCGCTGTTCCTCACCGACCACCCCGACGAGGTCGCCGCGGCCCTCGCCGCCGGCTGGCAGGTCGTCGCGCTCGACCGCGCCGGCGAGCCGTGGCACGGAGCCGATTTCGCGTCGCCGTCCGTGTCATCCTTCAACGAGATCGAGCTGTCGCGGTGAGCCTTCCCCTGACCGCACGCGTGCAGGAGGCCGGTGCCGCCCTCGCCGCGGAAGCCTCGCGCTTCTCGGGGTACGGCTGGATGCGCGGCACGTCCGGCAACCTCTCGGTCGTGATCGACCGCGATCCGCTCGTGCTCGCGGTCACGGCATCCGGTCTGGACAAGTCCGAGCTCACCGATCGCGACGTCGTGCTCATCGGTGCCGACGGTGGGGCGCTCGACCCCGACGACCCGCGGCCGCCGTCCGCCGAGGCCGGGCTCCACGCACACATCGCCGCGCGGACCGGAGCGGGCGCGGTGTTCCACGTGCACGCGTTCGACGCGGTCGTCGCGGGGCACCGGTGGCCGGGCGGCGTCGAGATCCGCGACATGGAGATGCTCAAGGGCATCGGCCACCGCGCGCACGACGAGACCGTCACGATCCCCGTGATCGCGAACGACCAGGACATGGCGGTCGAAGCCGCCCGCTTCGACGAGGTCTACGTCCCGGCCACCGCCGAGGTGCCCGAGGTCCCCGCGCTGATCGTCGCGAGCCACGGCATGTACGCCTGGGGCGTCGACATCGCCGCTGCGCGCCGCCACCTCGAGATCGCCGAGTGGCTGCTGCGCTTCACCGTCGCCACGCGCTGAGCGCCATCGTCGGCTGCGCGCCGGCCGGGTCCCCGCGCCGAATGCACACGTTCCGGTCGAGCGCACACGTTGCGGTCGGCCAATGCGTGTGCGTTCGACCGGAACGTGTGACCTCGGCGGGGATGCCACGCCCCCGGCGCCCCGGCGACCCCGGCGTCAGCCGAGCAGCGCGACCGTCTGCGCGGTGAGCGCGCGCGGGTCGGCGTCGTCGAGGCGCGCGGTTCCCAGTGTGCGCGCGGCGCGCAGGACGAAACGCGCCGCGACGGCGCGCTCCGGCTCGGGCAGGGTCTGGATGTCGGCGACCTTGGAGAACCCGACGATGCGGCGGACCGCCTTCGCGGCGCCGTAGATCGCGGCATCCGACCGCACGACCGCGAGCGTGTGCTCGAGCACCTCGTCGCCGTACACGCGCGGGTCGACGCGGTCGGGCCAGCGGCGGCGGAACTCTGTCTCGAACGCGTCGACGAGCTCGACGGGGAGCGCGAGAAGCGTGGCGGCATCGGCGGATCGCCCGAGCACGTGCGCGCGCGCCGCGGCGATCACGAGGTTCGCCCACACGGCACCGAGGTCGAAGCCCGTGGGACCGTACGTGCCGAACTCCGAGTCGAACGCCCGCACCGACTCCCCCTCGGCGCGCACGAACACCGACCCGGTGTGCAGGTCGCCGTGCAGCAGGCTCTGCGTGCTCTCCTGGAACCGCTGCTTGGCCAGGCCGATCTCGCGCACGAACGCCCGGTCGGCGCGCAGCTCCCGCACGTCGTCGTCGTTCGCGGCGAGCCACCCGTTGTGCTCGTGGTCGACGTACGGCTCGGTGAACACCAGGTCTTCGGTGATCTCGCTCAGCTCGGGGTTGGTCGCCGCGGCGATCGCGCGGCGGCGCTCGGGCCCGGGCGTTCCGAAGGCGCTCGTCGCGAAGCCGACGGCCCCGACGTACTCTCCGAGCTGCGCCGCGGCGTACGTGTGCAGCCGACCGGCGTTGAGCTCGCCGCGCCACACCGCGTGGTCGCTGAGGTCCTCGATCGACAGGGCGAGGTTCTCGGCGTCGAAGCCGTGGAACGCCGGCACGTGCACCGGGTCGATCCGCTCGTGCACGCCGAGCACGACGGCCTCGCGCGCCGCCCGCTCGCGCGTCAGCGGCCACGACGGGTCGACGCGCACGTGCGGCAGCGACTGCTTCACGACGACGCCGCTCCCGGCGGCATCCTTCACGATGAAGACGAGGTTCAGGTTGCCGTCGCCGACCTCCTCGACGGACACGATGGATGCCGGATCCACCGGCCCCGCCAGGTGCGGGCGCGCGACGAGGTAGGCGGGGACCGTGGCGACGGTCAGCTGATCGGTGAGGAGGGTCATGATGCGGTGGTGCTCCCGGCGACGATGGTGGTCTTGCGACGGCGGAACGTGAAGCTGAACAGCAGGGCCACGAGCAGCACGAGGCCCTTCCCGAAGTCCTGGATGTAGTACGGCAGGCCCATCATCGAGAACCCGGTGACCATCACGGCCACGAGCACCGCCCCGAGGGCCGTGCCCCACGCGTTCGGACGCCCGATGCCCAGCACCGACACGCCCACGAGCGCGACGGCCACGGCATCCAGCAGCAGGCTGTTGCCCGCCGAGACGTCGCCCTGCCCGATGCGGGCGGCGAGGACGAGACCGGCGATGGATGCCAGGATGCCGCAGCCGATGTACGCCGCGGCGCGGTAGGCGCGGACGCGGACGCCGGCGAGGCGCGCGGCTTCGGGGTTCGACCCCACGGCGGCGAGCGCACGGCCCCAGCGGGTGCGGTCGAGGACGAACCACAGCACGACCGTGAGTCCGAGGAAGAGCACGACCGGCACCGAGAGGGGGCCGATGAACCCGCGGTCGAACCACAGGAAGTCGGGCGTGAACCGCCCGGGAGCGGTGGTGCCGTCGTCGAGGGTCATCTGCGACGAGATGGACTTGCCGTCGACGATGATGAGCTTGAGTCCCACGACGGTGAACATCGTCGCGAGCGTCGCCAGCAGGTCGGGGATGCGCGCGAACACGATGAGCGCGGCGTTGACCGCGCCGATGAGCGCACCCGAGAGCAGCACGACGCCGACCGCGATCCCGCCGACCTGATTGCCGATGACCATCGTCCAGGCGGCGATCGACACCGCGAATCCGGCGTTCGCGCCGACCGACAGGTCGAGGCCGCCGACGGTCATCGCGAGCGTCACGCCGAGACCGGCGATGCCGATCGGGGCGATGTACTTCAGCATCCCCACGATGTTCTCGGGCGTCGCGAACGCGGGCTGGGTCACGGCGAAGAACGCGATGAGCAGCACGGTGACGGCGACGAAGCCCCACTTCGCGATGGCATCCACGATCCGGGATCCGGCACTCGGTCGCGCGGGAGCGAGAGCGGTGGTCATGCGGTTTCCTTCCGGTGGCCGGGGTCGTCGAGCAGGGCGGCGACGATGCGCGCGCGGTCGAGGACTCCGGCGGGGGTGTCCAGGACGATGCGCCCCGAGACGAGGACGACGATGCGGTCGGCGACGTCGAGGATCTCGTCGACGTCGCTGGAGAGCACGAGCACGGCGGCGCCCTCGGCCGCGCGGTCGCGGGCGGCGTCGCCGATGCGGCGGCGCGCCCCGATGTCGACGCCGCGGAACGGCTCGTCGAGCACGGCGAGCCGCGGGCCCGTGCGCAACCACCGCCCCACGACGACCTTCTGCTGGTTGCCGCCGGACAGGTCGTCGACGCGGGTGTCCGCGGAGGGCGCGACGACGCCGTACGCGTCGATCACGTCGTCGGCGGCCGCGCGCTCGCGCGCCGGCGAGACGACGCCCCACCGCGAGATCTGCCGCAGCACCGGGAGCCCGACGGTGCGGCCGATCGACCAGCCGGGCTGGATGCCCTGCCGCTGACGATCCTCGGGCACGAGCACGACCCCGGCGTCCTTGGCCGCCGCGGGCGACGCGGGGCGGTAGGGCGCGCCGTCGAGTCGCAGGCGGGCGGTGCCCGCGGGGCGCACCCCGGCGACGATCTCGGCGAGTTCGGTCTTGCCGGCCCCGAGCAGACCCAGGATGCCGGTCACCTGGCCCGCGGCGACCGACAGGGCCAGCGGTGCCGCCCCGGGCAGGAGGACCGCGTCGTCGACGGCGAGCACCTCGGCGTGCGCGGGGAGCGGGTCGGTGATGTGCTGCTGCAGTTCGGTCGGGATGCCGAGCATCGCCTCCAGGGCCGCCTGCCAGTCGAACGGACGGAGGGCTTCGAGCTCGAGGCGTCCGTCGCGGAGGACGACGATGCGATCGGCGAGTCGCTCGATCTCACCGAAACGATGGCTGACGAACAGGATCGACAGGCCCTCGTCGCGCAGCACCCGCAGCACGGCGAACAGGCGATCCGCCTCCGCGGCCGTCAACGCCGACGTCGGCTCGTCGAGGATCAGCAGGCGCGGGGTGGACCGCAGGGCGCGGGCGAGCACGAGCAGCTGGGCGTCGGATGTGCCCAGGCGCGCGGCATCCGCCCGCAGGACCTCGTCGGACCACGACAGCCCCAGGCGCTCGAGCGCCGCACGGGCGACGCGCTCCGCCTCCGCCCGGCGCACGAGACGGTGCCCGCCCGTCGCGAGATCCGTGAGGGCGAGGTTGTCGGCGACGCTCAGGCCGGGCACGATGCCGTCGGCGATCCGCTGGTGGACGGTCTCGATCCCGGCGCGACGGGCGCGGGCCGGCGAAGTCAGACGGACGTCGTTGCCCGCGACCGCGATCTCGCCCGTGTACCCGGCATTGGCCCCCGAGATCGCCCCGATCAGCGTGGACTTGCCCGCACCGTTGGTGCCGAGGAGCGCGGTGATGCTGCCGGGGAACAGATCCAGCGACACGTCGCGGAGCACCTGGTTGGTGCCGAACCGCACGCCGACGCCGCCCAGGCGGACGACGGGGGCGTCGTTCACCTGGGCGGCGTGAGAGAGCGGAAACGTCATCCGGAGACGGCGGGCAGCCAGTCGGCGACCACCGTGTCGTTCAGCAGCAGCGACGGCTCGGCCTCGCGCAGCTGGGCGACGTTGGTGATGCCCTTCTCGATGAGGAAGTCGCGCGTGATGGTGACGGCGGGGAACTGGACGGTGTCCTCGGTGAGCTGGCCGGCCAGCTTCAGCGCGAGAGCGCGCACGACACCGGCGCCCACGGCCGACGGGTCGGTCGCGCTCGTGGCGACCCACGGGCTGCCGTCGGCGGTGATGACCTCGATGTCGGCGTTGGAGATGTCGATGCCGTAGACCTTGACCTTGTCCTGCAGGTTGTTCTGCAGCACCGCCTGGACGACACCCTTGGTGATCTCGTCGTACGGGGCGAAGATCGCCTGCACGCCCGGGTTCGCCTTGAGGGCCGCGTCGACGAGAGGGATGTTGTCGGTCGCGGTCGACTCGGTGACCTTGCCGGTGAAGAAGAGCTGGTCGAGACCGTTCTTCGCGACGACCTCGTCCCACACCTTCTTGCGGCGGTCCAGGGGAGCGAAGCCCTCGGCGCTGACGAGGCCCACCTTCGCGGCCTCGCCGTTGTCCTTCACGAGCTGGTCGAGGACGCCCTGCGCCATCGACGCGTCCGACTGCGAGGTCACGACGACCCCGTCGGTGTCCTCGAGCGCCAGGTCGTACACGATGACCGGGATGCCGGCATCCACTGCCTCGCGCACGCGCGGCTCGATCGTGTCGGTCTGACCGTGGTCGACGATGATCGCGTCGGGCTTGGCGGCGATCGCCTGCTCGAGGTCGGAGGCCTGCTTGGCGTTGTCGTTGCGGGCGTCGTAGACGGTGAGGTCGATGTTGACCGCGGCGGCCTGCGCCTTGGCGCCGGCGGTCCACGCCGTGAAGAAGTCGCCGGCGCCGGACTGCTGCACGAGGGCGACCTTGAGCGGCTCGCCGTCGAACGGGGCCGGGAGGTTCTCGGCCTTCTGCACGGGGGCGGACGAGGCGGCGGGAGCAGCGGTGTTCTGCTGCGCGCAGCCGGTGAGGGCGAGGGCGGCGATACCGGCGGTGGCGACGAGGGTCGCCCAACGGTGGGAGCGAACGGACACGGGGTCCCCTTCGAAAGGAGTCGGGTGCGGGAAGCCGCGCGAGTGCTGTGGGGCGACGGCCGTCGAGCAGTCAAGCAGGGCAGTCCGTCCCGGACGGTCCGAGGTTGCGGTTTGTTACGGGTCACATCCGCGCGAACGCCCCGGGCCCGGGCCGCGGGCGAGACAATCGACACGTCCCGACCGCATCCGTCCGAGAGGAGGAGCCATGACGCTCCTGACCGTCTGGAAAGAGACCGACCCGACCAGCCCCGTCCTCGAGACGACCGACGAGGACGAGATCCGCGCGGCCCTCGCCGAGCTCGGCGCCCGATTCTCCCGCTGGGACGTGCACGAGATCGCCTCCGACGCCGCCCTCGACGACGTGCTCGCGCTCTACGCCGACCAGGTCGAGAAGGTGAAGCAGGACGAGGGCTACACGCTCGTCGACATCGTGGGCCTCTCGCCCGCGCAGGACAACTATGACGAGGTCAAGGTCGCCTCGCGCGAGCGCTTCCTGTCGGAGCACCGTCACGACGACGACGAGGACCGCTTCTTCGCCAAGGGCGCCGGCGTCTTCTACCTGCACGTGAACGAGAAGGTGCACGCCCTCTACTGCGAGGCGGGCGACCTCGTCTCCGTGCCGGCGAACACCACGCACTGGTTCGACATGGGCACGACCCCCGAGTTCGTCAGCATCCGCTTCTTCCACGACGACGACGGCTGGGTCGGCCACTTCACCGGCAACCCGATCGCCGAGACGTTCGCGACGTTCGACGAGCTGCACGCGCGCCGGGCGCAGTTGGCCTGACGCTTCTTCGTCGCAGAGACGCCCCTGCCTCGCGTGAGTCCGCGAGGCAGGGGCGTTCTCGTCAGCGTCAGCCGACGCGGCGGAGTGCCAGCGCGGCCCACGCGATCGGAGGCAGGGTCGCGCGCAGGATGCCGTCCTCGATCCGCGCGCCCTCGAGCGCGCGCGGCTGCACGCGGTCGGGGTGCTCGAGGGTGTTGCCGGCGTACGGGTCGTCGTCGTGCAGCAGGTGCGTCTCGACCAGTTCGACGTTCCCGAAGCCCGTGACGTCGATCGCGACCTCGACCGCCTCGTGCCGTCCGCGGTGGACCAGGAAGACCGCGGCCTCCCCCGTCTCGGAATCGTGGGTCGCGACGGCATCCACCGCCGGAACCGTGCCGTGCTTCGCCGTGTCGATCGTGCCCGCCTCGATCTGCACGCGCAGGGCCTCGCCGCGCGCGAGACGGGACGTGATCGAGAACGGGTAGAACGTCGTCTGCCGCCAGGCGGGTCCGCCGGGCTCGGTCATGATCGGCGCGATCACGTTCACCAGCTGAGCGAGAGACGCGGATGCCACACGGTCGGCGTGCGTGAGCAGCGAGATCATCAGGCTGCCGAAGACGACGGCATCCACCGCCGAATACACGTCCTCGAGGAGCCGCGGAGCGACGGGCCAGTTGTCGATCCCGCTGAGCTGATCGACGTCGTGGAAGCGCGTCTGGTACCAGATGTTCCACTCGTCGAACGAGATGTCGATCCTCTTGTCGCTGCCTCGGACCGCGCCGACGTGGTCGGCGGTCGCGACGACGGCCTCGATGAACCGGTCGGTGTCGACCGACGACGCCAGGAACGAGTCGATGTCGCCGTCGTGCTCCTGGTAGTAGGCGTGGCACGAGATCATGTCGACCTCGTCGTACGTGTGCGTGAGCACGACGCGCTCCCACTCGCCGAACGTCGGCATCTGGGCGCCGGACGACCCGCACACCACGAGCTCGATGGACGGGTCGAGCTGGCGCATGCCCTTGGCCGTCTGCGCGGCGATCTTGCCGTAGTCGTCGGCGGAGCGGTGGCCGAGCTGCCACGGCCCGTCCATCTCGTTGCCGAGGCACCACACGCGCACGTCGAACGGCGCCGCGCGTCCGTTGTCGATGCGCTGCTGCGACAGGGCCGTGCCCCCGGGGAGGTTGCTGTACTCGAGGAGGTCGATCGCCTCGAGCGTCCCGCGCGTGCCGAGGTTCACCGCGAGCATCAGCTCGCTGCCGGCCTTCTCGAGCCAGTCGGAGAATTCGTGCAGCCCGACCTCGTTCGTCTCGGTGGAGTGCCACGCGAGGTCGAGGCGACGCGGACGCTGCTCGCGCGGGCCGACGCTGTCCTCCCATCGGAACCCCGAGACGAAGTTGCCTCCGGGGTACCGGATCATGCTCACCCCCAGCTCGCGCACGAGCTCGAGGACGTCGCGGCGGAACCCCTGATCGTCGGCCTCGGGGTGGCCGGGTTCGTAGATGCCGTCATAGACGTGGCGTCCGAGGTGCTCGACGAAGCCGCCGAAGAGGCGGCGCCGCACGGCTCCGATGGGGAAGCGGGGGTCGACGGTCAGGCGTGCGGTGGTCATCGTGCTCCTCGGGATGCGTGTGCGGCGAATCGGTCGGCGACCGGGTTACGCCGGCGCGCCAGGGTGGTCGGGGTCTCCACGAGGTCGTGGAGGCCCATGGTCAGAAGGTGCGCGGAGCGGGGCAGATCGCTGTGGCGATACGTCCACTCGTACATGTCGAACAGCGGCCACCATGTGTACCCGACGACATCGACGCCCTCGGTGCGGAGGCCCTCGACCGCGGCGACGGAGGCGTCGAGCCACGCCAGCCGCGTGGGCACGTCGTCGGTGACGCAGGTCTCGGCGAGCATGACCGGCGCGCCGTAGCGGTTCGCATAGGTGCGCAGCATCTCGACCATTCCGTCGGTGCCGTCGTCGCGCGTGGGGCGCGGGTCGGCGAAGCCGCCCCCGTGATGGATGCCGGCCTCGAACAGCTCCGTCGAGTGCCGTGGGTAGTAGTTCACGCCCATCACGTCCGGCTGCACCGCGTTGTCGTGGAACCACGCGAGCTCGCCGTCGCCGACGCCGTGGGCGCGCAGCAGCGGGAGGAGCGGATGCCCGTCGCCCACGCGGCCCGTCACGAGGTCTTCCACGAGGAACGCCTGGTGCGCGTAGCGGTGGGCCGTCTCGCGGTGCTCAGGAGCGTCGACGTCGCCCGCGTAGCGCATGGAGGCGTCCACGTGCACGAACGTCGCCGTCTCACCGAGGACGTCGGCGACGGCGCGCTGCGTGTCGACGAAACCGCGCGCGATGGCGGTCGCGATCTCGACGAGTCCGGCCTCGCCGGTACGGTACGGGGGCCAGTACCCGTACTCGCCGCTGAACAGCGAGTGCAGCATGGGCTCGTTGACCGGGGTGTAGTCGGTGGCGAGCCCGCGGTAGCGCTCGGCGGCGCGGGCGGCGTATTCCGCGACGAACGACGCGTAGTCGGGGTGGGCGAACTCCCCCTCGATCCAGGCCGGCGTGCCGTAGTGCAGAAGATCGACGATCGGGCGCAGGCCCCGCTCGGCGAAGCCCTCGAGCACGCGGTCGGTCCACGACCAGTCCCACCGGCCGCGCTCGGGTGAGACCACGTGCCACGGGATCCCCCACCGCAGGAACTCCGCGTCGACGGACACCGCGAGGTCGAGGTCGTCGCTCCACTGCTCGTAGTGCTCGGTGAGGGCGTACTCGTCGATCGCGCGCTCCCCCGGCCGTTCCTGCGGCACGAAGGTGTTCTCGATCCCCGCACCGAAGTGCAGGCGTCCATCGCGGTACCAGGGGGTGTTCGGCATCCATTCCTCGTTCATTTCAGGCCCGACGTTCCGACGCTCTCGACGAAGCGTCTCTGGATCAGCAGGAACAGGATCGCGAGCGGCAGCAGGGCGATCAGGGAGCCCGCCATCATCACGCCCTGCGGGATGATCCCGCCCGGTCCGGTGAGCAGCGTGAGGCCCGACGTGACCGTGCCCATCTCGGACTGGGTGGTGAAGACGAGCGGCCACAGCAGGTCGTTCCAGTTGTTCACGAACGTGAAGATGCCGAGCGTGAGCAGGGCCGGCACGGCGTTGGGAAGCACGATGCTGCGGAAGATCCGGAACTCGCTCGCCCCGTCGATGCGCGCCGCGTTGTCGAGATCGCGCGGCAGCGACAGGAAGAACTGGCGGAGGAAGAAGATGCCGAACGCATCGGCGGCGCGGGGTGCGATCAGTCCGGCGTAGGAATTCACCCAGCCGAGGTCGGACACCAACTGGTAGATCGGGATGAGCGTCGCCTGGAACGGGATCATGAGGCTCGCGATGATCGCGATGAGCAGCACGCGACTGCCTCGGAAGTCCAACCGCGCCAGCGCGTACGCCGCGAGCGAGTCGAACACCAGCGCGAAGGCCGTGACGCCGCCGGCGAAGATGAAGCTGTTGAGGATCAGCCGCGCGAACGGCAGGTCGGTGAAGATCCGCGCGAAGTTGTCGAGCGTCCACTGCCCCGGCAGCAACGTCGGCGGGTAGGCGTTGACCTCCGCGATCGGCTTGAAGGCCGTGAAGACGATGATGAGGATCGGCAGCATCAGCGCCAGCGTCGCGATGCCGACGACGACGAGCAGCGCGATCGACACGAGGGTGCGGCGACGGGCCTGAGGCGAACGTCGGCGGGACGGACGGGGGGATGCCGTGGCGGCGGGCGCGGGGGCGAGGGCGGTCATGCGGCATCCTTCTCTCGACGCGAGAAGAAGAGGAACTGGGCGAGGCTCAGCACGAGGGTGATGAGCAGGAGCACGTACGACAGCGCGGACGCGAATCCGAGGTCGAGCTTGCGGAAGCCCGACTGGTAGATCTCCATGACGATGGTCTGGGTGCTGCCGTAGGGGCCGCCGCCGGTCATCACGTAGATCTGATCGAAGGCCTGCAGTGCGGCGATGAGCGCGACGATGACCACGAATCCCAGGGTGTTGGAGAGCATCGGCAGGGTGATGCTCCAGAACCGCTGGAGAGCCGACGCCCCGTCCACACGCGCTGCTTCATAGAGGCTGGTCGGGATGTCCTGGAGGCCCGCGAGGAAGATCACCATGTAGAAGCCGAAGCTCTTCCAGACGGCGACGAGGACGACGGCGGGCATCGCGAGGTTCGGATCCTGCAGGACGTTTCCGAGCTGGATGCCGACCGCCCGCAACCAGTAGTTGAGCAGGCCCACCTGCGGGTCCAGCAGGTACGACCACGCGAACGCGGCGACGGCGAGCGACACGATGAACGGCGTGAACAGGGCGGTACGGAAGAGTCCGCGCAACGGGAGCAGCGGGTTGTTCAGCAGCAGAGCGAACCCCAGCGCGAGAGCGATCGCCGCGGGGGTGAACAGCACGGCGTAGACGGCGGTGTTGCCCATGGCCCGGAGGATGTCGCCGTCGGTGAAGACGCGGACGTAGTTGTCGAGGCCGACGAACTTCTCGCGCCCGAACCCGCTCGCGTCGGTGAAGGACAGACGGAGGGCCGAGATCATCGGCCAGGCGACGAAGACCGTGAGGATGACGATCGCCGGGGTGAGGAAGGCGATCACCGTGAGTCGGTGACGGGGGCTGTGGCGGAGCGGTCCGCGGCCACCGAGGGGAGCCGGCGGCCGGTACGCACCGGGGCGGCGGGTCCGCGCTCCCGGGGCTTGCGTGGTCATGGGAATTCCTGTTCGTGGGGCGTCGGGGAGAGGGGACACGGGAGGGGCGGCGCGGGCGCCCCTCCCGTGCCCTGGGTCACCCGATGGCCTTCTGGATCTCGTCCTGCGCGGTCGAGAGGAGGGTGGTCACGTCGCCGCCCGACACGGCCTTCTGCGTCAGCTCGTCGATGTCGCTGATGACGTCGACGCTGTTGACGACGCCCGGCAGCAGCGCGCGACCGGTGGAGGCGATCTCACTCAGCGAGGCCACGACCGGGTTGGACGAGACGTCGCTGAGGGGGATGTCGGTGCGCAGCGGAGGCCAGCCCGACCCCAGCGACCACTTCGTCGCGACGTCCTTCTGGAAGAAGTACGCGAAGAACGCCTCGGCGCCGGCCTTCTTCGCATCGTCCGCCTGGGCGGTGACGGCCATCGAGACGCCGATGGCCGAGGCGGCCTGTTCGGCGGGACCGGCCGGGATCGCGGCGATGCCGTAGTCGATGTTGTTGTCCTTGGCGATGGATGCCATCCACGGACCGCCGACGTGCATGGCCGCCTTGCCGGAGCTGAAGAGCTTGTCGGCCGCGATGCCGTCGAGTCCGGTCGGCGAGATCTTGTCCTGGGTGATCGCGTCGGTCCAGAACTTCAGGGTGGCGGCGTTCTGCGGCGAGTCGATGACCGCCGTGGTGCCGCCCTCGACGATGTCGCCGCCTCCGCTGAGGAAGAGGCTGGGCCAGAGGCCGTTCGCGACGGTCGCGTGGTCGGGGATGGCGACGCCGTACTGTTCGGGCGTCCCGTCGGAGTTCTCGTCGATGGTGAGCTTCTTGGCATCCGCGACCCATTCGTCCCACGTGGTGGGGGCGGCCGTGATGCCGGCGGCGGAGAAGAGCGCCTTGTTGTAGAACATCGCCAGCGGCACGAAACCGGTCGGGACGCCGTAGGGGGTGCCCTGGACCGTGACCATGTCCTTCGCCTGCGACACCAGGTCGGCGGTGTTGCTGTCGCTCGAGCCGTAGAAGTCGCTGAGATCGGCGAAGGCCCCCTTGTCGGCGTAGACCGGGAGTCGCTCCGCGGGCATCGCGACGATGTCGGGACCCTGCTTCGACGAGAGGGACGGCAGCAGGGTGTCGTCGATGACCGCCCACGTCTTCGTCTCGGTCGTGATGACGTAGGTGCTCTGCGAAGCGTTGAAGTCGGCGACGATCTGGTCGAGGACCTTCCCGTCGGCTTCGGTGTAGCCGTGCCAGAACGTGATCGGGACGGGACCCGCGTCAGCGGGGGTGGAGGAGCCGGAGCATCCCGCCAGGACGAGAGCCGTGGCCCCCACCGTCGCGAGGACGGCTGCGGTGCGCTTGATCATCTTCTTCGATGCCTTTCTGTGACTGCGTCGTCGGGTTCGCCTCGGTTTCCCGGGCCGCTGCTTTTACAACGATGTAGGTAAACGTTGTAAATGGATGATCGCCCGTGCGTGCGTGCCTTGTCAAGCACCGCTCTCAGGACCGCGTGGACTCGCGCTCCACGAGGTGAAAATCAGCCAGGAACTCCCGCGGAGCGACCTCGGCGTCACCCGTGATGCGTTCGACGAGAAGGTCCACGGCCACCCGGGCGATCTCCGATCGCCCGGGGTCGATCGTCGTCAACGCGGGCAGCGAGTACCGCGTCTCGTCGAGGTCGTCGAAGCCGACGATCGCGACCTCCTCCGGGATGCGCACTCCTCGCTCCAACAGCACCCTCATCGCGCCGAGGGCGAGGGAGTCGTTGAACCCGACGACCCCGTCGAACTGGACCCCCGAATTCAGGACGGCACGCATGGCTTCCGCGCCGTCGATCCGGTGCCATCGGTCCACCGGCACGACGAGCCGCGGGTCGAGCTCGCGTCCCGCCTCGGCGAGGGCGGCTTCGTAACCACGGAGACGCAGCCCCGCCGAGCCGACGACCTCACCGGGGTGGGACCCCAGCGCGAGGATGCGCCGTCGCCCCGCCGCGATCAGGTGAGCCGTCGCGGCGTACGCGGCTTCGGTGTTCCGCATGGTCACGTGGTCGTGCGCGGAGTGGAAGATCCGCTCCCCCAGCAGCACCATCGGCATCCCGACCTCGTCGAGCAGAGCCGCGTCGTCCTCGCCGAGCGAGAGCACCGAGTAGAGCACGCCGTCGAGGCCTCGGCGTCGCGCGCCGCGCAGGGCCGCGAGCTCGCTGTCGCGCTCCGCGTCGAACTGCTCGATGAGCACGGAGAAGCCGTGCGCGCGCGCCGCGCGCATGACGTCGTCCGCCAATTCGGCGAAGTACGGGTTCCGCAGATCGGGGACGATGAGCCCGATCATGTCGGCCCGGCCCGACCGGAGGCTCCGCGCCGCCTGGTTCGGGCGGTACTGCAGTTCGTCGATCGCGGCCTCGACCCGCTCGCGGGTCGCCGACCGCACGTGCGGATAGTTGTTGATCACGTTCGAGACCGTCTTGATCGACACCCCGGCCGCGCGTGCCACATCGTGCAGCGTTGCGCTCATGGCATCCCTCCCCCACCTCTGTGCGCCGACTCTACAACGTTGCAGACCCGGGCACCCGGCCGGCCGCGGGCCCAGATCACGCGGCCTGGCCGAGATCACCCGGCGCGAACGCGCCAGGACGTGTGCGCTGGCCCAGATCACGTGAACTGGATGCCGGCCCGGCGGCTCGGTCTCCGCGAGCGCACACGATCCGCACGAGCGCGCACGCTCCGGGCGCCCCGCCCATGTGCGTTCGACCGGATCGTGTGCGCTCGGCGACGGGCAGGCGGGCGGGGGGGCGGGCGGGCGGGCGCCAGATCACGCGACCTGGCTGAGATCACGCGGCGCAAGCGCGCCACGACGGGTGCGCTCGCCCAGATCACGTGAACTGGATGCCGCGACGCACCGGCCGCGGCACCACCCGCGCCGGCACCGGCCGCGGCGCCGCCCGCGCCGGCACCGCCCGCGCCGGCACCGCCCGCGCCGCCCAGCCCCGCGCCCGCGAGCGTCAGATGACCTCGGCGCTCCAAGGGTCGGGGCGGCCGAAGCGGAACGCCTCGATCGAGATCGCCTGTTCGCGCAGGAACGGCAGCAGCTCGATGCGGCCCGCGGTGGTGACCTCGCCGGAGTACACCGTCAGGGACGGGTCGCCGCCGAGCGCTTCGGCCAGCGCGACGCGCAGGGTCTCGGCCGCATCGGCCGTGCCGACGAGCCGCACGCGCGACGGTCGCGGCAGAGGAGAGATCACCGCATCGCCGGCAGGCTCGGCATCCGGGATGCCACCCGCCATACGCTGCAGCCACTCCTCGTCGGTCTCGACCGAGACGGGTACCGCGCTCTCGCCGAGCAGGTGCCGTACCGCGGCGGGGAGCCCCACCGGCGTACTGAGGCTGAAGCCCGAGCCCGAGCGCACCGCCGCGACGAGCACGCGGAGCACCGCCTGCCACGGGGCGTCGGCGGTGGCGCGGATCGCGACGTCGGTGGGGCGGTAGCGCAGCAGGTTCCGCTCGAGGCCGAGGCGCGAGGCGTCCTTCACCCGTGCAAAGTCGCGATCCCACGCGACGGCGTCCGACAGCGCACCGCGCCGCAGCCACTCGAACGCGGCGTAGTCGAGCGTCGGCTGCGCCGCTTCGATGAGCGACGAGATGCGCGTGTCGAGGCCGCGCAGATGCAGCGTCGACGACGCCGGACCCCCCGACGACGGCCGCCACGACCCGAGCGCGACGAGTCGGTTCGGGCCGCCCGACATCGCACCGGGGCCCACGCCCGAAACCCCCCGACCGCCGAGGGGCTCGCGCTGCACGACCCCGCCCGTCGTGGGGCGGTTGACCCGCAGCACGGCGGCATCGACGGTGTCGAGCCAGAGGTCGAGATCGGCGGCGTCGCGGGTGTGGAGGCCCGCGACGAATCCGGACCCGACGACGTTCTGCAGTTCGATCGCGCGTCCGAGGGTCGGAGCGTGCAGGATGCCGAGCACCGGCGCCGCCACAGCGGTGCGGGTCAGGTGCGAACCGGCGTGGACGCCCGTGCGGACGCCCGGGGTCCAGAAGCGGCCCGCCGTCTCGGGACCCAGGTCGAGTTCGCGCGGCTCGACGAGCCAACGCTCCCCGTCGGCGAGGACGGTGAGGGCGCGACGCACGTCCCCCTGCGGCTCCTCGACGAGCGGTCCGACGTCGGACAGCGGGTCGTCGGCAGGACCCACGCGCAGCGACGCCACGGCATCCTTCAGCTGCTCCAGGAAGCGCGTCGACCGCGCCGCGGCCCCGACGAGGATCACCAGCGACGATGCGGTCGCGGCCTGTCCCGCTCGGGCGAAAGCCCCGGCCACGATGTCGGCGACGGCCCGATCGAGGTCGGCCGACGGGGCGACGACCACCGCGTTGCGGCCGGCCGTCAGCGCCTGCAGGGGCAGGCTGGGGCGCCATTCGAGGAACCGTTCGGCCGTCGCCCGCGCGCCCGCGAGCAGCACCCGGTCGACGCCGGGGTGGACGAGGAGCGCCCGACCGGATGCCTCTTCGTTCAGGTCGACGTAGGCGAAGGCGTCCCGCGGAACCCCCGCCGCCCAGAGCGCCTCGGCCACGACCGCGCCCGCCCGTCGCGCGCGCGGCGACGGCGTGAGGATGACACCCGATCCGGCGGCGAGCGCCGCGAGCGTCTCAGCGGCGCAGAGACCGACCGACGAGTTCCAGCGGGGAGCGACGACCGTGAGACGGTCCGGCACGAACACCGCACCGGCGACCCGGTCAAGCTCCTTCACGGTCAGCGCGTAGTAGGCGGCGGCGTCGATGGCCTCGTCGACCTCGGCATCCGCCTCGGCGAACAGCGCACCGCCCTCGGACGCGAGCACCTCGACGAGCTCCGCGCGACGTTCGGCGAGCGCGCGGGAGGCCGCCTCGATCACCGCTGCACGCTCGGTCGCCGCCCGGCTCCCCCACTCCTCCGCGGCCTCGCGGACGCGCGAGACGACGGCATCCAGGCCGGCCTCGTCGTCGATGCGACCGGCGGCGGCCGTCGCGTCTCCGGCGGTGGAGCCGCCCACCGCGGCGAGGACGTCATGGGCCCAGGCCCGGTCCGCGGCGACGGTGGGATCGGCGGCCGAGGTGTTGCGGAACCCGGGGGCGGCTCCCGAGAGCTCGGCGGTCTCGCGCACCGAGAACACCGCGGTGTCGACGAACGCCTGCCCGCCGAAGAGCATCTGCTGGACGTCGGGGCCGAGGGCCTGCGTGTCGCCGGGGGCCGCGTCGCGGGCGATGCCGAGGACGGCCTGCGTCAGACCGGGCTCGGGTGAGTCGTCGGCGGCGGGCTCGCGCAGGATCGGGGGCGTCGGGACGGTTCCGCGCTGCGGCTCGCGCGGCGGGGCCGGCGAGAGCTCGGGCGTCGCGAGGGCCGTCGTCACCCGGGCGTGGACGTCGTCGTCGGACGCGCGCCTCCCCGCCGCCTGCGCGGCGAGCGGTGCCACCACGGCATCCGCGTCGTCCGGGTGCACCACGGGCGCGAGCACGATGTGGGCACCCTCCACGCTCCAGGCCACGCCGAGCGGCAGGGCGAGGTCGATGGGGACGTCGGCGGTGTCGGCCAGGCTCCGAACGATCGCCGCCCGCACCGGATCGCCCGTCGCGAAGGCGACGCGCAGCCCTTCGGCGGCCCGGCGGCCGAGGGCCTCGCGCACGGCGGCGACGGCGAGCGCGTCGAGGTCGGCCGTCGCGGTGACGGCGGGGGCGCGCCAGCCGTGCCGCGCGGCGCGGAGCGCGTCGTCGGTGGCCGGGACCGCGTCGTCGAGGCGCACCGCGAGGGGCGCTCCCCCGGCGGCGACCCGCACCCGCGCCCAGGCGGCGAGCTCGCGCAGTGCGCCGAGCGCCTCGGGGACGGCGATCGGCAGCGCGATGCCGGCGTCGGCGGCCGACAGGCTCGACTCCTCGAGCACACGGGTCAGGACGGCGACGGTGAGGTCGAGGTCGTCGCGTCCCTCGGCGACGAGCGTGACACGCGTGCCCGCGCCGGCGGCATCCCGGAACAGCGGCAGCAGCCGCTCCGCGGCGTGCTCGACATCCGCTTCGAACGCCCACCGCGAGAGCCCGGTGACGACCTCGCCCACCGCGACGGAGACCCGGGCGACGTCGTCGCGGGCGGCGAGGGCGCGGATGCCGTCGAGCCGGTGCCGTGCGGCCGACTCGCCCCGGACGGTCGGTGCCGTGAGCCGCAGGTCGGCGACGGCATCGGCACCGAGCGCGGCGAGCGCGGGGCCGAGACGATCGGTGCGCGCGTCGAGAGACAGGGGCGAGAGCGCATCCGAGAGGGCGCGGCGGGCGAGGGGCACCGCCGGGCTCGGGAGGACGGGAGCGATCGCGCCGCCCAACTGGACCGCACCGCGCACCATCCACGGGAGCGCCGCCGGGGCGTCGCCGGCGAGCCGGTGCAGCGCGGCCGCGGGGGCCGACGTGCCCTCCGGCCGCAGGACGTCGTCCGCGGCGCGCGCGAGGAAGTCCAGGGCCTCGGGGGACGCGACGGGCGACGGGAGGGTCGGGGTGGAGGCGGCGAAGGTCGCGGCCAGGGCCGTGGCGCGCTCGACCGCGTCGGCGGAGAGCAGGGGACCGTGCGCGTGCGGGTCGTTCTCGCTCATGCTCCACAGCCTAGGCACGGCGCCCGCGAGCCCCGGGCGGCCCCGCCGCGCGGGCGAGAATCCATCGCCCACCCTCAGGGACCGCAGTTGTTGCACCCGGAGGAAAAATACCTGACAGGTGTTTCGTTTTCTGTCATCGCCGTGCTTTCATGTGACCGGGTACCCACCATTTAGCCCCCCCTTGGATGGAAGGTCACTCCGTGAACCGCATATCGAAAACGGCTGTCGGCATCGCTGCCCTCGGCCTCTTCCTGACGACCTCGGCCGCCGCTCCGGCGTTGGCCCAGACCCCGGATGCCGCCGTGGACGGCGTGGACGCACAGCTCCTGGAGGCGATGGCCGACGACCTCGGCACAGACCTCGACGGAGCCCGGGACGTGCTGCGTTTCCAGGCCGACGCGGTCGACACCGCCACCGACACCGCCGCCGTGACCGGCGACGCGTTCGCCGGCTCGTGGCTCGACGAGTCGACGCGCACGGTGTACGCCGCGGTGACCACCGACGACGCCCGCGCCGCCGCCACGGAAGCGGGCGCCGTGCCGGTGTCCGTCGAGCACTCACTCGCCGATCTCGAGGCCGTGACCGCGCGGATCGAGGCGAGCGAGGTCCCCGACGTCATCCCGTCGTGGTGGATCGATGTCGAATCCAACGACGTCGTGGTCGATGTCGTCGCCGGTGGCGAGCGGACCGCCGCCGACTTCATCGCGAGCCTCTCGGCACCTGCCGACGCGGTGCGGCTGCAGACCGACGTTGCAGCCCCCGAGACGTTCGCCACGATCCGCGGCGGCATCGCGTATTACATCAACAACGCGAGCCGGTGCTCGGTGGGCTTCGCGGTGCAGGGCGGCTTCGTGACCGCGGGCCACTGCGGCGTCGCCGGTGACAGCACGAACTACGGCACGTTCCAGGGATCCTCCTTCCCCGGCAACGACTACGCCTGGGTGGCCACGCCCGGCCACACCCCCGTCGGTCAGGTCTCCGACTACGCCGGCGGAACCGTCGCGGTGAAGGGCTCGACCCCCGCCGCGGTGGGCGCGACCGTCTGCCGTTCGGGCTCGACCACCGGGTGGCACTGCGGTCAGGTGCAGGCCTACAACTCCACGGTGCGCTACTCCCAGGGCTCGGTCTCGGGCCTGATCCGCACGTCGGTGTGCGCCGAGCCCGGTGACTCGGGCGGATCGCTCCTCGCCGGCAACCAGGCCCAGGGCGTGACCTCGGGCGGCTCGGGTGACTGCTCGACCGGCGGGACGACGTACTTCCAGCCGGTGAACGAGATCCTCCAGGCCTACGGGCTGCAACTGCTCACCAGCTGACCCCGCGTCGCAAGAGACCCCGGTCGCGCCTTCCCGCGCGACCGGGGTCTTCTCCGTCTCCGGGCGACACCCGCGCGAACGCCGACGCCCCATTCGCTACTGTCGATTCGCCCCGACACCTGGAGGACCCCGTGGCCGTGAACTTCACCGACATGCCCCTCGAGCTTCTGCGCGAGTACCGCCCGGAGCTCGTCGAGCCCGACGGGTTGGACGCGTTCTGGTCCGACACGCTGGCCGAAGCCCGTGCCGCCGCGCGGCCCGCGACGCTGACGCGCGTCGACGGACCGGTGCGCGCTCTCTCGATCCAGGACCTCACGTTCACCGGATTCGCCGGCGACGAGATCCGCGGCTGGGTCGTGCGCCCGCACGGCGGCGAACAGCTCCCAGCCGTCGTCGAGTTCATCGGGTACGGCGGCGGTCGCGGCCTCCCCGGCGACAAGATCGCGTGGGCGGCCGCCGGCTACGTGCACGTCATCATGGACACGCGCGGCCAGGGATCCGGCTGGAGCATCGGCGACACCCCCGACCCGCACGGCTCCACCGCCGCCTACCCCGGCGTCATGACCCGCGGCATCCACGACCCGCACGAGTACTACTACCGCCGCCTCTTCACCGACGCCGCGCGTCTGGTCGACGTGGTGCGCGAGCTCCCCGGGGTGGATGCCACGCGCATCGCCGTCACCGGGGGCAGCCAGGGCGGTGCGCTCGCGATCGCCGCCGCGGCACTGTCGGGCGACGCGGTGGCCGCGGTCCTTCCGGACGTGCCGTTCCTGTGCGACATCCCCCACGCCATCGTGCGCACGCCCTCGCCGCCGTTCACCGAGGTCACGCGCTGGCTGTCCATCCACCGCGACGACACCGCCGCGGCGCTGCACACGCTGTCGCACATCGACGGGGCGATCCTCGCCCGCCGCATCCAGGCGCCGGCGTTCTTCTCGGTCGCGCTGATGGATGACATCGTGCTGCCGTCGGGGGTGTTCGCGGCGTTCCACGCGCTGGCATCCGAGGATGCCGCGATCGAGGTCTACCCGTACAACGGCCACGAGGGCGGGGGCTCGCGCCACTGGGCGCGTCAGGTCGCGTGGCTCGACGCCCGCTTCGGCCTTTCGGGCTGACGCCCCGCACGCGTGAGTCGCCATGATTTGTCGCCTGGCCGTGGCCCGAGGCGACAAATCATGGCGACTCACGCAACGGGCGGCTCAGCGCCAGTCGCTCGGTGCGGGACGCTTCGTCGAGGGCAGCGCGGAGGCTGCGGCCCACTCGTGCACCCACGGCTCGACGTCGGGCACGCCCTCGGGGCGCCCGACCGCCGCGAACAGCTCCTCGTGCGGCACGGTTCCGCCCGAGCGCCGCAGGATGCGCGCGCGGATGATCGCCCGCGCGAAGATCTCGCCGTCGACCACCGCACGGTGCTCGAGGTAGACGGCACGATCGTCGTGTCCGAGCAGCCGCGTCTCGAGCTCGAACCGCTGCCACAACTCCAGCGAACGGCGGAACGTGATGGTCTCGGCGGCGACCACGGCGTACCAGCCGTGCGACGTCATCGCACCCGCGATCCCGGTGCGCGTCAGCAGATCCCATCGCCCCAGATCGAACAGCGACAGGTAGCGCCCGTTGTTGAGGTGGCGGAGCAGGTCGATGTCGGTGGGGAGGACGCGCAGTCGCATCCGCCCGACCGCGTTCGGATCGAGGGGGCCTTCGCGACGCAGTCGGAGCCGCGCGCGGAAGAGGACCAGCAGGGTGCGCCACAGAACGTTCACGACCGGCGAGCGTAGTGATCTTCCTATGGAACGGCGATTTGTTTGTCCGCTGCCGACAAGGCGACGGGGTCCGGCTCGCGCGGCGGATACACCCAGGTCACCAGGACGACCGAGACGATCATCAGCAGGAACCACGACGACAGCTTCGACGCGTCGACCGGATGCCACCCGCCCACCTGCGACGGGTAGAGCCACGCCCCGGCGTACGTGGCGATGTTCTCAGCGAGCCATATGAACACCGCGACACCCGCGAACGCGAGGAGGAGCGGCATCCGGAACGTCCCCCGGAAGAAGCGGAACCGCATCGTCGTGCGCCCCCAGAGGACCACGACCGCCGCCACCAGCACCCAGCGGAGGTCGACGATCCAGTGGTGGGTGAAGAAGTTCGCGTAGATCGCGGCGGCCACGATCGCGGTGAGCCACCGCCGCGGATAGCGCGAGAACCGCAGGTCGAACAGGCGGTACACCCGCACCATGTAGCTGCCGACCGCGGCGTACATGAAGCCGCTGTACAGCGGCACGCCCCCGATCCGCAGCACTCCGTCGGCCGCGTACATCCAGGAGCCGACGTCGGTCTTGAACAGCTCCATGACCGTTCCGACGACGTGGAACAGCACGACCACGCGCAGTTCGCGCAGCGTCTCCAGCCGCCCGGCCACCATGACGACCTGGATCACCACGGCGGCGATCGTCAGCGCATCGTTGCGGGCCAGTGCGGCATCGTCGGGGTACCAGAGCTTCGCGGCGACCACGACGGCGAGGAACGTCGCCCCGAAGACGCACGCCCACGCCTGCTTCAGCACGAACACGGTGAACTCCACCAGCCGCGCCCGCGCGCCGGTCGCCGGCGCGGAACGCAGGAGCCGGTTCGCGAACGCGTCGATGCGCGCCTCGACCGAGGTCAGGGCGGGGCGCGCGATCATGCCCGGGATCGTGGCACGCGACCCTGGCAGGATGCCGGGGTCATACCGCACCGCCGGGTCGTCCGAGGCCGATTTCCCGGTGGCGGAAGGGCCGCGTAGAGTCGCGCCATGACTGCGGAACCCCGAACCGACATCGTCGTCCGTCCGGTGCGAGATGTGGATGCCGAGGCCCTCGGCCGCGTGCACGCGACGTGCTGGCACGAGACGTACGACCACCTGATCAGCACGGCCGCCCTGGAGGCGGTCTCCCCCAAGCGCATGGCCGAGCTGTGGACCCACTGGGCCGCCCAGGGCGATGACTACCGCATGAGTGCGGCGCTCGTCGACGGCGAGATCGTCGGCTTCGTCGGCTCCGGCCCGGCCCGCGACGAGGACGCCCCGCGCCCGCGCGAGCTCTACTTCATCTACCTGCTCGACCAGTTCCACGGCACGGGCATCGGGCAGCAGCTCTTCGACGCCGCCGTCGAAGGCGACGAAGGCCTGTACCTGTGGGTCGCCGAGGACAACCCCCGCGCGCACCGCTTCTACGCGCGCAACGGGTTCGCGCTCGACGGCGCCTCGCACGTGGAGCCCTTCCTCGGTGAAGAACTCACCGAGGTGCGTTTCGTCCGCTGACGTGCTGCAGATCTGGGCCCTCGCCGGCATCGGTGAGATCTCGCCGGGCACAGACCTGGTCGAAGTGATCGCGGATGCCGCCGGAGACACCCTCCGCGACGGCGACATCGTCGTCGTCACCAGCAAGATCGTGTCCAAGGCCGAGGGGCGCATCCTCCGCGCCGACGACCGCGAAGACGCAATCACCCGCGAGACCGTGCGGCTCGTGGCATCCCGCACCTCCCCCGCCGGACACGTGACCCGCATCGTCGAGAACCGCCTCGGCATCGTGGCGGCCGCGGCCGGAGTCGACGCCAGCAACACCCCCGAGGGCACGGTGCTGCTGCTGCCCGAGGATCCCGACGCGTCGGCGCGCGCGATCGCCTCCGGACTCCGCCTCGCCACCGGCGCGCACGTCGGCGTGCTCATCACCGACACCCTCGGCCGCGCCTGGCGCGAGGGTCAGACCGACCACGCGATCGGCGCCGCGGGCGTGCACGTGTTCGAGGATCTGCGCGGAACGACGGATGCCGAGGGGCGCCCGCTCGTCGTGACGCTGCCGTGCGTCGCCGACGAACTGGCGGCGGCCACCGACCTCGTCAAGGGCAAGGCGGCGCGGCTGCCCGTCGCGATCGTGCGCGGCCGCGCCGACCTGGTGGGTGACCTCGACCTCCCCGGCGCCCGCTCGATCGTGCGCCCCGCGGAGCGCGACATGTTCGCCCTCGGTTCCGACGAGGCGTACGCCGCCGGGTTCGCCGCGGGCCGCGCCACGGCCGACTCCGCTGCCGAATCCGCCGACTGAGCGGCGGCGTCCCCTCGTCCCACTTACGGCGGCGCATGTCCCAGTACTGGCTGGTCAGGCGGCCGCTGAGCGACAAGCAGTGGGACATGGTCGTGAGCGGCGGCGCGCGGCCTCGCGACTACAGAGCCTCGGCAGTCGGCGGCGCAGCGCACCCTCGTCCCACTTATGGCGGCCTGCGTCCCAGTAGTTGCTGGTGAGAGGGCCTCTGAACGACCTGAAGTGGGACATGGTCGCGCCTCGCGGACATGGTCGCGCCTCGCGGACATCGTCGCGCCTCGCGGACATGGTCGCGCCTCGCGGACATGGCGCACCGGAGAGCCGGACCCCGCTCAGCGGACGCCGCGGGCGGCGAGCGCCTCGCCCAGCTGGTCGGCGTGGCGGAGCGACAGCACGACGAACGGGATGATCCCCGCCCGCAGCGACGGGCGGGCCCCCCGGGCGCGCTGCGCCTCGCGCACCTCGGCGGCCAGCCGCGCGAGGACGGGGATCGTCGTGATCGTCACCGCCAGCAGGAGCGCGGCACGCTCGGCATCCATCCCGACCCGGCGCAAGGGACCGAGGCCGCGCTCGAGAGCGTCGAGCATGTCGTCCACGCGGGTGGTGAGCGGGAGCAGCGCGGCGACGAGGAGCGCCGCCGCGACGCGCGCCGTGTTGGCCAGGGCGGGTTCGGGGCCGAGGAATACGAGCTGGCCGATCACGGTGATCGCGAGGATCCAGCGGAGCCCCCACACCTGCCGCCCGAGCTCCCGCACGCCGATGCCCGACACGACGTAGGCGAGGAGCACGGCCACCGCGCAGACGGCCGCCACCCACGCGGCGGTCGGCAGCGCCGCCAGCCCGACCGCGACGACCGCGAGCAGCAGCATCTTGGGGCCCGCCGACATCCGGTGCAGGAGCCCGTCACCGGGGCGGTACAGGGTCAGCACCGCAGGGCCCGTTCGTAGGCGTCGACGACGTCGGATGCCGCACCCGCGGCGCTCACCGCACCGTCGGCAAACAGCACGGCGGCGTCGCAGCGCCGCGCCAGGGCGAGGTCGTGCGTCACGAGGAGGAGCGCGTGGCCGGTGTCGGCGAGCAGGTGATCCGCGACGCGGCGCGCGTTGCGCGCGTCGAGGTACGCCGTGGGCTCGTCGGCGACGACGAGGTCGGGCTCGCGGACGAACGCCCCGCACAGGGCCAGCAGCTGCTTCTGGCCGCCGGAGAGGTCGTGCGCCGGCCGCTCGGCGAGCTCGGCGAGCCCGAACCGCTCGAGGGCGCGCGCCACCCGCTCGGCACGCTGCGCTCTGGGCAGACGCTCCGCGCGCAGCGAGAATCCGACGTCGTCGCCGACCACCGGCATCACGATCTGCGCGTCGGGGTTGCTGAGCACCAGGGCGACGCGACGCCGGAGCTCCGCGGCATCCCGGTCGGGGTCGAGGCCCAGAACCTCGACGTCGCCGGCGTCTCGTCGGACGAGACCGGCGACGACCCGCGCGAACGTCGACTTGCCCGACCCGTTGTCACCGATCACCGCGATCGTGCGAGCGTCCAGGTCGAGGTCGACCCCGCTCAGCACGGCGCGTCCGTCGAGCCGCACGGTCAGGTCGCGGCAGCGCAGCACCCCGGTCATCGGACCACCTCCACGAGCGCGGCGACTCCCATACCCCCGCCGATGGATGCCGCGGCGACACCCATCGTCCCCGCCGGCGCCCCGCCGCGCACCAGGCGCGAGAACAGGCGCACAACGGCGACGGCGCCGCTCGCTCCCCACGGGTGGCCGAGCGCCAAGGCGCCGCCGTCCGCGCACACGCGCGGGTCGTCGTCGGCGATCCCCAGCCGCGAGAGCACAGCGATGCTCTGGGCGGCGAACGCCTCGACGAGCTCGATCGCGGCGATGTCGCGGATCGAGGCCCCCGCCGCAGCCAGGACGGCCTCGATCGCCGGCGCGGCACCGATGCCCGGGAGCGCCGGGTCGACCCCCACCACGGCGCCCGCGCGGATCGCGAGTCCGGATCCGGCCGCGGCCACGACGACCGCGGCGGCGCCGTCGCCGATGCGGGTCGACGTCCCGGCGGTGACCGTGCCCCCGGGGAACAGTGCGGGCAGCCGTTCCCGCACGGCCGCGTTCGGTGCGATCGCATCGTCGCGGCGCGCGGCGCCGATCGCCACGATCTCGGCGTCGAAGCGTCCAGCCGCGACCGCGGCCGCGGCGCGGAGATGACTGCGGGCCGCGTGCGCGTCCTGGCGCGCCCGGTCGATTCCGTCGCACGCCGCGAGGTCCTCTGCCGCGCGGAGCATGTCGGGGTCGGCGAAGCCGGGCGGGGTGAACGGCGCACGCGTGTAGGCGACGCCGTCGCGCGAACGCTCGGGAGCCGTGGATGCGCTCTCGACTCCCCCGGCCACGCGCGGCCTCCCGTCGGCGCGGACGGACGCCGCGGCATCCAGGATCGCCGCCAGCCCGCTCCCGCATTGACGATCGACCGTGCCGCCGGGCACCGCGGGTCCGAGCCCGGCGGCGAGCGCGGCGATGCGTCCGGGGTTGCCGCCCGGCCCCACGCAGTTGCCGAGCACCACGTCGGCGATGCCCCCGCCGTGCGCGAGACCGGCGTCGGCGACGACCGCGGCCACGACGGCACCCCCGAGCACCCCGACGTCGGCACCGGCGAGCGCCCGTCCGCGCAGCGCGAGGGGCGTCCGCCGGGCGGCGACGATCACCGGATCAAGCATGACGGGTCCCTCGGTCGAGGACCTCGGTCGCGAGACGCACCGCGTCGGCGCGGGCGGGCTTTCCGGACGGCGTGCGCGGCAGCGCACCCATCACCCAGCGACGGGGTCGATGCGCGGGTCCGAGCCCGCGCGCGACCGCCGCGCGCAGCGACTCCGGGACAGCACCGCTCGTCGGCGCGCCGCCGACGGAGGAGTCGTCGAGCTCGACGAACGCGGCGACGAGGGCTCCGACCCCGGGATGCGGCATCCCGAAGACGACCGCGTCGCGCACACCGGGGATCGATCGCAGCGCGCGCTCCACCTCGTCGGGGATCACGGTCGCCGACGCGGTGAGGATCGCCTCGTCGGCGCGCCCGCGCAGGACGAGGCGGCCGTCGCGCATCTCCGCTCGGTCACCGACGCTCGCCCACGCGCCGTCCCGGCGCAGGGGTCCTCCGTCGCCCAGATACCCGGATGCCACGAACCCCGACTGCACCCACACCTCACCGTCGCGCACCTCGACGTCGACGCCGGGGAACGCGCGCAGTCCGTCTCCCTCGTCGACCGCGACGAACGAGAGTTCCGCGGCCCCGTAGTACGACACGACACGGATGCCAGCGGACTCGGCGCGGGCGCGCAGTGCCGGGTCGAGGTGCGATCCGCCCACGAGCGCGGCGCGCAGGGTGGGCGGGGCTCCGCGATCGAGGAGCGCCCGCAGAGCCTCGGGCGTGCCGTGGAAGCAGGTCGCCTCCGAGAAGTCGTCGCGGGCGGGACGCGGACCGCCCGCGAGGGCGTGGGCCAGCGAGAACAGCGTGATCGACGCGGCGGGCGGGGCGGGGAGCGCCACGGCGGCGTCGGGACCGGCGTCGAGGAACCCGGCGACCGCGGCGAAGGATTCCGCCCAGGAGCGGGCGGAGCGCAGCACGATCCGCGGCGCGCCGCTGCTGCCCGAGGTGAGCGCCGCCCACGCCGTGTCATCGGGCATCTCGGCCCTCTCGGCCGTCCGCCGAACGGCCGCGAGCTGCTCGGCCGACCACCGCGGATCGGTCACGAGGGGCACCGCACCGGCGGTCCGCAGCTCGGCCAGGTGCGCGAGCAGGTCGGGCCGGTCGCCGTCGACGACCGCGATCACGCGGAGACGGTGGCCGGTTCCGTGGCGGGCGCCCGCCACTGGCGGCGGAAGCCGCGCGGATACGACCGCACCAGCAGCGTCACCACGATCGTCGCGATCGCCGCCTTGATGAGGTCGCCCGGGACGAACACGAGGCTCGTCAGCGCGGTCTCGGCGAGCGGCAGACGCGTCACGAGACTCTGGACCGGGATGCCGAGCGCGTAGATCGTCACGATCCCTCCCGCGACCATGGCGATCGCCGTGCGCCACCAGACCGGGCGTCGATTGCCGGCGTGCACGATGAGACCGATGACGATCGCCCCAAGGATCCACCCGATCGCGTACCCCGCCGACGGACCGAGGAACACCGCGAAGCCGCCGCGCCCTCCGGCCAGGAGCGGCAGACCGACGGCGACCAAAACGAGCAGGACCGTCACCGACAGCGCACCGAGCCACGGACCGAGGATCGCACCCGCGAGCATGACGCCGAGCGTCTGCGCGGTGATGGGCACGCCCCCGAAGACGGAGAACCCGCCCGGAAGGCCGAGCACCGCGATCAGTGCGGCGAAGACGGCCACGCGAGCGAGGTCGGTGGCATCCGGAGTGCGAGTGGTCATGTCGGTCCTTACCTGAACGGTGTTCACCTGAACGGTGTTCACTATAGTCAGAACCGTGACTCCTCCCGCACGCAGCCGCGGCCACTCCGCCGACGACGTCGCGCGGACCGCCCTGCGCATCCTCGACGACGACGGCCTCGCCGACCTCACCATGCGTCGGCTCGCGACGCGGCTCGATGTGCAGCCGAGCGCGCTCTACTGGCACTTCCCGAACAAGCAGTCGCTGCTCGCCGAGCTCTCCGACCGGATCGTCGGGCGAGCGGCATCCCTCCTGCACGGGTCGGGGGTGGTCGCCGAAGCACGCGCGCTGCGCGACGCCCTGCTCGCCTACCGCGACGGCGCCGAGGTAGTCTCCAGCACCCTCGCGCTCGGCCTCGGTTCGCCCGCGGCGCTCGACCGCCTGACCGCCGCGGTGGCCGCCGAGGGGTTCTCGCCCGACGTCGCGACCCGCGCGGGGACGACGCTGCTGCACTTCGTCCTGGGGCACGTGTGGCACGAGCAGCAGCGACTGCAGTACGACAGCGTCGGCGTCGTCGCCCCGGGCGCGACCCCCGTCTCCGATGCCGACTTCGCCTTCGGCGTCGACCTCATCCACCGCGGACTGCACGCGTCCGCGTCGCGCCCGGCGTAGGCCGCGACGTTCTGCGCCATTTCACGTGATCTGGCCGAACGCACACGATCCGGCCGAGAGCACACGTTAGGGACGACCGCAGCGTGTGCGTTCGACTGGATCGTGTGCGCTCGGCGGGCAGCGGGGGCGTCGGGTCGCGGCCCGCACCTGACACGGCACGGCAGGGACGGCACGAGGGGCGGGACGGCGGCCGTTGGGACCGCGACGGCAGCCCGGCGAAGGCCGCGGCGTTCTGCGCCATTTCACGTGATCTCGCCGAGCGCACACGATCCGGCCGAGAGCACACGTTCGGGACGACCGCAGCGTGTGCGTTCGACCGGATCGTGTGCGCTCGACGCCCGCCGGTCCGGGCGGACACGGCGCCGGGCGCTCGGCGGGGCGCGGCGGCGGCGCGGGCAGACCCGCGTCAGCGCTGCTTCACGTCGCCGAAGAGGCGCGCCACCGGGATCAGCAGGCTCGGGCGCGCGGCGATCCACGCGGCCGCCATCACCAGCAGGGATGCCGCGAACAGCAGCAGCCCGGTCGGGTCGGTGGCGAAGGCGTCGGGGTCGACCGAGCCGCGGGCCGCGTACATGTGATTGAGGTTGCGCAGCGCCCCGGTGGCGAGCACGAGGAACACGTGCACGGCGATGAACACGACGAAGAACAGCATCACCGGGAAGTGGATGCGACGCGCCCACTCCGCGGGGAACGCGCGGTTCAGGCGCGCGGCATCCTTCGGCCAGACCCCCGACAGCCGCACGCCCGTGACGATCGCGAGGGGGGCGGCGACGAACGTGATCGCGAAGTACGACAGCTGCTGCAGGCTGTTGTAGCTGACCCAGCCGTTCTCGGTCGGCCAGTCGAGCGCGGCGTACTGCAGCGCCGCGGACACCGCGTTCGGGAACACGTCCCACGACGTCGGCACGACCCGCATCCACTGCCCCGTCGCGAACAGCAGCACGATGTAGATCACGCCGTTGGCGATCCAGAGCACGTCGATCGCCTGGTGGAACCACAGCGCCAGGCTGATGCGGCGCCGCTTGTTGCCCCGCGGCGACCAGAAGGCATCCGGTCGCTTCTGACGGCGGAACTGGAGCCCCGAGCGGATGACGAGCAGCAGGAACAGGCTGTTGAGGAAATGCTGCCAGCCGAGCCACGCCGGGATGCCGACGGGCGCCGCCGCGGGAAGCTCGGACGACCCGGGGTAGAGGTCGAGGAAACCCCGGACGGGCCCGAGCGACACCAGCACCCGTGCGATCAGCACGAGGAAGACCGCCAGCACGAGCGCCGCGAAGCCCAGCAGCAGCACGGAGCCGAGCCATTGCGCGGGAGTCAGCGCGCCGAAGACGCGCGACGACCCGCGCTGCGGGGTGCGGGGTGTGGACGCCATCAACTTCTTCGGGCCGGAGCGAGGACTGACCTCCCGACGATACCGAAACCGGCTGTCCTTCGACCGCGCGCACCACGCGCTTGGTCGACGACCCGCAGGATGATAGGCCCGGTACGGTGAGGCGGGAGGAGGACGGATGCCGAGACGCCTACCGGTCGACCCGATCGCCGAAGCCAAGCGCCAGTGGATCGCGCACGGCTGGGACGACGCCGCCGATGGCATGACCGTGGTGACGTCGGTGATCCGCGCCCACCAGTTGCTCATGGCATCCATCGAGCACGCTCTCAAGCCGCTGGACCTGTCGTTTTCGCGCTTCGAGATGCTCCGGCTCCTGGCGTTCACACGGGAGGGACGGATGCCGATGGCCAGCGCCATCGCCCGACTCCAGGTTCATCCCACCAGCGTCACGAACACGGTCGAACGTCTCGCCCGCGACGGCCTGCTGTCGCGCGAACCCCACCCGACGGACGGGCGCGCCGCGCTGCTCGTGCTGACGGAGGCCGGCCGTCGCCGCGTCAACGACGCCACGGACGCACTGAACGCGGTCTTCCGCGACCCGGGGCTCGCCCCCGCCGACGCGACCGAACTCGTGCGGATCATCGCGCGATTCCGCAAGGCCGCGGGCGACTTCGCCGACCCGTCGCCGACGCCCGAGCCGCTGTGACGCGACTCAGCGGTTCGTGAAGTTCGGCGGCCGCTTCTCGCGGAACGCCGCCATGCCCTCTTTCTGGTCGGCGGTGTCGAACAGCGCGAAGAACGCCTGCCGCTCGAACCGGAGCCCTTCGGCGAGCGTCGACTCGAGTGCCACATCGAGCGCGGCCTTCGCCGCGTACAGCGCGGGCAGGGGCTTCTCGGCGATCGTCCGGGCCACGGCATCCGCCTCGTTGAGCAGGTCGGCGGCGGGCACCACGCGCGAGACGAGTCCCACCCGCTCGGCCTCGCCCGCGTCGATCATGCGGCCGGTGAGCACCAGCTCGGCGGCCTTGTAGTACCCGAGCGCCCGCACCAGCCGCTGCGTGCCGCCCATGCCGGGGATGACCCCGAGCTGGATCTCGGGCTGCCCGAACTTCGCGCGATCGGAGGCCAGGATGATGTCGCACATGAGCGCGAGCTCGCACCCGCCGCCGAGGGCGTATCCCGACACCGCGGCGATCACGGGCGTCCGCACCGCGGCGAAGCGCCCCCACGCCCCGAAGTGGTCGGAGAGCGACATCTCGAGCCCGGACTTGCCCTCCATCTCTTTGATGTCGGCCCCCGCGGCGAACGCCTTCTCGGAGCCCGTGACCACGATCGCCCCGACGTCGGGGGCGTCGTCGAACGCCGTCGCCGCGGCCACGACCTCGGTCATGGACCTCGTGTTCAGCGCGTTGAGCGCCTCGGGCCGGTCGAGGGTGATCCACCCCACCCGCCCGCGCTGCTCGACACGGATCGTCTCGTACTCGACGGCGTGATCGGCCATGCCGCTCCCCTCGTGGTGTCCTTCCAGCATCGTCGCACGCGCCCCCGACATCTCCGAGGGGGTTCCGGACCTCAGGCGGCCAGCACGCTCCGCCCGACGATGAGCCGCATGATCTCGTTCGTGCCCTCGAGGATCTGGTGCACGCGCAGGTCGCGCACGACCTTCTCGATGCCGTACTCCTGCAGGTACCCGTAGCCGCCGTGCAGCTGCAGCGCCTCGTTCGCGACGCGGAAGCCGACGTCGGTCGCGAAACGCTTGGCCATGGCGCAGCGGGTCGCGGCGTCGGGGGCTTTGGCATCCAGGTGCTCCGCCGCGGAGTGCACGAGAAGCCGCGCCGCCTCCAGCTCGGTGGCCATGTCGGCGACGGCGAACACGACCGACTGCTTCTCGGCGAGCGGTTCGCCGAACGTGAAGCGCTCGTGCACGTACGCGACCGCGCGTTCCATGGCCCAGCGCGCCCCGCCGAGCGAGCACGCGGCGATGTTGAGGCGACCGCCGTTGAGCGCCGCCATCGCGATCCCGAAACCGCGCCCCTCGCCGCCGAGCAGGTTCTCGGCCGACACGCGCACCTCGTCGAGCACGACCTGCCGCGTGGGCTGGGCGTTCCAGCCCATCTTCTTCTCGTTCGGTCCGAACGACAGCCCCGCGGCGTCCGCCGGTACGAGGAACGCGCTGATCCCCCGCGCCCCGGGCTCGCCCGTCCGCGCCATGACGACATAGACGGATGCCTCGCCAGCACCCGAGATGAACTGCTTGACCCCCGTGAGCACGAACGTGTCGCCGTGCCGGATGGCCGAGGTGGTGATCGCCGCGGCATCCGATCCGGCGCCCGGCTCGGTGAGGCAGTAGGCGCCGAGCTGCTCCATGGCCGTGAGCCCGGGGAGCCACCGCCCGCGCTGAGCGTCGTCGCCGTACGCGTCGATCATCCACGCGACCATGTTGTGGATCGTCAGGTACGCGGTGACCGTCGGGTCGCCCGCGGCGAGCTCCTCGAAGATCTCGACGGCGAAGCGGCGCGGGAAGCCGGCGCCGCCGGACTCCTCGCGGACGCAGACACCCCCGAGGCCCAGCTCACCGGCGCGACGCAGGACGTCGCGCGGGAAGTGCTTCGCGGCATCCCACTCCAGGGCGTGGGGGGTCAGCTCGGTCGCGGCGAACTCGCGGACGGCGTCGAGGATGGCGGCGCGGTCGTCAGCGGTCAGGGCGTCGAGCGCGGGGGCAGGGGTGGCGTCCATGCGGCTCTCCATTTCGGCGACGTCGTCGTCGCGAGAGCGATTTTAGTTGGACATCCTTGTAATTACTAGGATGCCGAAGAATCAGCCCGCGGCGACCCCGAACAGCGCCCCGACCGCGTACGTCGCGCCGAGCGCGAGCGCACCGCCGATCACGGTCCGCAGGATCGCGCGACCGCGGCGCGCGCCCCCGATCCACGCCGCGAGATATCCGGTGACGGCGAGCGCGATGAGCACCGCGACGAACGTGAGCGGCACCCGCACCTCGACCGGCGCGAGCAGGATCGTCAACATCGGCAGGATCGCGCCGACCGTGAACGCCACGGCCGAGGCGAGCGCCGCCGCCCACGGGCTGACGACGTCGTCGGCGTCGATGTTGAGCTCGACGGCGAGGTGGGCTTTGAGGGCATCGGATGCCGTGAGCTCGGTCGCCACGCGCGTCGCGGTCTCGCGGCTGAGCCCCTGCGCTTCGTACAGCCCGACGAGCTCGGCGAGCTCCGCCTCGGGATCCTCCGCGAGCTCGCGGCGCTCCTTCTGGATGAGCGCGTGCTCGCTGTCGCGCTGGCTCGACACCGACACGTACTCGCCGAGCGCCATCGAGATCGCCCCACCGACGAGAGCGGCCAACCCGGCGATGAGCACGGGTCCGACCTCGCTCGTCGCCCCCGCGACACCGACGACCACGGCGGCGGTCGACACGATGCCGTCGTTCGCGCCGAGCACGCCGGCACGCAGCCAGTTCAAGCGCTGGGCGAGTCCCTGGCGGTGCGGTTCATCGGGGTGGGCTCCGGCGGGCGAATCGGTCACGCCGCAAGGTTAGCCCCGCGCGCGGGGGGACGGATCGCCAGGTGAGATCGGCGACACAGCACCCCGTGTCTTCCCACCCCGTTCACCGGACCGTCACCGCCGATCGACAGAGTGGCGGGGATCCGCGCCCCCGCACGGATCCTCTCCCCGACACCCGAGGACACAGCCATGCCTTCGTCGTTCCTTCGCCGCGCCGTCGCGTTCACCGCGACGACCGCGGCGGTGTGCGCGCTCGCCCTCACGAGCGCGACGGCGGCTTCCGCCGCCATCGTCCCCACGCCCGTCTCCGACAGCGCGCCCGGCGCGGCCATCGGCCTGACCCCGGTGGGCTCCTACGACACGAACGTGTACAAGGAGTCCGCCGCGGAGATCGTGCAGGCTTACCGAGACCGCCTGTTCGTCGTCAACGCACAGGCGGGCACCGTGACGGTGCTCGACAACAGCGACCCGAAGAACCCGACGAAGCTGTACGACATCGCCTCGGACGGCGTCGCCAACTCCATCGCCGTGCGCGACGACGGCCTGGGCGTCGTCGCCTTCGAGGCCGCGGACAAGACCGCCCCCGGTCACCTCCTGTTCTTCGACGCGAACAAGGACGATGCGGCGAGCGCCACGCTCGGCGAGGTCACGGTCGGAGCGCTGCCCGACATGGTCACGTTCTCGAAGGACGGCGCGTACGCCGTCGTCGCCAACGAGGGCGAGCCGAACGACGCCTTCACCGTCGACCCCGAGGGTTCGGTGAGCATCGTCACGCTGGCATCCACCCTCACCGCTCCCGCGCAGACGGCCGTCAAGACCGCCGGATTCCGCGCGTTCGAGCAGGGCGGTTCGAAGACGCTCGACCCGAAGGTGCGCGTGTTCGGCCCCGACGTCGCCGCGCCCGACCAGGGCTCCACGCCCCTGTCGGCCAACCGCGTCTCGCGCAACCTCGAACCCGAGTACATCACCGTCGACGGGACGGTCGCGTATGTCGCGCTGCAGGAGGCCAACGCCATCGCGACGGTCGACCTGACCAAGGCCGAGGTCACCGGCATCCTCCCCCTCGGCTACAAGGACTGGGGCGCGAGCGCGCTGGACACCAGCGACAAGGACGGCGGGATCAACATCCGCAGCGTCGCCGGCCTGAAGGGCTTGTACATGCCCGACGGCATCGCGTCGTACTCGGCGAGCGTCGCCGGCAAGGCCACGACCTACCTCGTCACCGCGAACGAGGGCGACGGCCGCGAGTGGGGCTCGTTCATCGACGAGGCCCGCATCAAGGACCTCGGCAAGAAGGACCTGGCCCCGATCTGCGAGACCTCGCCGCTCGCGGGTCGCTCGGCGGATGCCGACCTCGGACGCCTCAAGGTCGTCACCGACCTCGGCACGACCGCCGACGGCTGCTACAGCGAGCTCTACGCCTACGGCGGCCGCTCGTTCTCGATCTGGGACACCAAGGGCGCGCTCGTCTTCGACTCCGGCGACGACTTCGAGCAGAAGCTCAAGGAGGTCGCCCCCGAGCTGTTCAACGTCTCGAACGACAACAACACCGTCGACGACCGCAGCGATGACAAGGGCCCCGAGCCCGAGGGCGTGACCATCGGCGTGGTCGACGGCCGCACCTACGCCTTCATCGGCCTCGAACGGGCCGGCGGCGTGATGGTCTACGACATCACCGACCCGACGAACGCGACGTACGTCACGTACGTGAACAACCGCGACGCCTCCGCCGACGTCAAGACGGCCGCCGCGGGCGACCTCGGCCCGGAGGGCATCACGTTCGTCTCGGCGCTGCGTTCGCCCACCGGCATCCCGCTGCTGATCACCGGCAACGAGGTCTCGGGCTCGACCACCGTCTTCGAGGTGCGTCCGGCGCAGCCGAAGACCCCCGACCTGCAGATCCTGACGATCAACGACTTCCACGGGCGCCTGCTGCAGGAGTCCGGCGGAGTCGCGGGCGCGGGCGTGCTCGCCGGTGCGGTCGAGAAGTACCGCCAGCAGAACCCGAACACACTGTTCGTCTCGGCCGGCGACAACATCGGTGCGAGCGCGTTCGAGTCGTTCATCGACCAGGACACCCCGACGATCAAGGCCCTCACGGCCGCGACGCTCGACGTCAGCACGGTCGGCAACCACGAGTTCGACCGCGGCTTCGCCGATCTAACCGACCGCGTCATCCCCGAGTACGAGGGCGACCCGGATGCCGACCAGTTCAGCGACTTCGCACTCGGCGCGAACGTGTATGAGAAGGGCACGAAGACCCCCGCCCTGAAGCCGTACACGATCAAGGACGTCAACGGCACGAAGGTCGCGTTCGTCGGCACCGTCACGGAGCAGACGGCCGGAATGGTCGACCCGTCGAAGATCACGTCGATCGAGTTCGGCGACCAGGTCGAGGCGGCCAACCGCGAGGCGAAGAACGCCCGCGCCGCCGGCGCCGACATCGTGATCCTCCTCGCCCACGAGGGCTCGGAGGGCACCGACTGCACCAAGATCGCCACGGAGTCGGGAGACTTCGGCGACCTCGTCCGCAACGCCTCGAGCGACGTGGATGCCATCGTCTCGGCGCACACGCACCAGAAGTACGCGTGCGAGATCGGCGGCCGCTCCGTCATCCAGACCGGCCAGTACGGCACGAACCTCGGCACGCTCGACATCGACCTCGACGGAGCCGGAAAGCTCGTCTCGATCACGCCGGGCGTGCGTGCGCTGTACGACTCGACCGTGTCCCAGTGGGTCGCGTACCCGCAGACGCAGGTCGCGAAGATCGTGGCGGATGCCAAGGCCACCGCCGACGTCAAGGGTCAGGTCGAGGTCGGCACGATCACGACCGACATCAAGCGCGCCGTCAACGGTTCGGGCGGCGAGGACCGCGGCGCCTACTCGACGCTCGGCAACACCGTCGCCGACGTGTACCTGTGGGCCGCGAGCGAGAACCCCTCGTTCAACGGCGAGGACGCGCAGATCGCGTTCATGAACCCCGGCGGACTGCGCGCCGACCTGCTGTACGGCACCGACGACGGCTCGGTCTCGTACCGCGAGGCGGCGAACGTGCAGCCGTTCGGCAACACGCTCGTCACGCTGTCGCTGACGGGTGCGCAGCTGAGGTCGGTGCTCGAGGAGCAGTGGCAGCCCGACACCGCGTCGCGCCCGGTGCTCGCGCTGGGCGTCTCGAAGGGCTTCTCGTTCGAGTACGACCCGACCGCGGCGAAGGGTTCGCGCATCGGCGCCATCGCGCTGAACGGTACGCCGATCGACCCGGCCGCGACCTACCGCGTCGTGACCAACTCGTTCCTCGCGGCGGGCGGAGACAACTTCTTCACCTTCGCGCAGGGCACGGGCAAGACCGACTCGGGCCAGATCGACCTCCAGGCCACGGCGGAGTTCTTCGCCGCGAAGGGCACGGTCGCGCCGTCGCCGCTCGGCCGCGCGTACCTGAAGGGCACGCAGCCGATCGATGAGGGCACCGGTCCCACGCCGACGCCCACCCCGACGCCGACCCCGACCGCGACGCCGACGCCGACCGACACGCCGGTCCCTGCGCCGTCGTCGAGCGCGGGCGCCGGGTCGCAGGGAGCACTGGCCACGACGGGTACCGAGGTTCCGTGGGGCCTCGCCCTCGGCGGCGCGTTCCTGCTGGTCGCCGGTGGTCTGGCCTTCGCTCTGCGCAAGCGCCGCACGGTCTGACCCTCCGGCCCGGCAACGGCCCTCACCCTCCGGGGTGGGGGCCGTTGCGTTTCGCGTGAGATGCCAGGATTTGTCGCTCGGAGACGGCCCGAGGCGACAATTCCTGGCGACTCGCGCGAGCTCCCCCGGCTAGAAACGCCGCAGCAGAGCGGCCAGGGCCTGGCCGCCGCCGATGCACATCGTCACCACTGCGTACTCGAGGTCGCGGCGCTGCAGGTCGAGGGCGGCGCGGACGGTCAGGATCGCGCCGGTCGCCCCGACCGGGTGCCCGAGGGCGATCGCGCCGCCGTAAGGATTGACCTTCTCGGGGTCGAGGCCGCCGTCGCGGATGACCGCCACCGCCTGCGCGGCGAACGCCTCGTTCAGCTCGATGACGTCGACGTCGGCCGGCGTCAGTCCGGTCCGCTCCCAGAGCCGTTGCAGCGCGAGAACCGGGGCGTACCCCATGATCTCGGGGTCGACACCGGCGGTCGTCACGGCTTCGAGGGTGGCGAGGCCGGTGAGCCCGCGCTCGCGCACGTCCTCCTCCCGCGTGAGGACGGTCGCTGCGGCGCCGTCGTTGATGCCCGAGGAGTTGCCGGCGGTGACGGAGCCCTCCGCGGCGAAGGCGGGACGGAGCCCCGCGAGCACCTCGAGCGTCGTGCCGGGACGCGGGTGCTCGTCGACCGACACCTCGATCGGTCGCTTGCCGCCGGTGGTCACGGGCACGATCTCCTCCGCGAACGCCGCACGGCTGGCATCCAGGGCGGCCCTCCGCTGGCTCTCGACGGCGAAGGCGTCCTGCTCCTCCCTCGAGACGGAGTACCGGGATGCCACGGTCTCGGCGGTCGTGCCCATGTGCCGGCCGCTGAACGGGTCGGTGAGGATGGCGAGCGTGCCGTCGAGGAGCTTCCGGTCGCCGAGCCGCGCGTTGCCGCGAGCGCCGTAGTCGAGGAACGGGGTGCGCGACATGCTCTCGTCGCCGCCCGCAACGACGACGTCGACGCCTCCCCAGCGGAGCTCTTGAGCGCCCGACCAGATCGCCTGGAGCCCCGACCCGCACAGGCGGTTCACGGTGAAGGCAGGGACCCGGGTCGGCAGCCCCGCGGCGAGCGCGACGCGGCGGGCGTTGTACGCGTCGGGTCCGTTCTGCGCGATGCAGCCCATGACGACTTCGTCCACGGCATCCTTCGGCACGCCCGCGCGCTCGAGGGCGGCGGTCACCGCGACGGCGCCGAGCTCGTGCGCGTCGACGCCGGACAGCGCTCCGCCGAAGGAGCCGATCGGGGTGCGCGCGCCCGCGACCAGGACGATGCGGGACTCTGCCGGAGCGGCCTTCATGGGGATCCTCCAGGGGTGGAACGGAAGGGTGGCAACGGTACGCCGCGGGGCGTAATCTCCGCCACATGGACGCGGTGATCCGCACGGTGGGGCTGCGCAAGTCCTACGGTCGCACGAATGCCCTCGACGGTCTCGACCTCGAGGTGGGTCCGGGCGAGATCCACGGCTTCCTCGGCCCGAACGGCGCCGGGAAGTCGACGACGATCCGCATCCTCCTCGGGCTCGCGCGGGCCACCGGGGGGACGGCCGCGGTGTTCGGCGCCGATCCGTGGCGCGACGCGGCGCGGCTGCACCGGCGGATCGCCTACGTCCCGGGCGACGTGAACCTGTGGCCCGGCCTCTCGGGCGGGGAGGCGATCGACCTGCTCGCGCGCCTCCGCGGGGGCGGGCGGACCGTCGCGTATCGCGCGGAGCGTGCACGGCTCCTCGAGGCGTTCGAACTCGATCCGCGCAAGAAGGGCCGCTCGTATTCGAAGGGCAACCGGCAGAAGGTGGCGCTGGTCGCCGCGTTGTCCGTCCCGGCCGATCTCCTCGTGCTCGACGAGCCGACGAGCGGTCTCGACCCGCTCATGGAGGTCGTCTTCCAGCGCGAGGTGCGACGCGCCCGCGACCGCGGTGCGGCCGTGCTGCTGTCCAGCCACATCCTGTCCGAGGTCGAGCAGGTGTGCGACCGGGTGAGCATCATCCGCGCCGGTCGCATCGTCGACGACGGCACCCTCGACGACCTCCGGCATCTCACCCGCACCCAGGTCTCGTTCGCCGACCCCGGCGGCGACCTCCCGGTGCTCCCCGGCGCCCACGAGGTCGCACGCCGCGACGGGCGCGTGCACCTCACCGTCGACACCGCCGAGGTGGCATCCCTCCTCCCCGCGCTCGGGGCCGCGCGCGTCGCGTCGCTCCGGATCGAACCTGCCTCGCTCGAGGAGCTCTTCCTCCGGCACTACGGAACGCAGCCGTGAGCGGCTTCGGGCCCGTCCTGCGGGCGCGATGGCGACGGGATGCCGTGCAGTTGACGATCTGGATCGCCGGCGCCCTGCTGCTCGCCGCCTCGGCGGTCACCGGGGTGCGGGGGACGTTCCCGACCGAGACCGACCGCGCGACGCTGCTCGCGACGGCCGTGGCGAATCCGGTGGTGCTGCTCTTCCGCGGCCTGCCGTCGGGGACCGACGAGGCAGCGTTCACCGCGTTTCTCATCCTCCCGTTCGTCGCGCTGCTGGCCGCGCTCATGAGCACGTTCCTCGCCGTGCGGCACACCCGCGGCGACGAGGATTCCGGGCGCGCCGAGCTCATCGCCGCCACCCCCGCGGCGCGGACCGTCCCGCTGGCCGCGACGGTGGTGCACGGCATCCTGGCCAATGTCGTCCTGGGCGCGCTCGTGATCCTGACGTACGTCGCGATCGGGTTCCCCCCGACCGGGAGCGTCCTGATGGGCGCCGCTTCGGCGCTCACGGGCATTGCGTTCCTCGGCGTCGGACTCGTCGCCGCGCAGCTGGCGGCATCCGCGCGGACGGCGAACGCGATCGGCGTCTGGGCCGTGCTGCTCACCTATCTCGCGTGCGGGCTCGGCAACGCGCTCGGAACGCCCAGCGCCGACCTGCGACGAATGACGAGCGCGCCCCTCGCCTGGGTGTCACCGTTCGGGTGGGCCGAGAACACGCGCCCGTACGACTCGGATGCGGCGGGCACGCTGATCCCGTTCGCCGGACTGATCGTCGTCACCCTCGTGCTCGCGTTCGTGCTCTCGGGCGCCCGGGATCTGGGCGGCTCGCTCCTTCCCGCACGCCGCGGGCGCGCGGTGGCGAGCGTCGCCCTCTCGGGGCCGATCGGACTCGTCTGGCGCGAAGCCCGGGGATCCCTCCTCGGGTGGGCGGTGGGCGGAGCCATCGTCGGGGTGATGTCGACGCGTCTCGCGACCGCGATCTCGCAGATCGGCGACACGATCCCCTCGGTGCAGGCGCTGCTGCAGTCCCTCGCGTCTCAGGGGTCGCTCGCGCAGGGAGCCATCGAGGTGTTCTTCACCCTGGCCGGGGTGCTCGCCGCGTGCGCCGGCATCCAGACCGTCCTTCGCGCGCGGCAGGACGAGGCCGCCGGCCTCGCCGAACCCGTGCGCGCGGCGGGAGTCGGCCCGGTGCGCTGGGTGGGGGCGTACCTGGTCGTGGCCGTGGGCGCCGTGCTCGCGTGCCTCGCCGCCGCGACCGCGGGGGCGACCATCGGCCAGCTCGCGACCGATTCGTCGAAGACCGATCTCATCCGGGATGCCGCGGCGGCGGCGGCCGGGCAGGTGGTCGCCGCCGTGACGCTGGTGGTCATCGCGACGCTGGTCGTCGTGATCGCTCCGCGCGCGGCCACACCGGTCGGGTGGGCGCTCGTCGGCGTCGCGACCGTCGTGGGGTTGTTCGGCCCGTTGCTCGGACTCTCGGATGCCGCCGTCCACGTCTCCCCGTTCGCGGCGGCGCCGCGCATCGACGGCGATGCCCTCGACCTGCGCGGCGGCGTGTGGCTGGTGGTCGCGGTCGTCGCCGCCGCCGTGCTCGCCGGCGTGGCGGCACGGCGCCGCGAGCTGGCGCCGGAGCGCTGAGGCCCTACCCCCAGGACTCCAGCGTCTCGGGGACGGATGCCAGCGTCGCCACGGCCGCGTCCCGATCGGCGCGGGCGAGGGTCAGCGCCGCCACGACGAGCGATGCGCACACCGCGGACAGGGAGTCCACGGCATCCGGGGCGAGATCCGGCCGCCGGTCGGCCACTGCCGCGCGGATGGCGGCGCGCATCTCGGCGGTGTAGCCCGAAACCAGCGTGCGCACCTCGGCGTCGTCCGACGCGAGCGGGGACGATCCGGCGTTCAGCAGCAGGCAGCCGAGGCGGGCGCGGGGGCTGTCGGCGGCGATGGCGGCGCGCATGTCTTCGACGTACGCCTCGAGCGCGCCGGGGTCGCCGCCGCCGAGGGGGCGGAGGCGCGTGCGCACGATGTCGTCGAGATACTGCGCGAGCACCGCGTCGAACAGCCCGCGCTTGCTGCCGAACGCGTTGTAGAGGCTCGAACGGGTGAGTCCGGTGGCCTCCTCGAGCTCGGTGATGCCCGCCTCGGCGTACCCGCGCTGCCAGAACACGTCGCGTGCGGCGTCGACGACGGCGCGGCGGTCGAACGTCGGCATCCTGCCCATGGGTTTCCTTCTTCCCGGTCAAGGACTATATTAGACCGATCGTTACAAAATAACCACGCAAGGAGAGACATGCGCGCCATCGTGCACCCCCGATTCGGCGAACCGACCGACGTCCTCGACGTCGCCGAGGTCGAGACCCCCGAGCCCGGCCCCGGCCAGGTGCGGCTGCGCATCCTCCTGTCGCCGATCCACAACCACGACCTGTGGACGATCCGCGGCACCTACGGCTTCAAGCCCGAGCTCCCCGCCCGCGCCGGAACCGAGGCCGTCGGCGTCGTCGACGCGCTCGGCGAGGGCGTCGAGGGGCTCGAGGTCGGCCAGCGCGTCGCCACCGGCGGAACGTTCGGCGTCTGGGCCGAGTACGTCGTCGCCCCCGCCGCGGGCCTCATCCCCGTCGCCGACGCCCTCCCCGACGAGATGGCCGCACAGCTCGTCTCGATGCCGTTCAGCGCGATCAGCCTGCTGCACTCGCTCGACCTGAAGGCCGGCGACTGGCTCGTGCAGAACACCGCCAACGGCGCCGTGGGACGCATGGTCGCGCAGATCGCGAAGGCCCGTGGCATCCATGTCCTGGGTCTGGTCCGCCGTCAGAGCGCCGTCGACGAGCTCGCGCAGCAGGGCATCACGAACGTCGTGTCGACCGATGCGGACGACTGGCGCGAGAAGGCCCTTGCGATCATCGACGGCGGACGCGTCGTCGCCGGCGTCGACTCGGTCGGCGGCGCGGCGGCGAACGACGTGCTGTCGCTGCTGTCCGAGAACGGCACGCTCGTGATCTTCGGCTCGATGGGCGACGCGAAGCTCGAGCTGTCGGCGGGCGACATCATCTTCCGCCAGGCGACTGTGAAGGGATTCTGGGGCAGCGTCGTCAGCAAGACGATGGATGCCGAGACCCGCGGCGCCCTGTTCGGAGAGCTGTCCCGCTACCTCGCCGACGGCACCGTGACCCTCCCCGTCGCCGCGACCTTCGCGCTCGAGGACGTTCGCGACGCCGCCGCCGCGAGCTTCTCGCCGCGCGTCGGCAAGGTGCTGCTGCGCCCGTAAGCCCCTCCCGCTCGAGTGTCCAAGACACGCCGTTACGCCCCACCCGCATACGGTGTGTCTTGGACACTCGGCGTTTCGGGGCGGGCGCCGGGCGGGCGGCGTGGGCGGGGCGGGGGCGGGCGCGGGGCGCTGGCGGCCCCGGCGGGCCGGGCGGCGCCGGGGAGTTCAGTGTCCAAGACACGCGGACGGCGGCGCTCGGCATCCGCGTGTCTTGGACACTCACACCCCGCGCAACCCGCGCGAGGCCGCAGTCCGTTGCCGGGTGTCCAAGACACGCCGTTACGCCCCACCCGCATACGGCGTGTCTTGGACACTCGTCGTTTCGGGGCGGGCGCGGGGCGCGCGGCGGGGGCCTCAGACGAGCAGGCGCTCCAGCGCGTCGAGTGCGGGACGCTGACCCTTCACGAGGCGTTCGCGGGCGGCATCCAGGTCCGTCCACTCGGCCCGGTCGACCTCGGGGAACGCGGCCGTGCGACCCGAGCGCGGCGGCCACTCCATCTCGAACTCGCCGAACACGAATCCGGATGCCTCGAACCCGGTGCCGTCGCCGGCGAACACGACGAGCTTCTTGCTCGAGGTCGCCGCGAAGGTCCCGAGCTCGGCCCACTCCCCCGCCGGGGGTTCGAGCCCGAGCTCCTCGACGAACTCGCGACGAGCGGCGTCCCGCGGCTCCTCGGCGCCCGGCTCGAACTCGCCCTTCGGGATCGACCAGGCGCCGGAGTCCTTGCTGGCCCAGAACGGCCCGCCCATGTGCGCGATGAGCACCTCGAGCGCGGGATGCCGCCGGTACAGCAGCAGTCCCGCGCTCCAGGCGACCATCAGGCGCTCGCCGGGACGCGCGCGGCTTCGTCGGCGATCACGTCGGCGCGCTTGCGGAACGTGCGGGCGGTGACCCGGTCGAGCGCGATCTGACCGCGCATGCGCTCGGCCTTCTCGTACAACGAGGGGCCGCCGAACCCGGTGAGCACCTTCACCAGCACCGGCAGCAGCTCGATCATGAAGAACAGCGCCGCGATGAGCCAGTGCGCCCAGCGGAGCGTCGGCTCACGCTCGGACAGCCGCTCGAGCGCCGAGATCTGGCTCAGCAGACCGACCGCTCCCGCGTTGCCGTCCGCCACGGAAGCGGCGCGTTCGTTGTAGGCCGCGAGCGCCGCCTCGTACTGGGCCCGGGCGGCGGGAAGCTGGTCCTCGGCCTGCTGCTTGTTCTGGTCGGCCGACGCAGCGGCGGCGTCGGCACCGGCGGAGTTGGCCGCGGCCAGCGACGACTGCGCCTGCTGCAGCTGCGCCGCGAGCGCGTCGTACGACGACTGCGCCTGCGCGAGCTGCGCCTGCGCGGCCTCGGAGCTCGCGCCGTCGCCGGCGACCCCGGTGCATCCGGCGACCTCCCCGGCGCCCTGGCCGGTCAGTTCGCACTGGTACACCGCGCGTGCCTGGTCGATGACGGCCTGCTGGTCGGCGAGCTGCTGCGTCAGCTGGTCGACGGTCTGCTGGGCGGCGGCGGCTTCGGCCGACGTCGACGACGTTCCGGCGACGATCCCGGTGGCGGCCTGGTTCTCGAGGGTCGCGACCTGAGCGCTCGCGGCATCCAGGGCCTGCTTTTCTGGACCGTTCGTCACGGCATCCTGATCGGTGAGCGCCTGCGTGACGTTGGTGGAATTCACCTCGCGGTTGATGTCGTTCTGGAACACCTGCAGCACGAGCGGCTCAGCCACGACGATGCCGATGAGCGCCGCCATGATGATGCGGGGGAAGGCCAGACCGAGCAGTCGGAAGATGTTCTTCGTCGACCGCATCGTGGATGTCAGGAAGCGGTCCAGGTTGAAGATGATGAGGCCCCACACCAGCGCGAGCGGGATCGCCAGGAAGATGCTGATCCGCACGCCCGTGAGCAGCGCGAACATCATCGACAGCGCCGAGACGAGCGCCGTGCCGGCCAGCACGAGGAACATCTGAACGAAGCGCGGCACCTCTTCGGGCACCTCGTCGAGCACGTCGTTGTCGGCGCCGCCGAGCACCGCCAGGCGCCGCACGAGCGACAGGCTGGGACGGCGGGGGTCGGCACGTCGCAGCCGGGGCGGACGGGGATCGGATGCCACGGGCGCGGGGAACGGCGCGGCTTCGGACACCACGCGCTCGGGCTCGGGCTCGGGCTCCACGGGCGCGGGCGCGGGCTGCGGCTCGGCGGCAGCCTCGGGCTCCGGGGCGGGCACGGGCTCCGGGGCGGGCTCGGGCTCGAGGTTCTCGGGCCACTCGAACGGAGCGGTGTCGTCGTCACCGGCGGGCGGTGCACCCCAGGGCTCGGTGGGGTCGTCGAGGGTCACGGCGTCGGCCGACGCGTCGGCGTCGTCACGCTGCTGGGCGAGGATGTCGTCGAGGTACTGGGGCTCGCGATCGTCGTCCGTCGTGAACTCGATACGGCCGTCGGAGCCGAAGCGACCCGGCCGGTGAGCGGAAAAAGACATTCGCACAGGGTACGACGTGAGTCCTGCTCGCTCCTGAGCGGGGCCTGTGGCCTGGCCGAGGCCCCGCTCAGCGCCGGATCAGACCAGACGCGCCTTCGGCGACACCTCGTAGGTGTTCTCGGGGTCGGAGAAGACCGCGTCGCCGAGAGCCGTGTCGATCGCGGCGAGCGTGTCGGCATCAAGCGTCACACCGGAGGCCTTGACGGTGTCGGCGAGCTGCTCCGGACGCGAGGCGCCCACGAGTGCGGCCGCGATGTTCGGGTTCTGCAGCACCCACGCGATCGCGAGCTGCGGCATGCTCAGCCCCGCTTCGTCGGCGATCGGCTTCAGTCGCTGGACGGCCTCGAGCACGTCGTCGCGGAGGAACCGCTTGATGAAGTTCGCCCCGCTCTTCTCGTCGGTCGCGCGCGAACCGTCGGGCACCGGCTGACCCGGCAGGTACTTGCCGCTGAGCACGCCCTGCGCCATCGGCGACCAGACGATCTGCGAGATGCCGAGCTCCTCGCTGGTCGGCACGACCTTGCCCTCGATGACGCGCCACAGCATCGAGTACTGCGGCTGGTTCGAGATGAGCTGGATGCCGAGCTGCTTCGCGAGCGCGTGACCTTCGCGCAGCTGCTCGGCGGTCCACTCGGAGACGCCGATGTAGAGCGCCTTGCCCTGGCGCACGATGTCGGCGAACGCCTGGAAGGTCTCTTCGAGCGGGGTCTCGTAGTCGAAGCGGTGCGCCTGGTACAGGTCGACGTAGTCGGTGCCGAGGCGCTTCAGGGAGCCGTTGATCGAGTCGAGGATGTGCTTCCGGCTGAGACCGGTGTCGTTGGGGCCCATGGGGCCGGTGGGGAAGTAGACCTTGGTGAAGATCTCGAGCGACTCGCGCCGCTGCCCCTTGAGGGCCTTACCCAGCACCGTCTCGGCCGCCGTGTTGGCGTACGTGTCGGCGGTGTCGAACGTCGTGATGCCCGCGTCGAGCGCGGCGTGCACGGTCTGGATAGCGGCGTCGTCACCGACCTGCGATCCGTGGGTCACCCAGTTGCCGAGGGTGATCTCCGAGATCTTGAATCCACTGTTTCCGAGATAGCGATAAGCGACCATGCGTCCACGCTAGCCCGGGCCATCGACAATGGGGCCGCCGCTCTTCGGGCTCCGCCCGGGGTCACGGCGCGTTTCGCTCCTCGAGCTGCTCGAGACACCCGTCGTCCGGGTGGTGACGGAAGCGCAGCTCGGTCGCGAGCGTGTTCACCGCGCGCCGCAGAGGCGTCGGAGCCTGCTGGCCGACGTCGCCGAACTCGAGCCATCCCTCTTCCGCCGCCTGCTCGACCACCTCGTGCGCGAGCTTCTCGATGAGGCGCAGGTACTCGAGCTCCGGGGGACGCGATGACATGGACGGAGCGTACGGCGTCGAGGTCGCCACCGCCTCTTTTCCGCCCCGGCGCGACCCCGCGGCAGGCATGTCGGCGGGGCGAGCGCTCGGCTCGTCGTGACCGCGGCGTCGCACGAGCGCGTTCCGCGCCGTACATGAGAGATTCCGCGACGGCTCCTGGGAGAACCCTGACTGATCCAATCCATCCCCCCTCCCCACCCCGGATGACCACCCGTGCGGGGAGATTCGCCCCCGGTCGCCGCACTTCCCCCTTACCGCCCTCGAACCGTCCACGTGGACGCTGGAGGTTGACTTTTGTCGTTCCCGCACGTGCACCCCATCACCGCCGCCACCGAGCCCACCCCCGAACCGCTCCTCACCCCCGTCGCGCCGGCCCCCGGGCAAGGATCCACGGGAACCACCGATATCCCGCTCCCCGCCCAGCCCGGAACCACCGTGTCGGGCGGCTTCCTGCCCGACTGGTCGCTGGGCGAATGGCTCGGCTACAGCGGGATCATCGTCCTCGCGCTCGCCCTGACGATCGTCGCCACGACGACGTTGTGGTGGATGCTGCACGCCTGGCGTTCCGCCGATGATCTGCGGGCCACGCAGTTCAGCTCGACGCCGCGCCCCGCGCGACACCGGTTCACCCTCCTGGTTCCGGGCCGCCACGAAGAAGAGGTCATGGGGCAGACGCTCGACCGTCTCGCTGAGCAGGACCACCCCGACTTCGAGATCATCGCGATCGTCGGCCACGACGACCCCGGCACGGAGCTGGTCGTCCGCCAGGCTGCGGCACGGCATCCCGACCTCATCAAGGTCGTCGTCGACGACAGCGTGCCCAAGAACAAGCCCAAGGCGCTCAACCGCGCCCTCCAGATCGCCACCGGTGACGTCGTGGGCGTGTTCGATGCCGAAGACGAGGTGCACCCGGGCCTGCTGACCGTCGTCGACTCGAAGTTCCAGGAGACCGGCGCCGACGTCGTGCAGGGCGGGGTTCAGCTGATGAACTTCGAGACGAGCTGGTGGTCGCTGCGCAACGTGCTCGAGTACTACTTCTGGTTCCGCTCGCGCCTGCACTTCCACGCGCGCTCGAAGTTCATCCCCCTGGGCGGCAACACCGTCTTCGTCACGCGCGACCGCCTCGAATGGTCCCAGGGCTGGGACGACCAGTGCCTGGCCGAGGACTGCGAGCTGGGCGTGCGCCTGTCCAGCGACGGCGCCAAGGTCGTCGTCGCGTACAACCCCGAGTACGTCACGCGCGAGGAGACCCCGCCGACGCTGAAGTCCCTGTACAAGCAGCGCACCCGGTGGAACCAGGGCTTCCTGCAGGTGCTCGGCAAGGGCGAGTGGAAGGCGCTGCCGACGCTTCGACAGCGCATGTACGCGCGGTACCTGCTCAACATGCCGTTCCTGCAGGCCGCGACGGGACTGCTCATCCCCATCTCCCTCGCGTTCATCCTGCTGGTGAAGGTCCCCACGCCGGTCGCACTCATCACCTTCCTGCCGCTGGTGCCCACCGTCATCACCCTCGTGGCGGAGGCTGCGGGACTCACCGAGTTCGGCCGCGTCTACGGCAAGAAGGTGCGGGTGCGCGACTACGTGCGCCTCGTCCTGGGACTCGTGCCGTACCAGGTGTTCCTCGCCGCAGCCGCCGTGCGCTCGGTCGTCCGGCAACTGCGCGGCGACGGCAGCTGGGAGAAGACCGAGCACACCGGCGCCCACCGCGAGAGCGCCCCCACCCCCGAATCCGGCGAGCGCGAGCTCGTCTCAGCCGCGACGGAGGCGACCCGATGACCTCGACACTCGACCGCTCCCCGGCCGCCCCGCAGGGCACCGACCGGACCGTCCCGCAGACGCGCCGTCACGTCTCGGCCTGGCGAGCGCGCCTCGGCGACGCTCTGTGGCTGCTGCCGCCCTTGCTCCTCGGGCTCCTCGTCAACGCCGCGAACCTCGGCGGCTCGCCCCAGCGCATCGACGACGAGGGGACCTACGCCGCGCAGGCGTGGAGCATCGGCAATCTCGGCGAACTCACGCACTACACCTACTGGTACGACCATCCCCCGCTCGGCTGGATCCAGATCGCGGCGTGGGCCGGTCTCACCGACGCGTGGAACCGCTACGACGTGGCCGTGGTCGCCGCGCGCGAGGCGATGCTCGTCGCCAGCGCGATCGCCGCGGTCCTGCTGTGGTTCCTCGTGCGCCGCATCGGCTTCGCACGCCTCACGGCCTCGGTGTCGGTCGCCCTCTTCCTGCTGTCGCCGCTCGCCGTGCAGTTCCACCGACAGGTGTACCTGGACAACATCGCGACGGCATGGTTGCTGGCAGCCCTCCTGCTCGCCATGAGCCGCCGGGCGCAGCTCGCCGGCTACATCGGCGCGGCCGCGGCGTTCGGCGTCGCCGTCCTCACGAAGGAGACCTACCTCCTGGCCCTGCCGCTCATCGCCTGGCTCATGTGGCGGGGAGCGGACCGCACGACGCGGCGGTACACGCTGTCGGTCGCTGCCGCCGTTCTGGGGCTGATCGGATTGACCTACGTCGCCCTGGCCGCGGTCAAGGGCGAGGTCATGCCCGCGGCCGGTCGCGTGAGCCTGTGGGACGGACTGGCCTTCCAGCTCGCGTCGCGCGAGGGCAGCGGCTCGCTGTTCGACCCCGAAAGCCTCATGTCGCGCACCGTGGGACTGTGGTGGCAGCTCGATGCCGTGCTGATCGTGACCGCCCTCGCCGCCGCTGTCGCCGCCCTCTTCGTGCGGCGCCTGCGCCCGTTCGCCATCGCCCTGCTGGCCCTGACGGCGTTCATGTTCCGCGGCGGGTACCTCCCCGTCCCGTACGTGATCATGCTGCTGCCGTTCGCCGCGATCGTCGTGGCGGGCATGGGACAGGTCGCGGTGGAGGCGCTCCGCACGCACGGTGTCCTCCGCCGTTTCGGAGGCATCGCCGTGGCATCCGGTCTCGTCGTCGCCGTCATCGCCGCGGGCCCGCTGTGGGCGGCGCAGTTGCGCGGCTTCCTGCTCGCCGACCTCGACCGGCCGCTCCGGGACGCGGAGTCCTGGATGACGCAGAACGCCCCCGCCGATGCGCGCATGCTCGTCGACGACGCGATGTGGGTCGACCTCGTGCGCGCCGGCTTCGAGCGCGAGAACGTCGTCTGGTACTACAAGGCCGACACCGACACCGACGTGCAGGAGCTCACCCCCGACGGGTGGCGCGATTACGACTACGTCGTGACGACCGACTCGATGCGCACCTTCCCCACCGAGTTCCCGACCGTGCGCCAGGCGATCGAGAACAGCGCGGTCGTCGCCTCGTTCGGCGAGGGAGCCCAGAAGGTTGAGGTGCGTCTGGTCGACTCCGACCAAGCCGCCCTGGCCCAGGCCGCCGACGACGGTCTGTACGCCGCGCGGTCGGTCGCCGGCCAGCAGGTGCTGAAGAACCCCGACGTCGGCGTGCCCGCTGAGGAGCAGGACCTGCTGACCTCGGGTGTGGTCGACGGGCGCATCCTGCTCACCCTCGGCCAGCTCTCGGCCTCGGGGCGCATCGACGTCGCCGACATCACGCAGCTCGAGGGCGACCCCTCGGGCGTCCACCGGCAGCTGATCGTGAGCTCCTACGCCGGGCAGGACGCCCGGGCGGATGCCGCCGGAGCCGACGCCCTGCTGCGCTTCTACGAATCGCTCACCGGGCCGCTCCGGCCGGTGTCGGTCGAGCGCAGCGATGCGGGCGTGGTCATCACCTTCTCGCCCGACGAGCCCGTCGACCTCCTCCCCCGTCCTGCCGAGTGATCCCCCTCTCCCCCCACGAAAGGACCGTCATGTTCCGCTTCGCCTCCACGACCTCCTCCCCCCGCCGCGTGACGCGGATCGCTGCGGGAGCCACCGCCGCGCTCGTCGCCGCCGGCATCGCCGCAGCGGTGGCCCCCGCAGCCCACGCGGCCGACGCCGCACCGGGTGGATGGGCCCGCGTGGCCCACCTGTCGCCCGACACGAAGTCCGTCGACGTCCAGCTGACCGCGCTCGCCGGCGGTGCCGTCGTGTACGAGCTCGACGACGTCGCGTACGGCGCGGTGAGCCCGTACATCCCGCTCGCCGACGGCACGTACGTCGTGTCGATGGTGCCGTCCGACGCCGCCGACGGCTCCCAGCCCATGGTGCAGCAGTCGATCGACATCGCCGAGGGCGAGCCGCTCACCGTCGCCGCCTACGGCCGTAACGCCGACCTGAAGACCACGGTCTTCGAGGACGACCTCTCCGCCCCCGCGGAGGGCCAGGCACGCGTGCGTGTCGTGCAGGCCTCCACCGTCGAATCGAGCGTCGACGTCGACACCACCGAGGGACGCGTCATCGCGCGCGACGTTCCGGCCGGGTCGGCGACCGGTTACGCCGCGGTCCCCGGTGGCTCGTGGGACCTCGCGCTCACCGGGGCGACGGAGTCCGCGACATCGGCCGTGGACCTGCCCGCGGGTTCCGTCTCGACGGTGTTCGTGCTCGATGACGCGAAGGGGTCGCTGACGGCGCAGGCCATCACCGACTCCGCGACGCTGGCTGACATGCCCTTCGGCGGCATCCACACCGGCGGTGGCGGCACCGCGTCCGCGTCGACCACGCCTCTCGGCGCGGCGGCGGGCATCGCCGGCGTGCTCGGCCTGCTCGCCGTGGCCGGCGTCCTGATCCGTCGCCGGGTGCGGGCGGGCGCGTGAGCATCGCGCGCCGCGCCCTGGCCGGTGCTGCGCTCGCGGCCGCCGTCGTCGTGACGGTGGCCGCGTGCAGCGCCCCTGCCGAACCCGATACGTCACCGGAGGATGCGACCGCCGCCTCCGCGACGGCGTTCCTGGACGCCTACGTCGACGACGGGCGCGTCGTCCGCACCGACCAGGGCGGTGACACCGTGAGCGAGGGGCAGGCCTACGGCATGCTCCTTGCCGTGGCCGCGGGCGACGCCTCGCGGTTCGACAGCATCTGGAACTGGACCACCGCGAATCTCCAGCGCGACGACCTCCTCCTCTCGTGGCAGTGGAAGGACGGCGGCGTCGTCGACGAGCAGCCCGCCTCGGATGCCGATCTGGATGCCGCGCGGGCATTGGTCCTCGCCGGAGACGCGTTCGACCGCGACGACCTGCGCGAGCAGGGCGTCGCACTGGGTGCGGCGGTTCTCGACGAGATGACGGCCGAGACCTCGCTCGGGCGCATCCTGCTCCCGGGCCCGTGGGCCACGGCATCCCCCCACGCCTACAACCCGTCGTACGCGTCGCCGGCCGCCTACGCCGTGCTCGAGCGGGCCTCGGGGGATCCCCGGTGGACGGAGCTCGCTGCGGGCAGCCGCGAGGCGACCGCCGCGCTGCTGGATGCCAACGCCCTGCCCACGGACTGGGCCACCGTGGCCGCGGACGGGTCCGTGGCGATCGCCGGCTCAGCCGGGGGCGGGGGCGAACCGGGATACGGCTACGACGCGGCACGCACGGCGATCCGATTCGCCGAGTCGTGCGACGCGGCCGACCGCGCACTGGCCGCGCGCATCGCGTCCGCCCTGCCCACGGATGAGACCCTGCCCGCCGAGCTCGACTCCGGCGCGGGGTCGCGCACCACCGACCAGCACCCGGTCGCCTATGCCGCTCGGGCCGCCGCGGCTGCGGCGGACGGCCGGTCCGATGACGCCCGCGCCGACCTGGGACGTATGGCCGACACCGCCGCGTCCACGCCCACCTACTACGGGTCCGCGTGGAACGCCCTGACCACGGCCATGCTCTCGGGCGACGTGCTGGGCGGCTGCCCGACACTCGCCGACGACGCCGCCGGGGCGGCTGCGAAGAGCACGACCGCCCCGGGAGTCGGCGCCGCGGCGGGGTTCCAGGACCCCGTCGCTCCGGCGTCGGCCAACACGGCGCCCCCGGTGCACATCTCCATCCCCGCCATCGGAGTGGACACCGACCTCATCGGCCTCGACCGGGGAGCGGACGGGTGGATCCAGGCGCCCGCGGACTACGACGCCGTCGGCTGGTACGAGAAGGGCGTGCTGCCGGGCGAGGTGGGCCCGGCGGTGATCGCCGGCCACGTCGACTCCCCCACCGGCCCGGCGGTGTTCATCGACCTCCCCCGTCTCACCCCGGGAGACACCGTGGCGATCGAGCGCGCGGACGGCTCGACGGCGGACTTCGTCGTCACCGGCCTGCAGACCGTGGAGAAGGACAGCTTCCCGACCGAGTCGATCTACGCCCCCACTCCGACGCCGCAGTTGCGGCTCGTCACGTGCGCCGGGGCATGGGACCCGGCCAGCGGCCACTACGTCGACAACCTCGTGGTCACCGCGGTCGCGGCCTGACGACCGTGCGCCGCAGCGCGCGGGATCAGCCGACCGGCGTCTCCGCCGCGGCCGCTTCGTCTTCCTCGGTCGCGACGAGCTGACCGCACGCCCCGTCGATCTCCTTGCCGCGGGTGTCGCGGAGCGTCGTCGGGATGCCGGCGTCGTTGAGGCGACGCACGAACTCGTTCTGCACGGGCACTTCCGACGCCGTCCAGATCGAGCCGGGCGTCGGGTTCAGCGGGATGGGGTTCACGTGCACCCAGCCGCGACCGCGGGCGTTGAGCTTCTCGGCCAGCAGGTCGGCGCGCCACGCGTGGTCGTTCATGTCCTTGATGAGCGCGTACTCGATGGAGACGCGGCGTCCGGTCTTGTCGAAGTAGGCGCGGGCGGCATCCAGGGCCTCGTCGACCTTCCAGCGGGAGTTCACCGGGATCAGCTCGTCGCGCAGGCCGTCGTCGGGCGCGTGCAGCGACAGCGCGAACGTCACGGGGATGTCCTCGTTCGACAGCTTCGTGATCGCCGGGACGAGACCGACGGTGGACACCGTGATCCCGCGGGCGCTCATCCCGAGACCGTGCTCCTTGTCGACCATGACGCGCACGGCCTGCATGAGCCGCGCGTAGTTGGCGAGCGGCTCGCCCATGCCCATGAACACGATGTTCGACACGCGGTCGAGCGAGTGATCGTCGCGCTTCTTGCCTCCGAGGCCACCGGCGGCGATGAGGGCATTGGCCCGCACGACCTGCTCGATGATCTCGGCGGCCGACATGTTGCGGGTGAGGCCGGCCTGCCCGGTCGCGCAGAACGGGCAGTTCATGCCGCAGCCGGCCTGGCTCGACACGCACAGGGTGATGCGCCCGGGGTAGCGCATGAGGACCGACTCGACGAGCGCGCCGTCGTGCAGCTTCCACAGGAACTTGATGGTGTCGCCGCGGTCGGTCTCGAGCCGGCGCACCTCGGTCAGCAGCGGCGGGAGGAGTCCCGCGACGAGCTCTTCGCGACCGGATGCCGGCAGGTCGGTCATCGCGGCCGCGTCCGACGTGTAGTGGGTGAAGTAGTGCTTCTCGAGCTGCTTCGCGCGGAAGCCGGGGAGTCCCAGCTCCTTCACCTTCGCGACGCGCTCCTCGGCGGTGAGGTCGGCGAGGTGCACGGGCGGCTTGCCGCGCTTGGGGCTGGCGAACTGCAGCAGCGGACGCCCGGTCTCGTCCTTGGCCTGCTGCCAGCCCTCGGTCTTGGGGCGCACCTGGCGGGGCTTGGTCTCGCGGATGCCGGTGTCGGCCGGGGCCCCCGCGGGACGCACCTGCCGGGGCTTGGTCTCGCGCACGGGGGTCTGATCGGTCATGGGTTCCAGGGTACCGGCGGCCGCCTGCGGCGAGGCTGGGCGCGGGCTCTGCCCGCAGGACGCCGGCGGCACCGCCCGGCCGCGCGGCGATCCGACGGACACACCGGCTCTGCGGGAGGGGCGAGACCGGATGCCGCGCAGCCTCCGACACGGCAGCCCTAAACTGCATCCCATGCCCGGTGCCGGTGACGTCCCTCTCCCGCCCGGCGGCGTTCACAAGCTCCTGAACAACAACGTCGTCGTGTCTATCGACGCCGACGGCCGCGAGCGGGTGCTGATGGGGCGGGGCATCGGGTTCCAGCTCAAGCACGACGGCCGGATCGACCTCGCGAAGGTCGAGAAGACGTTCGTCCTCGACCAGGCCACCGACACCGCCCACGCCCGCAAGCTCCTCACCGACGCGCCGTACACGCTCGTGCAGGCCGTGCTGCACGCGGTCGACGAAGCCGAGCGCGAACTCGGGCGCGACCTCGGCCGCCGGTTCCCCCTCGCGGTCATCGACCACGTCCACTACGTCGTCGAGCGCCTCGACCAGGGCATCCGGATCCCCGGCACCTCGATGCCCGAGCTGCGCATCCTCCACCCCGACGAGTCGCGCGTGGCGGAGCACATGGCCGCCTCGATCGCGGCATCCCTGGGTCGCGAACTCCCGCCCGAGGAGGGCGTGTTCCTCACGATGCACCTGCTCAACGCGACGCGCGACGAACCGAACGGCACGGCGGCGCTGCTCTTCCGTCGAGTGCAGCACGTCGTCCGCACGGTGGAGACGGGCCTCGGCACGACGCTCGACACCGACAGCGCCGACTACGCGCGGTTCATCCTGCACGTGCGTTTCCTGCTCCAGCGGCTCGTCGATCGCACGATGCTCGCCAGCGGCGACTCGTCGTTCTTCGAGTTCGCCAAGCAGCGCTATCCGCGTTCGTTCGGCATCGCCGAGGCGGTGAAGGCGTACGTCCTCGCGGCGACGAGCTCGACGCTCACCGACGAGGAAGTGCTGTACCTGATCGTGCACGTCGAGCGGATCGCGACGAGCATGGGCCGCGGCGACGCCGGTGGCGACCCCTCTGCACCGGTGCTATAGTCGCCACCGCAGGCGTCACACCCTGCCGACGATTTCCGGATTGTTACCGCGCGAGCGGGCAAGACCTGAATCCACATCGCTGACGAGCGATGAACGGATTCGGGTCTTTTTTATTGCCCGAAACCCTTCGGAGCGTCGCCGAACATCTCGAAGAGGCCGCACAGAAGCGGCGAAAGGCAGGCGGATTCCGATGACGGATCACGCGAAGACGGCGGCGGGGGTTCTCGCCGGTGTCGGTGGAGAGAGCAACGTCCAGTCCCTCGTGCATTGCGCGACGAGGCTCCGGTTCGTCCTGAAGGACGAAGGCAAAGCGGATGCCACGGCGATCCGGGCCGTACCCGGCGTCATCACCACGGCCCAGGCGGGCGGCCAGTACCAGGTCGTCATCGGCAACGACGTCCCGGACGTCTACGCGGCGATCCACGCCCAGACGAAGCTCGGCGCGGGCACGACTCCGACCGAGGAGGGGCCGAAGGGCAACCTCTTCAACCGCTTCATCAAGATGATCTCGGCGATCTTCACGCCGATCCTGTGGGCCCTCGCGGGCACGGGCCTGCTCAAGGCGTTCGTCGCCGCGGCCGTCACCTTCGGCTGGCTGGATGCCACGAGCACCACGTACGTGATCCTCAACGCGCTCTCCGACGCGCTGATCAACTTCCTCCCGATGGCCCTCGCCATCACCGCGGCGCGGTACTTCAAGGCATCCGAGTTCACGTCGTTCGCGATCGCCGGCGCCCTCGTCTACCCCTCGATCGTGGCGCTCAACGGCCAGCCCGACATCACCTTCTTCGGCATCCCGGTGACGATGGTCAGCTACGTCTCGAGCGTCATCCCGATCATCGTGATCGTGTGGCTGCAGAGCCACGCGGAGCGGTTCCTGCTGAAGGTGCTGCCCGGCGCCGTGAAGCGGTTCCTCACGCCGATGATCGTGGTCGCCCTCGCCGTTCCGCTGGTCTTCCTCGCGATCGGTCCGATCTCGAGCCTCATCGGCGGAGGCCTCGCGGCCGCGATCGGCTGGGTCTTCGAGACCGTGCCGTGGCTGGGTGGCGCGATCATGGGCGGCCTGTGGCAGGTCTTCGTGATCTTCGGTCTGCACTGGGGTCTCGTTCCGCTGTTCCAGCTCGAGCTGCAGACCACGGGACAGATGCTCCTCATCGGACCCGTGTTCGCCGCGGTCCTCGCCCAGGCCGCCGCCGTCGCCGGCGTGCTCGTGCGCTCGCGCAACAAGAACCTCCGTTCGCTCGCGGCCCCCGCGACCCTGTCCGGCTTCCTCGCCGGCATCACCGAGCCCGCGATCTACGGCATCAACCTGCCGCTCAAGCGCCCCTTCGCCTTCGGCATCGTCGGCGGTGCGCTCGGTGGCGCGCTCATCGCGATGGGCGGGGTCTTCTCGAAGGCGTTCGTCGTCCCCTCGGGCCTCGCGCTCCCCGCGCTGCTCGGCAACGGCAACATGGTCATGCTGGGCATCGGTCTCGCGGTCGCGATCATCGTGCCGTTCCTCCTCACCGTCATCGTCGGCTTCACGGACCCGGTCGACGCCGCCGCCCCGGCGGCTCCCGCCGCGGCGACCGACACGGTCGTGCTGAGCCCGGTCGACGGCACCGTCGTCCCCCTCTCGGAGGTTCCGGATGCCGCGTTCGCCGATGCCTCGCTCGGCAAGGGCGTCGCGATCCGTCCGACCTCGGGCGCGGTCTACGCCCCCTTCGACGGCACCGTCGTGGCCGCGTTCCCGACCGGGCACGCCCTCGGGCTCCGCGGGGTCGACGGTGTGGAGCTGCTCATCCACGTGGGCCTCGACACCGTGAAGCTCGGCGGCGAGCACTTCTCGCTGAAGGTCTCGTCGGGTCAGCAGGTCACGGCCGGCGATCTCCTCCTGGAGTTCGACGGCGCCGCGATCGAACGCGCCGGCTACGACCTCGTCACCCCCGTCATCGTGACGAACGGCGATCTCTACCCCGACGTCGCCGAGGTGGCATCCGGCCCGCTCTCCCACGGCGAGACGCTGTTCCGGGCCGTCTCGGTCGACTCCCTGTCCACCACCCGCTGATCCCCCAGGAGACGCACGCATGAGCAACACCCCCTTCCCCGACGGCTTCCTCTGGGGCGGCGCGACCGCCGCCAACCAGATCGAGGGCGCCTACGACGAGGACGGCAAGGGCCTCTCGGTGCAGGACGTGATGCCCCGGGGTATCTCGGGCCCGCGCACCGAGCGGCCGACGCCGGACAACCTCAAGCTCGTCGGCATCGATCACTACCACCGCTACGCGGAGGACATCGCGCTCTTCGCCGAGATGGGCTTCGGCGTCTACCGCTTCTCGATCGCGTGGAGCCGCATCTTCCCGAACGGCGACGAGACCGAACCGAACGAGGCCGGCCTCGCGTTCTACGACCGCGTGCTCGACGAGCTCGAGAGGCACGGCATCGAGCCGCTCGTGACGATCTCGCACTACGAGACGCCGCTGCACCTGGCCGAGCAGTACGGCGGGTGGACGAACCGCGCGCTCATCGGGTTCTACGAGCGCTACGCGCGCACCCTGTTCGAGCGTTACGGCTCGCGCGTGAAGTACTGGCTCACGTTCAACGAGATCAACTCGCTCCTGCATGCCCCGTTCATGAGCGGCGGCATCCCGATCCCCGAGGGCGGCGTGCCCACGGGCGAGCTGTACCAGGCCATGCACCACGAGCTCGTGGCATCCGCCCGGGCCACACGCATCGCGCGCGAGGTCGCGCCCGCGGCGCAGGTCGGGTGCATGGTGCTCTCGATGCCGATCTACCCGCTGACGCCGTCGCCGGCCGATGCGGTGGCGGTGATGGATGCCGACCACGGCAACCTCGTCTACGGCGACGTGCACACCCGTGGCGAGTACCCCGGCTACTTCCTCCGCCGTCTGCGCGAGCAGGGCATCAGCCTCGACATCACCGACGAGGACCGCGCGGATCTGAAGAACACGGTCGACTTCGTGTCGTTCAGCTACTACATGTCGATCGCCGAGACCGCCGACCCGACGAAGCGCGCGGCCGGCGAGGGCAACATCATGGGCGGCGTGCCGAACCCCACGCTGCCGGCGAGCGAATGGGGTTGGCAGATCGACCCGGTCGGCCTGCGGCTCGTGCTGAACCAGTTCTGGGACCGCTGGCAGAAGCCGCTGTTCATCGTCGAGAACGGCCTGGGCGCGCGCGACCGGCTCGTCGAGGTGGACGGGGAGAAGACGGTCGTCGACGACTACCGCATCGCCTACCTCAACGACCACCTCGTGCAGGTCGGCGAGGCACTCGAGGACGGCGTCGACGTCCTCGGGTACACCTCGTGGGGCTGCATCGACATCGTCAGCGCCAGCACGGCGCAGCTGAGCAAGCGATACGGTTTCATCTACGTCGACCGCAACGACGACGGCTCCGGAACCCTCGATCGGTACCGGAAGAAGTCGTTCCACTGGTACGCCGACGTCATCCGGACCAACGGCGCGTCCCTGACCCGCTGATCCCCATCGATCGGGTCGGCCCCGAGCCCTCGCGGTTCGGGGCCGACCCGCGGAGAACCATGACCCGCATCGCCTTCCTCGACGTCGACGGCACGATCCTCGAGCACGGCTCGCTGATCGCCCCCTCGACCGTCACCGCCATCCGACAGGCTCGCGCCAACGGTCACCTCGTGTGGCTGTGCACCGGGCGTGCCGACGGCGACATCCACCCCGACGTCCGGGCCATCGGCTTCGACGGCGCGATCAGCAACGGCGGCGCCTACGCCACGCGCGACGGCGAACTCGTCGTGCAGCACCCGATGCACCGCGACGACGTGGCGGCGATCGAGCAGTACTTCCAGGCGCACGGCATCCACTACTTCCTGCAGACGCACGAAGCGGTGTTCGCCTCTGCGGGCATCGAGTCGATGATGCGCGAGTACGTGCGCGAGCGGCTCGCCCGTCGGGCCGCCGAGATCGCGGCGCTGGGTCACGACGTCGAGCCGACGACGTCGATCCCGCGCGCCCGGCCGCTGGCCGACATCGACCGCGACCGCGTCGCCAAAGCGGTGTTCGTCAGCCCCGCGGCCGACACCGTGACCCACGGCGCCGCGGAACTGGGCGAGCGCTTCCACGTCATCCCGGGGTCGATCCCGCTGCCCGGCGGCTCGAACGGCGAGATCGGGCTCGCGGGCGTGACGAAGGGGTCGGCGATCCTCGAGGTGCTCGCGCTGCTCGACCTCGATCCGGCGGATGCCATCGGCATCGGCGACTCCTGGAACGACGTCGAGATGTTCGAGGTCGTCGGCACCCCCGTCGCGATGGGCAACGCGGTGCCCGAGCTGCAGCGCCTCGCCGGCCGTGTCACCACGTCGGTGCTGGAGGACGGCGTGCACAACGCCTTCGCGGAGCTCGGCCTGATCTGACGCGGCGCCCCCTCAACCCGATAAGCGGCATCGGCGGAGAGAAACGGCGCGACAACGCGTTTCTTACCGTGGATGCCGTTTATCGCTGAAGGGAGCCGCGGCCACACGCATCGCCCACAGCCCCGGGCAACAGCCCCGCCTCAGTCCAGGAAGATGTCAGGGTACAGCGCGGCGTCGGGGGTGCCGGGGACCGCGGCGTAGCCGGAGAAGTCCGTCACACCGGCGGCCTCGAGGACGTCCTCGACGATCAGCGTCCGCCCGGTCAGCTCGCGCGACGGGGACGTCAGCACCTCGTACGCGGCATCCGCGTAGATCTCGGGCGTCCGAGAGACCCGCATGAGCCGGTCGCCGCCGATGACGTTCTGCACCGCCGCGGTCGCGATCGTCGTGCGCGGCCACAGGGTGTTGGCCGCGATCCCGGCGTCGGCGAACTCCGCCGCGAGACCGAGGGTCGCCATCGTCATGCCGAACTTCGCGAGGCTGTAGCCGGTGTGCGCGCCGAGCCACTTCGGCGTGACGTTCAGCGGCGGCGAGAGCGACAGGATGTGCGGGTTCTCGGCGTCCTTCAAGACGGGCACCGCGGCGCGCGAGAGCAGGAACGTCCCGCGGACGTTGACGTCCTGCATGAGGTCGTACTTCTTCGTCGCGAGGTCGAGCGAACCCGACAGGTCGATGACGCTGGCGTTGTTCACCACGATGTCGATGCCGCCGAACTCGCCCACCGTTCGGAGGACGGCCTCGGTGATCGACCCCTCGTCGCGGACGTCGCCGACGATCGGCAGCGCCTGCCCGCCCGCGGCACGGATCGCGTCGGCCGCCGTGTGGACGGTCCCCTCGAGCTTCGGGTGCGGGGTGTCGGTCTTGGCCAGCAGTGCGACGTTCGCGCCGTCGCGCGCGGCGCGCAGCGCGATCGCGAGGCCGATGCCGCGGCTGCCGCCCGACATCAGGATGGTCTTACCGGCGAGCGTGGTCATGAGCGTCCTTTCGCGGAGGCGGCGGCGAACGCCGCGACCCGGGCGCGCGCGTCGGGGGTCTCGAACGCGGCGCCGATCGTGGCGGCCTCGTCGGCGAGGTTCTCGGCGAACGTGCGCCCCGCGCCGACGCGCACGAGACGCGTCGCCTGACCGAACGCGGCGGTCGCCCCGGCCAGCCAGAACCGGGCGATCTCTTCAACACGCACCGCCAGATCCGTGGATGCCACGACCTCGGCGACGAGACCCCACTCGAGGGCCTCCGCGGCGTCGATCATGCGGTCCTGGAGGAGCAGTTGCAGCGCGCGGCGCTGACCGATCGCCGCGGGGAGCAGGGTGGAGACGCCGAGGTCGGGGGTGAGACCGATGTTCGCGTAGCGGCTCACGAAGCGGGCGTTCTCGCTCGCGACGACGTAGTCGGCGGTGAGCATGAGGCCGAGGCCGCCACCCGCGACCGCCCCCTGGACGGCCGCGACCATCGGCCGCGGCGCTTCGACGAAGGTGCGGATGCCGTCGTGGATGGCCGTCGCGGTCTCGGTCACGTCCGCACCCGACGCCCCGGTCGTCGCCATCGCCACGACGTCGCCGCCGGCGCAGAACGCGGGGCCCGTGGCATCCAGGATGACGGCTCCGACGGAGGCGTCGGAGGTGACCTCGTGCGCGACCTCGCGCCAGCGGCGGGCCATCGGGAAGTCCATCGCGTTGAGCGAGGCCGGGCGGTCGAACGTGACGCGGGCAAGCCCCGCGTCGATCGAGAGCAGGATGCCGTCGGTCATTTCGGTGCCATCCGGATCGCGCCGTCGAGGCGGATGGTCTCGCCGTTCAGGTAGCCGTTGTCGACGATCGCGAGGACGAGTCGCGCGTACTCGTCGGGGGCGCCGAGGCGCGAGGGGTAAGGCACCTGCTGCCCGAGCGAGTCCTGCGCCGCCTGCGGCAGACCCTTGAGCATGGGCGTCTCCATGATGCCGGGGGCGATCGTGACGACGCGGATGCCGTGGCGGGCGAGCTCGCGGGCGATCGGCAGAGTCATCGCGTGGACGCCGCCCTTGCTCGCGGAGTAGGCGGGCTGACCGATCTGCCCGTCGAACGCCGCGACGCTGGCGGTGTTCACGATGACGCCACGGTCGCCGCCCTCGGCCGGCTCGGACGCGGCCATGATCGCCGAGGTCTGCGCGATCACGTTGTACGTGCCCACGAGGTTGATGCGGACGAGCCGCTCGAAGTCCGCCAGCGGGGTCGGCCTCAGATCCCGGTCGAGCACCTTCGCGGGCGGTGCGATGCCGGCGCAGTTCACGACGACGCGGAGCGGCCCCGCCTCGGCGGCGCGGGCTGCGGCGGCGGCGACCTGCGCGGGGTCGGTGACGTCCGCGGCCGCGAACGTGCCGCCGAACTCGTCCGCGACGGCCGCACCCGCGGAGGACGGCAGATCGATGATCGTCACGTGGGCGCCGGCGGCCGCCAGGCGACGCGCGGTGGCGAGACCGAGCCCCGAGGCCCCTCCGGTGACGAGGGCGGATGCACCCGCGATGTCCATGCGTTCTCCTTCGAAGCAGAAACTCAGTGTCACTCTACCCGGGACTCAGGTTCGGGGTGGACGGATGCGAGGGGGTCGGGAGGAGCGCAGGATCGGAAGTCGCACCGTGCCCGTGGGGACGGCGTCCGACAGGAGCGCGACCTCGTCGGGGTTCCATCCGTACGCGTCGCGCACGTGGGCTCCGAGGGTGGCGACGGGCGAGGGCAGGATGACCTCGACGCCCCGGGGCACGCCGACGGCGTTCGGGTCGAGATCCCGCGCCGCCGCCTGGAGCTGGACGACGAGCGTGCGGACGCGCTCCTGACCGTACGCGGCGGTCGCCAACCGCCAGTCGCCGACGACCACGAGGGTGCCGGCCGCGCGGCGGCGCGCCGCGTCCAGGCGCGCGCGGGCGACGATCAGCCAGGCCGCGCACGCGGTGACGACGGCCGCGGCCGAGACACCGGTGATCATCGCGGGGACGAAGAAGAACCCCGCCAGGACGGTGGCCGAGTCCCACCCCGCGCCCACCCCGATCAGCATCCGCACGACCGAGTAGACCGCGTAACCGGCACTGACGATCGCGATGACGAGGAGGGGCCGCGTGGGTTCCGCGGGCGCTCGCAGAGCCGCCCAGGCGCAGGCGGTGCAGGCCACCGCGACCGCGACGCCCTTCACCGCCAACGGCGTCGGCTGGGGCACGGTCGTGGACACGACCGCGACGGTCACCGTCAGGGCGAACGCCAGCACACCGGGCTCGAGCGCGCGACGTTCGGTGAGCACGCACAGGCCGACGAAGAGCAGGGAGGGGGCGAGGACCATCGCTGTGTCGCCGACGATCTGGAAGACCATGCCACCCCCGGCGCGCGAGATCACGTAGAGCACGCAGGCGCTCACGGCGCAGACCAGGAAAGCGAGCGTGAACCGGAGGAAGAGCCGCATCGTGCTCGGCCCGCCGAGGTGGGGGATGGCGACGAGGAGGACGCTCGCAACGACGGCGATGCTGATCGCGAGCAGCGTCACCGAAAGAGCCACGGCACCCTCACCCCCTGTGTCGCCGTCCGGACCGGAGGCGAGGATTCAGCGTAGCCCGCACGGTGGACGGTCACGTGCCGCTCGCCCGGGTCTTGACCTGGGTCGCCCGCGCTGTTCGTTCTACGCTCTTCGGATGGACTTCATGCTCGAACGGGTCGACGTCGACGATCCGCGGGCCGTCGCCCTGCGCGGCATCCTCGATCTCGATCTGGACGATCGCTACCGCGATGCGGATGCCGACGATCCCCCCGGAATGGCCGAGGAGCGCGCAGAGGCCCTCGCGGTTCACGAGGACGAGGTGGTCGCGACCTTCCTGGCGCTGGATGTCGACGGCACCGCGCTCGGCCACGTGATGCTGCGTCGCCTCGGCGAGGAGTGGGAGCTCAAGCGACTGATCGTCACCGCGGCCGCGCGCCGACGGGGTGTGGGCCGCGCGCTCACCGGAGCGGTCGTCGCGCGGGCGCGGGAGGGCGGCGCTCGGCGGGTCATCCTGCAGAGCGGGCGGATGCAACCGGAGTCGCTGGCGCTGTATGCGGGAGCGGGCTTCACGCCGATCCCCGTGTACGAGCCCTACGTCGCGACGATGCCCGACTCCCTGTGCTTCGAGCGGGTGCTGTGAGCATTCCCGACACCCGTCTCGAGGCACCCGACGTGGTCCGCCGCCTCGCCGGAACCGCCGACCTCGAAGCGGTGTGGGTGAACAAGATCGGCGGGGTGACCTTCCGCGCGACCGGCCCCGACGGCATCCGTTACGTCAAATGGGGGCCGCAGAACGCCGAGACGTCCATGCGCGCGGAGGCCGAGCGGCTGCGGTGGGCCGCTCCGTACACGCCGGTGCCCGTGGTGCGGGACGAGGGGCGGGATGCCGCGCACGAGTGGCTCGTCACCGACGCCCTCCCCGATCGCTCGGCGGTGGATCCCCGCTGGATCGCCGATCCTGCCCGCGCGGTGATCGCCCTCGGCCGCGGGCTCCGCGCGCTGCACGAGACCCTCCCGGTCGACCGGTGCCCCTTCGCGTGGGGAGTGCCCGAGCGGGTCGAGAACGCCGCCGTCCGCGGCATCCGCGTGCCGGAGGCGCTGCGAGCCGCGCCGCCGATCGACCGTGCGGTCGTCTGCCACGGCGACGCCTGCGCCCCGAACACCCTCGTGGACGATGACGGGGAGTGGACCGCGCACGTCGACCTCGGCGCGCTCGGTGTGGCCGATCGGTGGGCGGACATCGCCGTGACCGCGATGTCGCTGGAGTGGAACTACGGACCGGGGTGGGAGTCCCCGTTTCTCGATGCGTACGGCGTCGCCGCGGATCCCGTGCGCCAGGCGTTCTACCGCGACTTGTGGAACGCGACCTGACCGACCCTCGTCAGCCCCCGACGAAACGGAACGCGCCGGTCGCCACGGCGATGGTGAGCGCGGCGGCGATCATCACGATCGCTCCGGCGAGCGCGACGCCGTCGCGCGGGTGCAGGCGCGAGGGCCGCGACCAGGTGCGGTCGACCGGGGCGCCGAAGCCGCGGGCCTCCATCGCCGTCGCGAGCGTCGTCCCGCGGCGGACCGCGAACACCAGCAGCACGAACGCCATGCCGAGGAAGCGCCGCACGGCTCCCCGGTCGCCGAGGCCGCGGGCGCGGCGGGCGAGGGTCATCGTGCGCCAGTCGTCGACGAACAGGCCGACGGTGCGCGCACCGGCGAGCACGCCGAGCACGAACCGGCTGGGGAGCTTGGCGACCTGCGCGAGCGCGTCGGCGAGCTCGGTCGGGTCGGTGCGGCCGAACAGCAGGATGGTGGGCAGCCCCAGGGCGAGCACGCGCAGCATGACCGCGAGCGACAGCGCGATCGAGTCGTCGCTCACGGTGGCGAACAGGAACCGGCCGTAGACCGTTCCCCCCGGCTTCGCATACAGAAGCATGCTGACCCCGGCGACGGGGGCGAACACGACCACGGGCACGAGCCGCCGCAGGACCGTCGCGACCGAGAGTCCGGTCAGGGGCACGCACGCCAGTTCGAGCACGATCGCGACCGACGCGCTCACGGGGTCCAGTGTCGCGAACAGCGGTACCGACAGCACCAGGGCGATGAGGATCTTCGTGACCGGATTGACCCCGTCGAGCCACGCCGCGGTCCGTCCGGCCACGGACACCGCCGCGCTCATGCGGCCCCCCGCAGTTCGATGCGGTGCTGCCCGAGGTGGCGGACGACGTCGACGTCGTGCGTGACGGCCACGACCGTCCGTCCGCGCGCGATCTCCCGCTGCAGCAGGGAGACCAGCTCGCTCCAGCCGCGGCGGTCCTGACCGAAGGTCGGCTCGTCGAGCACGATCACCGCGGGCGCGGATGCCAGGACCGTCGCGACCGACAGCCGCCGCTTCTGTCCGCCCGAGAGCGTGAACGGGTGGGCTTCGGCGAGGGGGGCCAGGTCGAGCCGCTCGAGCAGCTCGTCGACGATCGCGTCGACCTCGGCCTCCGGCATCCGGAGTGCCCGGGGTCCGACGGCGAGCTCCGCGCGCAGCGTCGAGGCGAGGAACTGGTGCTCGGGCTCCTGGAACACGGTGCCGATGCGCGTAAGGAGCTCGGTCGACCGCCAGCGCGACGGACGGCGGACGCCCCGCGCCGCGAGCCCCGGCGCGGCGACGACCTCCCCCGCGACCTCCGGCAGGAGCCCCGCGAGGGTCAGGGCGAGCGTCGACTTGCCCGCGCCGTTCGGGCCCGTGACGACCGTGCCCGCCCCCTCAGGAACGACGACGTCGAGCCCCGCGAGCACGGGCGTGCGGCGGTCGCGGCCGATCGTGAGACCGGATGCCGAGAGCGCGGCATCCATCGACGGGGAAGCGGGAGCGAGCACGGGCAGGTCGACCGGACGCCCCGGCACCCACACGCCCGCGGCGGCGAGCGCCTCACCGTGCTCGGCGAACACCCACGCGGGCGGGCCGTCGGCGAGCAGCCCGCCGCCCGGCGCCAGGACGATCACCCGCGTGACGAGATCCGCCCACACCGCGGTGCGGTGCTCGATGAGGACGAGGGTCGTCTCGTCGCGGGAGACGACGCGTTCCACCGCGGCGCGCACTTCGCGCACGCCGTCGGGGTCGAGGTTCGCGGTGGGTTCGTCCAGCAGCAGCAGTCCCGGGCGCATCGCCAGCACCCCGGCGAGCGCGAGTCGCTGCTTCTGCCCTCCCGACAACGCCTTCGTGGGGCGATCGAGCGGCACATCCAGACCCACGGATGCCAGCGCCTCGGCGACGCGCGAGGGGATGGCATCCGCCGGCAGCCCGAGGTTCTCGCAGCCGAAGGCGACGTCGTCGCCGACCTTCGACAGCACGACCCCGGACTCGGGATCCTGGAGGACGAGGCCGATGCGGCCGCGCTGCGCTTCGGGCGGCTGCCCGTCGACGAGGATGCGGCCCGTGGCCTCACCCTCGTCGCTGCCCCCGAGGAGGCCGGCGAGCCCGGCGAGCAGCGTCGACTTCCCCGCCCCGGACGCACCGAGGAGCAGCACCCGCTCCCCCGGCTCGATCGTGAGTTCGACGCCGCGGGTCGCGGGCAGGCGTCGACCGGCGTAGCGCCACCCCCAGCCGTCGACCTCGACGCGGGCCGGATGCGGCATCAGACCTCTCGGCGGCGTTCGCGTCCCGCGGCGAAGCGGCTGAGCGCACCGCTCGCGGCGAGCGCGCGCACGAGCAGCCACCCCACGACGCCGCCGAGCACCGCGCCCGAGACGATGAGCGTGCCGAGGTAGAGGAGGTTGAACTCCGCGGTCTTGACGATGTTGCCGGTGAAGAACTCCAGCACCCACGCGCCGACACCGGCGCCGGCGCCGGCGAGCATCGCGACCGGCAGCGAGAAGCGGAGGTAGAGGAACGCGAGGAAGATCAGCTCTGCGCCGAGGCCCTGTGCGAGGCCCGAGTAGATCGTGCTGATCCCCCACGCGTTGCCGATGAGGGCCGAAACGACCGCGGCGATCACTTCGACGAGGAGCGCCGCACCGGGCTTGCGGATGATCAGGCCGCCGACGACACCGCCGAGCAGCCAGATGCCGACGGCGATCCCGCCGAGACCGGGCGTGAGCCCGTCCATCGCGGCGAACCACAGGCCGCCGACGGTGTTCCAGCCCCAGAAGACGAGGCCGATCGCGACACCGAGGACGGCGGCGACGACGATGTCGACGACGCGCCAGCGGAAGCGGTCGGACGTGGCGACGACCGGGGTCGTCCGGGCAGACGTGGACGTGTGCATTTCTTCTCCTCCCTGCGCCGGCATGATCCGGATCAGGTTCGACGGTCGAAGCGTGGATCGCTTCCTCTCAGCCCGGCTCACCGGACTCCCGTGGTTGTGGTTCCCGAGTATAGGCCGGTGCCCGAGGTAGCGTGGGCGAGTGCACGACCAGACACCGGCCACACGGCGCGAGCTGCGTGACCGGGTCGATCCGCCCGACGAAGCGGATGCCGCGGACGCGGCACCCTCGGCATCCATCGACGACGAGGTCGCCGCCGACGCAGCCCCGCCTACCGATGCAGCCCCACCCGCCGACGCAGCCCCACCGGCCGACGCACCGGCGCCCGCCGCGCCGGACGCACCGGCCGCCCCGGCACCCGAGCGCGTCCTCATCGGGGCGCCGATCGCGCTGGGCTGGGTCGACCCCGCGTCGGCGACCGCCCCGCGGCCCGCGCCGCAGTTCGCGCTGACCCCGGCGGGGCCGCGCCCACCCGACCTCCTCGCCGGCCGCCGCCGACGGGCCCTCCGCCCCGGCACGGTCGTCCCGCCGCTGCTCCTGCTGCTGCTCGTCGCGGTGTACGCCGCCGTCACGCTGCTGTGGCCGTTGAACGCGGTGGCGCCGCGCGTCACCCCGCTCGTGGTGCAGCCCGTCGCCGCACCGGCCGCCTCCCTCGCGTGGCCCGCTCAGGGCGAGGCCGCCGTCGCCGTGCAGGGGATGCCCGACGTGCTGTCGTCGGCCGAAGCCCCCGAGTCGATCGCGAGCATCACCAAGGTCGTGACGGCGCTGCTCGTGCTCGAGCGGCTGCCGCTGGCTCCCGGCGAGCAGGGCCCGACCTACGCGTTCACGCAGGCCGACAGCGACGACTACTGGCAGTACCGTTTCCGCGGCGAGTCCTCGCTCGACGTGCCCGTCGACGGCACCCTCACCGAGCTGCAGATGCTCCAGGGCATGCTCATCGCCTCGGCCAACAACTACGCCCAGCGGCTGGCATCCGATCTCTGGCCCTCGAACGCCGATTTCGCCGCGGCGGCGAACCGGTACCTGAGCGACCGGGGCATCTCGGGCGTGACGATCGTCAACCCCACCGGGATCGAGGCCGGCAACACCGCGACACCCGCGGCCCTCATCGCCCTCGCCGAGAAGGCGCTGCAGAATCCCGTGATCGCCGACATCGTGCGCACCACCGAGATGTCGCTGCCGGGAGCCGGAACGTTCAAGAACGGCAACCCCCTCCTCGCAGACCCCGGGGTCGTCGGGATCAAGACCGGCACCCTGGATGCCTGGAACCTGCTGTCGGCGAAAGACCTCACGGTCGGCGGGATCACGGTGCGCACGTACGCGGCGGTGCTCGGGCAGCCCGGCCCCGACGAGCGCGATCAGGCCAGCCGCGACCTGTACACGCGTCTGGCCGAAGAGGTGCAGCTGCGCACCTCGGTTCCGGCGGGGACCGTCGTGGGCAAGGTCTCGACGCTGTGGGGCGAGGACGTCTCGCTCGTCACGGCGGCGGACGCGCAGAACGTCCTGTGGAACGGCGCGAGCGCGACGCCCGGCACGTCGTTCACGCTCGGCGACGCGCGCGACGAGGGCGAGACCGTCGGAGAGCTCATCACGACCGGACCCCTGGATGCCGCCACCGTCGACGTGCAGTTGCAGAGCGACATCGAACCGCCGAGCCCCTGGTGGCGGCTGACCCACCCGCTCGATCTGTTCGGCCTCAACGACTGACCGATCGCCCCCGCCCGGTGGCGAGGATTCGCGAGCGCGGGCGCGGGGGCACCCGTCCTCCACACCCCTCGTGCGGGTGGATCCCTCCCCGGATACGCCCGCGGAACGGGCGCCATGTCGGAGGCCCTCGCTAGCATGCACACATGTCCTCCGACAGCTCCCCTGCAGCCCCCACGGGCGGGCCGCCCGCCCTGCGAGCGGTGCTCGACGAGGTGCTGCGCACCGGTGCCGCGCTCGCCTCGGTGGAGGTGGCGCGCACGCGCGCTCTGGCCGCGGCGGGGCATCTCGCGCTCGATGTGATCGCCGATCGGGGCGCGACCGGCCGAGCCTCCGAGATGGCGCTGCGCGAGGTCGCCTCCGAACTCGCGGCCGCCGAGAACCTGTCCGACCGCTCGGTCCAGGCGCAGATCGGCCGCGCCATGACCCTCGTCGACGACTATCCGCAGACCCTCGCCGCGTGGGAGGCGGGGGTCATCACGCGGGCGCACGTCCACGCGATCGTCGACGTTGGGACCCCTCTCCCCCTCGACGCGCGCGCGGAATTCGATCTGCTCGCCGTCGCGACCGCCGAGGGGCTCAGCCCCGGCCGACTGCGGTCGCGCCTCGCCGCCCTCGCGGAACGTCTGCAGCCGACCACCCTGACCGAACGGCATCGGCGCGGTCGCGATACACGGTGCGTCCGCGTCGTGACCGGGCAGGACGGCATGTCCGATCTGGTCGCGACGCTGCCGACGGTCCTCGCCGTGGGCATCCACGACCGCCTCATCCAGCAGGCCCACGCCGTCATCGACGCGCGGAACGAGACTCCTGAGACGGGCACGGACGAGCGCACTGCACCACAGCTGCGCGCCGACATCCTCGCCGACCTGCTACTGACCGCCGCTCCCGATGCCGACCCCACCCGCGTCGATGACGGCCCGGGCATCCTGGGCACGATCCGCGCCCGGGTGCAGGTCGTCGTGCCGGCGTTGACGATGCTGCGGCCGGGGAGGGAGAACCGCGACCCCGCCGAGCTCATCGGCCACGGTCCCATCGACGCCGACACCGCCCGCGCCCTCGCCGAGACGACCCCGCTCCCGTGGGACCGGGTCGTCACCCACCCCGTCACCGGCGCGGTTCTGCACACCGATGTCTACGCCCGCACCGCAGCGATCGACCGGTACCTCCGCGCCCGCGACCGCCACTGCCGCTGGCCGGGTTGCACCGTTCCCGCGATCCGCGCCGAGGTGGACCACACCCGCGACCATGCCCTTGGCGGTGCGACCCACGTCGCGAACCTCGCCCACCTCTGCCAGCGGCACCACACGCAGAAGCAGTTCACCCGCTGGAGGGTGGACCAGCTCCCCGGCGGTCTCCTTCGCTGGACCAGTCCGACCGGTCGCACCTACACCGACGAACCGCTCCCGTACTCGCCCGCCGTCCGCTTCCTCCCCGATGACCCGCCTCCGCCCGAGCCGGACGACTCACCGCCACCGTTCTGATGACCTCGACCCTCCCCCTGCCGAATCGCCGTCCGGCGTGGACGCGTGCGCGCCGCGTAGCCTCGATGCATGCCCCTCGTCCTCGTCACCGGCGCCGAGCGCCCGAACAGCATCGCCGCCGCGATCATCCCCCGGCTGGAAGCAGACGGCTGGGACGTCGTCACCAGCGAGCTGCGCTCCGGCGACTACCCCTGCGACCTCGCGAGCCCGACCGCTCCGACCGAACTCGTCGAACGCGTCTCCCGCGACCGCGGACCGATCCACGCTCTCGTCCTGAGCCACGCGCACGACGAGGAGTCCGGCATCCTCGACACCACCGCCGAGAGCTTCGATCGCCACCTCGCCGTCAACGCCCGTGCGACCCTGCTCCTGATCTCGGCGTTCGCCCGGCAGGTCGACGAGACGGGCGGGGCGATCGTCGCGTTCACGAGCGACCACACCACCGGCAATCTGCCCTACGGCGCATCGAAGGGCGCCCTCGACCGCATCGTCATCTCGGCCGCGCGAGAACTCGGACCGCGGGGCATCTCGGCGAACGTCGTGAATCCGGGTCCGATCGACACCGGGTGGATGGATGCCGAGACCCGCGAGTCCCTGACCGCGCACCACCCGCTCGGTCGGTTGGGCACACCGCGCGACATCGCCGGGATCACGGCGTTCCTCCTGTCGGACGAGGGCCGTTGGATCAGCGGTCAGCTCCTCCACGCCGACGGCGGGTTCTCCGCGCGGTACTGAGCGCGCGGCGCGCCGACGTCCGCCGTGCTAGCGTCGCCCGCAGTGACACGGGGTGCCCCACGGGGCTGAGAACACACCCGTCGAACCTGATCTAGTTCGTACTAGCGAAGGGATGTCGCGAATGGTCGTTCGCACGTCGTCGTCTCCGTCCACCGTCCTCGCCGACCTGCGGGGAGCCCCGCCGCTCGTGCAGTGCATCACCAACGCGGTGGTGACGAACTTCACCGCCAACGCCCTGCTGGCCCTCGGCGCCTCCCCCGCGATGTGCGACATCCCCGGGGAGGCCGGGCTCTTCGCGAACATCGCCGGAGGCGTGCTGGTGAACCTCGGCACCCCGACCGCGGAGCAGCGCGACGCGGCGCGTGAGGCCGTCGCCGCCGGCACGCGGTGGGTGCTCGACCCGGTCGCCGTAGGCGCGCTGCCCGTGCGCACCACCCTGGCCCACGAGCTGCTCGGGGCGCGGCCCACGGTCGTCCGCGGCAACGCGTCGGAGATCCTCGCGCTCGCCGGGGCGGGTGCCGGGGGTCGCGGCGTCGACTCGACCGATTCCCCGGAAGCCGCGCTCGACGCCGCCCGCGCGCTCGCGATCCGCACGGGCGGAACGGTCGCCGTCTCCGGCCCGGTCGACCTGATCGTGGATGCCGACCGCGTCGCGCGCGTGTCCGGCGGCAGCGTCCTCCTCACCCGCGTCACGGGCGGCGGCTGCGCCCTCGGCGCCGCGATGGCGGCCCTGCTGTCCGTGGCCGACGGCTTCGAGGCCGCGACGACGGCGAGCGCGATCTGGGCCGTGGCATCCGAGCGGGCCGAGGCCGCCTCGAGCGGACCGGGATCGTTCGCCGTGGCGTTCCTCGACGCCCTCGCCGCGATCGAACCGGCGGATCTCGACGGCCGGGTCGACGCGTGAGCGCGCACGACCTGTCACTGCACCTCGTTACCGACCACCGGATGCCGTTCGCCGACGTCGTCGACATCGTCGACGCCGCCGCGGGTTCCGGGGCGAGCATCGTGCAGTTCCGCGACAAGGACGCGAGCGGCCACGATCTCTTCGATCGCGTGACGGCCCTCGCCGACGTCATCGCGGGGCGCGCGGCGTTCGTCGTCGACGACCGCGTCGACGTGGCCCTCGCGGCGCGGGCGGCCGGCGCGCGCGTCGACGGCGTCCACCTCGGGCAGAGCGACCTCCCCGTGATCGCGGCGCGCCGACTGCTCGGACCCGACGCGCTGATCGGCTGGACGGCGAACACCCCGGCGCACTTCGCCGCCGCGGCAGCCCTGCCGGAGGGCACCGTGGACTACCTCGGTGTGGGGGTGATCCGCGCGACCGCGACGAAGCCCGACCACCCGCAGCCCCTCGGCGTGGGCGGGTTCGCCGGGCTCGTGGCATCCGCTCCCCTGCCGTGCGTCGCGATCGGGGGCATCGAGGTGGGCGACGTCGCCGCGCTCCGCCGCGCCGGGGCAGCGGGTGTGGCCGTCGTGTCGGCGGTGAGCGCTGCCGAGGATCCCGCGGCGGCGACCCGCGCGCTACGGGAGGCGTGGGCATGATCCCCCGTGTGCTGAGCATCGCCGGGACCGACCCGACCGGGGGTGCCGGCATCCAGGCCGATCTGAAGAGCATCTCGGCGTTCGGCGGATACGGCATGGCGGCCGTGACCGCGCTCGTCGCACAGAACACCCTCGGTGTCCGCGAGGTGCACGTGCCACCCACGGAGTTCCTGTCGGCGCAGCTGCGGGCGGTCAGCGACGACGTCGAGATCGACGCGGTCAAGATCGGGATGCTGGGGTCGGCCGAGGTCGTCGAAGTCGTGTCCGCGTGGCTCGCCGAGGTCCGACCGCCGGCGGTCGTGCTCGACCCCGTGATGATCGCGACGAGCGGCGACCGGCTGCTCGACGCCGACGCCGAAGCGGCCATCCGCGGCCTGTGCCGCTACGCCGACCTCGTGACCCCGAACCTGCCGGAGCTGGCCGTGCTGGTGGACGAACCGGTCGCCCACGACTGGGACACCGCGGTCGCACAGGCGCAGAGCCTCGCCGTGCGCGCCGATGTCGCCGTCCTGCTGAAGGGCGGGCACCTGCGGGGGCCGGAGAGTCCGGATGCCATCGTCGACACGGCCGGCATCCACCCGGTGTCGGGCCGCCGCGTCGACACCCCGCACACGCACGGCACGGGATGCTCGCTGTCATCCGCGATGGCGACCCTCGCCGCGCACGGGCTCGCGTGGCCCGCCGCGCTCGAGCGCGCGAAGCCGTGGCTCACCGGCGCTCTCGAGCACGCCGGAGACCTGCACGTGGGACGCGGCAACGGCCCCATCGACCACCTCCACGAGCTGCGGCCGAACCTCGACATCGGACCGGTGTGGAGCACCGCCGCGTGGGCCGAGGCGGCGCCGGTGCGCGCCGACGTCGACGACTGCGCGTTCGTACGCGGGCTGGCATCCGGCGACCTGGATCGCGCGGCGTTCACCTGGTACCTCGAGCAGGACCTGCTGTACCTGCGCGAGTACGCCCGCGTGCTCGCCCGCGCCGCAGCTCTCGCCCCGACCACCAAGGAGCAGCGTTTCTGGGCGGCCGCGTCGGCGTCCTGCCTGGTCGAAGAAGCACGTCTGCACGAGAGCCACGTGGATGCCACCGGCCTCGAGCCCGCGCCCGACACCACCGCCTACACCGACCACCTGCACGCCGTGTCTGCGGGCGGATCGTACGCGGTGCTGGTCGCGGCCGTTCTGCCGTGCTTCGTGCTCTACACCGACATCGGTGCGCGCTGGCGCGGCACCTTCGCCCCCGACCATGCGTACGCCGACTGGCTCACGGCCTACGGCGACGAGGTGTTCGCCGCGTCATCCGCCGAGGCCTCCCGGATCGCGGATGCCGCAGCCCGATCGGCCTCCCCCGCCGTCCGCGCCGCGATGTCGGCCGCGTACGCCCGGTCGATGCGGTTGGAGCTGGCGTTCTTCGAGGCACCGCTGCGGCGGTGAGGTGTGCCGGGCTCCGGAGTCTCAGGCGTTGCGGGCTTCGCCGCGCGCCGAGGGCACGCAAAAGGCCCGGATCTCAGGACGGGTGCGTGCGGATCGTCGTCCGACGCCGCGACATGCGGCGAATAGCGCCATGGAGGGACACCGGCCGGCGCGCTGGGTTACCGTGATCGCGACCTAAGGAAGTGGTGGCGATGGCATTTGGCCGTAGCAGGCGTTTGGCTCGGACTGCAGCACACACCGCGGTCGCCGCGGCGACCATCGAGGCCGTGAGCGGGCGATCGGCTCGCAGGAACGCCGCCGCTGCACCGGCACCCGCAGCCGCACCTGCACCCGCGGCTGAGGCGACCGGAGGCAAGTCGCTGCCCTCCGACGACGTGATCGCGAAGATCGAGCGTCTGGCCGCCCTGCACACCGCGGGCGCCCTGACCGACGAAGAGTTCGCCGAGCTCAAGTCGCGCGCGCTCAACTGACCGTGTACGGGCTCCCTGCTCGAGGAGCCCGCACACGCCGTCAATGGGGACCGAACCGCACCCAGGCGCTGCCGTCGCACTGGTAGAACGCGACCGTCGTCGTATCGACGACGATCTCGTCGCCCGCGCACGACCCCTTCGGCGGGCCGGCCGACAGGGCGATGCGCGTGCCGTCGGCACCGTCTCGTCCGGCCGCCCCTGTCTCGCCCTGCGCGCCCGCCTCGCCCTGCGCGCCCGCCTCGCCCTGCGCGCCCGCTTCGCCCTGCGCGCCAGTCAGGTTCGCGATGGCCGCCGTCCGCAGGTCGCCGACCTGCACCCACGCGCCATCGCGGTGCAGGTACAGCGCCGTCGAGTCGATGTCCACGTAGATGTCGCCGTCCGCGCCGTAGGACGCTGCCGGAGTCCCCGCGCCGGCGCGAACGTCGCTGCCCGCCGGGAGCACGACCGGCTCCGACTCCGTGAGCTCGGGCGACGGGCTCTCGCTGGCGACCGCGGTCGGCGCCGCGGACGACGGAGCTCCGAGACGCGCACCGAGGAACGCGGCCCCGAACGCCAGCACCACTACCGCGATCGCCCCGATGACGAGGGTGCGCGTGCCGAGGCGAACGGGTGCGGGCGTCGGTTCGGACGGAGAAGGTGGGACGACGCTCATGTGATGCTCCTGTCGATCGTGTGCGGGACGGTGCGAAAGCGGAAGGGCGAGGTCACCACGGCGGCTCCGCGAGGCCGAACGCGAGGACCACCAGCCCGACGGCGATGACGAGACCACCGGTGATGCGAGAGGAATGACGCTCCAACGTGCGCTGCGCGGTGCGGAGGCCACCCCCGATCCGAGGCCCGCCCGTCACGGCGAGCACGAGCGGGGCGACGACGCCCAGCGAGCCCACCGCCGTCACCAGCAGCACCAGGATCACCGAAGAGAGCAGCGGACGCCCCTCCGCCCCGATGATCGCACTGGCAGCGAGGAGGGCGGCGATCGTCTTGGGCTTGAACAGCGCCATGCCCGCGCCTACCGCCACGGCTTTCGCGGGCGTCAACGCGTCGAGGGTCTTCATCAGGGGAGAGGGCGTCGCCCGCGGCTTGCGGACCCACGACAGGACTCCGAGCACGACCAACGCCACCCCGAGAACGAGCGGAACCCAGGAGCCCCCCTCTGCGCCCGCACGCCTCTCGCCATCCGCCTCGAATCCGAACAGCGCTCCGATCACAGCGGCCATTCCGGTAGCCAGCAGGCCGAGCACGAGGAGCACGGTCCCCGCCCAGCCCGACGCGAAACCCAGGGCGGTCGGCCGCCCCCCGTCGCGCGTCACCAGCGCAAGCTGTCCCATGACGGGCAGGGGGTTGGCCGCGACCACGACGCCCAGGCCGATGATCTCGACGATCTCGAGGGTGTTCACCGCATGCCTCCCTACTGCAGCGACGACGTCAGTCGGGCGAGGTTGTCCCAGGTCTTCTCGCCCACCGGTCGTCGCAACCAGTCCTCGAGGTGCAGGGGGGTGCTCCGTGCGCGATAGCGGTCTTCGACGGCGCGCATGCGATCGACGAACTCGCGGGAGTGCGCGAGCACCGAGACCTCGGCGTTCAGGCTGAAGGAGCGGATGTCCATGTTGCTCGACCCGATGATCGCGATGTCGTCGTCGACCGTGAAGTGCTTGGAGTGCAGTACGGCGGGGGCCTTGTAGAGGTGGATGGCGATGCCCGCCCGCAGCAGCGCCTCGTAGTAGGAGCGCTGCGCGTGGTAGACGAGCTTCTGGTCGCCGATCTCCGAGACGAACAGTTCGATCTGCAGCCCCCGTGCCGCCGCGGTCAGCAGGGCGAGCTGGATCGACTCGTCGGGCACGAAGTAGGGGCTCGTGATGCTGATGCGTCGCTCCGCCTTGTGGATCAGGGCGGCGAACAGCTTGAGGTTGTTGTCGTTGTCGAAGCTCGGACCGCTCGGAACCGTCTGGAGGGCCACCGCGCCATCCCTCGGGGCGACGGCCTCCAGGAAGGGCAGCATCTCACCGGACTCGGCGGCCCAGTCAGTGAGGAACACCGCGTCGAGCTCGCGGGCCGCCGGCCCCTCGATGCGGATCATCAGTTCCACCCAGTGGAGTCCCCGCGCGAGGTTCGAGGACTTCAGGTAGGTCTCGTCGATGAGGTTCTGCGAACCGGTGAACGCCACTACCCCGTCGACCACCACGAGCTTGCGGTGGTTGCGCAGATCCGGTCGCTGCCACTGGCCGCGGAAGGGGCGCAGGGGCAGCATCGCGAACGACTCGACACCGGCCTCGCGCAGGAACTCCTGCGTCTGCGTTCGGTGGGGGTACATGAACGACGCGAGGTGGTCGAAGAGCATCCGCACGGCCACGCCGCGCCGGCGTGCGCGCGCCAGCGCGTCGTAGAAGGGGCCGGTCGAGTCGTCGCGGACAGCGATGTAGAACTCCACGTGCACCCGCACCCGGGCCGCATCGATCGCCGCGATCATCGCGTCGAACGAGTCGGTGTAACCCTCGATGATGTCGACCGCGTTGCCGCCGACCATCGGCAGCGCCCCGAGGTCGGTGTTCATCCGCACGACGGATGCCAGCCACGTGGGGTCCTCCGTGGCATCGGGGGGCAGGGCCGACGGCGCCGCGTGCGCGAGGAAGTGGGCGTTCATCGCCCGCTGCTGCTCACGGCGACGGGTCGGGAGCCGCCCTCGTCCGACGAGGAAGAAGGCGATGGCGCCGACGAAGGGGATGAACACGATGGTCAGGACCCAGGCGATCGCCGCCGACGGACGCCGGTTCGCCGACACCAGGACGGTGGCGATGAATCCGAGCACGACGTGCGCGGCGATCAACACCAGCGACACGGTCTGGCTCGTCTCGAGCCCGGTCATGAGAGTCGCCGAGGCACTCGGCATCCGTTCACGCGTGCGTCCTCCGCCTGCCCTCCGCTCACGCGATCTCCTGTCGGGGTACGACCACCTTCTTGACGATCAGCAGCACCGAGGCCGACACCGGGCACGCGATCAGCGCACCGAGGAGACCGAGGAGGGTGGCACCGACCATGGCGCCGATGAGCACGAGCGACGCGGGGATGCTGATGGCTTTGCCCACGATCCGCGGGGTGAGCACGTACGCCTCGATCTGCATGTAGACGATCATGGTGATCCCGACCGCCAGCGCCGCCTCGGGCCCCGTGAACAACGACACCGTGGTGATCACGATGAAGTTGATCACGCTTCCGATGAGCGGGATGAGGGTGATCGGGAACGCGAGAGCGGCCAGCACCGGCGCGAACGGAACCCCGGCGATGGTCAGCAGCACGAACGTGAAGACCGCGTTGATGGCGGCGAGGATGACCATTCCGCCGAGGTACTTGCCGACCGACTCCATGATGGTCTCGGCCAGGTCGATCACCCCGGGCCGGCGCGAGGCCGGCACGAGTGCGTAGAAGCTGGACTTCATGGCCTCCAGGCCCGCCACGAAGTAGATGGTCAGGGCGAGCACGAAGATCACGCCGAACATCTGGTTGACGATGCCGGAGCCCACCTTCAACGCCCCGCCGCCTACGGCGAGCCACGTATTCGGATCGCTGGCCGTCGTGCGGGCCCATTCGAGTCCCGGCGTCAGAGCCCCACCGAGCCCGGCGTTGAGGTCGATGAACCACTGCTGTTGCGAGATGTCGTTGTATCCGGTGGGCAGGTAGGTGAAGAGCTGACCGAGCTGGGTCACGACGATGGGCACGACGAGCCAGAGGATGAGACCCAGCACCAGCAGGAAGCACCCGACGACGGTCGCGACCGCTCCCGCGCGCGACAAGCCCCGCGCCTCGAGTCGCCGGACGGTGGGGTAGAGACCCAGGCAGACGAAGAAGGCGACGAAGATCAGCGTCAGAGCGGTGCTGAGCGACACCACGGCGGCGCCGAGCAGCAGCGCGAGCAGCACGCCCAGGGTGGCGACGAACCCGAAGCGGAAGGGACCTCCGCGCAGAAGAGCGAAGCGGTCCATCAGTTGGTGGGGTGGTCGACGACGAGGCGCGCGAGCAGGCGCGCACCGTAGCCCGTGGCGCCCTTCGACCGCCACGAATCGTCTACGTCGGACTGCATCGTGCCGGCGATGTCGGAGTCGAGCTGCTTGCGGTACTTCTTCTCCAACGGCAGCTGCCACGCCGGCTCGTCCGCGGCCGCGGCCAGCACCTTGTCGACCCGCGGCTGGTCGTTACCCCGCGTGGCCGCCGTCGAGGGCCCCAGCGCCATGAGCGCCGCTCCCGTGAGCGTGGCGATGTCGATGATCGCGGTCGGCTTCTGCTCCGCCGCGAGCACAAGAGCGTCGGACATCACCAGACGCCCCTCGGCGTCGGTGTTCTTCACCTTCACCGTGGCGGCTCCGCCCATGTCCATCTTCATCAGCAGGTGCATGGCGTCGGTGGGCGTGGGGAAGTCGTCGGGAATCAGACGGGGCAGCCCCGACGCGGCTTCCACCGGCGTGGAACGCTGAGTGGAATTCGTTGCCATGGTGCCCCCTCGTGCCGATTCCGGCCCTCACAAATTAGGCCCGTCCTGCGGGGCGCGAGACGTCCTGGCGTCTTTCGCAGTATGAAATGTCGCGGATCACCGATCGTCAGGGCCCCCGCCATACTGTGTGTATGACGGGGGGCCCTGAATCGCAGGCATCGTCGCTCTTCTTCACCCCCCGCCGTCCGGTTTCCGCGAAGCTCAAGGGCCGCGAGGCCTTGGAAGCGATGAAGTGGCATTCCGCCATCACGGCCGAACCGGCGACATTTCGTCTGACGATGGATCTCGTCGTCTTCGACAGCGTCGCGATCGTTCGAACCGGCATCACGCCGTCCACCGCCGCGCGCACGGCGGAACACGTGGCATCGCTGCGCGTCGGCAGCACGTTCTACTTCCTCGTCTCGGGCAGCATCACGGTCGTCCAGGCGGGCCATCGGTACGTGATGACGCCCGGAGCCGTCGCGGTCGTCTCGGGGCACCTGCCCTTCGAGGTGATCGTGTCCTCCCCTTCCCAGATCATCACCGTGCTCCTCAAACGCGGCGCGCTGGAGGGGCGAGGGGTTCCCCCGCCCGAGACGGATGTGCGCATCTTCTCCCCCTCGTCCTACGTCGCATTGGTGAGCGTGTTCGTCACGGCGATGACAGGAGATCTGCCGGTCCCGATGACGCCCCGCGGCGTCTCGACGCAGCAGGCGCTCCTTCACCTTCTGACCGGACTGCTGCTGGACAATCTCGACGATCCGCCCCAGCCCGACCGGCGGGAAGCGCGGGTCGCGCACGTCCTCGCCTTCATCGAGGCGAATTACTCGAACGCCGACCTGAGCACGGCCGACGTCGCCGTCGCCGTCGGAGTATCCGTGCGGCACCTGCAGCGGATCCTGACCGAAGCCGATACATCGGTCTCTCTCGAACTGCGCCGCGCGCGGCTGCGATGGGCGTCGGTCTACCTCCTGCGGCGAGACCGCCAGAAGCTTCCGATCGAACAAATCGCTCGTCTCACCGGCTTCGGAAACGTCGAACGGCTGCGCCGCGCCTTCGTGCACGACCTCGGCACCACCCCCGCCGACTTCCGTATCAGGGGTGGCGATGATCGCAACCCCGGACTAGCCCGATAGGAGGGACCGACAGCCCCCGCCCCGAACTCCGGAGTTTTCGACGTTGCGAGCTTCTCAGCGCGCTGGAATGCCCGCCAGAGGCCCGAGTCTCAGGAGTCCGGCCCGCGGAATCTCAGCCGCTCTTGCGGCGGAACTCGCGCTTCGTCACGGCTCCGTGGGTGCCCTGCACGGCCGAGTGACCGTCCAGGTGAGCCTGACCCGACCGCTGCTGCCCGTTCTTCTTCGCCAGGGCTTCCTTGAACTTGCGCTTCATGTCGTCGGATGCCGTGGCATCCGGGGTCTCGTCAGTACTCATGCCCCCACCCTAGGCACGTCCGGGCCGCCGCGCGCGGTGCGGACGCCGACGCGCGCTCATCGCGTCGGAGCGGGCTGTCCGTCCTCGGCCGCGTGATGACCGTTCGCGGCGTCCCCCACGGACGCGACGCCGCGACCGAACGCCTGTCCCTGCAGGATGGCGCCCAGGTCGACGCCGGTCGCCGACTTGACGCTGCTGAACGTGGCCGCGAGACCCGCCGCCTGCTCGCGGGCGATGTGGGTGCCGGCCGTGTCGCCGCCGACGAGCGTGACGCTGCCCACGTTCTGGTAGCCCTTGGCGAACTCGGCCATGAGGGCGGGGAGCTGACCGATGAGCTCGCGCCCCAGGATGGCCTCCTGGTTCTCGCGCAGAGCTTCGGCTTCGGCCTTGATCGCCGCGGCGCTGGCTTCACCCTTCGCGCGGATCGCTTCGGCCTCGGCGACGGCCTTCGCGCGCAGGGCCTCCGCCTCCGCCCCGGACTGGGCACGCAACGCTTCCGCTTCGGCCTCGGCGCGTGCGCGCACGGCGGCGGCTTCCGCGGCGGCGGACGCCTGCCGCGCCTCGGCCTGACGCTGGACGGCGTAGGCCTCGGCATCCGATTCCTGCTGTGCGACCTGACGGTCGGTCTCGGCCTTCTTCTGGCGCGCGTACGACTCGGCATCCGCCTCGGTCTGCTTGCGGTACTTCTCGGCATCCGCGACGCGCTTGACGTCGGCGTCGAGTTCGGCCTGGCGGTTCTCGGCGCGCTGCACGAGGACCGCCTGCTCGCGTTCTGCGCGGGCGAGGTTCTCGGCCTGCTCGGCCTCGGCGTTGGCGCGTCCGATCTGGGACTTCGACGCCGCGGTGTTCTTGTCGAACGCCGTCTGCTCGACGAGGTTCGCCTCCTCGGTGGCGAGCTGGCGGGCCTTCACCTCGCGGGCGGCCTCGATGCGCGCGACCTCGGCCTCGCGCTTCACGCGCTCGACCTCCTGCGCGCCGAGAGCGTCGATGTACCCGTTGCGGTCGGTGACGCCCTGGATGGCGAAGGAGTCCAGCACCAGGCCTTGCGCGAGCAGGTCGCCCTTGATGCCCTCCGCAATCTCGTCACCGAGCTTCTGGCGGTCCTGCATGACCTCTTCGACGTTGAGCTTGGCCACGACCCCGCGCAGCGCTCCCTCGAGCTGCTCGGTGGTGAAGACGTCGATCGCCTGGTCTTGCGAGGCGAACCGCTCGGCGGCCGCGCGCACCTGATCGGGCAGCGACCCGATCTTCACGAGCGCGACCCCGGCGAGATGGATCGTCACGCCGTTCTTGGTCTGGGCGACGGGCTCCATCTTGATCTGCCGCGAGCGCAACGAGATCCGATCGGACCGCTGCGTCAGCTTGTTGACGAAAGCACCGCCGCCGGTGATCACCGTCATGTTCGAGGTGAGGCCGTCGGCGCCCCGCTGCTTCTTTCCGACGATGACGATCGCCTCGTCGGCCTGCGGCACCTGATACCAGGCGCGGAAGATGAAGAAGCCGATCACGAGGACCGCCAGAATCACCCCGATGAGGACGACCAGACCGGCGATCCCCAAAATGTCGCTTTCCACCACAGCCCCCAAGCACCGGTTTCGCGGGCCTCCATCGAGCCCCCTGCGAACACGTTATCGGGCGGGAGGGCGTCGCCGCGCGGGCGGCGAGGCGAAGCCCGCGTCAGACGTGCCGGACCCGCTGCTGCAACCGGGTGCGGATGTCGAACAGCTCGGTGCCGCCGACCTCGCGCGCCCCCGGGATGCCGCGGCGGAGCAGCGTCGTGAGGGCGCTGCGCTGCACCAGCACGACCGGGGTTCCGCGGACCTTGCCGAGGTCGGTGACCGCGTCGAGGATCGCGTCGTCGGGCAGCACCACCATCGCGCCGCTGAAGCGCACCCCCGCGGCGCGCGCGATCACGCGCGCCCGCGAGACCAGCTGGGTGACCGGGGAGCCGATGACGTTCGGACCGCTGATCTCGCCGCGGCGGACGCCCACCGGACCGCCGAAGTCCTCGCTGAGCATCGCGTACAGGCCGCTGGGCCCGAGCACGAGGTGGTCGATCTTCTGCTCGGGGTCGACTCCGTCGCGGTCGGCGAACACGTCGTGCCACACGGTGTACCCCATGCCGAGGTCGGCGACCAGGCGCGCGGTCTCCTCCTCGGCGAGCGCGTCGGCGAGGATGTGCCGGATCTCCGGCGGCGCCGACCGCACCAGCGCGGGGTCGTACGGATCGCCGACGTCGACGCCGCGCCCCACCCACTCGCGGATCAGCGACAGGTAGCGCTCGCGCCGCCACCCGCCGGGCTGGCCGTACGCGCGGGCGCGGGGGCGGGTGTCAGGACGGGGAGGAGCGGATGCCGCCGCCCCGCCGCCCCACTCGGCCGACGCGTGTCCGCGACCGCGGTCGTAGGCGGCCCGCGCCTCGGGCGTACCGACGAGCTCCCACGCGCGCTGCACCTGGACGAAGAGGGCGGCGTCACCGCCGGTGTCGGGGTGCGTCTCGCGCAGTCGGACGCGGTACGCACGGCGGAGGCCTTCGTCGTCGACGTCGACATCGACGCGGAGCACCTCGTAGGCCGAAACCGACATGGGGCTGTCGAACACGTCCGTCATCCGTTCCGCCGCTCGGGTGCGGCACCTTTCAGGCTATCCGCCGCCGTCTGTGCAACCCCCGGGATCCGCCCGAGGTTTCGCTGACGGCGCCAAGGCTCCCGCGTCAGCGGCGCTCGTTGCGGCGGGCATAGGCGGCGGCATCCCGGCTCGAGAGGGCGAGGAGCACCAGGATGTCGAGGCTGACCGTGACGAGGGTCGTGCCGACCGTGATCTCCTGCCCCAGCTCCCACCACCCGGCGAACGCCGTGGCGATCGACATCGTCGACACGATCATGACGATCACACGGGCGACATTGCTTCCGCGCAGGAGCAGGATGCCGAAGACCGCCTGGACGAGGGTGATGGCCCCCAGGACGCCGAAGAAGATCCCGGCGTCGAGGCCGAGGTCGGAGAGGGTCAGGGTCGACTCTTCGCCGGAGCCGTCCGCCGCGCCGGCCACCGCCTGCAGCCACGGCGGCAGGGGGAAGACGACCGTGAGGGTCCAGACGATGCCCGCGACCGCGCGGAGGAGCACGAGGACCCCACCGGCGACGGTCGCGGCCGGACGGCGCATCGCGGAGTCTCGGACGACCGGCGCGGCGATCGGTTCGAACGCCGCCCTCTTGCGGGGATGCCTCTCGCTCACGACCGGCCCTCCGCCCGGGCGCCGGCCGTCGTGGCATCCGGGACCCCGCGCACGTCGAGGATCGGCAGGTCGCCGTCGGTGGTGATGCTGTCGCCCCCGCCGTTGCGCGCGTGGTAGCCGGTCGAGAAGTCGCGGATGACGTCGACCGCGACACCGGGCAGATTCTGCACGGTCGCGACGATGTGGTCGCGCTCGATGTCGGTGTCGGCGTCGATGCGGTGCGTGACCTGGAGCGTGAACAGCGAGAGTCCGACGGCGCGGTCGAACGTGCCCGCGGCGAGCCAATCGACCCGTCGCCCGCCGGGGAGCAGCCACCCGTCGGGGCAGCGCCAGAGTCGCACGTGGTGGCGCTGGGCCGGAGACCCCGCGACCTCCTGCTGGTAGGCGAGGTCCTGCATCCGGCCGAACAGGAACAGGGGGCTGACCGGCGCGGTCGGGTAGCTGCGACGGCGCAGGGTCGACGTGACGATGCGCCACGACGAGCCGAGGCCGACGGGATCGGCGGGGATCCACCCGGCCGCGGCCATCACGGCCTCGACCTGCGCACGCTCGCCCTGGAAGGCGAGGTTCACCGGGTCGCCGAGCAGTCCGTCGGACGTGCGGGTGCGTCCCATGAAGTAGTCGGGCACGTAGACGGCGGTCAGGATGCGATGCAGCCGCGGAAGCACGAGGTAGGCGAGGAGCCCCCAGAAGAAGATCGCCATGACGATCCCCGCCCAGCCGAGAGTGAACGTCTGGGTGAAGCTCAGGTACGCGAGCCACACGGCGGCGAGTCCAGCGAAGACGAAGAAGAACCCGTCGAGCAATCGCCCGAACGACCAGCGCCTCCGCCCGCCCATGCCGCCGCTACCAGAGAGCCGGTTCGGGCTGGTGGGCGAACGCCTCGGCGACGCGGCCCGGGGGCAGCTCGAACCGATGCGCGGGCGACCAGGACGGCGACCGGTCCTTGTCGACCAACTGCGCGCGGATCCCCTCGGCCAGGTCGGGCTGCGTCGTGGCGAACCACATCACCAGCCCGTACTCCTGCGCGAGGGCGGCGTGCAGCGACGGCAGCGCACGCGCCCGTCGGACGGCCTCGAGCGTCACGGACACCGCCGTCGGGGCCGAGGACTCGAGCAGGTCGGCGGTCGCGTGCGCCTCCGGTTCCCAGCGCTGGCGGAGCCGGTGCAGGATGCCGTCGAGATCGTCGGCCGAGAAGGCGTCGTCGATCCACGGACGCCAGGTCTCGAGGTTCGATCGCTCGGGGCTCTCGTCGAACAGCAGCACCAGTTCCGTGGGGCTCGAGGGGTCGGCGCGGTACTCCAGCGCCTCGTGGAGCGCCGAGAGGTGGGCGACGGGGACGAGATGGTCGGCGAAGCCCGCGTACAGCGCATCCGCGGCATCCATCGTCGCTCCGGTGAGACCGAGGTACTCGCCCAGCCGGCCGGGCGCGCGCCCGAGCAGCCACGACCCGCCCACGTCGGGGGTGAACCCGATGCGCGTCTCGGGCATCGCGAGCTGCGAACGTTCGGTGACGATGCGGATGCGCGCGTGTCCGGCCAGCCCGATCCCGCCGCCCATCGTCACCCCGTCGGCGATCGCGACGATCGGCTTCGGGTACGTCGCGATGCGGTGGTTGAGGGCGTACTCCTCGCGGAAGAAGGTGTGGACCTCGTCGACGCGTCCCTGGACGACGAAGTCGTAGAGCGCCCGCACGTCACCGCCGGCGCAGAACCCGCGCTCCCCCGCGCCGTCGAGCAGCACCAGGTCGACGTCGGTGTCGCGCTCCCAGCGGTCGAGGGCGGCCGAGAGCAGCCGGATCATGCCGAGGTCGAGCGCGTTGATCGCACGGGGACGGTTGAGGGTCAGGTGCCCCACTCCGCGCCAGGCTCGCGCGGAGACCGCGTCGTCGTCGGATCGCTGTGCGTTCACGCTGCCACGTTACACAGGGCGCGAGATGTGTTTTCGGCCTCGGATCGGGGAAGATGGGGAGAACGCCCGCCGAACGAGAGGTACTCGATGCCCCAAGGACAGGTGCTGGAATTCTCCGGGCTGACCAAGCGCTTCGGCGCGGTGTCGGCCGTCGACGGCCTGACCGCTCGCGTGGAGCCGGGCCTGGTGACGGGATTCCTCGGCCCCAACGGTGCGGGCAAGACCACGTCGCTGCGCATGCTGCTGGGCCTCGTGCGCCCGACGTCCGGATCCGCGACGATCGGCGGCCGCCGCTACGCCGACATCGACCGTCCGCCGCAGACCGTGGGCGCCGCTCTGGAGGCATCCAGCTTCCACCCGGGACGCTCGGCGGCGAACCATCTGAAGGCCTACGCCCGCGCGGCCCGGCTGCCCCTGTCGCGCGTCGACGAGGTGCTCGGGCTCGTGGGTCTGGCCGACGTCGCGGGACGCCGGGTCGGCGGTTACTCGCTCGGCATGCGCCAGCGTCTGGGTCTGGCGACGGCCCTGCTCGGCGACCCCGGCGTCCTCGTGCTCGACGAGCCGTCCAACGGTCTCGACCCCGAGGGCATCCGGTGGATGCGTTCGCTGCTCCGTCACCTCGCCGAAGAGGGGCGTACGGTGCTCATCTCGTCGCACCTGCTGGCCGAGGTGCAGCAGACGGTCGACGCGCTGCTGATCATCTCGCGCGGCACGCTCGTCTTCCAGGGCGGCACCGAAGACCTCGCCGACCCCGACGAGTACTCCACCGTCGTCGACTCCCCCGACCGCGAGGCACTGTCGCGGCTGCTCGAGGAACGCGGCATCCCGTTCCAGCTGCTCCGCAACGGCTTCACGATCCGGCACGTCGAACCGCTCGAGATCGGCACCCTCGCCGCCGGCGCCGGCATCGTGCTGTCGCACCTGCAGAGCAAGGGCGCGAGCCTGGAGGACATCTTCCTCGAGCTCGTCAGCGGCGTGCGGACGCACGCGAGCGCAGCGGGCCCGGTCGCCGCCGCGCCCGCGGAAGCGGAGACGGTGGATGCCGAGGCGCCCGCGCCCGAACCCGCACCGTCGACCGACCTCGTCCCCGTCCTCGCCGCCCCGCGGCGCGCCGCCGCTCCGGCGGAGCCCGACCCCGAGCCCCGCTCCTCGTACGCGGTCGCCTCGACGGGGGTCATCGACATCGTGCCGATCGACGACGCCCGCGCCGCAGACACGGAGGTGCCGCGATGAGCCTGGTGGCATCCACTCGCTCCGAGTACACGAAGCAGTTCAGCACCGCCGGATGGTGGGTGCTGGGCATCGTGCTCGTCGTCTACGTCGGCTTCACGGCGGGCGTGCTCGCACTGGCGTTCGGGGGCGTGGCCTCCGGCAAGCTGCCGGGCGCCTCCGGACCGGCGCTGCCCACGGACGGTCTCGCCGCCCTCGTCTACAGCTCCGCGAGCGCCGTGGGGTACGTCTTCCCGCTGCTGGCCGGGACGCTCATGGTCACGACCGAGTTCCGGCACAAGACCCTGACCCCGACGTTCCTGGCCACGCCCCGCCGCGGCGTGGTGCTCGTCGGGAAGTTCGCGATCGGCATCCTCGTGGGCCTCCTGTACGGCGTGCTCGGGTCGATCGCGGCGATCGGTGCGGGAGCCGGCGTCTTCGCGGCGTTCGGACTCGGCACCGAGCTCGGTTCGTCGGACACGTGGGTGCTCGTGGGCCGCATGCTGCTGGCGTTCGCCCTGTGGGCGGTCGTCGGGATCGGCGTGGGCACCGTGGTGCGCAACCAGGTCGCCGCGATCGTGATCGTGCTGGCGGTGACCCTGTTCGTCGAGCCGATCGTGCGCACGATCGCCGGTGTCGTCGACGGACTCGGCGAGGTCGCGCGGTGGTTCCCGAGCGCCGCGAGCGACGCGCTCGTCGGCAAGACGATCTTCGGCGCCGTGGGGGCCGGCGGTGCCGAGCCGCTGGAATGGTGGCTCGGCGGCCTCGTGCTGCTCGGCTACGCCGTGGTGCTGGTGCTCATCGGCCTCGCCACGACCTGGCGCCGCGACATCGACTGACGCGGGGCGGGCGGGGGCCTGGCGTCAGGACACGAGGTCGGCGACGTCCTCGGGCTCGGATGCCACCTCGAGGCGCAGCGCCTTGAGCAGGGCCACACCGTGCTTGGTCGTCAGGACCAGCCGCTCGAACTCGTCGTGGCCGCTGAGGTCGATCACGACGCTGGACTTGCGGCGACGGATGACGACGAAGTCGTTGCCGCCGGCCGACTTCCACGTGCCCGCGGCCACGACGACGGGGAGGTTCGTGCCCGGGTTCGGGACGCCGCGGAGCCACGTCCACGCGTCATCGGTCAACTGCACGCGGTCGATCGTCGCGCGCGGCACGACGATGTTGCGCTTGCGGAACGACAGCGCACGCTCGGTCGGCGAGAGCACGACCTCGAGCTGCGCCTGATCGAGCAGCAGGGTCACCATGGCATCCATCCTGCCAGCGGCGATGGATGCCGACCGCCCCGGCGCCTCACGAGAGCGCAACGATCCGGGGCGACGCAGCTCGGCCCGCGTGTCGGAGCGGAGGGATAGCCTGGAGCGATGAGTACGGGCAGCGCTGCGCCGCAGGCCGCACCGGCCCGGGGCGACTCGATCGACGACCTCCTCGCCCGCGTGCGCGACGGGCACCGGCCCGATGTCGACGAGACCGAGCGGCTGCTGCACGCCCCGCTCGGCGTGCTGTCCCGCGCGGCCGGCCTGCTCCGCGACGAGGGGCTGAAGCGCGCCGGTCGACCGCGGGTCATCACCTACTCGCGCAAGGTCTTCGTGCCGCTGACGACCCTCTGCCGCGACCGCTGCCACTACTGCATCTTCGTCGACACCCCGGGCCAGCTCGCGCTCCTCCGCAAGCCCGCGTACATGAGCCCCGAGCAGGTGCTCACGGTCGTCCGACAGGGGCAGGCGCTCGGCTGCAAGGAGGCGCTGCTGACCCTCGGCGACCGCCCCGAGGAGCGCTGGCCCGAGGCCCGCGCGTGGCTCGACGAGCACGGTTTCGCCTCCACGATCGACTACGTCGCGCACATCGCCCGCCTCATCACCGCCGAGACCGGCATGCTCGTGCACGCCAACCCCGGCGTGATGCACCCCGACGAGCTCGCCGCGCTGCGCCCGGTCTCCCCGTCGATGGGCATGATGCTCGAGACCACCTCGCGCCGCCTCTACGAAGAGCCCGGTCAGGTGCACTTCGGTTCGCCCGACAAAGACCCCGACCTGCGTCTGCGCGTCATCGACGACGCGGGGGCCGCCGGCATCCCGTTCACGACCGGCATCCTGGTCGGCATCGGCGAGACCGTCCGCGACCGCGCCGAGTCGCTCATCGCCCTGCGCGACCTCGACGACCGGCACGGCCACGTGCAAGAGGTGATCGTGCAGAACTTCCGCGCGAAGCCCCGCACCGCCATGCAGGGAGCCCCGGATGCCGACATGCACGAGTACCTCGCCACGGTCGCCGTCGCACGACTCGTGTTCGGGCCCGACATGCGCATCCAGGTTCCGCCGAACCTCTCCGATCCGCGCGAGCTCGGGCTGCTGATCGAGGCCGGGATCGATGACTGGGGCGGCGTCTCGCCGCTCACGGCCGACCACGTGAACCCCGAGCGTCCGTGGCCGCACATCGACGACCTCGCCGCGCAGACCGCCGCCCGCGGGTTCGCGCTCCGCGAGCGGCTCACCGCGCACCCCGAGTACGTGAGCGACGCGGCGACGTGGATCGACCCCGCGCTCCACGCCCCCGTGCGGGCGTTGGCGGATGCCACGGGCCTCGCGGCCGACGTGATTCCCGGGGTCGCGCGGCCGGCCACGGGAGGGGATTCGGCGACGGGAGGGCAGTCCGGTGCCGAGGCATCCTCCGCTCCCCGAATCCCCTCCGCTCCCAGCGGCGGCGCGGCTGCCCTCGCTCCCGACCCCGGCGTGCGCCGCCTCGCCGAGTCCGCCGCGGCCGACCCGCTCGCGCTCGACGACGCCGACTGGACGCGGCTGCTCCGCGCCACCGGCGCCGAGCTCGACGCCCTGACCACCGCGGCCGACGACGCGCGCCGCTACACCGTCGGCGAGCCGGTGACCCTCGTCCGCAACCGCAACCTCACCTCGAGCGGCTTCCGGCGCGCGGGCCGCGCGGGCGCCGGCGAGTTCGACCTCGCGGATGCCGAGGCGATCGCCGCGGATGCCGCCGACCTCGGCGCCACCGAGATCTGCATCCAAGGCGCGCTCCCCGCCGAGGAAGACCCCTCGGGGTACCTCGACCTCGTTCGGGCCGTGAAGCGCGGGGCTCCCGGCATCCATGTGCACGCGTTCCGTCCGCTCGACGTGCGCGATCTCGCCGACCGCGGCGGACTCGGGCTCGAGGGCACCCTCGCCGCCCTGCGCGAGGCCGGCGTCGACACGGTCCCCGGCACGGGGGTCAAGGTGCTGAGCGAGCGCGTGCGCGCGCTCGTCGCGCCCGGCGACCTCGAGATCGACCGCTGGGTCGAGGGCATCACGGCCGCTCATCGCGCCGGGTTCCGCTCGACGTCAGTGCTGTTCTACGGCCACGTCGAGACCGCGGCCGAGCGCATCGCGCACCTGCGCCTGCTGCGCGGCATCCAGGCCGAGACGCGAGGCTTCGCGGAGTTCGTGCCGATCCCGCTCCCCGGCGGCGAGGTTCCGCTGGTTCCGGGCCGTTCCGCGATCGACGAGCACCGCGCGATGGTCGCCGTGTCGCGGCTGCTGCTGTCGGGTGCGATCCCGCACGTGCAGATCCCGTGGACGCGCGTCGGCCGCGAGAGCGCCGCCGTCCTCCTGCGCTCCGGCGGCGACGACCTCGGCGGCACGCTGTACGACGGGCGCGTGCTGCCCGACACGGGCATCGAGCAGGGGCTCGAACTGCCGGTCGCGGATGCCGAGCGCCTCGCCCGCAGCCTCATGCGGCCGTTCCGCCTGCGCACGACCGACTACGGCGTGTCGCCCACGGCTCGCACCGCCGCCGGAGCGACCGCGTGAGCGTCGTCGACGTCGTCGTGGTCGGCGCGGGCTTCGCCGGGCTCGGTATGGCCGGTGCCCTGCACCGCGCGGGCCGCGACGACGTCGTGATCATCGAGCGCGCGGGTGACGTCGGCGGAACCTGGCGCGACAACACGTACCCGGGGGTCGCGTGCGACGTTCCCGCGCACCTCTACAGCTACGCGGCGCACCCGCACGCGGGCTGGTCCCGCACGTTCGCCGAGGGCCACGAGATCCAGCAGTACCTGCGCGACGTGGCCGCCGGCGTCGGCGAGCGCATCCGACTGCACACCCCGCTCGTGGGGGCGGAATGGGATGCCGACACCTCGGTATGGCACATCGACACCGGCGCCGAGGTCCTTCAGGCGCGCTCGCTCGTCCTCGCGTGCGGACGCCTCACCGAACCGCACGTCCCCGCGATCGACGGCCTCGAGTCGTTCGCCGGCCCGCTGTTCCACTCCGCGCGCTGGGACCACGACGTCGACCTCGCCGGAAAGCGCGTCGCGGTCGTCGGCACCGGCGCGAGCGCCGTGCAGCTCGTGCCCGAGCTCGCGCGCCGCGCCGCCCACGTGACGCTGTTCCAGCGCACGCCCGCGTGGATCGTGCCCCGCGGCGGCGGCGAGATCCCCGCCGCAGAGCGCGAACGCCTCGCCGAGAACCCCGGCGCCCTTGCGCGCCTCCGCGCCGAGCTGTACACCGAGGGCGAGGCGCGCTTCGCCTCCCGCTCGGGCGACGTCGCGGCATCCACCGCCGCCCGCGACACCGCCCTCGCGCACCTGCACGCCCAGGTCGCCGACCCCGCGCTGCGGGAAGCCCTCACCCCCGACTACGCCTTCGGCTGCAAGCGGGTGCTGCTCTCGGACGCGTTCTATCCCGCCGTGGCATCCGGTCGGGTGACCCTCGAACCCAGCGCCCTCGACCGCGTCGACGGGTCGATGCTCACCGCGGCAAGTGGGCGGCAGCACGAGGCCGACGTGCTCGTGCTCGCCACCGGCTTCGCCTCGACGCAGCAGCCGTACGCCGACCTCGTCCGCGGCGAGGACGGCACGCTCGCCGAGCACTGGTCCGAGGGCATGACGTCGTTCGGGTCCACGGTGGTCGCGGGTTTCCCGAACCTCTTCGTCCTCAACGGCCCCAACGCAAGCCTCGGACACAACTCGGCGGTCCTCATGATCGAGGAGCAGGCCGCGTACGTCGTCCGCGCGCTGGCCGAACGCGATCGTCGCCCCGATCGCGTGCTGCGCGTCCGCCCCGCGGCCGAAGCGGCCTACACCGACGAGATCGCCGCCGCCGCGGCATCCACTCCCTGGATGACCGGCGGATGCCGTAACTGGTACGTGGACGAGAGGTCGGGGCGGCTGACACTGCTGTGGCCGGGCACCGTGCAGGCGTTCCACGAGAGACTGACCGGTACCGACGGGTCGGAGTTCGAACCCGCGCACACCCCCGTGCGCGGCTGACGCATCGCCCGCACGGGCGGGTCACGAAGAAGGAGAATCATGGTCGTTCCGCTGCGATTCGGATACAAGGCCTCGAGCGAGCAGTTCGGGCCGAACGAGCTGCTCGACTTCAGCGTGCTGGCCGAGGAGGTCGGGTTCGACTCGGTCTTCCTCTCCGACCACCTGCAGCCGTGGCGGCACGAGGGCGGGCACGCCCCGAACGCCCTGCCGTGGCTCGGCGCGCTCGGCGCCCGCACGCAGCGCGTGATCCTCGGGACGTCCGTGCTGACCCCCACGTTCCGCTATCACCCGGGCGTCATCGCGCAGGTGTTCGCGACGCTCGGCGTGATGTTCCCCGGACGCGTCGCGCTGGGCGTCGGCACCGGCGAGGCCCTCAACGAAGTGACCCTCGGCCTCGAGTGGCCCGAGCCGCCCGAGCGCTTCCAGCGCCTCAAAGAGGCGATCACCCTCATCGACAAGCTCTGGACCGAAGACCGGGTCACGTACGAGGGCACCTACTACTCGGTGAAGGATGCCACGATCTACGACCGCCCCGAGCAGAAGGTGCCGATCTACATCGGCGCCTCGGGTCCCGCGGCGACGCGGCTCGCCGGACGCATCGCGGAGGGGTACATCACCACCAGCGGCAAGGACCCGTCCCTGTACACCGACACGCTGCTGCCGGCGCTCGACGACGGCCTCGCGAAGGCCGGCCGCACGCGCGACGACATCGACACGCTGATGGAGGTGAAGGTCTCGTACCACCCCGACCGCGAGACCGCGCTCGAGAAGACGCGTTTCTGGGCTCCCCTGGCCCTGTCGGCCGAAGAGAAGATGAGCGTCCACGACCCGCTGGAGATGGCGCGTCTCGCCGACGAACTGCCCATCGAGCGGGCGGCATCCCGGTTCATCGTGTCGACCGACATCGACGAGCACGTCGAGCGCATCGCGCACTATGTCGACCTCGGCTTCCGTCACCTCGTGTTCCACGACCCCGGGCACGACCAGGAGGAGTTCCTCCGCACGTACGGCGCCGAGGTCCTGCCGCGACTGCGGGCCCGGTTCAGCTGAGGCCTCGCGGGCCCGCGTGCCGCGCTCCGGAGGCTCTCCGCCTTCGCAGCACGATTCGCGGGCGCACCGCTACCCCCGGACGGAAATGTCCGGAGTCCGGCACACAATGGAGCCGATGAGCATTCCTGAGATCCGTGACGGCTGGACGATCGTCGTGCCGGTGAAGCCCGCTGCGCTCGGCAAGACGCGGTTGACCGCCGTGACCGCCGATCGCGAGGCCCTGGCGCGCGCGATCGCGCTCGACACGATCGCGGCCGTCGCCGCCACCCCGCGCGTGTCGCACGTGCTGGTGGTGACCGACGACGCCGAGGTGTCCGCCCTCGTGTCGCAGTGGCCCGCGGTCGACGTGATCGCCGAGGGCGACGTGCGCGGCCTCGACGCCGCCATCGCCCTGGGCGCCGACGCGGCGGGCCAGGGGGCGCCCCGCGCGGCGCTGCTGGGCGACGTCCCCGCGCTCACGCCGCAGGACCTCGACGCCGCACTGAAGCTCGCGGGCGAGGTCGAACGGGGCCTGGTCCCGGATGCCGAGGGCACCGGCTCCACCCTCGTCACCGCGCGTCCCGGTGCGGTGTGGGTGTCGGCCTTCGGCGCCGACTCCGCAGCCCGGCACCGCCTCCTGGGGTGCACCGACCTCGCGGTTCCGCGCGGGTCGTCCCTCCGCCGCGACGTCGACACCGCCGCGCAGCTCGCCGAGGCCGTGGCCCTCGGCGTGGGCCCGCGTACCGCGGCGGTACTGGCGGCCGCGGCGGCCTGACGCGCTCTACGCCCCGAGCGCCACCTCGGCGATCGCGGCCGATGCCTCTTCGTCGCGCATCCACAGCGGGGCGACGACGGCGCGGATCCCGGCGGCCTCCACGTCGGGAGCTGCGGCGGCGTCCTCCTCGGCGAGCAGCCACGCGTCGAGCAGACCCTCGGCCGACCGCGCGCCGTAGTGCCGGGCGACGGCCGCGGCCGACGTCTCGACGCCGATCGCCGTCAGGCACACGTCGGCCATGCCGCGCACGACCCGGCCACCGATGATCGGTGAGACACCGACCACCCGCGCCGAGGTCGCACGAAGCGCCTCCCGGATGCCGGGGACAGCGAGGATCGGACCGATCGACACGACCGGGTTCGACGGGGCCAGCAGCACCACGTCGGCCTGCGCGATCGCCTCGACGACGCCCGGGGCGGGAGAGGCATCCGTCATCCCGGGGTTCTCGAACCGCGTCGGAGTCAGAGCCGCGCGGTAGCGCGTCCACCACTCCTGGAAGTGCAGACGCCGCCCGTCCTCGACGTGCACGTGCGTGTCGACCTCGCTGTCGGTCATCGGAAGCAGATGGATGCCGAGCGGCCACCGCTCCGCCATCCGACCGAGGACCTCGGTCGGGGTGAGGCCCTCGCGCAGCCATCCCGTGCGCGCGAGGTGCGTCCCGAGGTCGAGGTCGCCGAGCGTGAACCACGGCCACCCGGCGCCCCACGCCTGCAGCTCTTCGTTCACGCGCTCGGTGTCGCCCGCGCGACCCCAGCCGCGAACGGTGTCATTGACTCCGGCGAGCGCGTACGTGATCGAGTCGACGTCGGGCTGCAGCCGCACGCCCGAGAGCCACAGGTCGTCGCCGGTGTTGACGACGACGGTCGCCTCGGGCGCCCCGAGCCGCCGCAGAGCGGCGCGGACGCCGAGGGTGAACTTCGATCCGCCGACACCGCCGGCGAGCACGACGACGCGGGGCTGAGGATTCGGCATCCGTCCAGTCTTTCACCGCGGCGAGGCGGCGCGATGCGTCAGGCGCCGCCGAGCGCGGACCACACCGCGCGGGCACCGCTGTCGCCCACGAGCACGAGGTTCACGGTCGTGCCGATCGCCACCGCGACGGCGACGACGGCGATGACGGCCGTGATGACCCGCGCACCGCCGATGGGGCGATCCGCGCGCCGAGCGCGCCACCAGAACCACGCCCACTGCGCGACAGCGACCACGATCAGGAAGAACGCCCAGATCACGGGACCGTCGCCCATCTCCGTGTGCGCCTCCACGAGCGCCGACGAGGGCACCTGGCGTTCGAGCGCCTCGCCCGCCTCCTTCGCCAGCAGCGCGAACCCGCCGCCGACGATCGCGACGATCGGGGTCAGGATGCCGAGCCGCCGACGCGCCGCCGGCCAGACGCTGCCGACGATGAGCATGAGCGCCGCGAGGGGCAGCAGCACGACCACGCCGTGGACGAGGAGGGGGTGAAGCGGGAGGCCCGCGAACTGCCACATGCGCTGATCACAGCACATCCGCGGCATCCGGGTCCAGGCAGGCCATGCTGCCCTTCCCCCGTGGGATGATCCGCGGCCCCCCATAAGCGATAAACGCCATCGCCGGCGAGAAACAACGGGACGGCGCGTTTCTCGCCGCGGATCGCGTTTATCGACGGGGAGGGCGCCGAGAACCGCGGCGCCGACGTCCGCGCCGCCCCAGCGAACGCGGCGCCCCAGCGAACGCGGCGCCGGCAGCCCCGCCTACTGCGCGAGGAGCGTCGGGTCCGCCGCACCGGCCGCGGCACGCGCGGCACCCGGCAGCACCTCGAGCACCCTCTCGAGCGCGACGTCGTCGTGCGCGGCGGTGAGGAACCACGCCTCGAACACGCTCGGGGGCAGGGAGACTCCGGCATCCAGCATCGCGTGGAAGAAGGGGGCGTAGCGCCACGACTGCTGCGTCAGCGCCGTGGCGTAGTCGAGCGGCGCCTCGGGGAGGAACGCGACGCCGAACAGGGAACCTGCACGCGGAACGGCGTGCACGACGCCCTCCGCGGTCAGGGCGTCGTCGAGGGCATCGGCGATGCGGGATGCCGACGCGTCGACCGCGGCGTACACCTCGGGCGTCGCGAGCCGCAGCGTCGCCAGGCCCGCGGCGACCGACAGCGGGTTCCCCGACAGCGTGCCCGCCTGGTACACCGGGCCGAGGGGCGCGAGCTGGTCCATGACGTCGGCGCGGCCGCCGAGGGCGGCGAGCGGCATCCCTCCGCCGACGACCTTGCCGAACGTGAGGATGTCGGGCAGGTACGTCTCGCCGTGCGACGCCTGCAGGCCCCAGAATCCGGCGGGGTGCACGCGGAATCCGGTGAGCACCTCGTCCATGATGAGCAGCGCGCCGTGGCTGTGCGCGATGTCGGCGAGGGCCGCGTTGAAGCCGGGCAGCGGCGGGACGACACCCATGTTCGCGGATGCCGCCTCGACGATGATCGCGGCGATGTTCTCGCCGTGCACCGCGAACGCCTCGCGCACCGCGTCGAGGTCGTTGTAGGGCAGCACGAGCGTCTGCGCGGCGATCGGCGCCGGCACACCGGCGGAGCCGGGGAGCGCGAGCGTCGCGACGCCCGACCCGGCGGCGGCCAGCAGCCCGTCGGAGTGCCCGTGGTAGTGGCCGGCGAACTTGATCAGCAGGTCGCGGCCGGTCGCGCCGCGCGCGAGACGGATTGCCGTCATGGTCGCCTCGGTGCCCGTCGACACGAGGCGCACCTTCTCGACGGGCGCCAGATCCCCGACCCGCACGCGGTGGGCGATCAGGTCGGCGAGCTCCACCTCGGCGCCGGTCGGCGCGCCGAACGACAGACCCCTGGATGCCGCCGACTGCACGGCCCCGACCACTTCGGGGTGCGCGTGGCCGAGGAGGGCCGGGCCCCACGAGGCGACGAGGTCGACGTACTCGCGGCCCGTGGCATCCGTGATCCGGGCGCCCGCGGCGGACTGCACGAACCGCGGCGTCCCGCCGACGGATCCGTACGCCCGCACGGGCGAGTTCACGCCGCCCGGAATGACGTCCTTCGCGCGCGCGAACCACTGGTCGTTGAGGTCTGTCATGGCATCCATTCTCCCGTCCCTACGTGCGCGAGTCGCCAAGATTTGTCGCCAACAGGGCAGCCGAAGCGACAAAACTTGGCGACTCACGCCCACGCGCGGGACCGCGCGGGCGCACGGCAACCACGCGCCGGAAGGTCAGACCTACAGGTCGGCGCGCAGCCAGTGCGCGGCCTCGAGGGCCCAGTACGTCAGGATCGCATCGGCGCCGGCGCGGCGGATGCCGAGCAGGCTCTCGAGCACGGCTCCGCGGCGGTCGATCCAACCGTGGGCCGCGGCGGCCTCGACCATCGCGTACTCGCCCGACACCTGGTACGCCCACACCGGCACATCGACGGCCACGCGGACGTCGGCGAGCACGTCGAGGTACGGCAGCGCCGGCTTGACCATCACGACGTCGGCGCCCTCCTCGACGTCGAGCAGCGCTTCGCGCACGCCCTCGCGTCCGTTGCCGGGGTCGAGCTGGTACGAGCGGCGGTCGCCCTTCAGCTGCGAGTCCACGGCCTCGCGGAACGGACCGTAGAACGCCCCCGCGTACTTCGCGGAGTACGCCAGGATCAGCGTGTCGGTGAAACCCTCGGCATCCAGCGCCTGACGCACCGCGCCGACCTGGCCGTCCATCATCCCGGAGAGGCCCAGCATCGCCGACCCCGCCCGCGCCTGCGCGAGTCCCATCGCGGTGTACCGCTCGAGGGTCGCGTCGTTGTCGACGGAGCCGTCGGCGCTCAGCACGCCGCAGTGCCCGTGGTCGGTGAACTCGTCGAGGCACAGGTCGGTCTTCACGACCAGGGCGTCGCCGACCTCGGAGATCACCGTCTCGGTCGCGACGTTCAGGATGCCGTTCGGGTCGTCGGCGCCGGAACCGACCGCGTCGCGGTGCTCGGGGACGCCGAAGAGCATGACACCGCCGATGCGAGCAGCCGCGGCCTCGGCGACGACCCGCCGCAGCGAGTCGAGCGAGTGCTGCACGACGCCCGGCATCGAACCGATGGGAACCTGCTCGCTGATGCCCTCGCGGACGAACAGCGGCAGAACCAGCTGCGACGGCACGAGATGCGTCTCGCGGGCGAGGCGTCGGATGGCGGGGGTGCGGCGCAGGCGCCGCGGGCGGTACTCGGGGAAGCTCATGCGGGGGTCTCGGACTCCGGGGGGAGGGTGAAGCGGGCGACGGCGTCGATCAGGGAGTCGACGGTCTGCCGTTCGGCGACGACGTCGACGGTGAGTCCCGCACGCTTGGCATCCTTCGCGGTGCGCGGACCGATCGCGGCGATGACGGTGGATGCCGGGATCTCGGGGAACTGCTCCACGACCTGTTCGGCGACCGAACCGCTCGTGATGAGGATGGCGTTGATGCGACCGGAGTGGACGTCGGTGGCGATCTTCTCGGTGACCGGAACGCCGACGGTGCGATACGCCACGACGCTGCGCACGTGGTGCCCCGCCTCGATGAGCAGCCGGGTCAGCACGGGCTTGGCGATCTCGCTGCGCAGGGTGAGGACGCTGCGCGGCTCGGACTCGAGGTCGATCATCTGCTCCGCCATGCCCTGCGCGGAGTTGTCGCGCTCGGGCACGAGGTCGACGCGGTAGCCGACGGCCTGCATCGCCGCCGCCGTGGTCTCACCGACGGCGGCGACCTTCGTCGTCGCCGGGATCACGGCACGGTAGGCATAGAGCACGTCGACGGTGGTCGCACTCGTGAGGGTGAGCCAGTCGAACGCGCCGGCGGCGAGGTCGGCGAGCGCCTGCTCGAGGGTCGCCTGGTCATTCGTGGGGGCGAAGTTGATCAGCGGCGCGATGACCGGGACGGCCCCGCGCTGACGAAGGCTCGCGGCGACACCGTCGCCCCACGGGCCGCCGCGGGGCACGAGGACGCGCCGGCCGGCGAGCGGCTTCTCTGGGGTCGGCGTGTGCCGATGGCCTTCATTCATGTGGTCGACTCTCGTGGTACCAGGTCGGCCGCCCCGCGTTCGAGCAACCGACGCGCGGCTTCTTGGCCCGCACGCGTCGCACGCGCGATGGGTCCCCCGTCGTCGGCAGCATTCGCACCGTTGCCACTGCCAGGTTCCCCACCATACCCCGGCTCCACGCGCACGGTCCGATCGATACCGATCCGATGCGAGCCGTCGAGCGCGTACACGATGGCCCGGAGGCGCAGGTCGCCGCCGTGGAGGGCGGCGTGCGTGGCGACGGGGGCGTGGCATCCGGCATCCAGGACGGAGAGGACCGTGCGCTCCGCCGTGATCGCGACGCGGGTGTCGACGTCGTCGAGCGTGACGAGGGCCGCGAGGATCGCGGGGTCGATGTCGGCGCGCGTCTCGATCGCGAGCGACCCCTGACCCGGGGCCGTGGGCCACTCCGCCAGTCCCAGGTATTCGGCCTCGAGGCCCCCCAGGTCGCCGCCGAGGCGCGAGATGCCCGCGGCGGCGAGGATCACGGCATCCAGGTCTCCGTCGCGGACGCGCGCGAGACGCGAGTCGACGTTGCCCCGGATGTCGCGGACGTCCAGGCCCGGGTTCTTCCGCAGGGCCTGGGCGATGCGACGCGGCGACCCGGTGCCGACGCGCGCCCCGGCGGGGAGGGCCGAGAGGGCGGTGCCGTCGCGCGTGACGACGACGTCGCGGGCGTCCTCGCGGGACGGCGTCGCGGCGATCACGAGACCGTCGGGCTGCACCGTGGGCAGGTCCTTGAGCGAATGCACGAGGAAGTCGCAGCGGTCGGCCGCCAGCGCCTCGCGCAGACCGTTGGCGAACACGCCGCGACCGCCGAGCTGCGACAGCGACGCGCGGTTGACATCGCCCTCGGACACGATCGGCACGAGCTCGACCGGACGACCGGATGCCGCGGCCACCGCATCGGCGACCATCTGCGACTGCGCCATCGCCAGCGCGCTGCGCCGCGTGCCCAGGCGCAGGGCGGCGCTCACTGGAGGATCTCGGGGATCTCGTCGAGGGTGACGAGACGCCCGGTGTAGAAGGGCACCTCTTCGCGGACGTGGCGACGCGCCTCGGTGTAGCGGAGGTCGCGCATCATGTCGACGAGGTCGGTGAGGTCGTCCGCCTCCATCGGGAGCAGCCACTCGTAGTCGCCCAGAGCGAAGGATGCCACGGTGTTGGCGATCACGCCCTTGTACGCGGAGCCCTTCTTGCCGTGCTCGATGAGCATCTCGCGGCGCTCGGCCTCGGGCAGCAGGTACCACTCGTAGCTGCGGACGAACGGGTACAGGCAGAGCCAGTCCTTGGCGTCGATGCCGCGGAGGAAGCCGGGCACGTGCGACCGGTTGAACTCGGCATCCCGGTGCACGCCCATGGCGTTCCACGTCGGGAGCAGGTTCTTCAGCAGCTCGGTGCGGCGCAGGCGCCGCAGGTCGCGCTGCAGGGCCTGGGGGTCGGCGCCGTGCAGCCAGACCATGAGGTCGGCGTCGGCGCGCAGTCCGCTGACGTCGTAGAACCCGCGGACGGTCACGCCGTCCGCCTCGATCAGATCGACGAGGTCGGAGAGCTCGGTGGCATCGGCCTCGGTGACGGGGTTCTCGGGGTCGCGGCGGAGGACCGCCCACAGGGTGTAGATGGAGGAGGAGTCATCGTGGGCCATGCGTCAAGTCTCGTCCTCCCGGCGCGCCCCTCCAAACCGGTTGACTCGCCGCCGAATCACCCGCGGTGTCCGGGCGGCGTCCGGGCGGCGTGGGTCGAACGCACACGTTCGGGTCGAACGCGTACGTTCTGAACGACCGCAACGTGTGCGCTCGCGCGGAACGTACGCTCTCGGCGCCACGCAGCGCCGGCCGTCCGGAGGGATGCCGGGACGGCGACGCCGCGACGGACGTGGAGGTCAGCGCGTGTAGGCGCGGACCAGGGCCCACACCGTGAGCCCCACGACGGCGGCGACACCGGCGACCGCGGCGGCCGCCGCAGCGGGGTTGCGCCGCGCGGACTCTCGCACTTCGGCGACGCGCACGTCGACGGCGTCGCTCAGCCGACGCGGGACGTTGGCCTTGACCTCGATCGCGGCCAGCGCCGCCTTCAGCTCGGCGCGGGCCTGCTCGACGGGATCGGCGATGCCGAGCGGCACGGCGGTCTTCGGCACGGGAACGGGACGATCAATACTCATCGCCGGCCTCCTTCACGATGCGGACGTCCTGGGCGATGGCCTGTCCGGGGTTCTCGCGGCTCGAGAGCTTCTTGAAACGCAGGTAGCCCAGCAGCGCCAGGATCGCGGTGATCACGATCATGACCCCGAAGACGACCAGCGCCGACAGCCACACGGGCCACCACGACGACAGCCCGGCGATGACGAACGCGAAGAACACCGGGACGGCCCAGAAGACGACGATCAGGGCGCCGACGAACCAGCCCGCGCCGATTCCGGCATCCTTGGCGGTCTTCGCCGCCCACGCCTTCGCCCCGTTGATCTCGGCGATGACGAGGTTGCGGACGAGCTCGGGGATGTCACCCAGGAGGGTGAACAGGCTGTCATCGGCGCGGTCACGGAAACCGCGGGGAGTGGTCATGCGTCAGCTCTCCGACGACGTGGAGCTGCTCTTGTTCGCCTTGGCCCGCGCGGTGGCGCGCTTCTCGGCGTGCTCGGCGTCATCGACGGAATCCTCGACGGCGTCGGCGACCTCGTGCGCCGAGGTCTTCGCAGCACGGCCGGCACGCTCGGCGCGCTCGGAGACCGTGCCCGACTGCGATGCGGCGCCGGTGACCGACTTCGCGCCCTTCCACACCACGCCGGGTACGGACTTCAGGGCGGACACACCGAACGCCTTCACCTTCTCGACCTGCCCCTGGACGACGGGCTGGTCCCAGACCTTCTCGGCCTGCGCCTTGATCTGCTCGTACCGTTCGCGGCCCGCGCGTGCTCCGAGCACGTAGCCCGCCACGAGTCCGACGACGAGTGCTGCTTTGCCCCTCATGGGGTCTCCTCACGCTCGATCAGTGCTGGTCGGATCTCACGATAGCGATGTATTCCTGTTCCGGCATCCACCCTTGACAGGATCGCGCTCGGCGCCGACGATCCCGGTCCGAACGGTTCACCCGCGACGCCACAGGGCGGCGCTGCGCACCCGGTCGGCCTCGGCCCGGGCGTCCGGAATCACCTGCGCCAGCCCTGTTCCCGACAACCATGCGCCCGTGGCCCCGAGCCCCGGAACGGCGTGGACCGCGGCGCGCGCGGCGGCGGTCTGCGCGGCGCGTCCGATCGCGGCTCCGGGCTGGGACTGCACGTAGCGCACGCGGTGGGCGGCGCGCAGCGCGGACGGGGCGAGCACGACCCCGAGCAGAGTCGCCGCTTCCGACAGCGCGAGGGCCGCCGCGGCACCGTCGTCGAGCGTCGCCGTCGCGGGCTCTTCACCCTGGGCTCCGAAAGAGACCCGGATGACATGGATGCCGGGCTCGGTGGCATCCCGGACCCAATCCCACTTGGCGGTCGAGTGCGTCAGCGCCTTCGCGACGTGGCTGCCGGGGACGGTCAGGACTCCGGTCCCGCGCGGCGCGGCGTCCAGGGCAGGCGCGTGCACGACGAGCGTCACGACCTCGACGACGGGCGCGATCGGGTCGGTCGGGTCGAGGTTCGGGACCACCGGAACGAGCAGTTCGCGGGCCGCCCCCTCGGGCAGGGCCACGATGACGGCGTCCGCGTGGAGGCCGTCGCCGTCGGTGCGGACGTCCCAGCCGTTCCCCTCGCGGGAGAGGCCTTCGACCAAGACACCGGTGCGCAGTTCCGCACCGAGGTCGCCGAGACGCGCGACGAGCGCGTCGACGAGCCGCGACATCCCGCCGACGATGCCCTCGACCGCGCCGCCGGGCGCCGGGGTGCGGGGAGCGGCACCGGAGACGACCGGGACATCGGATGCCGGAGCGTCCGCCGGTGCGGGGGTCGCGCGCGACGCGCGCAGTTCCGCGACGGCACCGCTCAGCGAACCCGTCCGCGTCAGCGCGGCGTTCAAGCCCGGTGCGGCGAGATCGACGTCGATGTCGTCCGGTCGGGCGGAGTAGACGCCGCTCGTGACGGGTGCGACGAGCCGGTCGAGCACCCGCGCACCCATGCGCGAGCGCACCAGGGCGCCGAGGCTGTGCTGGTGGCCGATCGTCAGCGGCGGCCGGAGCCGGTCGACGTACGCCCGCCAGGCACCCGCCCAGCCGATGACCCGCCGCACGTCCGGAGCCCACGGATTGTCCGGGATGCCGAGCACCCCGCCCTTCGGCAACGGGGCGGCCCCGATGCCGGGCACGCCCGCCACCCACGCTCCCGCGGCGTTCGGGGCCACGACCTGGTCGGCGAGGCCGAGTTCTGCGAGCAGCCCGCGGACGATCCCGCCCCGCGTCGCGAAGCTCTCCGCGCCGACGTCGAGCGTGAGCCCGCCGACCTCCGCGGAGCGCACGACGCCCCCGAAGGCGTCCGAGGCTTCGAGCACGGTCACTCGGATGCCGACCTTGGCGCACTCCAGAGCCGCGACGAGCCCCGAGACGCCGCCGCCGACGACGACGACACGGCTCTCGTGCGCGTGCTCGGCGAGGCGTTCGAGCGGATCGCTCATTCCGTCTCCCCGTGCGCGCGGGCGACGATGCGCGTGAGAACCGTCGGGTCGGTGTCGGGCGGCACTCCGTGGCCGAGGTTCAGCACGTGGGCGCGCGCGGCGCGTCCGCGGGAGAGCACGTCGTCGACGTGCGCGGCGAGCACCGGCCAGGGCGCGCCGAGGAGGGCCGGGTCAATGTTCCCCTGCAGCGTGGTGTCGGGGCCGACGATCGCGGCCGCTTCGTCCAGCGGCATCCGCCAGTCCACGCCGACCGCGTCGGCGATGCCACCGAGGCGCATGTCGGCGAGGAACGGGCCGGTACCGACACCGAAGTGGATGCGAGGGACGTCGATGCCCTCGAGGGCCGTCCGCGAGTGGGGGGCGACGTACTCCAGGAACGCCGCGCGCGAGAGCGAACCGGCCCACGAGTCGAAGAGCTGCACGGCCTGCGCGCCCCCGTCGATCTGCGCGGCGAGGAAAGCCCGCGACACCTCGGCGAGCCAGCCCGCGAGGCGGTGCCACGACTCGGGGTCGGCGTGCATCATTCCGCGGGCCCGGAGGTGCTCCTTCGACGGACCGCCCTCGACGAGGTAGGCGGCGAGGGTGAACGGGGCCCCGGCGAAGCCGATCAGCGGCACCGCGTCGTCGAGTTCCGCGGTGACCAGCCGCACGGCCTCGCGGATCGGCTCGGCGGCGGCGGCCACCTCGGCGGGATCGATCGAGGTGACCCGCGCGACGTCGTCGGCGGTGCGCACCGGCTCGGCGAACACCGGGCCGCGGCCCGGCTCGATCTCGACCGCGACCCCGGCGAGCCGCAGCGGCACGACGATGTCGCTGAAGAAGATCGCGGCATCCACGCCGTGTCGACGGATGGGCTGCAGCGTGACCTCGGCGGCCAGGTCGGGCGTGAGGCACGCGTCGAGCATGCGGGTGCCCACGCGCAGTTCGCGGTACTCCGGCAGCGAGCGCCCCGCCTGCCGCATGAACCACACCGGCTGCCGCTCGGGGCGGTCGCCACGGAGGGCGCGGAGAAGGGGAGCGTCGGGAGAGGCCATGGCATCCATCCTCCCATTCGCCTTCTGAGAGAGAGGGGGATGCCTCGACATCGAGAGGCGACTCGGAATACTCGGAGAGGGTCGGGCGTAGAATCTCTTCGTGCTGCTCTGCGTGAGCGCGAGTCACAAGACCGCGTCCTTCGACCTCCTCGAGCGGCTCAGCGTACCCACCACCCCCGTCGCCCCCCTGATCGCCGCGCACGACGAGTGCGTGCAGGGAGCGGTCGTCGTGGCCACCTGCAACCGCTTCGAGGCCTACGTCGACATGGACGAGCCCGTCACGGCCGCCGTCGCGGTGGGCGTGGAAGCCACGCTGAGCGCCATCGAGGCGGCCACCGGCGTGCCCGCGAGCGAGCTCGAGGGCTCGTACACGGTGCTGGGCGGCGGCGACGTCGCCGAACACCTGTTCTCGGTGGCATCCGGTCTCGAATCCGTCGTCGTCGGCGAGGGCGAGATCGCCGGGCAGGTACGCCGCGCGCTCACCGAGTCCCGGCAGCTGGGCACCACGTCCGGAGAGCTCGAGCGCCTGTTCCAGCGCGCGTCCGAGGCGCAGCGAGGCGTCAAGAACTCCACCGCCATCGGCCGCGCCGGCCGCTCGCTCGTGCGCCTCGGCCTCGAGCTGGCCGACAGCCGCATCGCCGACTGGTCGACGCAGCGCGTGCTGCTGGTGGGCACGGGCGCCTACGCCGCCGCGACCGTCGCGGCCCTCCGCGACCAGGGTGCCGAGGACATCTCGGTCCACTCCCCCTCGGGGCGTGCCACCAAGTTCGCCGCCAAGCACGGGCTGCGCGCCGTGTCCGCCGAGACCTTCCCCGCCGCCGTGGCCCACGCCGACCTCGTGATCACGTGCACCACGAGCGAGACCCACGTGGTGAGCGCCGCGACCTTCGCGGCGGGTCGCACGGCCGCCGAAGCCGCCGCCCCGGCGTCCGTCGGCTGCCCCGTCGACCACTCCGGCCGTCGCCTCGTCATCGACCTCGGCCTTCCCCGCAACGTCGATCCCGACGTCGCCACCGTCCCCGGCGTCGACCTGCTCGACCTCGAGACCATCCGCCTCCACGCCCCGCTGGAGGAGCTTCAGGCGACGGATGCCGCGCGCGACCTGGTCCGCGACGCCGCCCGCCGGTTCGCCTCGGTCGGGGAGCGCAAGAACATCACCCCCGCCGTCGTCGCGCTGCGCGCCCACGTGTTCGGCGTCCTCGACGCCGAGGTGGAGCGCGTGCGCGCCCGCGGCGACGAGGGCGGGCAGACCGAACAGGCTCTGCGCCACCTCGTCGGCGTGCTCCTGCACACCCCCACGACCCGCGCCCACGAGCTGGCGGAGTCCGGTCGCGGCGACGAATACGTCTCGGCCCTGTCGGCGCTGTTCGGCATCGAGGTGGCGCCGGAGACGCCCGCGTCCCGCATCGCCGACGCCGGCTGAGCCCGCGCCGGCTGACCCCGCGCGAGCGGAGGAGATCCCGGGAGCGGAGGACCGCACTACGGCATCCATCCTCCCTCCGCCGAATCCCCTCCCGTCGGCGGGCATCGACCGCCATGCGAGCGGAGGAGAAACCGGGAGCGGAGCACCGACACCCCGGCATCCACCCTCCGCCCGCCGAATCGCCTCCCGCCGACGCGGCACAGGCGCACCACCCCGCGGCACAGGCGCCCCACCCCGCGGGGCGAACCGACGGCGCAGGACTCGACGGTCGGGCAGGATGTGCGCATGAGCACTCCCGCATCCGAGGTGTACCGCGTCGCCGGCGAGGATCGCCCCCGCAACGGCCTGCGTTGGGCGGCCACCATCGTGATGGGCCTGCTCGACTCACGTTCGGATGCGCCGTCGACGAGCGAGGTCGTGATCCGGCGGGTCGACGGGTCGGTCGTGACGCGTCTGAAGCCCGGCAGCGTCGAGGACTTCGAGCGGCAGCTCACCGAGGTGACCGACGATCTGCACTATCTCGCCGCGGTGCCGTTCGCCGAGAAATGGATCGCTCCGCGCGCGTGACCCGCGCGAGAATGGGCGGATGAGCCTGCACATCACCGACGACCCGGCCGCCGACGAGCTGCTGTCGACGAACCCCCTCGCGCTGCTGATCGGCATGCTGCTCGACCAGCAGGTCGCGATGGAGACGGCGTTCGCCGGGCCGCTGAAGATCCGGGAGCGGATCGGATCGGTGGATGCCACAACCCTCGCGCACGAGGACCCCGAGGCGTTCGCGGCAGCGTTCTCGCAGTCCCCGGCGGTGCACCGCTTCCCTGGGTCCATGGCGAAGCGCGTGCAGTCGCTGTGCACCGCGATCGAGGAGGACTGGGGCGGGGATGCCGCAGAGCTGTGGACCCGCGACGACCCCGACGGCGCGACGGTGCTGAAGCGGCTGAAGGCGCTCCCGGGCTTCGGCGAGCAGAAGGCGAAGATCTTCCTCGCACTGCTCGGCAAGCAGTACGGCTACGACGGGGCGGGATGGCGTGAGGCGTCGGCACCGTACGGCGAGGACGGGTCGTTCCGATCGGTCGCCGACATCACGAGCCCCGACTCGCTGGCGAAGGTCCGCGAGCACAAGCGCGCGGCGAAAGCCGCGGCCAAAGCGGGCTCCTGACCCCTCCTACACCATGTGAGAGAAAAAGGAGAGTTCTCTCATCTTCGTTCCGCGACGGCTGCCCCGTGGTTAGGGTTTCAAAGTTCGTTGCAGGTTTATTCGCGATCGAAGGGTGGGCTCTCGTGAAGTTCGCAATGGGTTCGGACACTCTGGGTGTGCTGGGTAAGGCCACCTCGGGGTCGAGTGATGAGCTGTCGCTGCTGGTTCGCCAGCTGCTCGAGGCGGCCGAGCCGCTCGAGGGACAGTTCCAGGGCGCGGGACGTGCCGCGTTCGACCGTTTCAAGTCGCGCACCGACGCGATCTCCTCCGAGTTGAAGCTGGCCCTCGACGGCGTGCTCGGCGGAATCTCGGGCATGGACCGCTCCTTCCAGGAGGGCGAGTCGTCCATGGTCGACCAGACCACGAGCCTCGAAGCCGGGTCGTCGTTCGACGCCGCTCGCTTCGGCGGCCGCTGAGGATAGGAAGGGACTGACTCATGGTGAACCAGGGAGACCGTCGCGACTACTCGATCGCGGCCTCGCAGAACGCTCAGGACAACTTCAACCGCGTCGCCGCGCAGCTCGAGTCGTTGATCGACCAGCGCGACCGCGACGTCCAGGCCGCGATGGCGGACTACTCCGCCGACGGTGTGTCCGAGGACTACCGCGGCAAGGAGACCCGCTGGAAGAACGCCGCCGCCGAGGTGCGCGGCATCATCCAGACGCTCCGCTCGTCGCTGGAGCGCAACGACGAGTCCGCCCAGACCGCGCTGAGCAAGGCTCGCGCGGCGGTGGAGTCGATCGGCTGACGATCGCCGCTGGATGCCGGGTGCGCTCTGCACCCGGCATCGGTGGTGCCCGCGCGCGGGGCCGCGCGGGTCTGACGACATGAAGGGGGACGGGCGATGACGAGCTGGAGCATTCAGCCATCGGGCGTCGTAGCCGTGCTGCAGGACGTCAACGTGGATGCCGAGGCCCTCGGCACCGCGCTGAACTCGTTGAGTCCTGCACTCGAGGGGGCCGTGACGGCGACCAACTCCGGCGCGATCTCGGAAGCCGTGCAGGCCTACTTCCAGCAGGAGGAAGGCCCCCGCATCCAGGGCATGAGTGCCCGCATCGGCGCGGCGGCGCAGGGCGTCGTCAGCGCCACCGAAGCCTACGTCGCGGGTGACATGGAGATGGCGGCGAACGCGCAGACCGCAGCCGTCTCCGCCGTGTACCCGCCCTCTCTGCCGCATGGGGTGATGTGATGCCGGACGCGATCAAGGTCGGTGAGATCCCGGGGGACGAGATCAAGCCGGAGGTCGTCGAGGAGAACGCCCGCACGATCGGGACGATCTCGGGTCAGGTGTCCGAGCACGGCTCGAACGTCCACTTCAAGTGGCAGGGCATGGCCGGGGTCTATGAGGCTCCGGAATCGCCGACGCTGCTGGGGTTGATGGCGCCGGTGTCGTCGCAGGCGACCCAGGTCAGCGACAATCTGGCCGAGGTGTCGGCAGCCCTCATCGCTTTCGCCGCGGATGTGCGTCCGATCAAGGCGGAGCTGGACTCGCTGCGCGTGCAGGCGCAGGCGTTCGTCGACTCGATCCAGGGCGGCGTGCAGGTCCGCGAGATCAACCCCGCCTGGACCGCGGCGCAGTCGCCGTACGGCGGCGCGACCGCGATGCCGACGTATCAGGGTTCGTGGGGCTCGTCGACAACGGGGTCGTCGAGCGCTGCGGCGCCGGAGCAGTACCGCACGGTCACGAAGGAGTGGCACGAGTCGCAGGACCACGTCGACCGCAACAACGAGCTGATCGCGGCGGTCAACGCGCAGCAGGTGAAGCTGTGGGAGGCCGAGCGGGCCTGCGCCAACCGCATCCGCGCCCTCTACGGCGCGCAGCCGCTGCACGCGGCCACGTCCGAGGACGACGCTCTCGGATACGGCATCTCCGAGATCCCCGAGGGCACCGACATGCCCTGGGGCGCTGAGGTGGAGCGCACCGAGGGCTGTGGCGAAGCGACGGCGAACTTCGTCTTCAAGGACTTCCTCTGGGAAGGCATCATCGTCGGTGGCGTCTGGGGCACGGTCACCGGTCTCGGCACTCTCGTGCTCGGCTACAACCCCGAGACCGGCGAATTCTTCTCCGGCGACGCGTGGGGCGCAGCCTGGGGCAACCTCGGACTGATCGCGGTCTCCGGTCTGGCGAACTCGCCGATGCTCGGTCCCCTCTTCTGGACGGACAGCCTGGCCCAGGCCACCGGAATGGGCGGCTTCCTGCCGCAAGAGGTCCGCGACTTCAAGGCCAAGGCCGACGAAGCCGCCCTGAACACCGGCAAGGCGCTCATCGCGTGGGACAAGTGGCAGGACGACCCGGGCACCGCGCTCGGCGAGTCGGTGTTCAATGTCGGCACCGCCTTGATCCCCGTCGGCGGCGCGGCGGTCGCGGGAGTGAAGACGGCGTCGACCGCGGCATCCGTCATCTCGAAGATGGCGCGGGTCGCCGACTTCGTCGACCCCGCTGCCCTCGCCATGAACGGGGCCCTGCGCCTCGGTGGCGCCGGCATCGGCAGCCTCGACAGCATCATCGGTCGCCTCGGGTCGAATGCCACCGACGGCTTCCACCTCACCACTCCCGACATGCCTTTCGTCGCCGACGACGCGGCCTCCGCGCTGCGCGCCCTCGACGACGCCGGAGTGGACCTCAACAGCATCACCGCACGCATCGAAGACGGTGTGCCGGTGTACGAGTTCCCGCCGACGGATGCCATCCCCTCGGGTCGCGTCGAAATGCCCGCCGGCTCGTTCGACGGCGTGCGCGGCGGCGACGTCCCGGTACGCACCGACGGCGGGGCGGATGCCGGTGTCGCGGCGCCCGTGCGCGAGCCCGAGCTGGTTTCGGCCGGCGGTGTCCGAGGCGAGGCCGGCCCCGGCCCGGTGAACTCGATCGTCGAGGATGCGCCGGTGCGTACGGAGACCGACGGCTCGGGTGAGTCGACGGTCGTGCGCGAGCCCTCCACCGAGACCGGCGGCGGCAGCAGCCACGCCGGCGGGCAGGGCGGTTCGGAGACCGGAAACGGCGGCGGTCTGGGCCGTGGCGGCGACGATGCGAACGGCGGCGGACGCGGCGACGACGCGAACGGGGGCCAACGCGGCGAAGACGCGAACGCGGGCCGCGGCGGCGACGACGCCAATACGGGTCGGGGCGATGACGGCGCGGATACGGGCCGTGGCGATGACAGCACTGGATCCGGCAACGCAGATGACGGCGCGAGCCACCACGGCATCGACGACGGTGACACCGGGTCGGGCCGTCTCGGCGACGACGTCGCGGGCGATCCGGAGAACGCCGGGGCCGTCCCGCCGAAGGATCCCGACGCCCCGGCCTGGCAGAGCACGGAACAGAGCGATCTCTTCCTGTCCGCCCCCGAGAAGGTCGCGGTCGACGATTTCCTCGCCGACTCCCGAGCCGCGGAGCCCCGGATCACAGACGACCTCCTCCGTATCGTGGGCGACCAGCCGGGCGCCCGTCTCGAAGGGCTCGAGTTCCGCCTCAAGGGCGACGATTCGATGTATCGCAAGGTGTCGGCCGACCTCGGGTACGGCGACCTTCCGGGCGTCCGAGGCGATGTGGACTCCGTCCTCGGCAACATGAAGGACTCGGTCCGCTACACCGTGATCGTGCCTACCGAGAGCTACGCAGCCGGCACGCGCACGGTCATCGACAGCCTCGCCTCGGACGGGTACCAGCCGTACGGAACCTTCAAGAACACCTGGGGCGCTGACGGATACCAAGGGATCAACAGCAACTGGGTCGATCCCGCCTCCGGCCGCGTCATCGAGGTGCAGTTCCACACCGAGGAGAGCTTCGCGGCGAAGATGCAGACGCACACGCTCTACGAGATGGAGCGTCTGCCCGGCAACACCCCCGAGACCCTGGCCGACCTCCGGGCGCAGCAGCAGGAGATCTTCTCGCAGATTCCGCGGCCCTCCGACGCTCCGTCTCTCGGTTGGCCGCAGGGCGTCGACATCGTCGACCCGTCCGCTGCGAAGACCGCTGTCGACGATGGCCTCGGTTCTCCGGCAGGAGCGCATCCGCACGACGGAACCGACCTCGCCGGCTCCCCGCGGCACGCGGACGATGGCGGGGGCACTCCGCGATCGGGCTCCGAGACGCAGTTCGCCCTCCCCGATCAGGACGTGCGACCGGCGGACGGCATCGACTCGGCGACCGGTCCGGTCGACCCGTCCGACACCCAGCGTCTCCAGACCGATCCGGGATCGGATTCGCCGAGCGGAGTCGCGGATGGACACGCCCCCGCGCTCGTCGATGCCAATGGACGAGACCTCAGCACCGTCGTCGGCCGGAGCGACCTCAACGCCCAGCAACTCGACGAGTATCTCCGTGCCGACCGCCCCCAGGATTACGCGACCTATGAGCAGACGGGCGTGTGGCCTGCAGACGTCCAGATCCCCCGCGGCCCCGAGGTACTCGCCCCCAACCACAGGGTCGACTGGAGCCAGGTCCCGCACGACGGATTCGCGACGCGCACGGGGAGCGACGGTGAGGTCATCGTCATCCGCGAGGACGGCCACCCGGCCGCCGGCACCCTCGTCGACCGCTACGGTCCGGGCGGTCGTTTCACCTCACCGATCGGCGAGGATGGGCCGGCGGACTACGCGTCGCGGTCTCTCCCCTACGTGGAAGACCCCGCGCACTATCACCAGTACGAGGTCACCGGCGATCTGAGTGACATCCCTGCGGCGGTTCGCAACCACCCCGATGCGGAGTTGCGCCAGGAGATCGGCAACCTCATGAACGCGTACCAGCTGTCCTTCGAAGACCTGCGCGTGCAGGTGGGTCCGATCGCGCCGGGCTTCGGCCAGCGCGGCGGCGGGACGCAATACCTGTTCCCGCTCAGTACCGACATGATGGAGAGGCTCGGGTTGATCAAGGAGGTCCGTCAGTGACGTTGACACGCGAAGAGGTCCTCGACGCCATCCGCACCGAGGGTCTGACCGGATACCGCTGGTTCGAGGACGCGACGAACGAGACCGACGTCATCGCGATCCAGCGGACCTCCGACGGATGGGTCGTCTTCGCGACCGACGAGCGCGCGACCCCGATCGGACGCCGCGAGTTCTCGTCGGAGGAACCCGCCCTCGAGAACTTCCTTTCTCGCCTGCGCTCGCTCAACAGCGTGGCCGCCTGGCACGAGAAGAATCGCCAGAAGAAGGCTGCGGAACACCAGGCCCAGCCCCCTGCGGACTCACCGCGGTACTTCGTGCGTGAGCTGCGGATCGATGGCGAGCTCGTGCCCGCTCGCCTCTTCCGCCGACGCACCGACTCGACCGGCACGGTCGACGAGTACCTCGTCGACGTCGACACGTGGGCTCCCGACACCCGGGGGGTGCTCGACCGCGCTATCCGCTTCTCACTCGACTCCGATCTGGAGGAGATCTCCGACGACGCGGCCCAGGACATCTTCGACATGGTGGCCAGCCGCACGTATGTCCCGCTTCGCCGCCGCTGAGGACGCATCCCACGGCATCCACTCCCCGATACACCAGCACCGGTCTGAACGTCACGAGGCGAGGCTGAGATGATCGACGCAGAGGCCGCCCGTGAGCTCGTGCGTCAGGCCCTGCGTCACGCCGCAGACCGCGGCGGCGTGCGGTGCGTCCTCGTGGGAGAGACCCTCGACTACGGCGCGTGGTGGGTGCAGGGCTATCAATCCGAGGCGTTCGCCGTTCACGGCGATGTCTTCCAGGCGCTGGCCGGCAACGGCCCCTATGTGATCCCGAAGAACGGGGACGCCGTTTTCACGCTGTCGAGCGCAGAACCCGTCGATGCGCAGATGGCTCGCCTCGCCGCAGCCGGTTAGCTCATGAGGCGTGCGCTGATGAGGGCGAGCGGTTCGTCGACGACATGGCTGTATCGGATCGCCTGGCGTTTACCCGCGATCGCGGCGCGCCGACCGTTCCACCGGACCGAGTACACGGAGCCTTCTTCGGTGATCACGACGCTGGGATCAGCCCGGGCGGGGAAACAGTCCTCGAGTCCCTGCTCAAGTCGCCAGAGCACCCCGAACCGCATGAGGAGGAAACGATTCGCGTCCTCCTCCGTTTCGAGGACCGCCTCCGTCGTCCGAGAGCCGCGATTCTCGATGTCCACGTGCCACGTGGAATCGGCGGTGCGGCGAACCGCCAACGCGGTCTCCGGGTTCCACCACCCTCGTGTGGCCTCACCGGGGCGCAGCGGTGTGGGGAATCCGGCCCGGCGCGCCCACATCTCGAGGGTCTCGCTACCGTCCATCGATCCATCATCCCCCGCGGCGCCGGAACACCTCGCGCTGTCGACCGAGAGGCACGCCCATGACCGTTGACTGGCACCACGTCCGTCTGAGGCTCGATGAAGCAGCCATCCCCGCGGAGTCCGTCGTGCTCCCCGGAGACGAGACGTCGCCGTGGGAGGGGGCTCTCCGCGTCGTCGAGACTCCCGGGCACGGCTGGGTTCTCGACACGCTCGACTACGGCCAAGCGCGCCCGTTGCTGGCACGTGCAACTGCTGAGGAGATCCAGTCGGCGCTGTACGCGTACCTCCTCAGCCCCCTCCCCCCGGCAACGGTCATCGTTGCGGACGAGCGCGAACGTCTCCTGGACTGGGCGGCGCCCCACGTGCTCGACCTGCTGGCGCGTGCCGAGAATCCTCTCGTGATCGATGCCCCCGCGGGTCTCCTCCTCGACCGCATCGGGGCACTCGACGGCTTCCTGCTCTTCCCCGCAGGAACGTCCTTCGAGGCACGCTCACTGCCCGTGTCGGCGCTGAATCAGCCCCTCCACGAGTTCGTGACCGCGACGACGATCCGGTTCGAGGTGCAGCGAGTCGCCCCGTGGTTCGGACGCCCGGGCGGCGGCCTTCGCTTCTCCGTCATCGAGCCCGGGGTCGGCATTCGTGATCTCGTGCGTGAGGGGCGACTCACCCGGCTCACCGCGTCCGCGGAGGCACCGACAGCGTGAACGTTCAACGACCCCGCCGTGAGCTCGAAGCGATGACGCGCCGCGGCCGACCGGGTCCCGGCAGAATCCAGTACCGGCCGAGCCGCGGTCGTCATCCCCGCCCGTGCCTCGATGCACGGCGCAGCTGACAGTGTGGGGATGGCCGTGAATCCCGGCGCTCCGGGAACGATAGAGGTCCCGCCGGCGGCGCTCCGTGCGCTGCGCAACGGATAGACAGAGCCGACAGCACGCACCGCGGATGGGATCGGAAAGGAACGTGGCATGGACGAAGGACAGACGAGAGATTCCATGGAACAGTTGGCGCGCCGACTCGTCCTGGAGTTGCGTTCCCGCGGAGATGTCGCGGACGGCGCCGCGGTCACCGAGATCCGGGACAGCCCGACCCCCTGGCTCACGTTGGAGTTCGATCTCTACGATTTCTTGCCGGTTGCTTTCTTCTACGACCGTGGATGGGGCGGCTTCAGCGTCGACTACGGGTCTCGCCGCGTTTCGCTCCTCAAGCTCACGGACGTGCACTTCGACCACGGCCGCGTCCGGATCGCGAAGGCGGTCGACGACCTCCTCACCGCGGCTCGCCTGCGAATCCCGGACAAGTTCCTGGCTGCTCACGGCTGGTCTGCTCAACAGCCGCCGACCGAATCATCGACTGAGGGGGACGTATGACGCCGGACGGCAAGACGCCGCCTCTCACCGCCGAGGAAGCGGAAGCAGTCGCGATTCGCTTCCTCGCCCGTTCGACCGAGGATGACGGCATCCCGCGGGTCATTCTCGGCCCCGCGGTCGAAGCCCTCGACGCGCTCGACGACGTCGACGGCCGGATCGCACGCCTGACGGGGAGCGAGCGCTGACCGCGGCGTCAGAGGGTCGTCATCAGTGCAGCGATATCGTCGTGGGGTCGATCGGCGACGTGCGTGAAGACGCGGGCATCCTCTTCACGTCGGAAGACCCCCTGTTCCCCGTTCACCTGGGCGAGATGCCCCTCGGCAACGGGGCTGACCCGCGAGCCAGCCGCAGGCCCCGCCGGGAAGGGATCATGCAAACCGTCGAAAGATCGCCAGAGCTGACCGAATCGTGCGAGGAGCATCGCGACGGCGGAGTCTCGCGACGACGTGGCGCCATCCACGACCCAATGCCCACGGTTGACAGAAATGACCTCGAAGCAGTCACCCTTTTCTCGTATCCCGAAAGCGACTTCGAAATCGCCCCAGGCCATCTGGGCCTCGGGACGGCATTGAGGTGCCAGGCCCGCACGCGCGGCCCACTGGTCGAGCAACTGAGTATCGATCACCGTTCCATCATGGGTGCGCGCATGAGGCGCGGCCTCAGCCGTGGAATGGTGATGATCCGGTACGACGGCATCGAGCCTTCGACCGCGATCGCGGCGGGACCTACGGATAATCAGAACGGCGGATGGTCGGCGCTGGTGTCGCCGGACGAGGTCGAGAGGGTGCAAGTGGAAACGACACGACTCCCCATGCTGACCGACACATACCGGCGAGTCCGCTGGCGCTTTGCGAGCGACCTGGATGCGGCTCGATTCAGTTGGATCGCACAGCTGGCGTGGACGGATATCCGCGCCGAGTTCGGCCGGAGCGAGGAGGTCCCGTGATCCCTGAAGAAGTGCTCGCCGCCCCCGCAGGGGCACCGTGAGTTGACGGAGGAAGGTCCGGCGCTCGAGAACTTCCTGTCGCGGCTTCGCTCAGCAGCAGCGTCCGGACGTGGCAGAAGCCCACTGACCCGCCGGTGAGCGGATAATTCTGCCGCCCCGCGGGTTATCCACGCAAGAGAGGGCCCGAACGGGCGCCGTCGGACCGACCCGCATAGGGTGGAAGGTCGAGGGAGGGGGCCCGATGACGAGCACGCACGATCCACTGCGCCTGGCCGACGTCGATCCGCTCGTGTTCACCGAGCGCGCCCGCGGAGGTCAGATCGTCGGAGCCGTGGCACTGGATGTCGTCATGCCCGTGGCGCTGCTGGCGGCCGGGATCATCGTCATCGTCGCCGGCCAACCCGCCCTCGGCTGGGTCTTCGTCCTCGCGGCGCTCGCGCTCCTCGCGGTCGCGGTGTGGCTGCTTGGCCGAACCGGCCGCACGGTCGGCGTGGCCACCGTCGACGCGCGGATCGTCCGCCGCACGACCGGTGCGGCTGCGGGTGCCGGAGCGCTGTGGGCCCTGGCATCCGGCAAGCTCGCCATGTTCGACGTGCGCCGCGGCCGCGACCCGTTCGCCCCGGCGATCGCGGCGTTCCAGTTCCCCGAGGCCGTAGCCCCGACGCCGAGCCGCGCGCGCCGCGGCATGGTGCCGACGCTGCTGCTCGACTCGGGCGAGCGCCTCACGCTCGACACCGCGCTGGTCCTCGGCCGCGACCCGTCGGCTCCGGCCGATGCGCCGGCCGAGGTGTACCGCTGGGCCGACATGTCGCGCACGCTTTCGAAGTCGCACGTGCGCCTCGAGTGGGACGGACGCCAGATGTGGGTCACCGACCTCGGCTCGACCAACGGCACGTTCGTCCGCGGCGCGGGCGCCTCCACTCCTCTTCTTCCCCACCAGCGCACGCCCGTGCCCACCGATGTCGTCCTCGAGATCGGTGACCGCACCCTGACCGTCCGGGATGCCGCATGAGCACCGTTGCACACCCCCTCCTCGACGCGGCCGGCCCCGGGTGGGCCGGCACCGAGACGCGTACGCCGATCGTCGCGCTCACCACAGCGATGAGCGACTTCCTGCACAAGACCGCGAGTCAGGGGCTGCGGCCGATCATCGTGTCGAGCGAGTTCTCGCGCATGACCCAGCCGCTAGCGCAGGTGCTGTCGGCCGTCCAGGGCCGCTGGGTCGTGCGCACGCGCACCGACGGCTTGTACGACGCCCGCACCGGTGTTCGCCTGGACGCCCCCGCCGATGCGCTCACCGCCGTGTCGCCGACCACCGACAACGTCCATCCGCTCTTCGTCCGGGCGCAGGTGGCATCCACTCTGCAGGTCGTGGCGACGGTGTCGACGCGGCACCGGGTGACGCGTCCGGTCCGCCTCGGCGGCGTCGCCGAAGCCGCGGTCGCCCTCTTCAGCGGCGCCGAGCCGACGGCGTGGGGTGCGGTCGAGCCTCTGCTCGCGCCGTGGGACCGCGACGATCTGACCGAGCGGTCGCGGCGGCGCGTCCCGCTCGACAGCCACTGGGTCGCGGTCGGCGGCGGGGACCGCGCGGTGCTCTCGACCGTCCAGGTCGGCCGCACGAGCGAGGGTCTGGAAGAGACCACGCGCGTGTGGGCGGCGGTGCCGGGTGTCGGGCGCGAGTCCGGGGCGACGGCCACGGCGGAGGCGCGCGAACTCCTGGCCCGCGCCGCGACCGTCGGCCTCCCCCTCATCGGCATCTCCTTCGCCGCGATCGGGGCTCCCGACCTGGCGCGGCGGGCCACGGCATCCCCCCAGCCCGAACCGCTCGCGCTGCTCATCGGGCCCGTCGGCATCCGGGCGCTGGGCATCGACGCGAAGCGGTGGATCGACGAGGTCGGCGGCACCACGGTCGGCAGCCCGCGGCTGCCAGGGGTCCTGCTGCCGCTCGGTTCGACGGACGGCGGCGGGTGGGGGCGCCTCAACGACGTCCTGTCGACCCTCGACCCCGAACGCCTCGGCGAGCTGCTGAACCTCGCCCCGCACGTGCGCGCGCAGCTGCGCGTCTCGGAAGGAGTGCGCTGATGCCCGACCAGCGGGACACCGTCCTCATCGAGCAGGCGAAGATCCAGCGCATGCGCCTGGGCGCCGCGCTCGTCTACGGCCACATCGGCGAGCGCCGCACCGTCAACGACCACATGAAGCGTCTGATGGGCTCGGTCGTCGTCGCCGCAATCGCGTGCGCCGCGTGCGTCGGCGTCTCGTTCGTCTCGCAGCTGCTGACCGAACGCGCGCAGCAGGCGGCCACGACCTCGACCGTCCAGACCCCCACCGGAGCCGTGACCCCGTGAGCATCTACACCCGTCTGACCGTCGCGGGATCCGAACGCCGGGCCGAGGTCGTCGTCCCGAGCGGCGAGCCCGTGGGCGCCGCGATCCCGCGTCTGCTCGACCTCCTCGGCGAGACCGCCGGCACGGTGGCGCGCCCGCTCGCCGTGATCGCGCCCGACGGCGAGCAGATCGACATCGCGCTGACCCCGCAGCAGCTCGACCTGTCCGACGGCACGCTGGTGCGCCTGGTCCGCCTGGATGCCGCGCCCCCGCCGCCCGTCGTGATCGACGTCACCGACGCGGCCGCCGACGCGCACGACGCCCGCCCCGACCGCTGGGACGACCGGGCGCGCACGATCGCCGGGGCCTCCGGGATCGCCGGGGCGTTCGCGGTCGCCGGGTGGCTCTCGCCGTGGTCGTCGCCGGCCCTCGCGGCGTTCGCGCTGCTCGCGACCGCCGTGGTGCTCGCCGCGATCGCGACGGGTCTGGGGCTGGGCGGCCTCCGGCGTCTGTCCACGTGCGTGGCGGCGGCTGCTGCCGGTCTCGCTCTCCCCGTCGGCAGCGCCACGATCGGCGCCCTGTCGTCGACGGGTCACGCCACCGACGCGTCGATCCTCGCCGGCATCGCCGCAGCCCTCGCGACCGGAGCCACCGTCGCGCTGCTCGGCGTCGGCGTCGCGCACCGCCGTCGCGGCGCCGCAGCGGGCGGGGCCCTCGGCGCGGTGCTCGCCTCGATCCTCCTCGGGCTTCTCCTGGCGGGGGTGGATGCCGTCTCGGCCTCGGCCGTCGCCGGCGTCGTCGCCGCGTTCGCCACCGGTCCGCTGCCCTGGATCGCCCTGTCGTCGGCGGGGCTGACCGACCTCGACCAGCGCGCGGCCGCGGGTTCGCCGCCCGCCCGGCCGCGGGCGTTCGCCGCGATCGACGAGGCCTACGCGTCGTTGACGTGGAGCGTGGGGGCGGTGGCATCCGTCCTGGGTGTGACCGGTGTCGTGCTCGCACTGTCGGGGACGATCTGGACCGAGCTGCTGGCCCTCGCGTTCTTCCTGGTCGCGGCGCTCCGCACCCGGGCGTTCCCGCTGCGCTGGCAGGGCTGGTTGCTGTGGGCGGCGGCCGGCGCGATCGCCGCGGCGGGTCTCACCGTGCTGCTCGTGGGCGGTGGTGGTTGGATCGGCGCGGGCGTCGCGGTCGTCGTCGCCGCGCTGATCGCGACGATGGTGCTGGTGCGGCCGCGTCCGCACGTGCGCGCGCGCCTGCGGGGTCTCGGCAACGTCCTCGAGACGCTCGCGGTGGTGGCGCTGCTGCCGCTGCTCGTGGGCACCCTCGGCATCTACGCCGAGCTGCTCGGGATGTTCGGCGGCCGGTCGTGACCGTGCTCGACCTGCGGGCGCTCGCGACCGCGGTGTTCGGCAGCGGCGCGAACGCCCGCACCGAGCTGACCTCGTGGGATGCCGCGATCCGGGGCGGCCTGTCGACGACGCGCCGTGTCGGCGTGGTGTCGCTGTCGCCCGGCGCCGGGACGAGCACGGTCGCCCATCAGTTGGTGCGCGCGGTCGCCGCGCGCCGCAGCGAACCGGTGCTCGCGGTGGACGTCTCCTCGGGCGCGCCCGGTCTCGCCGAGCGACTCGGCGCCGGGTCGGTTCCGCCGGACGACACCCGCGCGTCGGCTCGGACGACGGCGGAGGCGCTCTCCGGTCTCGAGGTGCGCGACGGTGTCGTGGCACTGCGCCCGCGCGACGCGGACGACGCCGTGGGCGCGTGGCTCGGCGAGGCAGCGCCGATCGCCCGGTTCTTCGACGTGTCGGTCACCGACTTCGGGGCGCGGCATCCGCTGGTCGACCTCGCCGCGTGCGCCGCCCTGTGCGATGTCGTCTGCCTCGTGGGCGACGCCCGCCGTTCCCCGGCCGAGCACGCACGTTCGGTGATGGACGCGATCGCGGGGCTGCCCGAGTCGCCGTCCGTCGTGCTGACGCTGGTGGATCACGCCCGGGAGGGCGACGGGGTCGCCCGCGCCCTGGCGACCGGCTCCGACCACCCGGTCGTGGCGGTGCCGTTCGATGCGGGCCTGGCCGCAGGGGGTGACGCGCGCCGCTCGGCGACGCAGCTCGCCGTCGTGCAGCTGGCCGCCGCGCTCGTCGCCGCCGGCGGAAGCGCCGCGCGGGCACGCGCCGCCACGGGGAGGACCGCATGACCGTCCGCATCGTCCACCGGCCCGCGCGCATCAGCGAAGCCGTCGAGCCCGCGGCCGACGTGATCCTCGCGCCGCCGCCGCCGATCGGCGAGGGCGCGACGGGCTTCCCGCTGCAGTCGCTGCTGCCGATCGTCGGCAGCCTGTCGTCGATCACGATGATCGTGCTGCTGCGCAACAACCCGATCATGGTCGTGGTGGGCGCGGTCATCCTCGTCGTCGCGCTCGTCGGCGGCCTCGGCATGGCCCTCACGCAGCGCGGCAACGCCGCGAGGCAGCGCCGCGTGCAGCGCGAGCGCTACCTCGACTACCTCGAGGAGACACGCGAGGCCGTGCGCGAGACCGCCGACGCGCAGCGCACCGCAGCCCTCGCGCTCCACCCCTCCCCCGGCACGCTCGTCGAGATCGCCGCGGACCCCGCCCGGCGCTGGGAGCGTCGACCGGGAGATGCCGATTTCCTCCGCGTCCGCATCGGCACGGGCGACCTGCGCGCGGTCGAGGTGGCCCTCCCGCCCGAGCAGAACCCCGTGCAGCCGTTCGACCCCGTGATGCGCGAATCCGCCGAGCGCATGGTGCGCCTGGCCGGGATCGCGCAGGGCATGCCCGCGACCGTCGACCTCGAGCGCGGCGGCCAGGTCTCGCTCGTCGGGGCGCGCGGCGACACCCTTCGCGTCGCGCGTGCCCTCGCGGCGCAGATCGCGGCGTTCCACTCCCCCGACGACGTGCACATCGCCGCGGCCATCGCGCCCGGCCAGCGCGACGACTGGCACGGCCTCGATCTGCTGCCCCATCTCTCCGGAGACACCCCGCCCGCCGGTGCGGTCACCGCCCGACGTATCGCGCCGAGCCTCCCCGAGCTGCTGTCGCTGCTGCGCGACGAGTTGCGCGACCGCGTCGCGACCGCCGCCGCGTCGCGCCGCGCGGGTCGTAAGACCAAGCCCGGGCGCCTGGTGATCTTCGTCGACGAGGCCGATCACGCCGCGTCCCCCGTTCCCCGCCTGGATGCCGCCCTCGACCTCGCCGCCCTCGGCGTCACGGTCGTGCACCTCGTCGACGACCGTCTGAAGGAGCCCACGTCGGTCGCCGTCCGCGTGACCGTCGAGAACGGCACCGCGACGGTGGAGACCCCGGGAACGGGTGAGGCGGCGGTGAGTGGCATCCGGATCGATCCCGTGACGCCCGCCGCGCTCGACGTCGTGGCGCGCCCGCTCGCGGGGCTCCGGCTCACGCGCACCTCCGCGCAGGACTCCGGCACCGCGCTCGCCCCCGACGTGACGCAGCTCCTCGGCGTCGCCGACGTGGATGCCATCGACACCTCGGCCGCGTGGCGCACGCGCAGTGCCGCGGAGTTCCTGCGCGTGCCGATCGGCGTCGACGACCAGGGCGGCCCCGTGCTGCTCGACCTGAAGGAGTCCGCGCAGCTCGGCATGGGGCCGCACGGCATCTGCATCGGCGCGACCGGTTCGGGCAAGAGCGAGCTGCTGCGCACGCTCATCCTGGGCCTCGCGCTCACGCACGCGCCCGACGACCTCAGCATGATCCTCGTCGACTACAAGGGCGGTGCGGCGTTCGCGCCGTTCTCCCGGCTCCCGCACGTCGCGGGCATCATCGACAACCTCGCCGACGACCCGCAGCTGACCGAACGCGCCCGCGCGAGCATCCAGGGCGAGGTCGTGCGCCGGCAGCGCCTGTTGAAGGATGCCGGGAACGCGGCATCCATCGGTCACTACCGGCAGATGCGCCGCGATCGCCCCGAGCTGCCGGCGCTGCCGCACCTGTTCCTCGTGATCGACGAGTTCGGCGAGCTGCTAACGGCGGAGCCCGATTTCGTGGAGCTGCTGCTGACGATCGGGCGCATCGGCCGCTCGATCGGCGTGCACCTGCTGCTGTCCAGCCAGCGGATCGAGGGCGGACGCCTCCGCGGACTCGACACGTATCTGTCGTACCGGATCGGCCTCCGCACGTTCTCCGAGTCGGAGTCGGCCGTGGTGCTCGACACCCCCGACGCGTTCCACCTGCCGGCGATCCCCGGGTTCGGTTACCTCAAGGTCGACACGTCGGTCTACACGCGGTTCCGCGCCGGGTACGTGTCGGGCCCGGTGCCCGACCCGGTCGAGTCCGGTCCACGGCACGACGATGCCCCGCCGGTGCTGCGCCTGCCCGCGTACGACCTGCCCGAGGATTCGCCCGAGGCCGAGCAGCTCGACAGCGCCGAGCCCGAGACCCCGACCACCGGTCGCACGCTCGTGCAGGCGGCGACCTCGAGGCTCGCGCGCGGCATCGCCCGCACGCGTCCGGTGTGGCTGCCGCCGCTCCCGCCCGTGCTGACCCTCGGCGGCGTGCTGCCGCAGGCCGACGGGGCCGGGACGCTCCGCGCGCCGATGGGCCTCCTCGACGACCCGTCGAAGCAGACGCAGTCGCCGTGGATGCTCGATCTCACGCGCTCGGGCGGCCACGTGTCGATCACCGGTGCGCCGCAGTCGGGGCGCTCGATGTTCCTGCGCACGCTCGCGGCATCCCTGTCGTTCACGCACTCGCCGCGCCAGGTGAGCATCTACGGCATGGACCTCACCGGCGGCGGGCTCGCCCGCATCGAGCCGTTCCCGCACGTCGGTGGCGTCGCGACGCGCGGCAACCGCGAGCGGCTCACGCGTCTGCTCGAGGAGCTCACCGGCATGCTCGCCGTCCGCGAGCGCGTTTTCCGCGACCAGGGCCTCGACTCGCTCGCCGACATGCGCCGCCAGCACGCCGACGGCCGCCTCCCCGACCTGCCGAGCGCCGACGTCGTGCTGCTCGTCGACGGGCTCGGGGCGCTGCGGCAGGACTTCGAAGACCTCGAGACACCGCTTGGGCAGCTGCTCGAACGCGGCGGCAGCTTCGGCATCCACGTCGTCGTCGCCCTGTCGCGCTGGAACGAACTGCGCATGAACCTGCAGGGACTCATCGGCACCCGCCTCGAGCTGAAGCTCAACGACCCCGCCGACTCGCAGATCGCGCGGAAGCTCTCGCAGACGCTCCGCGCCGACGAGCCCGGTCGCGTGCTGACCGACGAGAAGCTGTTCGCGCAGATCGCGCTGCCGCTGCTCGAAGAGGTCGACGACGGCGACACCGGCGAGGCGCTCGAACAGCTCGCGCGCGAGAGCGCGGCCCGCTGGGGCGGTCAGGGCGCGGCGCCCATCCGGCTGCTGCCCGAGGTGCTGTCGCCGGCCGAGCTGCCCGACGCGATCGACGAACCGGATGCCGTGCCCCTGGGCCTGCGTCAGGACACGATGCAGCCGGTGTCGCTCGACCTCGTCACGCGCGACCCGCACCTGCTCGTGCTCGGCGACAGCCGCTGCGGCAAGACGACGCTGCTGCGCGGCATCGTGCAGGGCGCGATCGACCGGCATTCGGCGGAAGAGCTGGTCGTCGCCCTGATGGACGCGCGCGGCGAGCTGGCGGCGGAGATCCCGGATGCCTACCTCGGCGGTCACGCGTCGTCGGGTCGGCAGGGGCGGCTGCTGGCCGAATCGATCGCGGTCGAGCTCGAGAAGCGCGCGAACGATCGCGACGCGGGTCCGCGGATCCTCGTGATCGCCGACGACTTCGACATCCTCGCCGCCGGCGGCACCGAGCCGCTGCGCCCGCTCCTGCCGTACCTGGCGTCGTCGCGCGACCTGCGGCTGAACGTCGTCGTGAGCCGCCCGGTCGCGGGAGCCTCGCGCGCGATGTTCGACGTGGCGCTGCAGGGCATCCGCGACACCGGCGGCACGGCGCTGATCATGTCGGGCGACCGCTCCGAGGGCGCGCTGCTGCCCAAGCTCTATGCCGAGCCGATGATCGCCGGACGTGGCCGTCTGGCGCGCCGCGGCGAGCGTCCGACCCTCGTACAGGTGGCGAACTTCGTCGCCGGCGAGGGTGATGCCGCGGGTGCTTCGACGGTGGGCGCGCCGGCGGAGGCGGAGCCTGAGGTGGATGCCGGTGGGGCGGATGCCGTGGACGAGGCGACGCGGGAGGTGGCACCCTCGGCCGCTGCTTCCGCACCGGCTGCCGCCACGCCGCCGAGTGACGACGTCGACGAGGCGACCCGCGAGGTGGTCGCCGCGCGGGGTCCCGCAGCGGCATCGAGCGGCGAGGACCAGCCGCTGACCCGACGGAGGAGAGACAACCGTGCCCCGTAACAGCGTCGCGTTCACGCGCGAACCGGTCGACATCGAGGCCCTGGCCGAGGCGGTCTCGACGGTGCTGACTCCCGAGGAACTTGCGGCGACCGAGGTCGAGATCCGCCCCCGCGACGACGGCGCAGCCGCTCAGGTGGTCGTGGCCGAGCGCGTGGTTCTCACCGTCCTCCGCCCCCGACTGACGCCGCCCCCCGCGGAACTCGCCCGGGTCTACGGCGCGGTCGAGGTGGCCACCGACGCCCGCTGGTCGACGGACTGCTTCGTGACGTGGGAGCCCGAGGGCGTCATCGGCGTGCGGTTGCTCGAAGCTGCGGCCGCCGCGCGCGGGGGTGTGGCGGCCCACCTGGGCTGAGCTTCACCCACGGGGCTCGCCGCGCGGGCGCGGCCCACGCGGTTTGGGGCGCATTCCGCGCATTGGGGCGCGCAATACACGCCCCAATGCGCGAATCGCGCCCCAAACCCCGACAACGCCGCCGAACGCGGCGCCCAACACCCGCGTCGGCCTCGCAGCCCGCTACCCCAGCGCCGGAGTCCGCGGGGGCACCGTCCGCCGCGGGCGCAGCGCCTCGAACGCCGCCGCCATCGACAGCAACGCCGCATCGTCGTACGCGCGGCCCGCGAACGTCACACCCGCCGGCATCCCGATGTCGGGCATCGTCCCGAGCGGCACGGTCACCGTCGGCACACCGCAGTGGCGGATCGCGAGGTTGCCCGTCGCGACCCACACGCCGTTGCGCCACGCGATGTCGGCCGACGCCTCGTTGACGTCGGCGTCGGCGGGCGCCACGTCGCTGAGCGTGGGGAAGACCACGGCGGCGAAGCCGTTGGCATCCATCCACTCCTCCAGATCGCGACGCCGGGTCTCCTCGAGACCGCGCACCCCCTCGGCGAGCGCTGGGATCTCGAAGAACGAACCGACCGGATGCTCGCGAACGTGCGAGGGGTAGAGAGGGATGTCGTCGTCGAAACCGGTGTACCGGTCGGGCAGCGCTCCCTCGGGGTGCGGGAAGATCGCCGCGCCGTCCACCGTGGCCAGGCCCGGGTGGCCGGTGGCGCGAAGGAAGTCGTCCCACGCCCACGCCGACAGGTCGACGATCTCGCGGTGCAGGAACTCGTCCGACACCAGACCCCGCGTCCGGATCGTCGGCGCACCGGGACGATCGCCCTCGTAGTTGCTCACGAGCGGGAAGTCGCAGTCGACCACGATCGCGCCCGCGGCTTCGAGATCCGCGCGGGCGATGTCGAACAGCTCGCGCAGCGACGGGCGCAGCTCGATCGGCTCACCGGTCGGCCCGCCGACGCCGCGGGTTCCGGTCCCCGCCAGCGGATCATCGCCGAGGAACATGCGCGGGATGCCGATGCGCTTGCCCTTCAGCGACGGGCGGCCGGCGAGCGCGGCGAACGACGGCGGCCGCACCTCGTCCACCGTGGGGAGCGCAACCCACGGCTGCGCGCGCCAGAAGTCGCCGCGCGTCTCGGGGTCGTCGGCGACGATCACGTCGAGCACGGCGAGCAGGTCGGCCATCGAGCGGGTGTGCGGCACGACGACGTCCATGGTCGGCACGAGCGGCCAGTTGCCGCGCACCGAGATCATGCCCCGCGACGGCGTGTACGCGCACAGCCCGTTGCAGGCCGCGGGCGCGCGGCCGCTCGACCACGTCTCCTCACCCAGGCCGAAGACGCCGAACGACGCCGCGGTCGCCGTGCCCGAGCCGTTGGACGAGCCGGACGCGAACGCCGATGTCAGGAAGTCGGCGTTGTACGGGCTCTCGGCCCGGCCGTACTGCCCGCGTTGCATGCCGCCGTTGGCCATCGGGGGCATGTTCGTGAGTCCCAGGCAGATGGCACCGGCCTCGCGCAGCCGCGCGATCGTGAACGCGTCGTCGGTCGCGACGAGGTCGGCGAACGCCGGGCTCCCGGCCGCGACCGTGAGGCCGCGCACCATGTAGCTGTCCTTGGCGGTGTACGGGATGCCGTCGAGCAGCCCCCGCGCGTGACCGGCGGCGCGGCGCGCATCCGACGCCTGCGCCTCGGCGAGCGCGTCGGGGTTCCGAACCACGACGGCGTTGAGCTTCGTCTCGGTGTCGGGGCCGTCGTACGCGTCGATGCGCGCGAGGTGTGCCTCGACCAGCTCGACGGCGGTGGTGCGCCCCTCGGCGAGGGCGGCGGCGAGATCGGCGATGGATGCCTCGACCACATCGATCATGCGGACACCTCCGGCTGCTGCTGGGTGATGCAGTGGATGCCGCCGCCGCGCGCGAAGATCTCGCGGGCGTCGACGGTCACGACCCGGCGACCCGGGTAGACCTCCTCGAGGATGCCACGGGCCGTGGCATCCGCTTCGTCTTCACCGAAGCCGCAGGCGATCACGCCGCCGTTCACGACGAGGTGGTTCACGTAGCTCCAGTCCGTGTCGCCCTCGGCGTCGCGGATGGTGGCCGGCGCGGGCAGGTCGCGGATGTCGAACGGACGGCCCGCGGCATCCGTCTGCGTCTCGAGGAAGGCGCGCAACTCGCGGGTGACCGCGTGGTCGGGGTGCGCGGCGTTGCGCTGGTCGTGGAGGAGCACCACGCCGGGCGAGGGGATCGTCGCGACGATGTCGACGTGTCCGCTGGTGCCGAAGTCGCCGTAGTCGCGGGTGAGGCCGCGCGGCAGCCATACGGCGTGCGTCGCGCCGAGCGTGCGGAGCATCTCGGCCTCGACCCGCTCCCGGGTCGCGTACCGGTTGCGGCGCGGGTCGAGCTGCACGGTCTCGGTGAGCAGGACGGTGCCCTCACCGTCGACGTGGATGCCGCCGCCCTCGTTCACGAGCAGCGACGGGACGAGCTCGGCGCCGGTGGCCTCAGCGATGATCCGGCCGTGGTGCGCAGCTTTCTGCCACACCGACCAGTCGTGGTCGCCCCAGCCGTTGAAGATCCAGTCCACGGCCCCGAGGGCGCCGGGGCGCTCGGGGTCGACGACGAACGTCGGACCGGAGTCCCGCATCCAGAACTCGTCGACCGGCGCCTCCACCACCTCGATCTCGCTCGACAGCAGGCGGCGGGCGCGAGCGAGCTCGGACGGGTCGACGAGCATCGACACCGGCTCGAAGTCGGCGACGGCGTGGGCGACCGCGGTCCACGCGGCGTAGCCCGCCTCGCGCTCGGCATCCGTCTCGCCGAGGGTCGGACCCTCGCTCGGGAACGCCATCCACGTGCGGGTGTGCGGGGCCGTCTCGGACGGCATGCGCCAGGTCATCGGGTGTCCTCTCGTGCGGCGGCGAACGTCTCGCGTCCTGCCACCATCGTCCTCACCGGTCGGGCGGTGAGCAGGGATGCCGCGCCCTCGGTGAACGGGTCGGTGTCGATCACCACAAGGTCGGCGGCATAGCCGGGTGCCAGGCGACCGCGCCAGTCGGCGTCGCCGACCGAGGCCGCGGCATCCCGGGTCGCGTGTCCGATCGCGTCGGCGAGCGGCAGCGCGTACTGGGGGTGCACGGCCGGCACCGACGGGTCGAGGGCCGAGGCCCGCGTCGCCGCGACGTACATGTTCGCCAGCGCGTCGTAGGGGGCGGTGGGAGCGTCGGTCGAGAACGCCACGAGCGCCCCCGCCCGCTCGTACTCGGGCCACGGGAACGCCCGTTCCACCCGCTCGTCGCCGAGCATCGCCGCCCAGTTGGCGAAGATCGCCGGGTCGGCGTGGACGGGCTGGAGGGATGCCGTCACCCCGAGCCGCGCCATGCGCTCGGCCGTGCCGGGCGCCGCGTACTCCAGGTGCTCGAGGCGGTGCCGACGCGGGAGGTCGCCGTTCGCCTCGATCGCCCGCTCGATCGCGGTGAGGGCGGCGTCGCTCGCGGCATCCCCGATCGCATGCATCGCGATCTGCAGCCCCGCGGCGTCGGCGGCGGCCACGACCGGCGCGAGATCGCGCAGCGGCCAGATCGGATCGGCGTTCGAGCCGTCGGCGTACGGCGCGCCCATCGCCGCGGTGCACGCGTCGATCACGCCGTCGAGGATGAGCTTCACGCCCACGACCCGCAGCCACGGCGAGGCGGGGCGTCGGGCGAGCTCGACGACCCGGTCGAGCTGAGCGAGGTTGCGTTCGACCTCGCCGGTGTTCTCCAGCAACCAGTGCGCCGACACCCGCAACGGCAGGCGCCCGCCGTGCCGCTCGACGGCCCGCTCGATCGCGGCGAGACCGTGCTCGTCGAACGCCATGTCGACAACGCCCGTCACCCCGGCGGCGGCGTACGCGGCGAGCATCCGTTCCACGGCATCGTCGCGCTCGGCATCCGTGGTCGAGGCGTCGCGCTGCGCCCACGCGTACTGCACCGCCGCCGTCTCGAACAGCATCCCGTTCGGTTCGCCGTCGGCGTCGCGGCCGATCTCGCCGCCCAGGGGATCGGGGGTGTCGCGCGTGATGCCGAGCTCGGCCAGTGCGGCGGAGTTCACCCAGCAGGAGTGGTAGTCGTTGGCATCCAGGTAGACCGGCACGTCGGAGACGACGGCGTCGATCATCGCCGCGGTCGGCGCACCGCCCGGCACCGAATCGAACAGCCACCCGCGTCCGCGGAGCACCGCGGCGTCAGGATCGGCGGCGCGGGCCTCGCGCAGGAGAACCTGGATGCCGTCGAGGGTGCGCGCGTCGGTCAGGGCGACCTGGCCGAGCGACTGGCCCATCATGAGCAGGTGCGTGTGCGCATCGGAGAATCCGGGGAGCACGAGCGCTCCGTCGAGGTCGACGACCTCGTCCGCGCCGACCGCCGCGTCGGCGCCGATCGCGACGATCGTCTCGCCCTCGATCGTGAGGGCATCCGTCCACTGTCGGGTGGGGTCGGTGTCGGCCGTGAAGATCCGGCCGCCCCGGAAGAGCGTGCGGGTCATGCCGACACCTCGGCCGCCTGGCGCTCGAGCCGCCGCGAGAGCAGACCGATGATGCCGGCCGGCACGGCGAGTACGAAGCTCGCGATCGCGAGCGTCATCGTGAAGCCCTGGTATCCGAGCCCGGACGCGAGGTTGGCGCCGATGACCGGGGTGAGCGCCGACCCCACCAGATACGTCGCCAGCAGCGGACCCGACCACCGCCCGTCCGCGTCCAGGGCGGCCGAGGTCGAGACGAAGAACGCGAAGACGAGGGCGTAGGTGGTGTTCCAAACGATGAAGACCACGACGAACAGGGTAGGGTCGGTGACGTATCCCTGCACGATCTTCAGGATGCCACCGAGCACCAGCAGAACGATGAGCGGGATGCCGCGTCCCAGACGATCACCGACGATCATCAGCCCGACCGAGGCGATCAGGCCGCCGGCCGTCGCACCCGACAGGGCGACGCCGAGCCCCTCGGGTGTGAGACCCGCCTGGTCGGCCCCCATGACGCCGACCATCGCCCACAGCGAGTCCTCGCTCGCGGCCCACAGGGCGAACACGATCAGGAGCGTGAAGCCCGCGATGGTCACCGTGCGGGAGGGCTTGGCGGCCGAACGGAGCGTCCCGGTGGCCGGCACCTCGAGCGGGACGGCCGCCCCCGCCGTGGCTGCCGCTTGCACGGGGGCCGCCGGGGCGCCGGGCAGCCACGTCACGAGTGCGAGAGCGACGAGGCTGAACACCGCCATCGAGCCGAAGACGTCGATCGGGGCGAGTCCGATGAGCGGCACGACCGCGAGGACGACCGTGATGATGCCGCGGTTGGCGAGACCGTAGAAGCCCGCGACGCGGTCGGGGTTGCGGAAGGCCGCGATCGCGGCACCGGAGGCGGCGACCGCCCCACCCGCGCCGACTCCCCCGACCAGCAGACCGGGGAGGAGCAGCGCGGGAACGAGCGCCGCCAGGCCGAAGCCGACGACCGCGAGTGCGAGGCCGGCGCGCGCCACGGTGCGGCGCGAGCGACCGGCGCACAGCGGCGCGACCGCCAGCCCCGTGAGGGCGGTGAGGAGGAGGGCGCCGGTGACGAGCCAGCTGGCGGTGAGCACGTCGGCGCCGAGGCCCGTCTGCACGGCGATGATCATGTACGGCGACAGGTTGACGCCGAGGTAGCCGGCGATGCCGACGATGAACGTCGAGCCGGCCGTGGGGAATCGGAGCGGGACGCGGGAGGAGCCGACGGCGACGGTCGTCGCGGTGTCGCGGGTGGTGGAGGACACGAGGACCTTTCGAGGGTGCCGGGAGACCGGCGAGTGGAATGGGGCCCCGGGCGGATCGTCGTCGATCGCAACCGGATGAGGCCGAGGCTAGAGACCGGGTGTTTCGGTTCTCGCGCCCGTCGTGTTTCGAGATCATTAAACGTTTAAGTAGCGCATCGCGCAAGGGCGGGTTTCCCGGTTCGGGTAGCGTCGGCTCCCGTGACCCCCCGCAAGCCGACGCTCCACGACGTGGCCGCTGCCGCGGGCGTGTCGATCGCGGCGGTGTCCTTCGCCCTGCGCGACAAGCCGGGCGTCTCGCCCGAGACGAAGGACCGGGTGCTCGCCGCCGCGCGCGAGCTCGGGTACACGGTCAACGTCCCCGCCCGCAGCCTCCGCACCTCCCGGTACGGGGCGATCGGGCTGTACCTGCCGCCCGGATCGACCCGGCTGCCGTACTACACCGAGTTCGCCTTCGGCGTCGTGGATGCCGCCGACCGCCTCGGACTCTCCGTCATCCTGCTGCCCCATCGCGACACCGACGACGCCTCCCCGCCGACCGCCTTCGTCGACGGGTACATCGTCGTGGATGCCACGACCGAGGATGCCGGCATCCGGGGCATCCTCGACGCGGGGCGACCGGTCGTGAGCGGCGAGCACGTGCTCGGCGGCGACGAACGGGTCAGCGGGAGCGTCGTCTACGACCACGTCACGGCGACGACCCGACTGCTCGACCATCTCGCCGCCGCCGGCGCGCACCGGATCGCCGCCGTACTGCCGCCGGACGGAACCGTGTGGAGCCGGGACGTGGCGGACGCGTACGTCGCGTGGACCGCGGGGCGCGGCGACGAACCGCTGTCGCGCCGCATCGGGTTCATCCCCACGGCGGCCGAGGTCACGGCGGCCGTCGACGACCTGCTGACCGTCGCGGAGGTCGACGCGGTCGTCGTCGTCCCGAGCGGATCTGCGGCTCCGGCCCTGGACTCCGCCCTGCGCGCGGGCCGGCGCGTCGGGGAAGACCTGCTCCTGGCCGCGTACGTCGACGAGCCCCTGCACGGACTGCTCACACCCAGCGTCACGTCGTTCGACCTCGAGCCCCGCGACGTCGGCGCGACCTGCGTCGCGCTGCTCGCGGAGGTGTGGGATGCCGAACCCCACGACCGCGTCCGCGCCGTCCAGCCGCGACTCCTCGTGCGCGACAGCACCTCGCCGGGCGGTCCCGGTCGCCGAATCGCCGAGACTGCATCCGGCTGACAAGGCCACTGCACGCTGCAGTGGGTTCGTCACGCGGATGCAGTCTCGCGGGTCGGGCACCCCGACCGGCGCCGCGACCGACCCCCCGCCACGCGGCCGGGACGCCGCGCGACCTAGAGTGAACACCGTGCAGGTGAGGTTCTTCGGCGGCCTCTCCGTGTCGTCGGGCGCGGACGAGGGAGCGATCCCCGGACGCGGGCAGCAGGCGCTGCTGCTGCGTCTCGCCGTCGACGCCGGGACCACCGTCGGATACCGGGCCCTCGCCGACGACGTGTGGCCCTCCGACTCCCCGGATGATCCCCGCGCAGCTCTGCAGTCGCTGGCATCCCGCCTGCGCCGGGCCCTCCCCGACGGGATGCTCGCGTCGGTTCCGGGCGGCTACCGGCTCGACCTCGCGCGCGACGCCGTCGACATCACGCGGTTCCAGGATCTCGTCGCGGCGGCCCGCGCGGACGGCGACCCCGCGCTCGCCCGCGACGCGCTCGCGCTGTGGACCGGCGACCCGTGGATCCCGCACGACGGCTTCGACTGGCTCGTGCGCGACCTGTGGCAGGACCGCGGACACGCGGAACGTCTGGTCGTGGCATCCCCTCCCCCCGCCCCGGAGGCCGCGAGGGTCCCCGCCGCGATCGCCGGGCTCGTCGGTCGCGCGGCCGAGCTGGGGGCGATCCGCGATCGCCTCGGCACCGACCGCCTCGTCACGATCATCGGACCGGGCGGAGCCGGCAAGACCACGCTCGCACTCAAGACCGTGCGCGCCACCCCTGACGTCCTGGTCGTCGAGCTCGCGCCGGCCGCCGCCGGAGAGGTCTGGGCTGCCCTCGCGGGCGCTGTCGGACACGGCATCCGGCTGAACGAGACGACCACGACCCCGCCGATGTCGCCGCGCGAGCGCGTGCTCGAGGCCGTCGCCGGGCGCGACGTGGTCGTCGTCCTCGACAACTGCGAGCACGTGATCCGCGAGGCCGCCGAAGTCGCACAGACGCTGCTTCTCCGCACGCCGGGCCTGCGGATCCTCGCGACGAGCCGCGAACCGCTGGGCGTCGTCGGCGAAGCGTTCGTCGACCTCGGCCCCCTGCCCGCCCTCGACGCCGACGAGCTGTTCGCCCGGCGCGTCCGCTCGGCGCGCGGCATCCCGCCCTCCCCCGACGAGCGCGAGACAGCGACGAGCATCGTGCAGCGCCTCGACGGCCTCCCCCTCGCGATCGAGTTGGCCGCGGCCCGTGCGCGCACCCTCACGTTCGCCGAGATCGACGCGGGCCTCAGCGACCGCTTCGCGCTGCTCGCGAACGGTCCGCGCCTCAGCCCCGGCCGTCACCGCACGCTCCGCGCCCTCATCGACTGGAGCTGGGACACGCTCACCGACGCCGAGCGGGTGGCCCTGCGCGCGTCGTCGGTGTTCCCCGACGGGATCGGCAGCGGTGACGCCGACGCGATCGCCGACGCCTTCGGGGTGGATGCCACGGTGTTCGACGCCCTCGTGGACCGCTCACTGCTCGTGCGGCGCGACGGACGGTTCCGGCTGCTCGAGACGGTCCGCGAGTACGGGCTCGACCGGCTGCGCGCCGAGGGCGCCGAGACCAAGTTCCGCGAGCGGGCGGCCGACGTGCTCACCGTCCTCGCCGCCGAGCGCGAGAGCACGATGCGCGGACCGGGTCTGCGGGCCGGGCTCGCGTGGTTCGACGCCAACGAGGAGAACCTGTCGTCCGCGCTGCGCACGCGCACGGTCGGCCCGGACCGGCGACCGGGCCGGCGGCTGCTGCGCGCGCTGCTCTGGGCGTGGGCGGTGCGCGAACGCGTCGAGGAACTGCGCCCCGCCCTCGCAGCTTTCGCCGATCCGGACGCACCGCTCGACGACGAGCCGGGCGTCGTGATCGAATCGCTGGCGCTGTTCTCCGATGCGTTCCCCGAACCGGGCGAGACTCCGACGTTCGATCCCGCGCGATTCCGGGCCCGGCGCCTCGCGCTCGAACAGGCGGCATCCCGTCATCCCTCCGAGGTCACCGTCCTGGTGGCCCCGCTCCTCCGCCTCGCCGAGACCGTGCTGCAGGCGCACGGCTCACCGGCCGGCCGCGCGTGGCACGTCGATGTCTCGGACGACGAGATCACGTCGGCGCCCCCGTGGTCGCGCGCGACGCTCCACATGCTGCGCGCCGGCGCCGCGCAGAACGCCGGCGACGCGGCGGCCCTCGGCGTCGAGAGCGAGCGGGCGCTGCGCATCTTCAGCGAGGTGGGAGACCCGTGGGGCACGGGCATCGCCAGTCAGCTGCGGTCCGAGTGGCTCATCCTCGCGGGTCGACTCGAGGACGCGCTGGTCGTGAGCGACGACGCCGCCCGGATCGTGGACGGCCTGTCGTCGGTGTCCGACCTCCTGCAGATGCGGGCGCAGTCCGTCGGCATCCTGCTCCGGCTCGGCCGGCTCGACGACGCACGCACGCGCGCGGCCGACATGGAGGCGGTCGCCGCCGCCGACGGCTCGGTCCGCGCCCTCTCCCAGGCGCGGATGGCCGCGGCCCAGGTCGAGATCTCGGCGGGAGACGGCGTGGCGGCTCTGCGCCAGTCGCAGGCGATCCGCCTCGAACCAGGGTTCCCCGACCAGATCACGGCGTGGGCGGGCGCGCAGCGCGCGCAGGCGCTCATCCTCCTCGACCGCCTCGATGAAGCCCGCGCCGCCCTCCGGGAAGCGCTGCCCCTCGCGGTCCGGTCGCACGACCACCCGATCGTCGCGGCCGTCCTCGTCGCCGTCGCCGGATGGAGCGCCGCGTCGGGCCGCCCCGACGTCGCGCGCGAAGCGCTGGCCCGGGCCGAAGCCGTCCGCGGCGCGGCGGACGAACGCGATCCGTTCCGGCGCTGGGTCGACGAACGCCTGAGCGCGGACACCGGAGAGGCTCCGGCATCCGCGCCCGGCATCCCTCTGGGAGAAGTGGATGCCGACGTGCTCCTGGCGCTGCTCGACTAGGCCTTCCGCATGTAGGCGCGCACCGTCAGCGGCGCGAACACCGCCACGATGACGGCCGCGCCGACCAGCGACAGGACGGCGTCCGAGCCGAGCGTCCCGGAGTTCACGAGATCGCGGACCGCGGTGACCACGTGCGACACCGGGTTGATGTCGACGAACCACTGCAGCCACGAGGGCATCGTGTTCGAGGGCACGAAGGCGTTCGAGAGGAACGTGAGCGGGAACAGGATCAGGATCGAAACGCCCTGCACGCTCGACGCGGTCCGCGCGATCACGCCGAAGAACGCGAAGATCCAGCTGATCGCCCACGAGCAGACGATGACCAGGATGCCGGCGAGCACGACCGCACCGAGGCCACCGGCGGGCCGGAAGCCCATGATGAAGCCCATCGTGAACGTCAGCGTCGTCGCGATCGCGTAGCGGACCGTGTCGGCGAGCAGCGCTCCCGACAGCGGTGCGATGCGCGCGATCGGCAGCGACCGGAACCGGTCGAACACGCCCTTGTCCATGTCCTCGCGCAGCTGCACGCCCGTCACGACCGAGGTCGTGATGACGGTCTGCACGAGGATGCCGGGGATGATGATCGGCAGGTAGCTCGCGACGTCGCCGGCGATCGCGCCGCCGAAGATGTACGTGAACATCAGGGTGAACAGGATCGGCTGCACCGTGACGTCGATGAGCTGCTCGGGGGTGCGGCGGATCTTCAACAGTCCGCGCCAGGCCATGGTGAGGGTGTTGCGGAACGTTTGACCCAGCCCCGCGGTGCGGGGCAGATCGCGGGCGATCGTGATCGCGGTCATGAGCGGACTCCTTCCAGGTCGGCGGCGGTTTCGCGCGCCGCGTCGTCGTCGGCCGGCACTCCGCTGCCGGTGAGCGTGAGGAACACCTCGTCGAGGGTCGGCTGCTGCACGCTGAACTCGCTCAGGTGCACGCCGGCCGCGCGGAAGGCCACCAGCAGATCGGTGACCTCGTCGGGGTCGGACATCGGCACCGTGAGGCGCGCCGCCTCTGGAGAAACGACGGCCGTGGCATTCAGGACCCGCGCGATGGTCGCTCGGGCGACCTCGAGGTCGGAGCCCGGCTGCAGGCGCAGCACCAGCGACGCCTGACCGACGGATGCCTTGAGCTCGAGCGCCGTGCCCTCGGCGACGACGCGTCCGCGGTCGATCACGGCGATGCGGCCGGCGAGCTGGTCGGCCTCGTCGAGGTACTGCGTCGTGAGCACGACGGTGGAGCCGGTCGAGACCAGCCGCCGGATCGTGTCCCACATCTGCCCGCGGGTGCGGGGGTCGAGGCCCGTCGTCGGCTCGTCGAGGAAGATGAGCGGCGGTTGGGCGATGAGGGATGCCGCGAGGTCGAGGCGACGGCGCATGCCGCCGGAGAACTTCGCCAGCGGACGGGATGCCGCCTCGGTGAGGCCGAACTCCTCGAGGAGCTCGGTGGACTTGCGGCGGGCATCGGCCCGCGACAGCCCGAGCAGGCGGGCGAAGATGATGAGGTTCTCGGTGGCCGAGAGTTTCTCGTCGACCGAGGCGAACTGCCCGGTGAGGCCGATGAGCTGCCGCACGATGTGCGCGTCCTTGACGACGTCGTGGCCGAAGATCTCGGCCCGCCCGCCGTCGGGACGCAGCAGCGTCGTCAGCATGCTGATGGTGGTGGTCTTGCCGGCACCGTTGGGGCCGAGAACGCCGTAGACGGTCCCGGCTTCGACGACGAGGTCGACGCCGTCGACGGCCCTGTTCGAGCCGAACGTCTTGACGAGCCCTTCGGCTCGCACCGCGGGAACGCGGGTGGATGAGGTGGTCATGACGACAGGATGCGCCGCGGGCTCTGTCGCGCCGCTGTCACGGCGGGGGTGGTGCTGTCACGACGCTGTCAGGGCCGCTCGACAGGCGCCGTCCTCACGAACACCGTGAGCAGGGGTGCTCCGTCGGGGGCCGAGAAAGAGTCGATCACCTCGCGCAGCGAACCCCCAAGAAGGTGGGAGTATCCGATCACCGGATGCACGATGTCCCGGTCGACGAGGCGCACCGGAAGCGCGACCCCGTCGCGACGCAGTCCCGTCCATCGCCCCTCCGCGCGAAACGGCTCGAAGCCGTCCGCGGCCTCGTCCCAACCGTGAGGCAGCGAGATACGCGGCAACCGACGATGCCTGATGCTCGGCGACATGAGCTCGACGAGGAACACTTCGACGAAGCTCAACGTCACCGCCCACATGAGCTCTTCCGGCTCCCCCGCCCGGTCCGCCCGGGTAAGGAGGTACCCGTCCGGCACCGCCGCGACGGTGTATCTGATCTCGCCGCCCGCGTTGGCAAGAGTGAGGGACGTGACGTCGTGGTGAGGGCGGTAACCCGCCTGAGCCGCGAAGGTGATCAGGGCCGGATCGAGCACGATCTCGGATGCCACCGGCTCCGCCCATCCGTGGGATTCGAGGAATCCGTACGGGATGCGTGATCTGATCTCTCGGTCGAGGTGTCTCAGCACGAGGGGGAGTTCCGACAAGGGCGGCCAGTGCCCGCCCGCGGGTGTGATGGACACCCCGCGCTCGCCGTGGACGATGGCGAATCCGAAACTGCCGCGATCGTAGTTGAACCGGACCGGGAAGTAGTTGTAGATCTCGAAGACGACCGAGAACTCGACGTGACCATCGCTGTCCACGAGGTCCTGGACGGTGAGACGACTGACCCGTGTTCCGAGGATGTCACGCAGGGCGCGCACGACCCGGTGGGCATGTTCTGCCGCACCCTTTCCCGCCGAGCCGTCGATTCGAGGGGCGTCACCCGCCTCGCGCGCCGCGAGGTACTTGTCGGGGATTCGGAGCCGCACTCGCTCATCCAGTTCATGGAAGAGGCGCTCGAGGTCATCGAGTCGCAGAGTATCCGTGGGGCCGAGAAGCAGAGACACGGAGGAGTCACGGAATGGGATACCGAAGCCGAAGATCCCGCGCTCAGAGGAGAAGTCGATCTCCCAGAAGTCGTACAGCACGAATGTGGCTCGCAAAGACGGGCGCTCACCCTCTACGAGTTCGCGGAAGATCAACCCCTCTTGATCTTTCTCGAACACCGCGGTGAGTGCTCTACTGAACTCGGCAGCAAGCCTCCCCATCGGCCCGAGATCCGGCACTCTCATCCCATTCCCTTTGCATTGCAGGCCATTGCAGGCTCACTCGACGAAGAAGCGGCCCGGGCTCGTGATGTCGACCCGAGGTGCAAAGCGAGCCGGCTCGAGTATGAGTGCCAGGTCGTCGTCCGAGACCATGGGGGCGATTTCCCCGCTCGGGGACACCTCCCTCACGACTTGCACGCTGAACCCCTCGACGAGATGCACCCCGGTGGCCGGGGTGAGCGTGGACCCTGGAAGGAGCGCAACCTCGGCCTCCGCGGGGTGACGGGAGAGCGGCCCGATCTCGCGTCCCGAAACCGAGACGATCGCGTGAAGGGAGGGAGCGCGGAAGTTCTCGGACGCCACCCGCGCATCCTTCGACGTGGGAAGAGGCGCCTGCAGGGTGAACGGCGTCGTCAGCTCGAAGCCCGCCCCCCTCCACACCACACCGCGGAAGATCGGCAATTTCGCGAGGGCGTCTTCCAGACGCCCAGGACCATCAGTCACGGTTCAACTCCTCATACACTTCCCGCAGGCGCGGGGTCCCCAGCGACTCCGCATCACTGATGAGAGCCGCGCCCTCCGCAGAACGCGCACAGGTCCACGGCCCGGGTTCGTCGGGACGCTGAGCGACCCAGTGCAGCGCACGACCGTCCCCTATATCAACGATCGGGCCCCGCCTCAGGCCCACACGTCGAAGTTCGTCCACCCACCGTTGCCCCCAGCGGCTCCAGCCGAGACCGACGATGATCGCGACGCTGAAACCGGGACGCAAGGCCGTCTCCCAGACATCGTCTCCCGAGATAGACACCGTCACCTCACCCAGCCCGAATCTCGCTACCACCTCATTCGACACGCTCACCGTCGCGGAGCCCTGATGGATGACGAGGCTGTTCAGCGCATTCGGCGGGAGTTCGGCGAGCTCCCGCGAGATTCGGGTCGACCACGACTGCCGCGCCCCGTCGTCGTCGAGCTCGCCCAGGAACTTCGCAATACTCACGCCGCCCCCGAAACTCGCGAGGAGTTCGGAGCTCATCGAGTCGTACAGGGCGATCGCGACGTCGTCGACATACCGCGAAGAATTCATTGTGCTCCCGGAGTAGGGATCTCACGCAGACGCCCGAGACCATCAGTCATGGTTCAACTCCTCACACACTTCGCGCAGCGGTCTCACCCGCGCGGGAGCTCCCGCTGGATCGCTTGAATGTCGCTCACCTCGTCGCTCGGGACGAGGTGCCAGAACACGCCGGGCTCGAGGACTGTCGCACCGACCTGTGCGGCCTCTTCCGGGTCGACACGCAACAGGACGGCCGCCTCAGCGGTGTTGCTCTGGAGGAGCACGCAGGGAAGGCCCCGCCACTGCGCGGAGAACTCGAATGCGAAGATCCGGTCGCAAGAGGCGGCGTCGACCACTCGTCGGAACACCCACGGCCGCGTTTCTTCGCACCCTTCAAGGGGCACCTCGCTGAGTGCCACGAGCTCGACACGGGAGTCGTCAATCCACGCGGCTCGCCATTCGCGACCCCCCCACACCGCCCGCGGCCCCACCAGCGAGGTCGGCGGAGCGAAAACCGACGACCCCCGCCACCCGATCGCTGGACCACCGTAGGCGCCGATGAGTTCCTGATGGCCGTCTGCGAAGATGCGCCAAATCTCGGCATCGCGCGGAACCTCGGTGGCTGCGATGTCCCAGACGGGAGTCATTCCCGCGCGCAAATATCCGGCCCCGTAGCCCGCGACTGTCGTCGGGTCCCCGGCCTGCGGGATGGCCACCCGGTCTAGCGGCGACGGGGCGCATCGCAGAACGTCCACCGAACGGACATCGCGGTCCTCGACGCCGTAGGCGCGCAGGACATCGCCGGCCGTACGCCAAGAAGTCGCGTCGCCGAGGCGCACTACCGGCCCAGCGAGCAGAGACGCCCCCTTCTCGAGGTACGCACGTACCGTCGGCGGGAAGAGCAGTTTCTGCAGCGGCGTCACCTGTGCACGCTATCGCCTATGGGCTCGGATCGAGCCTCGATCTGAAGCCCCTCCGCGGCCACCCACCGGTGCCATCCGTCGTTTCGATGCCCCTCCCACGCGGGATCCGAGGACGCGAGGATCGCTGAGTCCGTGTGGATGAGAACATCGCCATCTCGGACGTTCCCTACCCAGCACCATTCACCTTCACAGAAGACGTACCAATGCCAGGATCGGATGTCTTGGACGAGCTGGCGGGCGACCAGGACCGTCGATGGCCCCGAAAGCCCGGAGTGGGGGAGAGTGGCCACACCGCGAGGGAGGTGCCCCCGATCCAGCGAGACCCAGTCCACCTGCGCACCGAAGAGGCCCGCATCGCCCAGGGAGAGAAGAGGGACCTCGTGGCCTTCGATGCGGCCGAAAAGACCCCGTGGATGCAACCCGCTCGCAATCACGGCTTCCACCCGCCCACCGGTGTCCATCCACCGGCCTCGTTCAGGACCGCGAGCATACGATACGTGCCACCTGGAGTGACTTCCCACATCTCAGCGCCAGGTTTGATCTTGGTTCCCGCCGATGCGTATAGCTCGGGAATGACATTCCCGTCGGGCCCAGGAATCCCGGAATAGGTGTAACCCTTTCCTGTGAAGGGGTCGGCGTCGGCAAACGAACTTGGGCCACCTGAAACGTGTCGGTCGAACGGAATCGTCAGCGACCCGTCCGCGCGTTGGTAACGGATCATCTGGATCGGCCCGTCGAGAAGCGAGTGGAAGGGTGAGTCGGGGTAGTCAAGACGAAGTCCGCTGTACACGGCTTTGGAGTCACTGAGATTGGTCACGTCTTGCAGACGAGCCACGTATCCACCGAGCGAGTCGGGTGCGTAAGCATACGTTCCCAACGCGCGCTGCGACGCCTCACCGGGTGGGATGACCTTTTGGAAGACCGTCTGATCGTTCCAGGCAATCTGTCCCCGCACGTGACGGATGAGGGCCGCATCGGCTGGGTCGAGTGGACCGCTCGGCTGATGAATGAGCCTGTTGTAGTCGTCGAGGGTGTAGCCGGTTCCTTCGAGAGCCGCACGTGTCTCATCGATACCCGACGGCCAGGCCTCCGTCTGCTCCGGGGCCCAGTGAGATCTGACGGAGGCGCCGTCGGGGGTCGAGTAGACACGCGCCTGATCGGAGGGCGGGCCGAGCGGCATGGAGGCCTGCGCATTCGCCGAGTCGGAGGGGGCGGGGTGTGTACCGAAGACCCCTCCAGGCGGCGCGTCGGACGGGGTCGGCACAGGACCGGGGCTCTCGCCGTCCGGCTCGATGTGAACGCGCGGAGAATCCGCGTTCAGGCGGACGACGTGATCTCCGCCGCGGATGTCGTCGAGCAGGGTGCCACCGTCATCGAGCGGGCTGCGGCCGAGAGTGCTGGTCAGGTCATCTTGCGCGCCACCGAACTTCGCCAGGTCGTCGGCGAGGCCGCCAGGGCGGAAAGGGGTGCTGCCGAGATCGAGGCTGCGCTCGCCCGCCCCGACCCGACCGACGTCGTCACCCAGGCCCTCGGCCCCGCGCCCGACCCGCACCCCGTCGAGGAGTGCGCCGCCACCTTTGGCGGGAAGGAAGATCGATGCGACATTGAAGAGCGAGGTCCCCGCGGTACCACCCGGGTCCTTACCCCAATCGGACCAGCCTTCTCCCCACTGATCGGGCGAAGCGTTCCACCACTCCTCCGGCGCGTGGTACCCCACGAAGCTCCCGAACAGGTCGATGTACGACCGGTACGAGTCGCGCGTCCACTGCTGCTGCCACTCGAGAAAACCGGTGTCGACGCCCTTCGACTTGAGGTCGGCGATCTGCCCGGGGGCAACGACCTCCGACATCACCGGCGCCAGGAAACCCATCGAGACGCCCGTCACGAGATGTCCGAGACCGACCCACGACTGTGCCCAACCCGAGAGCCAGGCACCGCCACGGTCCATCGCGCCCTGAAGGTCGCCCGACATCAGCTCCCCGGCCACGGCCCAAGCCGGCGGTGGCCAGCTCTTGAAGTCGTATCCGCCCAGCAGCATCCCGAGCCCGCCGACCATGTCCCACGCACCGGTGAGCACGCCACCGGTGAGGTGCATCGGGAAGCCGATCGTCTTCTCGGCGCACGACTCCTCGCGCGGCGACGCGGTGCCCCAGTCGGTCTGGAGGTTGTCGGGGGCTGTCGTCGCGGCGCCGGCGACCGCGGAGGTGGACAGTCCCGCTGCGCGGCGGATCGCGTTCGCGAGGTCTTCGTTCGCGACGCGCAGCTGCTCGCCGAGGAGGTGCCCCTGGTCGACGAGGTCCGCGTTCCGCTGGACCATCTCGGGGTCTTCCCACCAGTTGTCCACCTGGACCGGCAGGAAAGTCACGGCGAGGTTGCCCGTCGCGGTGACGCGCGGCTGGAAGGTGTTCGCTTCGAAGACGAACGCCTCGGCATCCGTGCGCAGGTCGGCCACGCGCGAGAGGATCGGTTGAACGGTCGTCGCCCAGGTGCTGAGGGCGCTCGCGACCGAGGCCAGGTCGCTGCCGACGCGGTCGGAGGCGTCGCGCACGGGATTCATCGCGACGTAGACCGATTCCGCACCGGTCGATTCGTACGACCCCGGCAAGGCCGACCACGAGGAGGCCACATCGGTCCCGGCCTGGCTGATCGAGCCCGCACGCGAGGCGATGTCCGTGGCCGCCTGAGCCACCCCGGCGAGGTCGAGGTCGAGGCCCGGTAGCTTCGCCGGATCGATCAGACCGTGCGACATCAGTACGGCACCGATCCGCCGTGGCGCACGAAGGCCCCGGCATCCGGAGTCCAGGCCGACGCGGCGAGCGCCTGCGTCGTCGTCGCCATCTCGAGGTCTCCCGCCGTGACCGCGTTGGTGGCGTCGATGACGGCCTGCCGAGCGCTCGGGATGCGCTGCTCGATGAGAGTCAGATCGGCCGTCTGAGCTTCGACGAACGCCTGCATCGCCTCGGCGACCTCAGCTGAGCGAGTGCCGGCGACAGCCGCCGACAGCTGGTCCGAGAGTCCCGTGAGAGCCGTCGCGATCGATGTCGCTGCTGCGTCGACTCCCGTGAGCACCTGCTGCACCCCTTCCGGGGACACACGCCATCCTGTCATCGTCCACCTCCGCCTTCGCCCTCGACCATGATAGAAAACGTGGTCGATCTGTCGAGGGACGCACAGCGCATCGTGAGCCATGCCCTCATCGACGAGGTCGTCGGGGGGATCGCGGTATCGGAGAGCCGAGCACCGCTGCTCCCCCTGACGGCGACGCGCAGCGACCTGCTTCGGCGGGCGGGGATGGCGCGGCATCCGCTCGTCTTCCTCACCGGTGACGGCACGCGCCTGACCGAACCGATGCGCGCGGCCCTCACGGCCACCCGCGTGCCCTGGGTCGTACGCACCACCGGCGGGCTGCGCGACGGACTCACGTGGCGTCCCCTCGACGACCTCGCGGCCGCGTTCGACAGCACTTCCGCCGCCCCGCACCCCGACGCCCTCCAACTCGAGCAGCCCACCACGCTGCAGTTGGTCGCGTCGGTCTCGGTCCGTCATCGGGCGGATGCCTCGACCCGCCTGGGCGCTGCGCTCGAAATCCTGGGCCGCTCGGCCGAGGCCGCTCCTGGCGCGTGGGGCCCGAACGAACCGGCCGAGTACGCCTGGGACCGCGATGCCCTCACCGCTTTCGCGAGAACCCGGATGCCGAGCGACACCCGCCTCATCGCAATCGGGGATTCCGCGCGCCCCGTGGTCGCGACGCTTACCGCCCGCCGCACGGCGCGCGGGGTCGAGGAGGTGACCGAGGCGCTCGTCTCGCTCGGCAGCCTGGACGACTCGGCTACCGATGCGCGCGCCGACGCCGCGGTGGAGGCTCTCGACGAACTCGCCGTCGCCCCCTGGCCCCTCATGGCGGCGCTCTTCACGCGCCCTGGTCGTGCCGACCTGACGACCTCGGCGTTCGTCGCCCCGACGGCGAGACCGCTCGCGCTGTTGATCGGGGCTCCCGCGGTGCGCGACCTCGCGCTCGACCCGGCGACCTGGGGTCGGCGATTCAACGCCCGCATCGCCGGCCGACCGCGCACGCCGGCGCTCGTGATCCCGCTGCGACGGTCGGGAGAGCCGGCTGAGATCGCGTGGAACCGGCTCGTCGAGATCACCGAGACCCTCGGGGTCGAGCGCGTCGCGGAACTGACGGGGTACCGCCTCGATATCGACGAGTGGCGGAGCCGCTGATGCCTCACGAATACGTCCTTCTGACGCCGCGGGTGATCGGCCTGCGCGAGGTCGCCCATGCCGTGGCCGCCACCGAGCCGACGCTGACGTACCGCATGGATGCGGGCGGAATGCAGATCGTGCTCGTCGACGGGGATGCCACCGTGCTGACGATCGTGCACCCGGTCCCCGCCCGACCGGTCGAGGTCCGACGCCTTCTCGGCGACAATGCCCCGGCCGATGCGGAGCGGTGGTGGATCGATCTCGTCGCGCCGTGGGAGAGTGAGCGGCGCGCCGCGCGCGTGATCGCCGCACTGGCCGCGGTGTCGGGTGGCGTTGCCCACGACCTCGCGCCCGACGGACGCGGCTGACGCTTCCGAGTCCGGCCACGGCCGCGAGGATCAGTGGTCAGCGCGGCGAAGACCAGCGGTAGATGAGCACGACGACGAGGAACGCCAGCAGGGGCAGGGGCAGCAGGAAGACTCCGAAGATCAGGCCGACGGCGTAGATGACAACGGCGATCGCGACTGCCGCGACACCGACCCAGAATCCGGCCTGCCGGCGGACCAGGGTCCACAAGCGACGGCGATCGATCGCACGCGTGAGCGAGCGCACCATCAGCGTCACCGCCACGGCGATCGCCGTGAGCCCCACAGCCCCGCCCACCCGTGCGGGAGTCCCCGACACGGTGCCACGGGCGACGAGGCCCGCGGCGACCGGCGCGAGCAACCCCACGCCCAGGAGGACGAGCGAGAACCGCGCGACGATCGCATGCATCGCCACGCGTGCCACGACCACCGGAAATCGGTCGGTCGGCGAGGATCGAAGCACCCCGAGCGACGTCGCGATGGCCTCCCGCCGCCGTCCGGCGTGGAGTTGCGCGACGGCGAGCATTGAGACGACCTCGGGGTCGGTCGGGTCGAGAGCCGCAGCATCTCTCATGATCGCGCGCATCCGCTGCCCTCCGCGACGGTCGGCGAGGGGAACGCGCGCGAGATCGACGAGTGCCCGGGCGCGCGAGGAGGGATCATTTGGCGCGAGTCGCACCCCCTCCTCGGCCTGCGCCCACGCGTTGCCGAGGTCGCCGGTGCGAGCCAGCGATCTCCCCAGGATGCCGCGCAGTTGCCAGTCTGCGGGATCGGCGCGCACGGCGGCGGAGGCAAGGTCGACGGCCTCAGCTTTGCGAAGGGGGTCGAGGCCGACGATTTCGGAGAGGACGCCGAACGCCACCGCCCGCACGTCAGGGTCGGCGGTCGCCGCACGCGCATGCGCCTCGGCGGAGGGGGGATCTCCGATCAGGATCTCCGCCCGAGCGGAGAGCAGGTGCGCCCGCGCATCGGTCGGCGACTCCGCGAGGATCGCCTGGAGCTGCGTCCGGGCCTCGATCGGTCGGCCCGCCTGCAGATAGAGCCGTGCCCGCTCGAGCGGCTCGACCTCGGGCACGGTCAGATCCGATGCTTCTTGAGATAGGCGCGGAGCTGCGCGAACGTGCCGTCGTCGACCCCGTAGTCGAGGACGGGCTTGATCTGCTCGAACCACGCCCGCGTCGACGGGACGGACGCCGCCGCCGCCCGCTCGAGATCGGCCGTGGTGATCATGCGCGGTACGCCGTCGCGCAGAGATTCCATGAACGCCGTCTCGACCGCGGTCTCGACCAGGTACGACAGGTCGGCCCCCGAGTACTCCGACGTGCGCCGGGCGATGTCGGACACGTCCACCGCGGTGACAGGCTTGTCCCGCAGGCCCCGTTCGAGGATGGTCTCGCGAGCCTCCTGATCCGGCGGCAGGATGAGTACGGTGCGGTCGAGGCGTCCCGGGCGACGCAGCGCGGGATCCACGTCCCAGGGCCGGTTCGTCGCCGCGAGCACGTACACGCCGTCGTTCGCGGCATCCACCCCGTCGAACTCTTCGAGCAGCTGACTCGTGATCGTCCGCCAGGCGGTGGAGTTCGACCCGCCGGAGGTGCGGCGTCCCCCGATCGCGTCGAACTCGTCGAGGAAGATGACACAGGGGCGCGACGCCCGCGCCGTCTCGAACAACGCCCGGATGGCGCCCGTGGTCTGACTCACCAGCTCGCCGAACAGGTCGGCCACCGTCGCGTGGACGAAGTTCGCCTCCAGCTCTCCGGCGATGGCCCGGGCGATGAAGGTCTTGCCACAGCCCGGTGGGCCGTACATCAGCAGAGCCCCGCGCGGACGCTTGCCGAACATGCTCGCCAGTTCCGGGTTGCGCATGGGCGCGAGGAACGACGCCTCGAGGTGCCGTTTCACCTCGTCCATGCCGGCGACATCGGCCAACGTGACCGACGGACGCTCCACGTCCCAGGCCGGAACTTCGGGCTGCGAGGTCGCGGAAGGTCCGGCCACCCGTTCGTCGGGCGAGGCGGCGGATGCCGTGGACCCGTGCGCGGCGGGAGGCACGGATGCCGCGGGCGGAGGCCATGCCGCGGGCGGTGCGGGAGCAGCGGGCGGCGCGGGCGCGGGCCGCTCCGGCGCGGAGGGTTCCGCGGACACCGGCGCCGCGGCATCCGGAACCTGACCCGCCCGCAGACGCGCCGCCGCCAACCGGGCCCGCAGCACGAGCACGGTGGCCGCGTTCGCTCCGATCGATGAGAGCTGTTCGATCTCGGCCGCAGCCTCGTCGAGGCGGTCCTGCAGCAGCAGCTCGATGAGGTCGACGCGCAGACCGACGTTGCCCGGGTCGGCCTCGACTGCCGCCCGGATGATCTCGACGAAGTCGTCGGAGCCCGTCACGATCTCAGGCGCCGCGCAGGCGCTCGGAGAGGTAGGCGTGCAGGCCGTCGAGCGGGATGCGCTCCTGGCCCATCGTGTCGCGGTCGCGGACGGTCACGGCGTTGTCGTCGAGCGAGTCGAAGTCGATCGTGACGCAGTACGGCGTGCCGATCTCGTCCTGACGGCGGTAGCGGCGGCCGATCGCCCCGGCGTCGTCGAAGTCGACGTTCCAGCCGGCCGCGCGCAGAGTGTCGGCGACCTCGCGCGCCAGCGGCGACAGACGCTCGTTGCGCGACAGGGGGAGGACGGCGGCCTTCACCGGCGCGAGGCGCGGGTCGAGCTTCAGCACCGTGCGGGTGTCGGTGCCGCCCTTCGCGTTGGGCACCTCTTCTTCGCGGTACGCGTCGACGAGGAAGGCCATCATCGCGCGCGTGAGACCGAAAGACGGCTCGATGACGTACGGGGTGTACTTCTCACCCGAGGCCTGGTCGAAGTACGTGAGGCTCGAGCCCGAGGCATCCGAGTGGCTCTTCAGGTCGTAATCGGTGCGGTTCGCGACGCCCATGAGCTCGCCCCACTCCTTGCCCGGGAAGCCGAAGCGGTACTCGACGTCGATCGTGCCGGCGGAGTAGTGCGCGCGGTCGTCTTCGGGGACATCGAACCGCTTCATGTTCTCGGGGTCGATCCCGAGGTCGACGAACCAGTCCCAGCACGCCTCGACCCAGTGCTCGAACCACTGCTGCGCCTCGGCCGGGGGCGTGAAGTACTCGATCTCCATCTGCTCGAACTCGCGCGTGCGGAAGATGAAGTTGCCGGGGGTGATCTCGTTGCGGAACGCCTTGCCCACCTGGCCGACGCCGAACGGGGGCTTCCGACGGGATGCCGTGAGCACGTTGGAGAAGTTCACGAAGATGCCCTGCGCGGTTTCGGGGCGCAGGAAGTACAGGCCCGACTCGTCGTCGACGACGCCGAGGTACGTCTTCACGAGGCCGGAGAACGCCTTCGGCTCGGTGTACTGACCCTTGGTGCCGCAGTTGGGGCACGGGATGTCGGCGAGGCCGTTCTCGGCCTTGCGACCCTTGCGGGCCTCGAAGTCCTCGATGAGGTTGTCGGAGCGGAAGCGCTTGTGGCAGTGGAGGCACTCGACCAGCGGGTCGGTGAAGGTCGCGACGTGGCCCGACGCCTCCCACACGCGCTTGGGCAGGATGATGCTCGAGTCGAGGCCCACCATGTCGCCGCGGCCGCGCACGAACGTCTGCCACCACTGGCGACGGATGTTCTCCTTCAGCTCGGTGCCGAGGGGGCCGTAGTCCCACGCCGAACGCGAACCGCCGTAGATCTCACCGGCCTGGAACACGAACCCGCGGTGGCGGGCGAGCGAGATGACCTTGTCGAGGCGGGACTGTTCGGCCACGGTGGCTCCAATGGTCGGGAAAGCTGTGGGTGCGAGCGCGAGTGCGCGGCATCCAGTTTATCGAAGCGATCCCGCCGCGCCGGGCCCGCCGTTTCGGGCGTCGTCGCGCTCGCGGATCCAGTTCTGCAGATAGGGCATCGCGACGTTCGTGGCGTGGGCGGCCAGGGTGGCGCGGGCGGCGTCCGAGAGGGAGTCGAGCGCCGGCGCTGCGGGGTCGGCGACGTGCGCGATTGGATACGGGAAGCGGTTGCGGAACATGTCCATCCACAGCAGCACGAGATCGCCCTCGTGCGCGATCATCGCGTGGCTGAACGAGCCGCGCTCGTGCCGCTCGATCTCCCACCCCCGCTGCGCGGGCCGCGCGGCGTAGTCGGGATCCCCGCCCCAGGACCACCCACCCCGACCACGGACGGGCACGCCGTAGCCGAAGCCGTCGAGCGCCGACGCGAGCGCCTCGGGCGTCCACGGGGCCGGGAAGAAGGTCGACAGGCTGACCCGCAGCGCCAGCGGCGACAGGTGCGTCGGAGCCTCGCCCGAGGTCCGCGGGAGCTCCGCTTCGAGCGCGGCGGCCAGCGCGATCGTCGCGGCCGACGGCTCGCCCCGGTCGAGCAGCAGCAGGAACGTCTGGAGGGCACGAAGGTAGGTGCGGTGCTCCGCGGCATCCGCGAAGGGCGGGATCGGGATGCCCCCGACGGGCGCCCGCCCCCAGGGCACGTCGTCGCGGTCGGTCTCCGAGAGTCCCGACCGCGCGCTGCTCATCGGGTGATCCGCTCGCGGTGCACGGTGAACTCCTCGAGTGCCGCCTCGTCGATCTCGACGCCGAGCCCCGGCCCCGTCGGGACGCGCACGTGCCCGTCCTCGATTACCGCGGGCTCGGTGACGATGTCGCGGTCGTAGAAGCGGGCGGATGCCGAGATGTCACCGGGCAGCAAGAACCCGGGGAGAGCCGCGAGCGCCGCGTTGGCGGCCCGCCCGATGCCCGTCTCGAGCATGCCGCCGCACCACACGGGGATCCCGGCCGCACGGCAGCGGTCGTGGATCGCGAGGGCCTCGAGGTAGCCGCCGACACGGCCGGCCTTGATGTTGATGATCGCCGCGGCACCGAGTTGCAGCGCGTCAGCCGCGGCCTTGTCCGACACGATCGACTCGTCCAGGCACACCGGTGTGGTGAGGCGCTTCGCCAGGGTCGCGTGGTCGACGAGGTCGTCCTCCTGCAGCGGCTGCTCGATGAGGAGGAGGTCGAAGGCGTCGAGGCCCTGGAGCGTGTCGGCATCCGCGAGGGTGTAGGCGGAGTTGGCATCCACCTGAAGAGGAATGCCGCCGAACGCCGCCCGCACGGCGGCGGTGTCGTCGATGTCGCGTCCGGGCTTGATCTTGATCTTGATGCGGACGTAGCCCTCGTCGAGGTACCCGCCGACGGTGTCGACGAGCGCGGCGGGGTCGCGCTGGATGCCGACCGAGACGCCCGAGGGGACGCGGTCTTTCTCGGCACCGAGGTACTGCCCGAGGCTGCGGCCCTCGGCGCGCAGCGCCGCGTCGATCACGGCGAGTTCGAGCCCGGCCTTGGCCATGCGATGCCCGACGACCGGGGCCAGGATGCCGGCGACCTCCTCCGGCGCGACCGTGCGGCGCCCGAGCAGGGCCGGCGCGAGGAAGCGGGTCAGGACGTCCCACGCGCCCTGCGTGTACTCGCTGGAGTACGACGGCTCGGCTCGGCCTGCGTGACCACCTCGCCCCACCCGCGCCCGTCGGGGGTTTCGGTGGTGACGACGATGACCTCGCGCACCGTCTCGGTGCCGAAGGACGTCGTGAACGGCGACACCAGCGGGATCTGCAGGACGCGAAGCTCCACGGCATCCAGGGTCACGGGGGCGGCGGAGGTGCGGGGCGGCATGAGGGCAGGGTATCGGGCGCTGTGCGGGTCGGGCTCGCGCCCGCAACGTGCCGGGCTCGCGCCGGCGGCGGGCCGGTGTCGCGCCTGCGGCGTGCCGCACTCCGGAGAATTCGCCGTTCCGACGGCCCCTCGGGCCTCCGACGGCCCGAACACGCACGTTTCTCCGGAGTTCGGCACGGGGCGCGGCGGCGAAGCGCGACCGTAACGCCCCCGCCCGGGCCTGGCAAGGCCGCTCCCCGTCGTCGCGCCCGCGCGTAGCGTCGCGGGCATGAGCGACTTCACTCCCCGCCACGCGATCGTCACCGGTTCGGACTCGGGCATCGGCGCGGCCACCGCGCTCGCGCTCGCCGAGGCCGGCCTCGACGTCGCCATCACGTACCACTCCGACAAGGACGGTGCCGAGGAGACGGCCGAGGGCGTGCGTGCCCGCGGCGGCCGCGCCGTCGTCGCGCAGTTCGACGCCACCGACTTCGGCTCGGTCCCCGGCGCGGTGAACGCCATGGCCGACGAGCTCGGCGGCCTCGACGTCTTCGTCAACAACGCCGGCGGTGGCATCGGCGGGCCCTTCCTCGACCTCGACCTCGACACGTGGCGCACCGACATCGCCCTGAACCTCGACGGCGCGTTCCTCGCCCTGCACACCGCCGCGAAGCGCATGGTCGCGGCCGGGAACGGCGGGCGGCTCATCGCCGTGTCCAGCGTGCACGAGCACCAGCCGCGCGTCGGCTCGGCGCCGTACGTGGCGGCGAAGCACGGGCTCGGCGGCCTGATCAAGACCATGGCGCTCGAGCTCGGGCAGTACGGCATCACCGCGAACGCCGTCGCGCCGGGCGAGATCGCCACCCCCATCAACGACATGGATGCCGAGGATGCCGACCGCATCCACCGTCCCGGCATCCCGCTCGGTCGCCCGGGCAAGCCGGACGAGGTCGCCGACGTGATCCGTTTCCTCGCGTCGCCGTCGGGTTCGTACGTCACCGGCGCGAGCTGGGTCGTCGACGGCGGGATGCTGCAGATGGGCCCGCAGGCGGGATCGCACATGGAGTCGGACGCGTGGCGTTCGGCCGGAAAGGAGTGACGCGATGAGCGACGAGAAGAGCTTCGAAGAGAACCGTCACGACCAGTTGACGAGCGCCCCGAAGGCGACGGAGGCCGACGCGGCCCCGCGCATCGACGTCACGAAGCACGACGGCGTCACCCGCATCGACGTGCGCGACGACGCGGCCGTGCGTCCCGGCCCCGGGCAGGGCGACCCCGCCGCAGAGAAGGACGTACCCGTCTCGGGCGACTGACTCAAACGAGCAGGTACCCGCGCCCGCCGACGCCGCCGATGCGGAGACCGGATGCCAGGTGCCCTCGGAGCTCATCGCGGACGCGGTGCCGCCACTCGGCGGCTGCGGTCGGGTCGCTGCGGCGGAGCGCCTCGATGTCATCCGGGATCTCGACGACCGCCCGCACCGCATCGCCGGCGGGCGTGGGGGCGGGCGGCTCGGCCACGGCCCACGACACCATCAGCCGGTCGGACTCGTCGCCACGATTGACGTCGTCGGGCATCTCGCCGTACTGGTTCACCAGGTACTCGGTGGCGCTCGCGCCGAGGACGGCGAGGTTGAAGTGCGCGTTGCGGCGGATCAGCGGGTCGAACGTCCAGGTGATGCGGCCGATCCCCCGCTCGAGCGCCCACTCGCGCTGGTGCACCTTGAGTTGACGCCCGAGACCGCGCCCCTGGTATCCGGGCAGGATGCCGGTGATGTGCGAGTGCATCGTGCGCTCCGCGGGCGGTCCGAAGAACGCCGCGGACGCCCCGATCATCCGGTCACCGTCGTACAGGCCGACGACGTAGTTGCCCGAGTGCTCCAACGCCCGCAGGATGTTCGCTGGCATCGTCGCGCGATCCCCCACCCAGACGTCGTCGAACACCTGCGCCCCGGCGACGATGGCCTCGAGGGTGTCGAGCGGGCGGATGTCGATGCCGGACGTGCTCATGGTCCGAGTCTGGCATCCGCCGCCCGCGCGTGCCTCGCCCCGTTTGCCCACGGAACACGCTGCGCCCCCCCTCGTCCCACTTCTGGCGGATCATGTCCCCCTTCTTGCTGCTCCCGCACGCCGAAACCCGCATGAAGTGGGACGAGGATGCCGCGCCGAGCCACGCGGGATCGCACCGCGGCGTGACGAAGCGCCCGCGCACACCGTCCTATCCGTGAAGCCCCGGATCGCCCGGGCCCGGACGAGAGGACGACACGATGAGAGCCGGACGCATCACGACCGCCCGCCGACCGCGCGGAGTCCTCGTGACGGCGGGGATCGGAACCGTTCTCGTCGTCGTCATCGCGGCGGGACTGTTCCTGCCGCTCGTCGGGTTCCTCGCCGGGGCCACGGCATCCACGGTCGGGCTCGTCCCCTTCCCGGCGGCGAGCGTGACGCTCGTGGCCCTCGCCGGGGTCGTCGTCTGCGTGGGACTCCTCCTCGCTGCCCTGACCCGCCGCCGTACGGCGACCGCGATCGTCTGGACCGTCCTGGCCGTGATGGTCGCGCTGGCGGTGACGGCGTTCCCGCTGGTCGCCGTGGTCACCGGGTCGGCCGAACGCGCGTCCGACCTGGCGCCCATCGTCGGCGACCTGTGGGGCCGCATCACCGGGCAGGGCTGAGCCGGCGGGTCAGCGCGGGGGCATCCCGCCGACGTGACGGATCGTGCGACCGCGCTCGACAACGATCGCGATCCCCCCGAGCAGCCACAGCGGCACCTGCGTGAGGAACGCGAGGCGGAAGGCATCCAGGGAGTAGGTGTCGGGGGTGCCGGCACCCTGCACGTCCATCGCGATACCGATGAAGAGGATCGCGAGGAGCGCGGCGAGGAAGCCGCCGCCGTTCACGATGCCGGTCGCGGTGCTCAGGCGATGGCTGGGCGTGAAGGTGCGTGCGTGGTCGAACGCGATCATCGACGCCGGGCCACCGGTCGCGAGAGCGAACATCAGCACGATCAGCAGCCACAGGGGCGCCGGTCCCGGCCAGGCCGCGACGACGATCCAGACGAGCGCCTGGAACACCACGGTGGGCAGCACGAGCCAGCGAGACCGGCGACGCGGATGCCGACTGGACAGGGCTCCGATCACCGGCCCGCTCACGATGCCGAACAGCACGAAGAGCGTCATGATGCCCGACGCGGTCGCGGGAGGCAGCCCCTCACCGGCGGTGAGGAAGGGGAAGCCCCACAGCAGCATGAACGCCGTGCCGGCGAAGGGCGTGGCGAAGTGCGACCAGAAACCCAGACGTGTGCCGGGGTGCGCCCACGACTCGCGGAAACCCTGCCGCAGATCGGCCGCCGAGGTGACGACGCGGATCGTGCCGGTCTGGGTGTCGACCGACGTGTCGACCGCATCGTCGCGCCGCTCGGGCGGACGGTTGCGGATGATCGCGTACGTGAGGACGGCGAACAGCACGCCGAGCCCCGCGACGCTGCCGAAGGCGACGCTCCAGCTCGTCGCGTGCAGGAGCGCGGCGAGCGGCACGACGGCGACGATCTGGCCGAGCTGACCGATGATCCCCGTCAGCTGCACGAGCACCGGTGCCCGTTGCGCCGGGAACCACGTCGCGATCACGCGCAGCACGCTGGGGAAGATCATCGCGTCGCCCGCGCCGATGAGGACGCGGGCCAGGATGCCGATCCCCACCGCGTCCGCGAACGCCATGACCAACTGGCCCGCCGCCATCAGCAGCATGCCGATCGCGATCATCGGTCGTGCGCCGAAGCGGTCGAGCAGCAGTCCGACGGGGATCTGCATCGCGCCGTAGACGAACAGCTGGATCACCGCGAACATCGACAGCGCCGACGCGTCGGCCTGGAACCGGGTGGCGGCATCCACGCCCACCGCCGACAGCGACGTGCGGTTGACGATCGACACGACGTAAGCGAGGACGCCCACGCCCCACAGCGTCCACGTCCGCCAGCCGGGGCGTTCGAGGCTGCTGATCACGGTGGTTCCTGGGAGAAGAGGGGAGGGATGCCGCACACAGCGGCATCCACCAGGCTAGTCGCGGGCGCCGACACCGCGGTCCGCGCGGCCGCGCGCGGGTCGGCTGAGGGCGGAGGCGGTGGTCACCGCCGTCACCGGGGCACGGCAGAATGGTCCGATGGTCTCCGCGAGCCCCCACCTGCAGCCCGATCACGCGTGTCTCATCGTCCACGGCAGCGACACCCCCGGCATCATCGCCGCGGTCTCGGCTCTCATCGCCCGGCAGGGCGGCAACATCGTCGCCTTCGACCAGTACTCCGACGGCACGCGCGGTGGGGCGTACTTCCAGCGCGTGGTGTTCCACCGCCCCGACCTCGCGGCATCCCTGCCCGAGATCCAGGCGGATCTCCACCGCACGCTCCGCGACGGGTTCGAGCTCGAGTGGAAGCTCACCGACCTCGCCACCCCGAAGCGCATGGCGATCCTCGCGTCCAAGCAGGACCACTGCCTGCTCGACCTGCTGTGGCGCCACCGCCGCGGCGACCTGCCCGTGAGCATCCCCATGGTCGTGTCCAACCACACGACCTCGGCCGAGGACGTCCGCTCGTTCGGCGTGCCGTTCTTCCACGTCCCCTCCACCCCCGGCCCCGACAAGTCGGCATCCGAGGCCCGCATCCTCGAGCTGCTCGTCGGCAACGTCGACTTCGTCGTGCTCGCGCGGTACATGCAGATCCTCTCGCCCGACTTCCTCGAGAAGATCGGGGTGCCGGTGATCAACATCCACCACTCCTTCCTGCCCGCCTTCATCGGCGCGGAGCCGTACAAGAAGGCCAAGGAACGCGGCGTCAAGCTCATCGGCGCGACCTCCCACTACGTCACGGGCGACCTCGACGAGGGGCCGATCATCGAGCAGGACACGATCCGCGTCACCCACGCCGACTCGGCCGCCGAGCTCGCGCGCCGCGGTGCCGACGTCGAGCGTCAGGTGCTCTCGCGCGCCGTGCTGTGGCACGCCGAGGACCGCATCATCCGCAGCGGTAACCACACCATCGTCTTCACGTCTTGAGGCCGGGGTCACCGACCCCCAAAGAGACATTTGACGGTCGGCCCCCGCCGAGCGAGCATCGGGGCATGACCCGCATCGACGAGCTGCGCGCCACCGCGCACCCCCTCCGGCTCCGAATGCTGTCCCTGCTGACCGGAGCGGCCATGAGCGCCGCCGAGGTCGGGCGGGAGCTCGGCGTTTCGCAGGCGTCGGCGAGCTACCACCTCCGCGTGCTCGAGCGGGTGGGTCTGATCCGCGTCGTCGAGACCGTGCGCCTCCGGGGCGGGGATGCCAAGCGCTACCGCCACGAGTCGTCCTCGCGCCGGATCGATCCCGACGCGCCCCCGGCACCGCGCGTCCCCGCCGAGGACGAGGCGTCCTACGTCGAGGCGCTCATCGACGAGCTGCGGCGCCGCGCACGTCGGCGCGCCGAGGGCCCCGGCGTCACGACCGACGCCGAGCTGTGGGTCGATCCCGAGGTGTGGCGACGGGTGGTGCACCACGTCGCCGAGGCCTCTGCCCTCCTGCACGCCGCCGCCCGGCCGCCGCGGAGCCCCGGGACGCAGCCGGTCTCGATGACGGCGGCGCTCTTCCGACTGGAGCGCCCGTGAGCGGCCGGGGCCCGTTGCGCCACGCCGCCTTCCGGTGGCTGCTCGCGGCGCGGACGACGAGCATCGTGGGCAACGCCGTCGCACCGATCGCCCTCGCCTTCGCCGTGCTCGATCTCACGGGCTCGGCCGCCGATCTGGGGCTCGTCGTCGCGGCCCGTTCGATCGCGAACGTCGCCGTCCTCCTCTTCGGCGGCGTCCTCGCCGACCGCCTCCCCCGCAACCTCCTGCTCGTGGGGACATCGGTCGCGGCGGCACTCACGCAGGGCGGTGTCGCCGCCCTCGTCGTGACGGGGTCGGCGACCGTGCCCGCGTTGATCGTGTTGAGCATCCTCAACGGCGCGGTCGCCGGCGTGAGCCTGCCCGCGTCCGCCGCGCTCGTGCCCGACACCGTCCCGCCCGACCAACTGCGCTCGGCCAACGCACTGCTGCGCCTGGGACTCAACGGCGGCACGATCCTCGGCGCCTCGGCGGGTGGCATCCTGATCGCCTCGGTGGGACCGGGCTGGGGACTGGCCGTGGATGCCGCCGCGTTCGCGGCCGCGGCCGCGTTCTTCTCCCGGCTGCGCCTGCCCGAGCGCGCCGCGGCGCCGCGGACATCGATGATCGCGGACCTGCGGGAGGGATGGCGCGAGTTCACGAGCCGCTCCTGGGTGTGGATCGTCGTGCTGCAGTTCGCCGTCCTGAACGCCGCGTTCACCGGTGCGGTCGCGGTGCTCGGGCCGGTCGTGGCGGACGAGACGATCGGACGGTCGGCGTGGGGGTTCGTCATCGGCGCGCAGACCCTGGGCCTCGCGCTGGGGGCGGTGGTCGCGCTGCGCTGGCGGCCCCGTCGCGCCCTCGGGATCGGCGTCGCCGCGATGGCGTTCGCCGCGGTTCCGGTCGCGACCCTCGCGGCGGCTCCCGTGGTGCCCGTGCTGCTCGTCGGCTTCGCGCTCGGCGGCTTCGCCATCGAGCTCTTCGCGATCGCCTGGGACCAATCGCTGCAGTCACACATCCCCCGCGACGCGCTCTCGCGCGTCTACTCCTACGACATGGTCGGGTCGTTCATCGCCGTGCCCCTGGGCGAAGCGGTCGTCGGTCCGGCTGCCCACGCGGTCGGAACGACCCCGGTGCTGTGGACCTGCGCCGCGCTCGTCGTGGCGGCGACGCTCGTGGCCGCGTCGACGCGGAGCGTGTGGCGGGTGGTGGCGCCCGAGAGCGGGCCCGCCGAGACGGCATCCGCCTGACACTGTCCGACGGATGCGGTCTCGGCGTCCCCGGGCCGGCTCAGTCGGGGTCGGAGGCCTGCGCGAGCGGCCCGCGGCCTCCCCGCGGCGGTTGCTTGCGCTGACGCGCGAGCTCGCCGCCGACACGACCGCCGTACGGACGGCCGTGATCGGCCCACTCCGCGCGGAAGTACGCCAGGCGCCAGTCGCCGAGCTCGATCCGCGCGCCCGTGCGCAGGATGCGGCCGTTACCGCGACGCCCCTCGACCGCGGCACCGCCGCCGCCGACGACGTCGAATCCGTACAGGACGTACTCGTCGTCGCCCTCGTGCCGGATCTCGGCGTGGACGGGCGCGAGGCCGGGCAGACGCAGGTCGGCCTCGTCGCCGGACCCGATGACGGTCTTCGTCGGGAGCAGGTCGAACTCGCGCGGGCGCGATCCGTCCCACGATGAGGAGCCGACGGCGAAAATCAGGCGCGGCCGGCCCGATCCGGGGGTGTAGTGCGTCGTCGTGATCCGGCGCGGCACGAACCGGTTGACGGTCGGCACGAGCGGCAGCGGCGTCCCCGGCGGCACCGGGAACGTGAGCGCCTGGCCCCCGTTGCGGCGGGTGAGCAGCGGCGCCAACGCCGCCACGGACCCGAGTCGGATGTGCGGCGAGCCGGTCACCACCCGCTGCAGCAGGCTGCTCTTGACCTCGCCCAGGTGCAGGATCGGGCCGTCCGGCCCCTCCACGCGCACCGATATTCCGCGCGCGGCGAGCGCGTCGGCGACCGTGGAGAGCTCAGCGAGCGTGCGGCGACCGTTGCCGGGCAGCCGCGACGGGTCGCTGATGGTCACGCGCACCTCGGAACCCGCGGCGGTGATCGTGCCCTCGAACGGGGGGAGCGCGGCATCCGTCCCCGTCTCCTCCTCGGAGAAGGCGAGGTCGATGTCGAGGCGCACCATGACGGCGCCCGCTCTCAGTTGCCGCGGTACGGGTCGGAGCCCGGCGCGGTGTCGTCGCTCGTGGTGACGCGGAGGGTGCCGTTGAGCTTCCAGGTCGCGCGGGGGGCGTCGGGTCCGATGTCGCGGGGCACCTCGACGGTCATGTCGACGAACGAGTAGTTGACCGCGGCGCCGCGGCCGGTGAGGTACGACCACATCTCGCGACCGAGGTCGGTCCAGTCGGTGATCGAGTGCCCCTCGGGGCCGGCGGAGTTTGCGAACGGGTCGGTGGATGCGGTGGTGTCGGACATCGTCCCAGTCCTTTCTGGTGTTCGGGGGCACCAGATTCCCACCGGGCCGCATTGCGCACGGAGGGATTGCGTTCCGGGACGAGTTGCGGGATAACCCGCCGTCAGTACACGTACTCCATCAGCTCCACGCCCAGCACGCGGAACGCGTCGTGCGCGCGCAGACGGTGCGCGATCGAGAGGTCGTCGAAGTTCGCGATGAGCGCGTAGGCGACGCCCGCACGCGGGCCGCCGAGCACGCCCGCTTCGGCGCGCACGCCCTCGGATCGGCCGGTCTTGTTGACGAACAGCAGACCGTGGCGGTCGTTCTCGTGGGCGAACGGGTCGAGACCGGTCGCGGATGCCACCAGCGACAGGTCGTGGTTCAGGCTCAGCCATTCCGCGACCTGGGCGCTGACCCCCGGCGACACGACCGTGGAATTGACGAGTCCGGCGAACACGGCAGCCATCTCGCGCGCGGTGGACAGCGCGACGTGCGGAGCGTCGTCGGGTCCGCGGTCGTCGCGGAAGCGGTCGAGGAGGGCGGTTCGCCGCAGCCCCAGCTGCTCGATGCGCGCGCGGACCGCGGGCAGCCCGACGCGCTGCAGCAGAGCGTTGGCGGCGAGCGCGTCCCCGGCGGACGCCGCGAGCACCGCCACGTCCGCCAGCGGCAGCGCCGGGGCCTTCAGGTGCTGCCACACTCCCCCGGCCGACGCGGTGTGGACCGTGGCGCGGTCGATGATCTCGAGAGCCTCGACGCGGCCGGCCTCGATCGCCGCGGCCACCTCGACCAGCAGCGGGACGACGCCCAGTCCGGCGACCGGCAGCGTGACGAAATCGTCGCCCTCGAGCACCGCGGAGCCGCCGTCGAGGTCGTCGATGCGCACCGACACCTTCGCCCCGGACGCCGCGAGCTCGTCGAGCGCGCGAAGCGTCGCCGTGAACGACCGGCGACCGGCGGCCGCCCGTCGCGGCAGGCGTCGGGGTCCTTTCCGCGCCGAACCCCGGAGGGCCGGGGCGTCGCGTCGCGACGATTCCACGGACCCTCCGGAAGGCTCGGGTGCGGCAGGCTCGGGAACCGGTGGCATGCCCACGAGCGTGGCTCCTTCCGGGTCAGGAGAGCAACAAACGCGACCTCACCAAATGGTGACGCGCTGGTCCGCGTCGAGCCACAGGGCATCGCCCTCGGTGACCTCGAACGCGTCGTAGAACGCATCGATGTTGCGCACGATCTGGTTGCAACGGAATTCGTTCGGCGAGTGCGGGTCGATCGTCAGCAGGCGGATGGTCTCGGCATCCCGGCCCTTCTGCTGCCAGATCTGCGCCCAGCTGAGCAGGAGCCTCTGGATGCCGCTGTACCCGTCGACCTCGGGACCGTCGGCGGGCTCGTCGGCACCGAGCGACAGCCGGTAGGCGCGGAGCGCGATGCCCAGGCCCCCGAGGTCGCCGATGTTCTCGCCGATCGTGAGGGCGCCGTTGACGTGGTGCTCCTCGCTCAGGCCCTCGGGGACGAGCGCCTCGTACTGGGCGATGAGCGCCTTGGTGCGCTCCTCGAACGCCGAGCGGTCGGCATCCGTCCACCAGTCGCGCAGCGACCCGTCGCCGTCGAAGCGACTGCCCTGGTCGTCGAACCCGTGGCCGATCTCGTGGCCGATGACCGCGCCGATCCCGCCGTAGTTGGCGGCGGCGTCGCGGTCGGCGTCGAAGAAGGGGTACTGCAGGATCGCCGCGGGGAACACGATCTCGTTCATCAGCGGGTTGTAGTACGCGTTGACGGTCTGCGGGGTCATGTACCACTCGTCGCGATCGATCGGCTGACCGACCTTCGCGAGCTGCCGGTCGTGCTCCCAGACGTGAGCGCGACGGACGTTCCCGACGAGGTCGTCGGCCTCGATCTCGAGGTCGGAGTAGTCCTTCCACTTCACCGGGTAACCGATCTTGGGCGTGAACGCGTCGAGCTTCGCGAGCGCGCGCTCCCGGGTCTCGGGCGTCATCCACTCCAGCGCGGTGATCGACTCGCGGTAGGCCTCGATCAGGTTCTTCACGAGGACGTCCATGGCATCCTTCGCCGCGGGCGGGAAGTGCCGCTCGACGTACACCTTGCCGACGGCTTCGCCGAGCGCCGCCTCGACCAGGCCGACGCCGCGCTTCCAACGCTCGCGGTTCACCGGCACACCGGTGAGCTGGGTGCCGTAGAACGCGAAGTTCTCGGCCACGAACTCCTCCGACAGGAACGCCGCGGCGGAGTGCACGACGGCGAACCGCAGCCACGCCTTCCAGTCCTCGAGGCGCTCGTCGACCAGCAGTGCGCCGAGGGACTCGATGAAGCTCGGCTGGTAGACGACGACCTCGGCGAAGGCGTCCTCGTGCCCTGATGCGACACCCGCGCGCCACGGCACGAGGTCGAGTCCGGCGAGGCCGACCATCTCGTCCCACGTGCGCAGGTTGTAGGTCTTCACGGCGTCGCGGCTGTCTTCGCGCGACCAGTGGTGGGTCGCGAGCTCGGTCTCGAGGGCGAAGACACGATCAGCGGATGCCGCCGGCTCGGCGACCCCGGCCAGCTCGAACATGCGCTGGATGTGCGCGCGGTAGGCGGCGCGCGTCTCGGCGAAGTTCTCGAGCCGGTAGTAGCTCTCGTCAGGGAGCGACAGGCCGCCCTGGTAGATCACGGGGACGTAGCGGGTGGGGTCGCCCGGGTCGGGCTCGACGAACAGGGTCAGCAGGCCGCTCACACCGTCGCGCTCGAGCTCTCCGACGAGACGGAGGAAGCCGGGCACGTCGGTCACGGCGTCGACGCGGGCGAGCTGATCCGCCAGCGGCGCCGCTCCCGCCTCCTCGATGCGGTCGGTGTCCAGGAAGCTCGCGAACAGGTCGCCGATCTTGCGGGCTTCGCTGCCCGGCTCGGCCTGCTGCGACTCCTCCACGATGGTGCGGACGTCCTTCTCCGCCTGTTCGGCGATGAGATGGAAGCTGCCCCATCGGGCTTTGTCGTCGGGGATCTCGGTGCGCTCCAGCCAGCGGCCGTTCACGTGGCGGAACAGGTCGTCCTGGGGGCGGATCTCGTCGCTCAGTTCGTCGAGCGCGAGACCGGATCGGGGGGTCTGGGTCATGGAGACAGGATAAATCCCTCCGCTCCACGCGGGCTCAGCATGTTGTGTCGGGGGGCGGCCGTAGGCTCGAACGGTGACCACCCCCGCACCGGCGACGCTGAACCGCGCGATCGTGCGGTTGGCCGTGCCGGCCCTGGGCGCGCTGATCGCCGAGCCGCTGTTCCTCATCGTCGACGGCGCCATGGTGGGACACCTCGGCGTGGCGCCGCTCGCCGGGCTGGGGATCGCCAGCGCGGTCCTGCAGACGGTGGTCGGGCTGATGGTGTTCCTGGCGTACGCCACCACGCCCGCCGTGGCGCGCCGGTTCGGTGCGGGAGAACTGGGTCGTGCGGTGTCCGTCGGCATCGACGGCATGTGGTTCGCCCTGACGATCGGCGCCGTCCTCGCCGCCGCGGGCGTCCTCGCCACCCCGGCGCTGGTCGACGTGTTCGGCGCGGCACCCGACGTGGCCGAGAACGCCCGCGTGTACCTGTCGATCTCGATGTGGGGACTCCCCGCGATGCTCGTCGTGTTCGCCGCGACCGGGCTGTTGCGCGGAATGCAGGACACCGTGACCCCCCTGTGGATCGCCGGTCTCGGCTTCGGCGCCAACGCGCTTCTGAACTTCCTCTTCATCTACGGCTTCGGCTGGGGCATCGCCGGTTCCGCGATCGGCACGGTCGTCGCGCAGTGGGGCATGGTGGGCGCCTACGTCGTCATCGCGACCCGCCTGGCCCGCACGCACGCGGCGTCGCTGCGCCCCGAGCCCGGCGGGCTCCGCGGCACGGCGCGCTCGGGCGGCTGGCTGTTCCTGCGCACGCTGAGCCTGCGCGCCGCGTTCCTCGCGACGGTGGCGGTGGCCACCGGCCTCGGGTCGGCCGAGCTGGCGGGGTGGCAGATCGCCTTCACGATCTTCTCGACCGCGGCCTTCGCGCTCGATGCGCTCGCGATCGCGGCGCAGGCGCTCGTCGGCAAGTCGCTCGGCGCGGGCGACGTCGCCGGGGCGCGGCACGTGCTCTCGCGCACGGTGGCGTGGGGCCTGTGGTTCGGCGTCGCGGTCGGGGCGCTCGTGGCCGCGGCATCCGGGGTCCTCGGTCTGGTGTTCACGGGCGATCCCGAGATCGCCGCCCTCATCCAGCCGGCGCTCCTCGTGCTCGCCGTCGCGCAGCCGCTCGCGTCGTTCGTGTTCGTGCTCGACGGCGTCCTGATCGGCGCCGGCGACGCGCGCTACCTCGCGATCGCGGGGCTGCTCAACCTCGTGCCGTACGTTCCCGCGCTCGTGCTCGTGGCCCTGTTCGCGGGCGGCGGCCCGGCGGGTCTGGCCTGGCTCGCCGCCGCGTTCTTCGGGGTCTACATGCTGGCCCGCGCCACGACGCTGGGACTCCGCGTGCGCGGCAGGGCGTGGATGACCGCGGGTGCCTGAGATGCCCACGCGACTCCCAGGACTCGCGCGTACCGTGCCGTCATGAGGTCGAACCCCCCGGCCCGCGCGGCCCTCCCCGCCCTGCTGTTCCCTGCGCTGATCCTGCTCGCGGGATGCACGTCGACGGACGCGGCGTCGCCCGCTCCCTCGGCGTCGACCCCGCCTCCCTCCACGCCGTCGCTCTCCCCGTCGGCACCGTCTCCCGGCGAAGCGCTGCCGAGCGACGCCGCGACGCTCGAACAGTGGGCGGCGACCGCGCTGCCCGAGAACGGTCTCGGCGGTAGCACCGCCGTCGCCCGCGGCACCGGCGAGGTCGGATCGGCCGGGGCGAGCGTCGACCTCCAGCCCGTCGGCGGATCGTGGGATGTCGTCATCGCATGCGAGAGCGCCACGGGCGCGCCCCTCACCGTCCAGGTCAGCGGCTCCGCCGGCACGTCGACCGACGTCGCATGCGGTCTCCCCGGCGAGCCCGGTGCCGCGCCGACGACCCTCCGATGGGATGCCACCACCTCCGCCACCCTGCAGGTCGACTCCCCGACGCAGGCCGTGTTCGTTTACGAAGTGCATCCGCGCGCGGGAACCTGATTCCCGCCGATTTCACACGCCCGACACGTGCGATCCCTATCCTGGTCGCATGCGGGGGCATGTGGCGGGAACGCTGATCGTGGCCGTCGCGCTGATCGTGGCCATGGTCATCTTCTGCGCGGGCGGCTATTACTACGTCGAGTACCAGGCGTGGGATGCCGCGTCGTCGACGTGGGTGTACCGCAACAGACCCTTCTCGGGCGCGGTACTCGCCGTCTCGGTGCTGGTGAGCGCGGGCGTGCTCTTCGGAGCGGCGCTCCTGCTGCTTCGGACGGGCCGCGTCCACGGCCGGCCCGTCGTCGACGAGTGCCCGCAGCTCTCCGGGAGCGTGGGGCGCTCCGACGCGGTCGAGCCCGATGCCGGGTCGCCTTCGCTCAGCTCTGGGGGCCGTTGACGTAGCTTCGCGACAGGGCGCGCTGATCGGGGTCGTTGGGGACGGCCGCGCTGTAGCCGATCTGCGGCGACGATCCCACCTGCGGCGTCGCGCCGGTGGGATCCGAGTAGGACAGCGCGAAGGTGACGACGTCACCGGAGGCCAGCGGCGACGTCAGTGAGAACAGCACCGACCGGAAGGCGCCGGAGACGGTGTTGCTCTGCTCGGACACCAGATCGGGCGCGGGCGTTCCGTTGAGGGCGACGCCCTCGAGGGAGACGAGGTCGCCGAGTGCCGCATCGAAGGTGACGCGGACGGTGTCTCCCACCGCGGTGGGATTGGGCCCCACCGATGTCAGGGTCGCCTGCGTCGGTCGATACGCGGAGCCCGAGCCCGAGGTGACCTGCGCGAAGTCCGCCGTCACGGTCGCGCCGAACGGTGAGGACTCCTCCGTCGCCCCGGGACCGTTGACGTGGACGTTGTCGGAGGCGTCGAGGTCGGCCGGCTCGACGAGTGTCCAGGTGCTGACCGAATCGGCCGGCTCGAGAGTGTCATCCGGGTAGTCGCCGAGGAACGTCAGGTCCGGACGAACGAGGATCCCGGTGTACGGATCGGCGTTCGGGACGACCGTCGCGGCGAACGTGGCGGTGTAGACGGCCCGGTCACCCGTGACCGAGGGACCGCTGAAGCCGGCGCTCCGAGCTCCCTCACCGTCGCGGGCGTCGTACGTGAAACCGGTCACGTCCCAGAGTCGGCGATCGACCTCCAGCCGGAGGATGACCGGGCCGGTGTAGACCTGTGCCGTCGAGTTGCCGACCACGACGCCCACGGGCTCGCTGGCGACGTAGCGTTCGGTGAGGGCGGGAGTGAACAGGGGCACCCCGCTGCCGAACTGCGGGGGGAGCAGGGCGAGGTTCGCCGTCGTGCTGGCGCTCACCGCGGGGGCCGCCACCGCGACCGCGACCACCGGGACGGACCACGCCCCCGCCTTCAGGACGGAGCGACGCGCGACACCGCGCGGCGAACGGGTCGTTTCAGGGGAATCGGACATGGCGAGGGGATCCATCCGTCGAAGGGGGGAGTTCGAGCAGCAGGGGTAGTCTGCGACACCCGGGGGCGTTTCTCCCCCTCTCCCGGATGAGAAAGCTCTCATGCCCAGCGGCGACACCACTCGTACATGACCACGGCCGCGGCCGACGCGGCGTTGATGGATCGCGTCGAACCGTACTGCGTGATCTCGACGACGCCGGTCGCGGCGGCGAGCGCCTCGGGCGACAGCCCCGGCCCCTCCTGACCGAAGAGGAGGACGCACGCCTCGGGCAGCTCGGCGCGGTCGACGGGCACCGATCCGTCGACGTTGTCGATCGCGAGGACGGGGAGATCCTCTCCCTGCGCCCATTCCACGAACGCGGCGACGTCCTCGTGGTGTCGGACGTGCTGGTACCGGTCGGTCACCATCGCGCCGCGGCGGTTCCAGCGGCGCTTGCCGATGATGTGCACCTCCGCCGCGAGGAACGCGTTGGCGCTGCGGACGATCGAACCGATGTTGAGGTCGTGCTGCCAGTTCTCGATCGCCACGTGGAACGGATGCCGCCGGGCGTCGAGATCGGCGACGATGGCGTCCATCGTCCAGTAGCGGTACGGGTCGACGACGTTGCGCCGATCGCCCTCGGCGAGCAGTTCGCGGTCGTAGCGCGGATCGTCGGGCCAGGCGTCCGGCCCGCCGGGCCACGGACCCACGCCGTGCGTGGGGACGGGCGGCGCATCCTGGGGGTCGGGGGTCGCGTCGCCGTGGGTCACTCCCCCAGGCTATCCGCCGGGACTCGAGCGGCGTTCGCTGTTTTCGGTCGCCCGAAATATCGCTAGGGTTTCGGCATGCCGAAAAATCTGGATGCCACGCTCCCGCGCCGCACCACCGGCCGCGCGGCCTGGCTCCTCGGTCCGGCGATGGTCGCGGGGGTCGCCTACCTCGACCCCGGCAACGTCGCCAGCAACATGACGGCCGGGGCGGTGTTCGGCTACCTGCTCGTGTGGGTCGTGGTCCTGGGCAACGTGATGGCGTGGCTCATCCAGTACCTCTCGGCGAAGCTCGGTATCGTGACCGGCGAGAGCCTGCCCCAGCTGCTCGGCCGGCGGATCCGCCGCCCCTGGGCCCGCCGGGCCTACTGGCTGCAGGCCGAGCTGGTGGCCATGGCCACCGACGTCGCCGAGGTGATCGGCGGTGCCGTCGCCCTCAACCTGTTGTTCGGCATCCCCCTGCTGGGGGGCGGGGCGATCACGGGGGTGGTGTCGATCGCGGTGCTCCTGGTGCAGTCGCGCCGCGGGGCCCGTGCGTTCGAGACCGTCGTGATCGGCCTCCTCATCATCATCGCGGTGGGGTTCACCGCGGGACTCTTCTTCGCCCCGCCCGACGCGGCCGCCGTGGTCGGAGGACTCGTTCCCCGATTCGACGGGGCCACCTCGGTGCTGCTGGCCGCGTCGATCCTCGGCGCCACGATCATGCCCCACGCGATCTACGCCCACTCCGCGCTGACCCGCGACCGCTTCGCCCCCGCCGAGCCGACCGCCGCCGCCGATCTCGAAGCGGCGCGGGGCCTCTCGACTCCGCGGCTGCTCCGCGCGACCCGGTGGGACGTGACGATCGCCCTCGCCGTCGCCGGCACCGTGAATCTCGCGATCCTGCTGCTCGCCGCCGCGAACCTCACGGGCGTCGAGGGCACGGACAGTCTCGAGGGCGCGTATGCGGCCTTGCGCGACGGACTCGGCCCTCTCGTCGCGACCCTCTTCGCGATCGGGCTGCTCGCGAGCGGGCTCGCCTCCACGTCGGTCGGAGCGTATGCGGGCGCCGAGATCATGCACGGCCTGCTGCGGGTCCGCGTCCCGCTCCTCGCGCGCCGCCTCGTGACTCTGATCCCGGCCCTGCTGATCCTGGGGGCCGGCATCGACCCGACCCTGGCCCTCGTCCTGAGTCAGGTCGTGCTGTCGTTCGGCATCCCGTTCGCCCTCATTCCGCTCGTGGTCCTCACCGCCCGGCGCGACGTGCTCGGCCTACACCGCAATCGCACCCTCACGACGGTGGCGGGGGTGGCGGCATCCGTGTTCCTGGTCGGGCTGAACGCCGTTCTCCTGTGGCTGGTGTTCAGCGGCGGTTAGGCTGAGCCCGTGGAATCGCCCGTGGCCGACGACTATCTCAAGGCGATCTACCACCACACCGAGTGGCAGGACGACCCCATCACGCCCTCGCAGCTCGCCGGTGTGCTGGGCCTGGCCCCCTCGAGCGTCACCGAGATGGTGAAGAAGCTCGCGGCACAGGGACTCGTGAGCCACCGCCCGTACGGTCCCGTCTCGCTGACGCCCGCGGGCCGACGGCGGGCGGCATCGGTCATCCGCCGGCACCGCCTGATCGAGACGTGGCTCGTGCGCGAGTTCCGCTATTCGTGGGACGAGGTGCACGACGAAGCCGAGGTCCTCGAGCATTCGCTCAGCGACCGGCTCCTCGAGGGCATCGACGAGCGGCTCGGTCGTCCGCGGTTCGACCCGCATGGCGATGCGATCCCGGATGCCACGGGTGCGGTGCACCGCGAACCCTTCGTGCTGCTGCGGGACGCGGCATCCGGTCACTCCGGGCGAGTCTTGCGCGTGAGCGACCGCGACCCGGAGCTCCTGCGCGCCCTGGTGGAACGCCGCATCGACGTGGGCCACGAGCTCGAGGTCGTCTCGGAAGACGTCGTCCGCGCCGACGGCGTCGAGGTGACGCTGCCCGAGGGCGCCGGCGGTTCGGTGTGGCTCACGCGCTGACCCGGGCCCCGCGTCACCCGCTCCCCGGTTACGCTGACCCCATCGGCTCCCGGAGCCGCCGAGCGTGAGGCAGCCATGACCAGCACCGTCGAGGTCCGTCGACCCGTCCCCGTCACCGTCGCGGTCGTGCTCGTCTACGTGGGCGGGTTCGCCAACACGGCGCTCGGGGTGCTCGTCCTGCTGTCGCGATATCAGGTGGATGCCGACGACGTGCTGCCGGTGTCGTTGGTGGGCGCCGCGACGATCCTGCTGGGGCTGCTCACCGTGGCCGGCGGATCGTCACTCGCCCGGGGCAGCCGACTGGCCCGCACGCTCCTGACCGCGTATCTGTCGCTGCTGGTCATCCTGCAGGGCATCGCGCTGGCGCTCACCGAGCTCGATCCCACGATCATCACCGCGCTCCTCGCGGCACTCGCGGTGATCGCCGCGATCTGGATCCCCCCGACGGCGCGACGCTACTTCCGCCGCGCGGCGCCCTCCGCGGGGGAGCCCTCGCCGATGCTCTGAGTCGGACGCGCGTCGCGGGGTCCCGCCGGCGGCATCCGGAGCATCCGCCGCACGAAGCGCCGATGCGCGAACCGCACGACCTCGATCGCGCCGACGGCGACGATCACGACCCCGGTGATGAGCCAGGCGCCGTCTTCGCCCGGGTCCTGCAGCTGGAAGAACTGCCCCAGCGGCGGGATCGTGAAGATCGCGGTGAGCGCGATGAACATCGCCCCGATGACGAGCACTTTCACGCGGGTCACGGGGCGGGAGAGCACCGTCAGCACCCAGATCGCCACGATCGCGAGGATGATGGTGGCCCCGGTCCGCAGCTGCTCGACGCTCAGCCCCATCGCCATCGCCGCACGCGTGTAGAGCGTGAGCGCGATCGCGATCACGAGGCCCGCCGGGATCGCGAAGCTCAGCGACCGACGGAGGAACCCGGGCACGTAGCGCTGCGTGTTCGGCAGCAGCGCGAGGAAGAAGGCCGGGATGCCGATGGTCAGGCCGTCGGTGATCGACAGCTGTCGCGGCAGGAACGGGAACTCCATGACGAGGGCGCCGAAGAGCACGGCGAGGCCCGTGGCGTAGACCGTCTTGGTGAGGAAGAGCATCGAGACGCGCTCGATGTTGGCGATCACCTGGCGCCCCTCCGCGACGACCGACGGGAGGTGCGAGAAGCGTCCGTCGAGCAGCACGAGTCGCGCCACCGCCTTGGTCGCCGCGGCCCCCGAGTTCATCGCGATGCCGATGTCGGCGGTCTTGATCGCCAATGCGTCGTTGACGCCGTCGCCGGTCATGGCCACGACGTGTCCGCGCGCCTGGAGGGCCGTCACCATGCGCTTCTTCTGGTCGGGGGTGACGCGCCCGAACACCGTGTGGTCCTCGAGGATGCGTCCGAGCTCGACGTCGTCGTCGGGGAGGCCCCGCGCGTCGTAGCCCTCGTCGACCTCGAGGCCGACCTCGCGGGCGATCGCCGCGACCGTGCGCGGGTTGTCGCCCGAGATCACCCGGACGCCCACGCCCTGCGCGCGGAAGTAGGCGAGCGCCTCGGCGGCGTCGGGGCGCACCGCCTCGACGAAGGTCAGGACGGCGACGGGGACCGCGCCGCCGGGGAACCGTTCGGCGGCGACGTCGCCGTCGCCGAGCGGGTCGGCGGTGTGGGCGAGCACGAGCGTGCGGCGGCCGGACGAGGCCAGTCGCGTCACCGCCGCGCCCAGTTCGCTCGTCGCGTCGGCCGCGGTATCGCCGAAGACCATCTCGGGCGCCCCGAGCACCCAGGTTCCGGGCGCGGAGCCCTCGAACGACACGGCGCTCCATTTGCGCGCCGACGAGAACGGGATCCGGTGCGCCACCGCCAGCGGCGCCGTGACGGGGAAGGGGTCGCGCAGGCATTGGGCGGTGGCGTTGGCGTCGTCGGCCGCTCCGTACCAGGCGAGCACGTCGCGCCAGCCATCGGCCGACTGCATCTCGAGAGCCGCGTCGAAGCGGATCTCCCCCGCGGTGAGCGTGCCCGTCTTGTCGAGGCAGATGACGTCGACGCGAGCGAGCCCCTCGACCGCGGGCAGTTCGTTGACGAGCACCTTCTTGCCCGCGAGCCGGGCGGCTCCGACGGCGAAGGCGATCGAGGTCATGAGCACGAGGCCGAGCGGGATCATCGCGGTCAGCGCCGCGATCGTGTTGACGACGGCCTGTGACCACGTGCCCTGCCGCCACGCCTCGACCCAGCCGCCCGCCACCATCATCTGCGCGTTCAGCACCAGGAGGCCGATCGGCCCGATCCCCCACCCGACCCACCGGAGCACGCGGTCGATCGAGGTGCGCAGTTCGCTCGAGACGAGCTGGAAGCGCTTGGCCTCGGCCGCGAACGCGTTGGCGTACGACTCGGCGCCGACGCGCGTGACGCGGGCCGTCCCCTCGCCGGCGACGACGATCGACCCGGACAACGCCTCGTCGCCCGGCCTCTTGTCGACGGCATCCGATTCGCCCGTCAGCATCGACTCGTCGATCTGCAGCGCGCGCGACGCGGCCACGACGGCGTCGGCGGGCACCTGATCGCCCGCGCGCAGCACGAGCAGGTCGTCGCGGACCACCTCGGCTGGGGCGATCTCGGCGTCGACACCGTCGCGGCGCACACGCGCACGCGGCGCGTTGAGCAGCGCGAGCCGGTCGAGCGCGGCTTTCGCACGGAACTCCTGCACGCATCCGATGACGGCGTTGGAGAGCGCCGCGACGCCGAACAGCGCGTCCTGCCACCGACCGAGCAGGAGGAGCACGAGGAAGCACGCGCCCACGATCCCGTTGAACAGCGTGAAGACGTTGGCCCGGACGATGTTCCACGCCGACCGGCTGCTGTCGGCGACGAAGGCGTTCGTCTGCCCGGCGGCGACCCGCTCGGCGACCTCGGCCTCGGTCAGCCCGCGATCGTCGGCCACGGTCTCGATGGCGGTGGGGGGCTCCATGCGATCACTGTAGGCGCACGCCGCGACATCGCGGCGGAGGATTCAGGATGCCGTGCGGCGCACCCGCTCGAACGGCCACCGGACATGCGTCGCGGTCTCGCACGCGCGCCACAGGTCGGTGCTGAGGCCGCCGTCGCGCGTGAGACGGGCGGGAGTCGCCCGGCGCGGCGTGCCGCGGACGATCCGTGCGGGGCCGTACATCGCGCCGCCCTCGGCGAGCGGATCGACCAGCGCACGCACGAGGGCCCAGGCCCCTTCGTCCTTGGACTGGGTGATCGGGGCCTGCAGGTTGTCGACGAAGCGCGTCAGCCGCGTGGGTTCGTTCACGCCGCGGATGCCACGGGTCCGGCCGCTCGTGGAGTATCCGGGGTGGGCGACGAGGCTCTCGACCGGCACGCTGTGCGCTTTCAGCCGTCGGTCCGCCTCGAGCGCGAGCATCGTGGTCGCGGCCTTGGACTGCACGTAGGCGCGCCACGGCGTGTACCCCTCGACGAGCTCGGGGTCGGTGGGGACGTGCTTCCAGAGCGAGGTCGACATGCTGCCCACCCAGACCATCCGACCGCGCGCCGTCGCGAGCGGCGTCAGGAGTTCGCCGGCGAGGGCGAAGTGTCCGAGCACGTTCGTGGCGAAGACCTTCTCGTGGCCGCCCGCCAGTTCGCGCGTCTTCGGGGGGTGCACGATCCCCGCGTTCATCAGCAGGCCGTGCAGCCGCCCGCGCGCACGGACCGTCGCTGCGGCAGCACGCACCGAGCCCAGGTTGCTGGTGTCGAGCAGGAGCGTCTCGATCGAGGCATCCGGATGCGTCCGCCGGACGGCCTCCTTCGCCAGGACGAGGCGATTGGGGTTGCGGCCGGTGAGCAGGACGTGCGCACCCGCGCCCGCCAGCTGCTCGCACGCGAAATAGCCGAGTCCGCGGGTCGCCCCGGTGACGAGGTACGCGCGCCCCGAGAGGTCGGGAAGGTTCCGGGGGTCCCACTCGTCGCGCGCCACCCTTCGACCCTAACGAGATCGCTCGGCCCCGTCACCGGTGCATTCCGGATCGGGAATACCGATCTCGTGAACTTTTTCGCTCCCCGGCGTGACGAATCGCGCTGTCGGTGCGTCTGAGTAGTGAGCACACCGGCTCCGCCGCGGCCAACACCCGGCGCGACGTCTTCATTCAAGGGAAGGAACCCCTCATGGGTCTCGACGACAAGATCAAGAACGCCGCTCAGGACATCGTGGGCAAGGCGAAGGAAGCCATCGGCAACGCCACCGACAACGACAAGCTCGCCGCCGAGGGTAAGGCCGACCAGGTCAAGGCCGACGCGAAGAAGGCCGGCGAGAACGTCAAGGACTCGTTCAAGTAATCCGCGACGCTCGCACGGGCCGTCAGCCTCCGGGCGGGCGGCCCGTGCGTCGTTTCATCCGGTGGCCGTGTCCGACCCCGGGGATAGGCTGAACCCATGCGAACCCGTGGCGACGTGGAGTGCTGGCTCACCGACATGGACGGCGTGCTCGTCCATGAGAACACCCCCGTCCCCGGCGCCTCCGAACTGCTGGCGCAGTGGCGGGCCGAGGGCACCCCGTTCCTCGTTCTGACGAACAACTCGATCTTCACGCCCCGCGACCTCAGCGCCCGGCTGCGGTCGTCGGGGCTCGTGGTCCCCGAGTCCTCGATCTGGACCTCCGCGCTCGCGACCGCCGATTTCCTGCGATCGCAGATGCCGGGCGGCTCCGCCTTCGTCATCGGCGAGGCCGGGCTCACGACAGCTCTGCACGAGGCCGGTTTCATCATGACCGAGACTCACCCCGACTACGTCGTGGTCGGCGAGACGCGCAACTACTCGTTCGAGGCGATCACGAAGGCCATCCGCTTCATCCGCGACGGCGCCCGTTTCATCGCCACGAACCCGGATGCCACGGGCCCCTCGACCGAGGGCGTGCTGCCCGCGACGGGCGCGATCGCCGCCCTCATCACGAAGGCCACGGGCAAAGAGCCCTACATCGTCGGCAAGCCCAACCCGATGATGTTCCGCTCCGCCCTCAACCGGATCGGCGCGCACTCCGAGAACACCGGCATGATCGGCGACCGCATGGACACCGACATCGTGGCCGGCATCGAGGCCGGGCTCCACACCGTTCTGGTGATGACGGGCATCAGCGATCAGAACGAGATCGAGAAGTACCCGTTCCGGCCCGACGAGATCCTGGCATCCGTCGCCGACCTCGTCCGCGACGAGCCGGTCGAGACCGACCTCGCCGACGGCGAAGAGGGCCTGGCCGAAGGCCTGTGACGTGGGCGCGCTCGACGACGGGGTGAAGGTCGCGGCGGTCGACGCCGCCGAGTGGGGCCGCTGGCTCGACGAGAACCACACCGTGTCGAAGGGCGCGTGGCTGCTGCGCGGGCGCGGCGCCGACGCGGGACGTTACGTCGAGTATGAAGAGGCAATCTGCGAGGCGCTGTGCTTCGGTTGGATCGACGGGCCGGTGCGCGTGTTCGACGAGGTCAGCTCGGGCCTGTGGTTCGCGCCGCGTCGCGCGACCAGCGGCTGGGCGGCGACGAACAAGGCGCGCATCGCCCGCCTCGAGGCCGAGGGGCGCCTCCGGCCGGCCGGCATCCGCGCGCTGGAGGTCGCTCGCGCGAACGGTGCGTGGGAGATCCTCGACGGACCCGAGGCGGGAATCGAACCGCCCGAGCTCGCCGCCGCCCTCGACGCGGTGCCCGCCGCCCGTGCCAACTGGGACGCGTTCCCGCCGTCGGTCCGCAAGTTCGGGCTCACGCAGATCGCGATGGCCGTCCGGCCGCAGACCCGCGAGGCGCGGGTCGCGAAGATCGTGGCCGACGCCGCCGTGGGCAAACGCCCGGTCTGATCGGGGAGGATCGACACATGGACGACCGCACACTCTGGCTCCTCACCGCGTTCCTGATCACGGCGGGCACGCTCGTCGCCTTCATCGTGCAGTGGCGCCGCTCGCGGAAGGGCGACCGCCGCGACCCGTTCGACGGTCCGGGCGACGGCGGCGAGTGACCCGTTCAGCCGGAATGCATGGCATCCGGTCCTGAAGTCAGCGGCTGATCCGCGCCGCCGGGTGGGTGGCATCCGGCGCGTGTCGTGCCGCGCGGTGACGGTTCGCACGCGCGAGGCAGCGGCATCCGGTCCGTGTCGTGGAAACAGGCGATGTCTCCGAAACAGGGCGATCCGCGCCGAAACGGCCTGTTTCCGGCGCGGCGCCTGTTCTCGGAACGGCCGCGAGCGGATTACTGCGGCTGCAGGCCCAGGTCGTCGAGGTCGATGGATGCCAGCCACTGCAGGCCCTCGGCCTCGATCGCGGCCTGCGCGCCGGTCTTGCGGTCGACGATCACCGCGACGGCGACGACCTCCGCGCCCTCGCGGCGCAGAGCCTCGACGGCCTTGAGCGCGGACTGGCCGGTGGTCGAGGTGTCTTCGACGACGACGACGCGCTTGCCCTTGACGTCGGCGCCCTCGATCTGGCGGCCGCGGCCGTGGTCCTTGGGCTCCTTGCGCACGACGAAGGCGTCGAGCGGGTGGCCCGCGTGCACCGACTCGTGCATCACGGCGTTGGCGATCGGGTCGGCACCGAGCGTGAGCCCGCCGACGGCGACGACACCGTCGAGGTCCTTCACGAGGTCGAGCACGAGACGACCGATCGCGGGAGCCGCACGGTGGTCGAGCGTGAGCTTGCGCATGTCGACGTAGTACGTCGCCTTCTTGCCGCTCGAGAGCGTGAAGTCGCCGTGGAACACCGCCTCGGCGTTGATGAGGCCGATGAGGGCCTGGCGGTCGGCTTCGAGCTCGGGAGTGGAGGCGGCAGTCACGGCGTCGAGTCTATTCGGCGCGGAAAGCGAAGCCTCCGCCATCATGAGCGCATGCCGCAAACGCCCACCCCCGACCTGGTCGCGCTGCTCGCGACCGAAGGCGCGGGGACCGACGTGCAAGACGCGCGCCAGGAAGCCAAGGCACGGGCATCCCGATCGCCCGAACTTCGCCTGGCTCTCGCGGAGCACTACCGGCAAATCGGAGATCGCGCGCAAGCGGGGCGGTGGGGCATCGTCTTCCCGGGCTGGACCCGTCCGCGAGAAGTCGCCCACATGCGTCTGTGGCTACTCGGCCAGGCGACCCGGGGCAATTTCGTCCGCCAGAGCCTGCGCCTCGCTCACGGCGAGGCCGTTCCGTCAGTGGTCGCCGACCTCACTTCACCGACGTACGTCGAGCGCGGACCAAGCGACGGATCGCCCGCGCAGGGTCTGGGGTGCGTTGGCATGCTCATCGCGGTCATCGGTCTGATCGCCGGCTTTCTCACCCTTCTCTGGAACACAGCCCACACGCTGTGGAATGCCTTCCTTTCCACGCCGTCACCTCTCACCGGCGAACTCGCTCTCGCCGCACTGATCACGGTCATCGTCAGTGGAGGAGTGCTTGCCGTGGGACTGCGGCTCTTCGATCGTCCGGTCGAACTCCCCGACCCTGAGTTCGCCACCCGGCGCGCCCTCGAGCTCCTCGACAGCCGACCGCAGGAGGGACGGGTGATGCTGCGCGCGCTCGTCCGTGCCGACGGCGATCCGGAAGCGCGACGCGCGCTCGTCGAAGACGCGCGAAGACGGAATCGCCCCGCCCAGGCGGGCCGCTGGGGCTGTCCGCTTCCCGGGGTGACCACGGAGGCGGAGCGCGATGCGTACGCGGCGAGCATCCTGTCGCGTGGTGGCAACGACCCGTCATCGGTCCTCGCCGAGCGGTCGCACCTGAGGTTCGACGATCCCGTGCCCGGAGACGTCGCCGACGTCGCACGACGGCTGGGCGCAGCGCCGTGGGATCCCCCGAGCGCGCCAAACTTATCGGGGATCGCGTGGTGGGCAGCGGCCGCCCCGCTTCCGCTCGGCGCGGCGGCGACCGCGTTCGCACCGGCGTCCGCACACGCGATCGCCGTCTCCTCTGTAATCACCGTCCTGGCGATCTGGTGGGGGCTGTGTGTCCGAGGGGCCTTCTCGCGGAAACGGGGGCCGCGCGAGCGGTGGGCGTTCGCGATGGGGGCTCTCGCCCTTGTCTGGGCAGTGGGCGGTGTGCTGCTCGCCGCGGCATGGTAGGGGATCCCCGCTGCAGCTCATCGAACGGCGATGTCCCCGCCCGAAAGTAGGCTGGATGCCATGCGCCTGGCCACCTGGAACGTCAACTCCGTCCGCGCCCGCGTCGCCCGCACCGTCGAGTTCGCCGTGCGCGAGCACATCGACGTTCTGGCGATGCAGGAGATCAAGTGCAAGACGGAGCAGTTCCCGTACGCCGCGTTCGAAGAGGCCGGGTATCACGTCGTCGCACACGGGCTGAACCAGTGGAACGGCGTCGCGATCGCCAGCCGTGAGCCGATCGAAGACGTCCAGATCGGTTTCCCCGGCATGCCCGGGTTCGAGAAGGGCAAGGAAGGCCCCGACCTGCCGAAAGAGGCGCGGGCGCTCGGCGCGACGATCGACGGCGTGCAGGTGTGGAGCCTGTACGTCCCGAACGGCCGCGGGCTCGACGACCCGCACTACCACTACAAGCTCGACTGGCTCGAAGCCCTCCGCCGCCACACCGAAGACACCCTGACCGCGAACCCCGGCCTGCCCCTGGCCCTGACCGGCGACTTCAACATCGCCCCGACGGATGCCGACAACGGCGACCCCACGGTGATCGAGGGCGTGACCACGCACGTCTCGCCGCCCGAGCGCGCCGCGTTCGCCGCGTTCGAGTCCTCGGGGCTCACCGACGTCGTGCGTCCGCTCATCCCCACCGGTTACACCTACTGGGACTACAAGCAGCTGCGCTTCCCCCGCAACGAGGGGCTCCGCATCGACTTCATCCTGGGCTCGACGGCGTTCGCCGACGCCGTGCAGGGCGCCGAGATCCACCGCAACGAACGCAAGGGCGAGGCGCCCAGCGACCACGTGCCCGTCGTCGCCGACCTCGACTTCTCCCACGGCGAGGACGACGACGACCTCCCGATGATCTTCGGCTGACGGCATCCTTCTTCTCCGTCAGGTGGGGGAGGCGCAGGCGTCGGAGCTGCTCGTAGGCTCGGATCAGCGAGGGAGGAGCTCCATGGCATCCACGAGGGATCCGCAGGGATCGACCGCCGTCTGGTATTTCGTCGCGGCGGTGTTCGTGCTGGTCCTCCCGAACCTGCTCTTCCCCGACGTGAACCTCGTGCTGCGAATCGTGATCCTCGTCGCCGGCGTCGCCCTCATGGCCGTGGGCTTCGTGCACCTTCGCCGAGAGACATCGGCCAAGGACGAGCCCGCCGAAGATGATGGCTCGAGCCGGGACGACACCTGATCCGATCCGGCTGACGGCATCCGGGAACTTTTCTCCGACGCTCTGTCGATTCCGCCCGTCGCCGTTCGACGCGATAGTAGGGGCAGGCATCCGCTCCCCCGGAACGAACGACAGCAGGGAAGAGAAGAGACCATGACGAAGTACATGCTGATCATGCGCGGTACCGACGAGGCGTACGCGGCGTACAAGCAGATCCCGTTCGAGCAGATCATCAACGACATGGGCGCGTACAACGAGTCGATGATCACCGCGGGTGTGCTCGTCGCCGGCGACGGCCTCGCCGAAGACATGAGCCAGAACTTCGTCGTCGAGTTCGGCGGCGAGGAGCCCGTGGTCACCGACGGCCCCTACGGCGAGACGCACGAGCTGTTCAACGGCTTCTGGATCATCGAGGTGTCCACGCGCGACGAGGCGATCGAGTGGGCCCGTCGCGCACCGCTCATCGCCGGCAACAAGCTCGAAGTCCGCCGGGTGACCGACGAGACCGACTTCGCGGCGTTCGCCGACAACGAGTACATCCAGAAGGAGGAGGGCTGGCGCGAGGAGCTCTCCGGTCGGTGACCCCCGACCCCGACCTCTCGCGCCGCGTCGCGGCGATCTGGCGCATCGAGGGCGCCCGGATCGTCGCGGCGCTGGCCCGCGTGGTCGGCGACCTCGGCACCGCGGAAGACCTCGCGCAGGACGCGCTGGTCGAAGCCGTCGAGCAGTGGGCCCGCGACGGCGTCCCACGGAACCCCGGGGCGTGGCTGACGGCGGTGGCGAAGCGTCGCGCGATCGACGGCTGGCGGCGCGAGCAGCGCCTCGGCGAGAAGTACCGCCTGCTCGCCGCCGACCTCGACGAGGTGGCCGACGACGTGTGGGAGCCGATCGACGACGACGTCCTGCGGCTGGTGTTCGCGGCCTGTCACCCCGTGCTCTCCCGCGAGGCGCAGGTGGCGCTGACGCTGAAGGTCGTCGGAGGCCTCGACACCGAAGCGATCGCGCGACTCTTCCTCGTCGCGGTGCCGACGATGCAGCAGCGGATCGTCCGCGCGAAGAAGGCGCTGAGCGCGGCGCGCGTCCCCTTCGCCGTCCCCGAGCCGGTGGAGTGGCCCGCGCGGCGCACGGCGGTGCTCACCGTCGTGTACCTGATCTTCACCGAGGGCTACGTCGCGAGCTCGGGCGACGCGGTCCTCCGCACCGAGCTGGCGCACGAGGCGCTGCGCCTCGGCCGGGTCCTCGACCGACTGCTCCCCCGCGAGCCCGAGGTGCTGGGACTCTCCGCACTGATGGAGTTCCAGGCATCCCGCTTCGCCGCCCGCGTCGACGGGAACGGGGATGCCGTGCTGCTCGCCGACCAGGACCGACGCCGCTGGGACCACTCGGCGATCGCCCGCGGCCGCGCGCTCCTCGACCGGGCCGACGCCCTCGGCAAGGGCCGCGGCCCGTATCAACTGCAGGCCGCGATCGCGCTGTGTCACGCCGAGGCCGCGAGCGTCGAGGCCACCGACTGGGACCGCATCGTCCTGCTGTACGAGATGCTCGGCCGGATCGCCGCGAACCCGGTGGTCGAGCTCAATCGCGCGGTCGCCGTGTCGATGGCATCCGGCCCGGAAGAGGGGCTCGCGGTCATCGACGGGATGGATGCCACGCCCTTGCGCGGCTCGCACCTCCTGCCCTCGGTGCGCGGCGAACTGCTCGCGCGCCTGGGCCGCGTCGAGGAGGCCCGCGCCCAGCTGGTCGAGGCCGCCGGCCTCACCCGCAACGCGCGCGAGGCGGCGCTGCTGCGCCGGAAGGCCGAGGCGCTGGGTCGCTGAACCAGCGCGAGGCGCGGCGCGCGGGCGGCTCCGCGCAGGTGTTACGGGCTTGGGGCGCGTTCTGCACGTGGGGGCGCGAAAATACACGCCCCGACGCACGAAACGCGCCCCAAACCGAGAAACGGTGCGTCAGGCCGCCGGAACCGCCGCGGGAGCGGTGCGCTCGGCGAGCGTCACGAGCGCCTCGATGATAGAGCGGAGGAACGCTGCGGTGCCCTCATCGTTGACGGTGCCGTCCTCGTCGAACAGGCCGGGCGTCGACTGGATGTACCCCTCGGGCTGTCCGAGCACGAGAGCGTTGTAGTGCAGGAGGACCGAGCGCAGGTGCTGCTGACCGGCAGCGGTCGCGATGCCGCCCTGCGAGGTGCCGATGACCGCGGTGGGCTTGTCGTTGAACGACGCCTCACCGTAGGGACGCGCCGACCAGTCCAGCGCGTTCTTGAGCACGCCCGGGATCGACCGGCTGTACTCGGGGGTCACGATGAAGACCGCGTCGGCATCCTCGATCGCGTTCTTGAAGTCCGTTGCGACCTGCGGGAAGTTCCCGTCGTAGTCGGGCGAGTAGAACGGGAGGTCCTTGATCGGGATCTCCTTCAGCGTCACGCCCTCGGGCGCCACCTTCTCGAGCGCCTTCGCGAGGCGACGGTTGATCGAGGTGCTGGAGATGCTTCCGACGATGTAGCCGATGGTGTGGTCGGTCACGATGATCCTTCCTGTGTCGTGGGGACGCCGAGACGTCCGAATACATTCACGTGCAAGCTTTGCGTTCCGCGGACTATTCCCCGTCGGGGTTGACTCCGTCGGACGGGGGATGCCGAACGTCGGGGGTCCCCCTACCGTGGAAGGATGCCGAACCTCACGCGCGCGCAGTGGCGGAGCGACATCGTGCTCGCCGCGGTGCTGTTCGTCGGCGGACTGCTCAGCGCCGTGCTCTCCGCGGTCGCGGGAATCTACGGCGACCAGCAGGCCGAATTCATCCTCGCGGTCGTGTACGTCACGGTGCTGGCCGTGCCCCTGGCGTTCCGGCGCCGGTGGCCGTCCATCGTGGCCGTGATCGTGTCGGTGGCGTACTTCTTGGCCGTGACGCTCCGGGTCCCCGAGGTCTACGCGGGCAACATCGCCATGTTCATCGCCATCTACACGGTCGGGGCGTGGTCCACGAACCGGCGCCGGGCCACGATCGTGCGGGTGGCGATCATCCTCGGCATGTTCGCGTGGCTGTTCGTCGTGATGTTCCAGGATGCGACGATGCCGGTCGATCAGGTGCCGGAAGGCTTCCCCTCCCGCACGGGCGCGTTCTCTCCCTTCGTCGCCTCGCAGCTGCTCGGCCTGGGCTTGAACGCCCTGTTCTTCGGCGGGGCCTACTTCTTCGGCGAGCGTTCGCACCAGCAGCGCCTGCAGCGCATCGCGCTGGAGGAGCGCACCGCCGAGCTCGAGGCCGAGCGCGAGATCACCGCGTCGCAGGCGGTCGCGCTCGACAGGGTGCGCATCGCCCGCGAGCTGCACGACGTCGTCGCGCACCACGTCTCGCTGATGGGCGTCCAGGCCGGAGTCGCCCGGTCGGTGATGGATCGCGACCCGGCGAAGTCCCGCGAGATGCTGAGCGGGATCGAGCAGTCCGCGCGCACCTCCCTGCGCGAGCTCCGGCAGCTGCTCGAGACCCTTCGAACCGCGGATGCCGCCGGCGGTGACCCACCCGGCACCGATACCGCCCCGACGACTCACGGTCTGGCATCCATCCCGGCCCTCGTTGAGGAGGCGTCGGCCGCGGGGCTTCCGACGACGTTCGCCGTGATCGGCGAGCCGGCCGTCGAGCCGCCGCCGCTGGTGCAGGTGAACCTGTTCCGCATCGCCCAGGAGGCGCTGACGAACGCCCGCCGGCACGCGGGACCGGATGCGACGGCCGATGTGCGCGTGCGGTTCGACGACACGTCGGTCGAGCTCGAGGTGACCAACACCGGCCGGCGCGGGACAGCGACCGCGGGGCTCGGGCAGCTCGGAATGCGGGAGCGCGCCGCGGTGTCCGGCGGCAGCATCGAGATGGGTCCGCGTTCCCGCGGCGGGTATCTCGTGCGGGTTCGAGTTCCGCTGGTCGAGGTCGAGGTGGCGCATGCCTGACCTGCGTGTCCTGCTCGTCGACGACCACGCCATGATGCGGGCGGGATTCCGCACGATCCTGTCGCTCGAGGACGACATCGAGGTGGTCGGGGAAGCGGGCACGGGCGTCGAGGCGATCGCTGCGGCAGCGGCGCTCCGACCTGACGTGATCTGCATGGACGTCCAGATGCCCGACATGGACGGGCTCGAGGCCACGCGGCGCATCGTCGCCGATCCCAAATCGGACGCGGCGGTGCTCATCGTCACGACGTTCGACCGCGACGACTACCTCTTCGACGCGCTCGGGGCGGGGGCGAGCGGGTTCCTCCTGAAGAACGCGGGGCCCGAAGAGCTCGTGGGCGCGGTGCGGGTGGTCGGCGCGGGCGATGCGCTCCTTGCGCCGGAGGTCACCCGTCGCGTCATCTCACGGTTCGCCGGGCGCGGAGGCGATGTCGCAGCGCCGTCGCCCGCGGTGGAGCCACTCGTCCTCGCGGAACCCCTCACTGACCGCGAGGCCGAGGTGCTGAGGCTCGTCGCCGAGGCCCTGAGCAACGCCGAGATCGCCGCGCGCCTGTTCATCGGCGAGGCCACGGTCAAGACCCACGTGTCCAACGTGCTGCAGAAGCTCGGCGCCCGCGACCGCGTCCAGGCCGTCGTGCTCGCACACCGCCACGGCCTGACCTAAGGTCCGCGCGGTCCCGGCGCCTGTGCCATCGGCCGCCACCACGCGGACACAACGCAGGAGATTCGAGCAGCGCTGGCCGCGGCTGCGCGGGATCCCCCGGCTCCGCCGATGTATCTCCTTCGTTGTGTCCGCGTGGCCGCCGAGCTCCCCCGCGCGGCGGAGTCCCCGAACCCTCCCCCGGACGGATGCCACCGTGCACCCCGGTCCGTAGCGTGGACGCCATCACCAGGAAGGGGTGGACCGTGCTCGAACTGAACGGCATCACCAAGAGCTACGGCGGACGCCGCGTGCTCGACGACGTGACCTTCACCGTGGCTCCCGGACGACTGACGGGATTCGTCGGCGGCAACGGCGCGGGGAAGACCACGACCATGCGGATCGCGCTCGGCGTGCTCGGGAAGGATGCCGGCACGGTCTCGCTCGACGGCGCCGAGCTGACCGCCGCCGACCGGCGTCGCTTCGGCTACATGCCCGAAGAACGCGGGCTGTACCCGAAGATGAAGGTCGTCGAGCACATCGCCTACCTCGCCCGTCTGCACGGCTTCGGCAAGGCCGAAGCCACCGCCAAGGCGACGGCCCTGCTCGAGCGCCTCGGTCTCGGCGAGCGCCTGAACGATCTCGTCGAGACGCTCTCGCTCGGCAACCAGCAGCGCGCGCAGATCGCCGCGTCGCTCGTGCACGAACCCGACGTCCTGATCCTCGACGAACCGTTCTCCGGCCTCGACCCGCTCGCAGTCGACGTCGTCGCGGGTGTCCTCCAGGAGAAGGCCGCGACCGGCGCGGCGGTGCTGTTCTCGTCGCATCAGCTCGACGTGGTCGAGCGACTGTGCGACGACCTCGTGATCATCGCCGCCGGGACGATCCGCGCGGCGGGCAGTCGCGACGCGCTCCGCGCCGAGCATGCGACGCACCGCTACGAGCTCCTCTCCGGCGGCGACGCGGGGTGGCTCCGCGACCAGCCCGGCATCACGGTGCTCGACTTCGACGGCGGGTACGCCGTGTTCGACGCGGCCGACGACGCCGCGGCCCAATCCGTTCTGCGCGCGGCGGTAGCCCGCGGCGACGTCGCGAGCTTCGCGCCGCAGCGCCCGACCCTCGCCGACATCTTCAAGGAGGTCATCCAGTGAGCACCGCGACGACGCGACGGGCCTCGGGCCCGAGCGAACTGCAGAGCATCTGGCTGGTGGCCGAGCGCGAGATCGGCTCGAAGCTGCGCAGCAAGGTCTTCGTCATCTCGACGGCGATCCTCGTGCTCGCCGCCCTCGCGTCGGTCCTGTGGGGCGGTTTCGCCGCCCGTGACGCCGGGGGCAGCGGCATCCCGGTCGCCGTCACGAGCCAGACGCAGTCGGCGCTGTCGGGGGTCGAGGGCGTCGACGCGACCGTCGCCGATTCCGACGCGACCGCCCGCGCGCTGGTCGAGGACGGGACGGTGGATGCCGCCCTGGTGTCGGGATCGTCGAACCCCGCGTTCGACTACACCGTCGTGGTGAAGGACCGTGTGCCGGCGGCGCTGCTGCAGCTGCTCAGCGAGACGCCCGAGGTGGAGACGATGGAGCCCGGTGCGGGGGCGGCGGATGCGCTCCGCTACTTCATCGCGTTGGGCTTCGGCATCGTGTTCCTCATCGCCGCGAGCACGTTCGGCGGAACCATCGCCCAGAGCGTCGTGGAGGAGAAGCAGACGCGCGTCGTCGAGATCCTCATCTCGGCGATCCCGGTGCGGGCGCTTCTGGCCGGCAAGGTGCTGGGCAACACGATCCTCGCGATGGCGCAGATCGTCCTCCTCGCCGCCGTGGCGGTGATCGGGCTCGCCGTGACCGACCAGGTGGGCGTGCTCGGGGCGCTCGGCGCACCGATCGCCTGGTTCGCGATCTTCTTCCTGTTCGGGTTCGTGCTGCTGGCGTCGCTGTTCGCCGCTGCCGCGGCGATGGTGTCGCGCCAGGAGGACATCGGCGCGACGACCACGCCCATCACGATGCTGGTGATGGCGCCGTACTTCCTCGTGATCTTCTTCAACGACAACCCCGTCGTGCTGACGATCATGTCGTACGTGCCGTTCTCGGCACCGGTCGGGATGCCGCTGCGCCTCTACCTCGGTGACGCCCAGTGGTGGGAGCCCGTGCTCTCGCTCGCGATCCTCATGACATCCTGCGTCGCCGCCATCGCGATCGCCGCCCGGATCTACCAGAACTCCCTGCTGCGCATGGGGGCCCGCGTCAAGCTGGCGGAAGCGCTGCGGGGCTGACCGGCTCGGGCCCGGTCACCGGCGGGATGGATGCCACGGCTTCTGGCATCCATCCCGCTTCTCGCGTCCGGGCGCGGGACGCCGTCACTCGTCCAGGACGGCCAGGACGTTGCCGGCGGGATCGCGGAACCACGCGATCAACGGGCCGCCCTCGCGCATGATGCCGCGGGAGTCGGTGGGGAAGTCCGCGTCGTCGTAGATCTTCGTCTCGACACCGCGTGAGCGGAGGTCGTCGACGGCGGCCTCGACGTCGGAGACGGGGAAGTTCAGCACCGTGAACGTCGCCGGCACGTGGTGCGGTTTGCCGTACACGAGCACGCTCCCCCCGGAGGCCAGATGGAGGCGGAGGAAGCCGGATCCCTCGAGCACCTCCACGCGGATGCCGAGCGTGTCGGCGTAGAAGCGGTGGGCGGCGTCGAGGTCGTCGACGGCGAACCCGGAGAACGCCCCGTCGGAGTGGAACATGGTCGTGCCCTTTCTCTAGTTCGGCCTCACGTAGGCCGTGACGCTCTCGGACAGTCGGATCGGCGTGCCCGCGACGGTGTCGTCGGCCGGGTCGCCGATGGCGACGGAGAGGTTCTCGTCCACCCCGAACACCGCGGCGCCGGGCTCCCCGCCGCTGGCGCACCCCGCCGACCACGGCCGGTTGTCGGTGGAGGTGAAGACCGCGATGCACCGGCCGTCGCCGTCGTCGGGGACGGCGAGGTAGATGCGGAAGTCGCGGATGGTGGCGATGTAGCGGATGCTCGCCGGGTCGATGCCGCTGTCCGACAGGATGTCGGCGGAGATGACGTCCTCGGAGGTCTGGACGAAAGCGAGCTCGGGGAGGAGTGGTGCCGACGAGTCGGCCGGGGTGGGAACGTGGGCCAGCGCGAAGCCGATCGCGCCGCCCAGTCCGATGAGGACCACGGCGCCGAGGGCCGTGAGCACCCGGCGGGCGACGGGGCGGGTGGGAGCGCGGGGAACGGCGGGGTCGTCCGGGGGCTGCGCGTCGTCGGCGGGCGTCTCGGGGTCGGGGTCGGGCACGGCCGGAGCGGCACCGGCACGCGCGCGATCCTCGAGGGCGGCGAGCCGCGCGATCTCGGCCTCGGTGGGCGCACTCCCGCGTCCGCCGTACACGCGCTCGCGCAGGTGGACCAGCTCGACGTCGACGTCGCTCATGCCACGACTCTAGGCGCGTCGCACGCGCTCAGCGCCGGGTCGTGACGCGCCACCGCGGCGGCCGTGCCTCCGCGATCCGCGCCGGGTCAGCGGCATCCACGGAAATCGGCTGACGTTGCGCGGATCGCGGAGCTTGCGCACGCCGCCCCCGCGGCCGCCGCCTCACTCGACGACGTACGCCGTGACCGACTCCGACAGCCGCACGGGGGCGCCGCGGATCGACATGCGGGACGTGTCGCCGAGGCCGATGCTCAGGTGCTGGTCGATGCCGAAGACCGCGCCGTCGTCGAAGGGTCCTCCGGTCGTGCATCCCGCCGACCACGGCTGGTCATTCACCGCGATGAGCGTCACGACGCACACCCCTTCGCCGCGCTCGGCCTGAGCGAGGAACACCCGGAACCCGCGCATGACGGCGATGTACCGGGTCGTGGCGGGATCGATTCCGCTGTCGTCGATGATGCTCGCCGAGATGACGTCGTCCTCGGTCTGCGGGAACGCCAGCTCGGGATACCGCGTCGACGGCGACGGCGAGGGAGTGACGGACGCGCCGACGAAGGCGGGCGAGGCCACGCCCGCGGCGTATCCCGCCCCCAGCAGCACTCCCGCCGCCGTGACCGCGGCGATGACCGCGAGGGCGCGGTGGCGGGGAGGCACGGCATCCACGGGGGTGTGCTCGACGGCGTCGGACGGATCGGCGGCGGCCGGCGCGGTGACGGCCGGTGCGGTGACGGCCGGCGCGGTGACGGCCGGTGCGCCGCCGGGCGCGGGCGTCGGCGCACGACTCGCGCGGGCACCCTCCTCGAGGACGGCGAGGCGCGCGATCTCCGCCGGTGTCGCCGGAGTCGCGGTGTCGCCGTACACGCGCTCGCGCAGATGGTTCAGCTCGACGTCATCGTCGCTCATGCCCCGACTCTAGAACCGCCCGGGGGGCGGGTGGGGCGGTCGTCAGCGAGCCGTGGCCCCCAGGGCGTCGGCGGCCCCCACGAGGGCGAGGTGCGAGAGCGCCTGCGGAGTGTTGCCGGCCTGCCGCCCGCCGCGCGGGTCGTACTCCTCGGACAACAGGCCGACGTCGTTGGCGACCGCGGTCAGCCGCCGCATCAGTGCGACGGCATCGTCGCGGCGACCCGTGCGCGCGTACTGGCCGACGAGCCAGAACGAGCACGCGAGGAACGGGTGCTCGTCTCCCGCGAGTCCGTCGACGCCCGTCGTGCGGTACCGCAGGAGCCACCCGTCGGGCATGAGCGTCTGCTCCATCCGCTCGACCGTCGCGAGCATGCGCGGGTCGTCGTAGGCGCAGAACCCGACCTGGGGCAGGATCAGCAGCGATGCGTCGACCTCGTCGGTGTCGGCGTGCTGCGTGAACCAGCCACCGGCGTGCACGCCGTGCGCGTCGATATCGGCCCGTACGCGGTCGCGCAGCTGCCGCCACGTGTCGACCTCGCCGTCGAGACCGTTCTCTTCGACGGCCCGGATGCCGCGATCGAACGCCGCCCACACCATCGCACGGGAGTGGGTGAAGAAGTGCGGGTCTCCGCGCATCTCCCAGATGCCGTTGTCGGGACGGTCGACCCACTGCACGAGCTGGTCGAGCAGCGCACGCTGCAACGCCCACGAGAACGTGGTCTCCGCCACACCCGCGGTGCGCGCGGCGTCGAGCGCGACCATGACCTCGCCGATCACGTCGGCCTGGTACTGATCCACCGCCCCGTTGCCGATGCGGACCGGCCGCGCCCCGTCGTACCCGGGGAGGCTCGTGATCTCGCGCTCGGGGAGGTCGCGCTCCCCCGCGATGCCGTACATGATCTGCACGTCGGCGGGGTCTCCGGCGATCGCGCGCAGCAGCCACGTGCGCCAGCGGTGCGCGGCGTCGAGGTAGCCGTGGTCGATGTACGCGACGAGGGTCAGCGCCGCGTCGCGGAGCCACACGTACCGGTAGTCCCAGTTGCGTTCGCCGCCGAAGGCCTCGGGGAGCGACGTGGTGGCCGCGGCGACGATGCCGCCCGTCTCGGCGTGCGTCAGCGCCCGGAGGACCAGGAGCGAACGCGTGACGAGGTCCGCGTGCTCGCCGGCCGCCTGCACGCGTTCCGCCCACGAGGCCCACCATTCGATGGTGCGTTTCAGGGTGGCATCCACGTCGATCGGGGCGGGCGGCTCCTGCCACGACGGCCCCCACGACAGCACCGAGTCGACGCTCTCGCCCGCGACGGTGGTCCACAGGGCGCGGTGCGCGGTGTCGACCGCGATCAGGCGCGGACCGCGGAGCACCACGGCATCCGGGCCCGCCACCGCGAGGATCGCGTGCTCGCGACCGGTACCGATCTGCCGCACCCACGGCACCGCACGGGCGTAGTCGAACCGGAAGCGCACCTCGCTGACGAAGTCGACTTCGCCCGAGATCCCAACGACGCGACGCACCACGGCCTCGACGCCCTCGTCGATGGGCATCGCATCGTGCACTTCGGCGACCCCGGTCGGCGTCTCCCAGCGCGTGACCAGCACGAACGTGTCGGCGTCGTAGTGGCGGGTGACCGTGGCATCCGGATCGCTCGGACGCAACGACCACGCCCCGTGCGACTCGTCGCCCAGCAGCGCTCCGAACATCGATCCGCTGTCGTAGCGGGGCAAGCAGAGCCAGTCGATGCTTCCCCAGCGGGACACCAGGGCGGCGGATCGGCAGTTGCTGAGGACGGCGTAGTCCTCGATCGCGGTGCTCACCCTCGTGATTGTGGCAGGGGATGCCGACATCGTGGCCGTGCATCTCGCTAGTGGCATCCGTGGGCCGGCTGCAAGCGACCCGTCGGTGTCGGACCGGGGCGCTACGGTGGCCCCATGCCGGCGGACACCACCCTCATCATCCTGGGCGCTTCGGGCGACCTCACCTCGCGTCTCCTGCTCCCCGCCCTCGGGCAGCTGCTCACGCGCGAGCCGAACCGCTCGGTGCGGCTGCACGGCGCGGGCATGGAGGACTGGACCGACGAGAAGTGGCGCGACACCGTGCGCGCCTCGTTCGCGACGATGGGCGCCGAGGAGGCCTTCGACAAGGTCGCCGAGACCGCCTACAGCCAGGCCGACATCACGAAGGCGTCCGATCTGCAGGAGCTCCTGGATGCCGCCGAGGGGCGGCCGGCGCTGTACTTCGCCGTCCCGCCGGCCGTCGCCGAGAAGGCGTGCGTGGCCCTGGCCGACGTGACCATCCCCGAGGGCACGATCCTCGCGCTCGAGAAGCCGTTCGGCACCGACGAGGCCAGCGCCCACGCGCTCAACCAGCAGGTCGCGAAGCTCGTCCCCGAGAACCAGGTGTTCCGCATCGACCACTTCCTCGGCCGGTCGACGGTGCTCAACCTCCTCGGCGTCCGCTTCGCCAACCGGCTCATCGAGAGCGTGTGGTCGGCCGACGACATCGCCGCGATCACGGTCGACTTCCCCGAGAAGCTCGGGCTCGAGGGCCGCGCGGGGTACTACGACCACGCCGGCGCCCTCGTCGACATGATCCAAAGCCATCTGCTGCAGGTCATGGCGTTCGTGACGATGGAGCCGCCGTCCTCCCTCGACCAGCTCGACCTCCGGGATGCCACCTCCGCGGTGCTGCGCGCGACCCACGTGTGGGGCGACGACCCTGTGAAGAGCTCGCGCCGCGCCCGGTACACCGAGGGCACGATCGGCGACCGCCACTTCACGTCCTACGCCGACGAGCCCGGCGTCGACCCCGCGCGGCAGACCGAGACCCTCGCCGAGATGACGGTCGAGGTGCGCACCGCCCGCTGGCAGGGCGTGCCGATCGTGCTGCGGTCGGGCAAGGCCCTGGGCCCGGATGCCGGAGACCCGGCGGTGACCGTCACCTTCCAGCCCGTGCGGCACCTGCCCGACGGGTTCGTCGGCGAGAGCGACCCTTCCGTGCTCACGTTCTCGCTCGGCCCCGACACGATGAGTCTCGGCCTGAACGTCAACGGCGCCGACGACCCGCTCGAGCTCGAACGCGTGACCCTCGCGGCCGACCTCGGCGAGGGCGGCCTGAAGGCGTACGGCGAGGTGCTCTCCGGCATCCTGGACGGCGACGCCATGCTCGCCGTGCGCGGCGACGCCGCCGAGCAGTGCTGGCGCATCGTGCAGCCGGTCATCGACGCGTGGCGCGCCGGTCAGGTGCCGCTCGACGAGTACCCGGCGGGCACGGCCGGCCCGGCGTCCTGGGGGCTGTGACTTTCTCCGTCACACGGGAACATCCGGCGGCTCGACCGCGTTCCATGGATCGGGTCGACGGAGCCCCGGCATCGTTCTCACCCCCGAGGAGTACCCCCATGTCCCACGTTCTCGACCGCACCGCGCAGACCGACGTCCCGATCCTCGACGTCCTGGCCGAGCGCTGGAGCACCCGCGTCTTCGACGCCGACGCCCCCATCGACGAGGAGGCGCTGCGCGCCGCCCTCGAGGCCGCCCGCTGGTCGCCCTCGGCCAACAACACCCAGCCGTGGCGCTTCCTGCTCGCCCGTCGCGGGACCGAAGCGCACGCGAAGGTCGTCGAGTCGCTCGTCGGGTTCAACCAGGGCTGGGCGCCGTCCGCCGGCGCACTGCTCGTCGTCCTGGCCGAGACCGTCGACGACGAGGGCAACGCCCGCCCGTGGGCCGTCTACGACGCCGGCCAGTCCGCCGCGTTCTTCACGGTCGAGGCTCACGCCCGCGGCCTCGCCACCCACACCATGGGCGGCTTCTCCCCCGACGACCTGCGCGCCGCGTTCGACATCGACGCCCGCTTCACGCCCGTGACCGTGATCGCCGTCGGCGCCTTCGGAGACCCGGATGCCGCCGACGAGGCCGTCCGCGCCCGTGAGTCCGCGCCCCGCACGCGCCGTCCCCTCGCCGAGTCGCTGCTGCTCGACGCCTGACGCCCCGCCGGTCCCCGAGTCGCTGCTGCTCGACGCCTGACGCCCCGCCGGTCCCCGGCATCCCTCCGCCCCCGTACCCGCACTCGCGGTACGGGGGCGGAGGCGTCTGCGGCGGGTCCCGGGGGAGCCACATCACGTGATCTGGGCGAAGCCACCCGCCGTGGCGCGCACACGCCGGGTCACCTCGGCGACATCACGTGATCTGGCGCCCCGACACCTCGGGAAGCAACCGCCGCACCGCGAACGGGGTCACCACCCCGTGGAACAGGATGCTGAGCACCACCGTGAACACCATGGTCGACAGCACGACGTCGCCCGTGTCCTCGGGGAGGCGGTTGTACGCGAGAAGCCCGAACACGATGGTCGCCGTCCCGCGCGGACCGACGAACCCGATCAGCGCCCGGTCGCGCCACGAGATCGGCGAGCGCAGCAGGGCGATGCCGACCGGGATCGCCCGCAGCACCGTGACGGCGAGCGCCGCGAAGATCACCACGCGCAGATCGACGCCGTCGAGGATCACGACCGTGAGCACCGCCCCCATGACGAACCAGATGATGTTGGCCGCGAGGGTCCCCGCCTCCTCGACGAGGAGCGTCTCGGCATGGGGGACGTTGCGCCCCTCGAGGTCCTTCGCGCGCGTGAGTCGATAGACGATGCCCGCCACGAACGCGGCGACGAAGCCGTTCGCGGCGATGTCGCTGAGGGTTGCGATCCCGTAGGCGAGCAGCGGCGTCAGGAGCATGACGTACCGGATGCCACTGGCATCCGCCCATCTCCGCGCGACGGTCCAGCGGGCGAGGATGCCGATCGCACCACCGACGGCCCCGCCGATCACGATCGCCGCGATCGTGGCGGGGGCCGCACCGAAGAAGGCGTCGAACATGTCCTCGAGGTTCTTCACGAGCTCGGGCTGCGCGTCGAGGTCGGCTCCCGACTCGGCGGCGGCGAGGAGCGCGGGGAGCGCGACGGCCGCCGCGAGGAACACGCCGAAGATCGGCGACACGACGCCGTCGTTGTAGCCGCTCTCGACGGTGAGGATCCGCCGGACGCGCTCGGGGATGCGCGGTGAGCGCAGCAGCATCGCCGCGGGGGCGAAGTCGGTGGGCATCACGACGCACGCGATCACCACGAGGACGAGCACGTTCACATCGGGCAGCAGCGCGAACCCCGCGAGCACGGCGAGGATCAACGCAAGCGGCAGGGCGATCAGCACGAGCCGCGCGAGCGCACGCCCCACCCCGCCGAACACGCCACCGCGGACGTCGCACGCGTCGACGAAGAGCAGCACCGCCAACACGAGTTCGACCACGCGCTCGGCCTCCGACCCCGCCAGAGCCGACGAGAAGCCGTCCGGGTCGGCGAAGACCAGCACCGCCCCGGCCAGCGCGAGGAACGCGGGGCCCAGCGCACCGATCCGTTCGAATCGGTGCGCGACCAGCGACCACAGCAGGATGACGGCGATGCCGACGAGGAAGAAGACGGGCACCGGATGCCGCGTCTCAGCGCTCGACGAGCACGCCGTCGGCGTCGGCCCAGACGTGCCGGCCGGGGGTGAAGACGACGCCCGCGATCGTCACGGGCACGTCGATCTCGCCGACGCCGTCCTTCGCGCTCTTGCGCGGATTCGAACCGAGCGCCTTCACGCCGAGGGGCAGCCCGGCCAGGGCGGTGCGGTCGCGGATCGCGCCGTTCACGATGATCCCCGCCCAGCCGTTCTCAACGGCGGACGCGGCGATGAGGTCGCCGACCAGCGCCGACTCGAGCGAACCGCCGCCGTCGATCACCAGCACCGAACCCTCGCCCGGCGTGGCCAGGACCTGCTTGACCAGGGCGTTGTCGCGGTGGCATCGCACCGTGCGGATCGGGCCCGCGAAAGCGACGCGGCCGCCGAGGTCGAGCAGCTGCAGCGCGAGCGAGTCGAGGTCTTCACCGCGCTCGTCGTAGAGGTCGGCCGTCGCGATCGTCATGCGGCCAGGGTAGCGGCGGGCGGGGGTCCGGGGCGCCGCGGCATCCCACGCGGCGCCCGCTCCCGGCATCCCACCCCACGCGCCACCGGCTCCCGGCCTCCACCCCACGCGGTGCCGGCTCCCGGCATCCACCCCACGCATAAACGCGATCCACGACGAGAAACACGGGGAGAGCGCGTTTCTACGCGTGGATCGCGTTTATTCCGGAGCCGGGGGCCCGAGCCGGGCGCCAGAGCCGGAGCCGGAGCCAGAGCCGAAGCCGAAGCCGAAGCCGAAGCCGAAGCCGAAGCCGAAGCCAGGGTCCCGGCACCCGGCACCCGGGACCCGGGACCGGCACTACCGGGTTACTCGATGATCTCGGCCTCGATCACGTCGTCGTCGTCGGCCACGGGTTCGGCGGCGGGGCCGGCGCTCGAGAGCACCAGCGACTCGCCGTCGCTCGCGACGTCGACCTTCACCACGTCGCCGTCGTGCACCCCGCCCGCGAGGATCGCCATCGCGAGGCGGTCCTGCACCTCGGACTGGATCAGGCGGCGGAGCGGACGTGCGCCGTACACCGGGTCGTATCCGCGCTCGGCGAGCCACGACCGGGCGTCGGGCGTGACCGCGAGCGTCAGGCGACGTTCGCGGAGACGCTTGTGCAGCGCGTCGACCGCGAGCTCGACGATCTGGGCGAGGTCGTCCTCGGTGAGCGCCTGGAAGATGACGATGTCATCGAGGCGGTTCACGAACTCGGGCTTGAACGCCTGCCGCACGAGGGCCTGCACCTGCTCGCGCTTGGTCTCGATCGACAGCGTCGGGTCGATGAGGATCGGCGAGCCGAGGTTCGACGTCAGGATCAGGATGACGTTGGTGAAATCGACCGTGCGGCCCTGACCGTCGGTCAGCCGACCGTCGTCCATCACCTGCAGCAGGATGTCGAACACCTCGGGGTGCGCCTTCTCGACCTCGTCGAGCAGCACGACGCTGTACGGGCGCCGACGCACGGCCTCGGTAAGCTGACCGCCCTGCTCGTAGCCGATGTACCCCGGAGGGGCACCGACGAGCCGCGCGACGGAGTGCTTCTCGCCGTACTCCGACATGTCGATGCGCACCATGGCGTGCTCGTCGTCGAACAGGAAGTCGGCGAGCGCCTTCGCGAGCTCGGTCTTGCCGACACCCGTGGGGCCGAGGAACAGGAAGGAGCCGACCGGGCGGTTCGGGTCGCTGATGCCGGCGCGCGAGCGCCGCACCGCGTCGGACACCGCCTTCACGGCATCCTTCTGTCCGATCAGGCGCTTGCCGAGCTCGCGCTCGAGGTGGAGCAGCTTCTCGGTCTCGCCCTGCAGGAGACGACCGACGGGGATGCCGGTCCACGCCGCGATGACCGCCGCGATGTCTTCGTCGGTGACCTGCTCGTTGACCATGCGGTCGCCCGCGGGCTCCTCGCGCTCCGCGGTCATCAGCTCGCGCTCGAGCGCCGGGATGTCGGCGTACAGCAGGCGCGACGCGCGCTCCAGGTTGCCCTCGCGCTGCGCGCGCTCGGCATCCACGCGGGCGGCGTCGAGACGCGTCTTCAGGTCGCCGACGCGGTTGAGCGACGCGCGCTCGCGCTCCCAGCGGGCCTGCAGCTCGTCGAGCTTCGCCTGCTCGGCCGCGAGGGTCTCGCGGAGGGTCGCCAGGCGCTCCTTCGAGGCGGCGTCCTTCTCTTTCTTCAGCGCGAGCTCTTCGAGCTTGAGGCGGTCGACGTGTCGACGCAGTTCGTCGATCTCGAGCGGGGCCGAGTCGATCTCCATGCGCAGGCGCGACGCGGCTTCGTCGATGAGGTCGATGGCCTTGTCGGGCAGCTGCCGCGACGGGATGTAGCGGTTGGACAGGGATGCCGCGGCCACCAGCGCCGCGTCGGCGATGGCGACCTTGTGGTGCGCCTCGTAGCGCTCCTTGAGGCCGCGGAGGATCGCGATCGTGTCTTCGACGCTGGGCTCGCCGACGTACACCTGCTGGAAGCGGCGTTCGAGGGCGGCATCCTTCTCGATGAACTCGCGGTACTCGTCGAGGGTGGTCGCACCGATCAGGCGCAGTTCTCCGCGGGCGAGCATGGGCTTGAGCATGTTGGATGCCGCGACGGACCCCTCGCCGCCGCCCGCACCCATGAGCACGTGCAGCTCGTCGATGAAGGTGATGATGCGGCCGTCGGATTCGGTGATCTCTTTGAGGACGCTCTTCAGGCGCTCCTCGAACTGGCCGCGGTACATCGCGCCGGCGACGAGCGCCGAGATGTCGAGGGCGACGAGCTCCTTGTTCTTGAGGCTCTCGGCGACGTCGCCCGCGACGATGCGCTGAGCGAGCCCCTCGACGACGGCGGTCTTGCCGACGCCGGGTTCGCCGATGAGGACGGGGTTGTTCTTCGTGCGGCGCGTCAGCACCTGGCTGACCCGGCGGATCTCGCTGTCGCGCCCGATGACGGGGTCGAGCTTGCCCTGCCGGGCCCGGTCGGTGAGGTTGATGCCGAACTGCTCGAGGGCGCTCCGCGCGTCCTCCTGTCCGGGCTGTTGTGTGGCGTTCATGGTGTCTCCTGGAAATCTTTCGCAAACTTGAGTTGCGTTGACTCAAGTTTAGCAGTGGCCGGTCGGAAGGGCAATGGATGCCGAGACACCCCCCACCGCTGCGGCATCGGCGGGTCTATGGTGAGCGCGTGAGCACAGGTACGGCCATCGCGCCCCGCCCCGACATCCCGTGGAACCCGCCGCCCTCGTCGACCGAGCGCCGCGCTCAGGGTCGCGAGATGCGGAAGCGATTGCCGCGGCGCGATCTCGCACGCCTCACCGTCGAGGGCCGCGATCCGCTCGGCATCCTGGATGCGCAGAATGCGACGCGCATCCCCGAACTCGTGCCGTTGCGCATCGAGCGGATGTCGGCGAACCCGTTCGCCTTCTACCGCGGCTCCGCGGCCGTCATGGCCGCCGACCTCGCGCGCGACCCGTCCACCCCGTTCCACGTCGCCTCGTGCGGCGACGCCCACGTGGCGAACTTCGGCTTCTACGCCTCACCGCAGCGCACCCTCGTCTTCGACCTCAACGACTTCGACGAAGCGGCCTGGGCGCCGTGGGAATGGGACCTCAAGAGGCTCCTCACCAGCGTCGTCCTCGCCGGCGCGGAGACCGGACGCGACGAGTCCGTCGTCCGGGATGCCGTCGAGGCGACGATCGGCTCCTACATCCGCGCGATCCGCGCACTGGCCCAGCGCGACCCGATCGAGCGCTACTTCGAGCACTTCGGGCCGCGCGACGTCCTCGACTCGCTGGACCGCGCCTCCCGTGCCGTGCTGAAGAACGCCATGGCCGACGCGGAACGTCGGACCGGCGCCCGCGCCGTCCGCCGCCTCACCACCGACGTGGGGGCGGGACGCCTCGCGTTCGTGCACCAGCCGCCGCTCATGGCCCCCGTCGACGCGGAGCTCGCCGCGCGCGTCCTCGCCGTCGACGGCGCCTACCGGACGTCGGCGAACGTCGACGTGCGCCTGACCCTCGAGCAGTACAGCATCACCGACGTCGCGCGTCGCGTGGTGGGCGTGGGCAGCGTCGGAACCCGCTGCTACCTCCTGCTCCTGCAGGACGGGGACGCTCACGCCTTCGTCCTCCAGGGGAAACAGGCCGGCGCCAGCGTGCTGCAGCAGTTCGGCGGCATCCGTCAGCCGGAATCACTGGTCGCGCTCATCGCGTCCGACGGGGAGGGGGCGCGGGTCGTGTCGCTGCAGCGCGTCCTCCAGGGCGTGTCCGACCCGTTCCTCGGGCACGTCCGGGGCGCCGAGGCCGACTACTACGTGCGCCAGTTCCACGACATGAAGGGCGGCATCGAGATGGTGGAGCTCGCCGACCAGCCGTTCCGCCGATACGCCCAGGCGTGCGGGGTCACCCTGGCGCGCGCACACGCGCAGTCTCCGGATGCCGCCGCCGTGGCGGGCTACGTCGGCTCCGGTCGCGCGGTGACCGAGGCACTGGCATCCTGGGCGTTCGCGTACGCCGACGTGTCGCGCGCGGACCACGCCGCCTTCGTCGCCGCGCACGCCTGAGGCGGGGACGGCCCGGCGAGGTCAGGCCGGCACGGCCTCCCGCGGGGGCGCGACCACGTCGTCGGAGCACGAGAAGCGGGCGCGGTACGCGGTGGGGGTGAGCCCCATCGTGCGGGCGAAGTTCTGCCGCAGCACCGCCGCCGAGCCGAAGCCGCACTCCGACGCGATGCGGTCGAGGCCGAGGTCGGTCTCCTCGAGGAGCCGCTGGGCGTGCAGCAGCCGCTGCCGCGCCAGCCACGCGGCCGGCGTCGCACCGAAGTCGGCCTTGAAGCGGCGCGCGAACGTCCGCGGCGACATGTGCGCGCGGGCCGCGAGCCGCTCGACCGACAGGTCGGCGTGCAGGTTCTGCATCATCCACTCGGTGACGGGGGCGAGCGACAGCGACGTGTCGACGGGGATCGGGGCCGCGATGAACTGCGCCTGCCCGCCGTCGCGCTGCGGCGCGACGACCATCCGCCGGGCGATGCGGTTGGCGAGTTCGGCTCCCAGTTCCTGCCGGAGCAGGTGCAGGCATGCGTCGAGCCCCGCCGCGGTACCGGCGCTCGTGATGATGTTGCCCGACTGGACGTACAGCACGTCGGGGTCGACCTCGATCTCGGGATACATGCGGGCCATCGTGTGGGCGTAGCGCCAGTGGGTTGTGGCGCGACGCCCGTCGAGGACGCCCGCGGCGGCGAGGACGAACGAGCCGCTGCACACGCTCAGCAGCCACGCGTCGCGGGCGTCGGCACGGCGCACGAGGTCGATCACGCGTTCGTCGACGTCCTCCCACTGCGCGCGGGGGATCGGGGCCAGGACGAGGATGTCGACGTCGTCGGCGGCGTCGAGACCGTGCTCGACGTTGATGGAGAACCCGATGTTCGACGGGACCACGCCCGGGTCGGGGCTCACGATGCGGAAGTCGAAGTTCGGGATGCCGTCATCGCTCCGGTCGAGTCCGAACGCCTCGCACGCGAGGCCGAACTCGAACGGGGCGAAGCCGGGCTGGACGACGACGGCGACGGAACGCATGGATCCTCCGGGTGGCAGAAATACATCGAACGTCGTCCATCATGCCACTCGCAGGCATGATTCGTACAGACGTAGTTTCTCTGCCATGGCATACTTCATCGCTTTCGGCCTCCTCGCCCTGATCGGGATCGGCGCCTCCGTCTGGCTGATCCGCACCGACGGCTACCGCCGCGTCCCCACCGACCCCCGCCGCCTCCCCGGCGGCAGCGAGCTCCGCGCACCGCGCGACGACGCCGCATCGCCCGCCGCGTCCGCCTCAGCGGCGTCCGCCGCAGCTGCGACCGGGGCCGCCGCACCCGAGGCCGCCGACGCGTCGCGGCGCGCGACCCCCGGCCGCGTCCAGCGCGCTCAGCGCGGCGCGACGGCCCGGGCGTAGACCTCGACCATCGCCGCCGTGCGCGACGACTGCCGGAACCGCTCCCCGATCGTCGGATCCACCGCGACCGGGGAGCCCGCGGCGATGTCGGCCGCCGCGCGGCGCAGAGTCTCGGCGAGCGCCGCGACCGTGGCATCCGCGACGCTCCAGACGCCCCCGCCGAGCTCCGCGGCGATGTCGGGGTCGCTGACGACGGCGGGAGTCCCGAGCGATGCGGCCTCGAACACCGTCATGCCCTGCGTCTCGAAGCCGATCGAGGTCTGCACGACGGCGTCCGCCGCGGCGAGACGCGCGAGCGTCCGGGCGTACGGCATCCTCCCCGCGAAATGGATGGATGCCACCGGGCGCGTGCGCTCCACGAGGCGACGGGCCGCGCGCAGCTGCGCTCCCCCGCCGATGACCTCGACCTCGGCGTCGATGCCCGCTGCCGCCACGGCCTCGAGGAAGGGCAGGAGCCGCTTCTCCGGGCTCATGCGACCGATCCACACGAACCTCGGGCGGCCGGGGCGCCGCTCGGCGGATCCCGCCGCGAGCGCGGCATCCAGGATGTCGTCGTCGATGCCGTTCCAGACGACGTCGACGCGGGCGGTGTCGTCGGCGCCTCGGACGGTGTCGCCGGGGACCGCGCCGTGCGCCTCGAGCCGCCGCGCGAAGTGCGCCGACGGCGCCGTGACCGCGGCCGACAGCCGTGCGAGACGGCGCAGGTAGGCCCAGCCGTCGGGCTCGTGCCGGGCGTCCCGGCCGCGCAGCGCGGGCCGAAGCGCCCGGCGCGCCCACGCGTTGAGCACCCGCATCACGAGCCCCGGGAACGGGGCGGTCGCCTCGATGCCGACGTCGACGCGGTTGTGCATCGTGTGCACGACCGGGAGCCCCTGCCGTGCGGCGTACCGGTGGCCGATGAACGCGCCCCAGAAATCCGCCTGCACGTGCACGACGTCGACGGGCGCGCGGCCGGCCAGCGCGGCATCCACGAGACGATCCGTCCGGCGACCCGGCCACGAGAGCGCGTACTCGCGGTCGAGGGTGACCGGGATCGACGGGAGGTCGACGTACGCGGCGTCGGTGGGGGCCGGGCGATGCATCCGAGGCGCGACGATCGTCACGGTGTGGCCGGCGCGCTCGAGGAACCGCCGCTGCAACCGCATCGACACCTGCGCACCGCCCAGCGACTCCACGTGCTGGTCGGCGAACATCACCACGTGCACGGGGTCACTCCGGGATCGGCCGTCCGTGGTAGAGCGCCTCGAACGTGTCGAGCGTGCGGCCGATGTCGTGCACCCGCACCCCGTCGAGCGACGCCTGCTGCATGCGGCGACGCTCGTCGGGCTCGGCGGTCAGCACGTCGGTGAGGCGCGCGGCGAGCTCGTCGGCGTCACCCGGCTCGAAGAGGTAGCCGTTCTCGCCGTCGTGCACGAGGTGCGGGAGGGCGACGGCGTTGGCCGCAACGATCGGCAGACCGGATGCCATCGCCTCCATCGTCGCGATCGACTGGAGTTCGGCGATCGAGGCGATCGCGAACACGCTCGCCCGCGTGTACAGGGAGCGGAGGTCTTCCTCGGACGCGTGTCCGTGGAACGTCACGCGATCGGCGACGCCGAGCTGGGCGGCGAGCTGCTCGAGGTTGCGGCGCTGGTCACCGCCGCCGACGACGTCGAACGTGGCGTTCAGGGCCGGGTCGAGTTGCGCGAGCGCGTGCAGGACGACGTCGATGCCCTTCTCGCTCGTCAGGCGTCCGACGAAGAGGATGCGGTTCGCGTCGCGCGGCTCGAGGTCGGCGGTGTAGTTCGACCGGTCGATGCCGCAAGAGACCGGGATGACGCCGTGGATGTCGATCGTCGACTCGAGGAAGTCCGCCGCACGGCGCGTGGGAGTGGTCACCGCGCGGGTGAGGGCGAACGTGCGCTTCGCGTCGGCCCAGGCGAGCTTGACGAAGATGCGGTCGAGGAAGTCGGGCAGCGTCGTGAAGTCGAGGATGTTCTCGGCCATCACGTGGTTGGTGGCGATGAGCGGGATGCCGCGCTTCTTGGCTTCGCGCGCGAGGCCGCGCCCGATGATGATGTGCGACTGGATGTGCACCACGTCGGGCTTCACGTCGTCGAGCACCCGTCGGGCGTAGTGCTTCGCCCGCCACGGCAGGACGAACGTCAGCCAGTCGTGCGGCAGGAAGCGCCACGACGGAAGACGGTGCATGGTCATCGGTTCGCCCTCGATGACCTCGGTGAACACACCGGTGTTGCGGTGCCCGTCGCTCGGCGCCATGACGTGGACGTCGTGTCCGCGCGCCACGAGACCGGCGGCGAGCCGCTCGGCGAAGCGCGCCGCGCCGTTGACGTGCGGGAGGAAGGTGTCGGCGCCGATCAGGACCCTGAGCGGGCGGTCGGGCGAGGGTGAGGGGGCGGGCGTCGCAGGAGTGGTCACGGGTGGTGAGGCCTATCTGTGCGGCGGAACGGGTCGCACGGTGCGGTGCATGCGCGTCACAACTGTACCCGAGCGGTTTTGGAGGACCCCGGATGCCGCCCGCGCGCGGGGCCCGTCGGCTGTCCACACGCTCCCGTTCCGCGCTCCTTTCGTTTGGGGCGGGTTCCTCCGTTTGGGGCGCGGGAATCTCGCCCCAAACGGCAGAACGCGCCCCAAACGCTGCGGGCGGCGTCAGCCGCGCGCGGCGCTCGGGTCGAGCACGGGCGCGCCGTCGTCGGCCGCGCTCTCGAACTGCGACTGGTAGAGGCGCCAGTAAGCGCCGTGCGCGGAGATCAGTTCGTCGTGCGATCCCTGCTCGACGATGTCGCCGTGCTCCATCACGAGGATGAGGTCGGCGTCGCGGATGGTCGACAGGCGGTGCGCGATGACGAACGATGTGCGCCCCTCCCGGAGGGCCGCCATCGCCTGCTGCAGCAGCAGCTCCGTTCGCGTGTCGACCGACGACGTCGCCTCGTCGAGGATCAGCACGGACGGCCGCGCGACGAACGCGCGCGCGATCGTGATGAGCTGCTTCTCGCCGGCGGAGACGTTCGCGGCATCCTCGTCGAGGACCGTGTCGTACCCCTCGGGCAGGGAGTGGACGAACTGGTCGACGCGCGTCGCGACGGCGGCCTCGACGATCTCTTCGTCGGTGGCCGACTCGCGTCCGTACCGGATGTTGTCGCGGATCGTGCCGGCGAACAGCCACGGGTCCTGCAGCACCATGCCGGTGCGCGAACGCACGTCGTCGCGGCGGAGGTCGGCGATGTCCTGCCCGTCGAGGAGGATGCGGCCTCCGTCGAGCTCGTAGAACCGCATGATGAGGTTGACGAGCGTGGTCTTGCCCGCGCCGGTCGGCCCGACGATCGCCACCGTCTGGCCGGGCTCGACGCGGAACGACAGGTCGCGGATGAGCGGCCGGTCGGGCGTGTACGAGAACCGCACCGACTGGAACTCGATGACACCGCGGCCCTCGACATGGGCCGGGGCGTCGTCGGCATCCGGGTCCTGCTCTTCGGCGTCGAGGAGCGCGAACACGCGCTCGGCCGAAGCGGTGCCCGACTGCACGACGGCGGCCATGCCGCCCAGCTGCGACAGCGGCTGGGTGAACTGCTGCGAGTACTGGATGAAGGCCTGCACGTCGCCGAGGCGGATCTGTCCGCCGGCGACCATCAGGCCGCCCAGCACCGCGATGCCCACGTAGGTGAGGTTCCCGACGAACATCATGCCGGGCATGATCATGCCGGAGAGGAACTGCGCCTTGAAGCTCGCCTCGAACAGCTCGTCGTTCTCGACCTCGAACTTCTCGCGCGCGTCCTTCTCGCGGCCGTACACCTTCACGAGCGCGTGGCCCGAGAACGACTCCTCGATGCGGGCGTTCAGGCGGCCGACCTTCTTCCACTGCTCGCCGAAGGCCTTCTGCGACTGGGGTCCGATGACGCCGAAGATCACCGCCATGAGCGGCAGCGAGACGAGGGCGACGAGGGCCAGCTGCCACGAGATGCTGAACATCATGATGAGCACGCCGACCACCGTCAGCACCGAGGTGAGGGCGCTAGAGAGCGATTGCTGCATCGTCTGCGTGATGTTGTCGATGTCGTTGGTCACGCGCGAGATGAGCTCGCCGCGCTGCACCTTGTCGAAGTACGACAGCGGCAGGCGGTTGATCTTGGCCTCGACGTCTTCGCGCAGGCGCCACATGGTGCGCACCATGATCACGTTGATGACGTAGCCCTGGATCCAGGACAGCAGCGACGAGCCGACGTAGATCGCGAGGACGGTGACGATGACGACGCGCAGCGCGTCGAAGTCGACCCCGGCCCCGACCTGGAAGTTGTCCATGGCGGAGACGATGTTGGCGACGTCGCCCTGCCCGGCGGAGCGGAGCGCGTCGACGACGGTGTCCTTCGGGGTGCCCTCGGGGAAGCCCTGGGCCAGGGACTTCGAGACGACGCCCTCGAAGATGATGTTCGTGGCGTTGCCCAGGACGCGCGGGGCGAGCACCGCGAGCACCACGCCGATCGCCCCGAGGAACGAGACGAAGGCGAAGGCCCACGCGTAGGGCCGCAGCAGACCGATGAGACGGCGGAAGCTCGGGCCGAAGGCCGCGGCCTTGCCCGGTGCGACGCTGTTCCAGTCGCCGGAACCCTGGCGGGCCTGCTCGGCGAGTTCGAGCTCGGCGCGTTCTTCCTCGGTGAGGGCGTCGGGCGTGCTCATGCTTCCACCCCCAGCTGCGATTCGACGATCTCGCGGTACGTGGCACTGGTCTGGAGCAGCTCGTCGTGGCTGCCGAGCCCGACCATCCGCCCGTCTTCGAGCACCACGATGCGGTCGGCTCCGGTGATCGTCGAGACGCGCTGCGCCACGACGATCTTCGTCACGTCCGGCAGTTCCTCCCACAGGGCTCTGCGCAATCGCGCGTCGGTGGTGAGGTCGAGGGCCGAGAAGGAGTCGTCGAAGACCAGGATGCGCGGGCGGTGCACGATCGCGCGGGCGATGGCCAGGCGCTGGCGCTGCCCGCCGGACACGTTCGTGCCGCCCTGGGCGATGCGGGCTTCGAGGCCGCCCTCCATCTCTTGAACGAAGTCGCGGCCCTGCGCGATCTCGAGCGCGCGCCACAACTCGTCATCGGTCGCCTCTTCTCGACCGAATCGCAGGTTCGAGGCGACCGTGCCGCTGAAGAGGAACGGACGCTGCGGCACGAGCCCGATGCCGCGCCACAGCTCGTCGAGGTCGGCCTCCCGCACGTCGACGCCGCCGACGCGCACGGCGCCGTCGGTTACGTCGAACAGGCGCGGGATGAGCGAGACGAGCGTCGTCTTCCCCGCTCCCGTCGATCCGACGATCGCGACGGTCTCGCCGGGAGCCGCGGTGAAGCTGATGCCCGAGACGACCGGCGCCTCGGCCCCCGGGTACGCGAACGCCACGTCGTCGAAGACGACCTCTCCCGGAGCGGGGAAGGCTGCGACGGGGTTCTCGGGACGACGGAGGGTGGAGTCGCTGTCGAGCACCTCGGTGATGCGCTCGGCCGAGACCGCGGCGCGCGGGATCATCACCGTCATGAAGCTGGCCATGAGCACGCCGCCGAGGATCTGGGCGACGTACTGGATGAAGGCGAAGAGCGTGCCGATCTCGACCCCGCCGGCGTCGACCTGGATGCCGCCGAACCAGATGACCCCGACCACGGTGACGTTCAGCAAGAGCATCGCGAGCGGGAACAGCAGGACGAAGAGCGAGCCGACCTTGCGACCCACGACGAGGATGTCGGTGTTCGCGCCGCGGAAGCGCTCTTCTTCGATGCGCTCGCGCACGAAAGCGCGGACCACGCGCACACCGGTGAGCTGCTCGCGCATGATGCGGTTCACCGCGTCGAGCTTGGTCTGGTAGCTCCGGAAGAGCGGCACCATCCGCGCGATGATCAGCGCGACCAGGACCAGCAGCACCGGCACCGCGACGCCGATCAGCCAGCTGAGGCCCACGTCTTGCTGCAGGGCCATGATGATGCCGCCGATCGCGAGGAGCGGGGCGCTGACGAGCATCGTCGCGCCCATCATCGCGAGCATCTGCACCTGCTGCACGTCGTTCGTGTTGCGCGTGATGAGCGACCCGGCACCGAACTGCGAGAGCTCCCGCTCCGAGAATCCGCTCACGCACTCGAAGACGTCGCGACGGATGTCGCGCCCGGCGGCCATCGCCGCACGCGCGGCGAAGTACGTGGCGATGACGGATGCCGTGATCTGCCCGAGCGAGATGACGAGCATGATCGCGCCGCGCGACCAGATGTATCCGGTGTCGCCCTGGGCGACGCCGAGGTTGATGATGTCGGCGTTCAGGCGGGGCAGGTACAGCGTCGCGACGGCGGACGCGGCCTGGAACGCCAGGATGGCGACGAGGAGCCAGCGGTATCTCGAGAGATACCGAATGAGGAGCTTTCCGAGCACGACGTTCTCCGGGAGTCCGATCGGGGCGGCACGACCACCGCGGATCAAGAGTGGCACGAACCTCCGACATCGCGGGAGCGCTTCCGCCGTCGGCGTACGACGACCCCGGCATCGTGGCATCCGGACTCGTAGGCTGGAGCCATGCCCCGACTCCAGGCAGACGCCCCCACCGACCTCTGGGTGCCCGTCACCGGCTCGCTCGGGCTGCGCGGCAGACGCCATCGCAAGGCCGCGATCCGGATGCTGCTGACGCAGGCGAACCGCGCGGTCGGCGCGACCGAGCGCCCGGGCAGCGGGCTTTTCGCCTGGGTGGCGAGTCAGGCCGCGCCGCTCCTCATGCGCCGCGCGGCCGGCCGCGTGCTGGTGTGGGTGTGGCGCAGCGACCCCGACCTGCTCGTCGTCATGGCGCAGTTGCAGGAGGCGACGTCGCAGCTGCGCGCCGCGCGCGCGATGATGCCCATGGAGTACGACGACACCGAGTCGTTCCCCAACCCGCACCTCGGGGTCGGCGAGAAGCTCGCGATGCCGCTTCCCACCGATACGCGCACGCCTCCCTTCGCGACCTACACGTGGGACACGGGCGCGCACTTCGTCACGGTCACCGCCGTGTGCGCCGACCGCGAGCGGTTCGGCACCGTGATCGCGGCCGTCGACGACGTCGCGCGGACGCTCCGGGTCGTGGACGACCTGCGCGTGGGCGAGTCGGCCACGGTGCTGCGGCTCGGTCCGGCCTGACGACGCGACCCCGCTCGACGGTGCGGACCGCGGGCCCTCACCGGTCGGGGTGCGCGAGATCGACCGCGTCGTCGGGCTGAACCCGACGCCGGTCGTGCGCGTGGGCGACGCGCTCGCTCGCCCACGACGAGATCGTCGCGACGATGAGACCGACGAGCACCACTCCCCCGGCCATGAGCACGACGGCGGCGAGTCGACCGACGACCGTGACGGGCGCGTAGTCGCCGTAACCGACCGTGGTCACGGTGCACACGGCCCACCACAGGGCGTCGCCGAACGTGCGGATGTTCGCCCCCGGGGCGTGCCGTTCGGTCTGGAGCACCACGAGGGCGACCTGCCAGATGAGCAGCAGCACGCTGCCGAGACCGTAGATGATCAGCTGCGCGCGCACCGAACTGCCGGCCGTGCGGGTGAAGCTCGTCAGCCGGGTCAGGGCACCCAGCAGCCGCACCGGCCGGAGGATCGGCACGAACACCACGGCGAGATCGAGCAGATGGGCCCGGAACCACACACCCCGCGGCCGCGCCCACAGCAGGCGCACAAGGTAGTCGCCGGCGAAGACGACCTGCACCGCGAGCATGAACGTGAAGGTGACGCCCTCCCAGCGCCCTCGGATGTCGCCGATCACCTGCGCGGTGTAGACGACCACCCACAGCAGGGCGAGGCCGGTGAGCGGCCAGTAGGTCCACGCCTCCCACCGCCGCGTCGCGGCGCTCTCGCCGCGTCGGCCCACCGGGGGAGGAACGGTTGCGAGCGTCATGTTCGCACTCTAGGACCGGCGATCACGCGCTGGCGAGGAGCGCCGGGCGCGGCCCCACAGAACGCGAGCGCCGCGAGCGGCCGCTGCGACACCTGTCGGAGGAGATCGCCGTGTGCCGGAGCCCGATCGGTGGAAGGGTGGAGGCATCCCTCGCCCGTGCATCACCCGGAGGACACGACATGGATGCCGAACGCCGCCGCATCGGCTTCCTTCTGTTCGACGGGGTGAAGGCGTTGGACTTCGTCGGCCCGGCCGAGGTGTTCTCCGAGGCGAATCTCGCGACCGAGGCGTACGAGATCCTGTTCTTCTCGCCCACCGGCGAAGGCGTCGAGGCGTTCATGGGGCTGCGCCTGGGCGTCGATGGCGCGGCCGCGGACAGCGGGCCGCTCGACACGGTGATCATCCCGGGCAGCGAGCTGGCCCCCGCCGTCTTCGACGACCCCGAGTTGCGCGCGGCGATCCTGTCGCTCTCGCAGAGATCGCGGCGGGTCGCCTCGATCTGCAGCGGCGCGTTCGGACTGGCGGCGACGGGCCTGCTCGACGGCTTCCCCGCGACCACGCACTGGAAGTTCGCCGACATGCTCGCCGACCGGTATCCGCTCGTCGCGGTGGACTCGGAGCGCATCTACACGCGGCAGGGCGACATCTACACGTCGGCGGGCGTTGCCGCCGGGATCGACCTCGCGCTCGCCCTGCTCGAGGAGGATCTCGGCACCGACGTCGCGCGCAGCGTCGCGCAGCACCTGCTGGTGTACATGCGCCGCTCGGCGGGGCAGTCGCAGTTCTCCGCGGCGCTGAAGCTCCCGGCTCCGCGGACGCCCCTCGCGCAGGCGGTGGCCGAGTACGTCTCGAACGATCCGACCCGGCCGACGACCGTGACCGGACTGGCCGCGCACGTGAACGTCAGCCCGCGGCATCTCACCCGTGTCATCCGCGAAGAACTCGGCGTCACGCCGAGCGCCTACATCGCGACGCTGCGGCTCGAGCTCGCCGTGAACCAGCTCGAGAACGGGCGTACGGTCGCCGAGTCCGCCGCGGCGGCGGGATTCTCGTCCGCCGCCGCGCTCCGCCGCGCGTTCGTGGACCGGTATCGGACGACACCGTCGGCGTATCAGCGGCGGTTCCGCGCATCGAGCGTCACGGACGCACCGTCCCCCGTGGAGGACGACCTCCCGTCCCCCGCCTGACCCGGGGTCAGAGCGCCTGCCGCCGGGGCACCCCGGACGCGAGGGACGGGGATGCCACGTACTCGGCATCCCCCTCGTCCTCCGCCCGCGCGCGGGCGACGAGATCGCGAAGAGCGGCGACGCCCGGGGTGCGCGGTTCTGCGAAGAAGACCGTGACGGTGTAGCCGGAGGTGCCGGGGACGGCGAGGGTCTCGCTGTGGAGGCGCACCCAGCCGTGCGGCTCGATGTGCACCATCGGCCGTGAGCTGCGGTGCGGGCGGATCTCGCACCGGCTCCAGATCGCCGCGAAGCGCGGGTCGCTCGCCGACAGCCCCGCCACGAGCTCCCGCAGGCGCGGGCTCCGGGGGTCGGCGTAGTACCGCAGCGCGGCGGCGAGCGTCTCGGCCGTCCGACGCCAGTCCGGCTCGGAGTGCGGGTCGGGGAAATGCTCGAACACCGAGACCAGGAGGTTGGAACCGATGCGCAGCTGGTCGGGTGCGAGCAACCGCCCCGGGGCGTTCACGGCGACGACGTCGAGGGTGCCGTTGAGGGCGTAGGCGGGGGTGTCGGCGTACAGGTCGACGAGCATCGCCACGCCCTCCGGGAGGTCGTCCTCCTCGGCCGACGGTGGGCCGTCGCCGGAAAGATCGGCGATGCGGTGGAGATACTCCTCGCCGGGGCCGTCGAGGAGCAGCGCACGGCCGAGCGCCGAGAGCACCTGCCGTGATGGCTGGTGACCGCGGCCCTGCTCGAGCCGCAGGTAGTAGTCGCTGCTGATGCCGGCGAGGTCTGCCACCTCGGTGCGCCGCAGGCCCCGCACGCGTCGGCGCGGCTCCCGCGCGATCCCCACCCGCTCGGGCGTCAACGACTCGCGGCGGTCGCGAAGGAACGCGGCCAACGGCCCCGCGGTGTCGTTCACATCAGCCTCCGGCGAGTAGTGGAATGCTCCCTCCAATTCTCCGTGGGAGCGGTTCCTCCCGTGCTGCACGAACGGACAGGAGTACGTCGCAACCGGACGAGTGCATTGAGAGCCCCCGGGGGCGACGGGATAGCGTTGCCTCATGGGTCGGCCTCGGCAGTACGACGAGCAGAATCTGCTCGATACGGCGCAGGAGCTGTTCTGGACGCGCGGATACGACCGGACCTCGCTCGAGGAGGTCGCCCGTGCATCCGGCGTCGGCACGAGCAGCCTCTACGCGCGCTACGGCAGCAAGCTCGGACTCTTCCTCCGCGTCTTCGGCCGCTACTGCGCGGCTCGCGTCGAGCTCGCCTCCGGCGGTCCGGCGGGACCCAGCGCCGACCTCGAAGCCGCCGCCTCGGAGTACCTCGACCGCGTCGTCTCCGACTGCCTCTCCTACGCGGACCGACGTGGATGCCTCATGCTCAACAGCATCGCCGAGCTCGGCGACCGGTTCCCCGAGGTCCTCGCGGTGGCGGACGCCGCGATCGACGAGATGGAGTCCGCGCTCACCGCACGGCTGTGCGAGACCGCTGACGCCCACCACATCGCCCTCTCGCCCGCAGACGCACGGCGCGCGGCCGAGACCACGGTGCTCGCCTCCCAGGGCATCGTGCAGCTCAGCCGCCTGCGTGTGCCGCCGCGGCGGTTGCGCGAGCTCGCGGCGCGTTCGTCGCGGCTGGTCGCACGCCCGGCCTGACGCCCGGGTGCCCGGGCCCGTCCGCAGCTTCGCCCGCGCCCGGCGGGGTCGGCGCCCGGGCCGTCGGTTCTACGCCAACAGACGCTCCGCGGTGCGCTCGCGCGGCAGCGGCACCGGCGTCACCGCGGCCGGCTCCTCGCGGCGCAGCTCCTCGTCCCACAGCCGCAGGAGCTTGAGGGTCAGGTGCAGCGTGCTCCGCTGCAGGCCGTCGGCCAGGGCCTCGCGGACGGCCTCCGGCATCTGCTCGAGCCGGTAGTACAGCGTCGTGCGGTGGATGTGCAGGCGCTGGCAGGCGACGGAGGCGCGCCCCGCGGCATCCAGGTACGCCTCGACGGTGTCGCGCTGCGTCGAGTCTTCCGCGGACGCGAGGACGAACGCCGCCGGGCACGCCTGCACGAGGAGCGAGCGCGAGCGGGGCAGCGTCTGCACGAGCGCCCAGCCGCCGAGGTCCTCGGCGCGCACCGAGGTCACCTGCTCGGGGAGGGTCGCGCGCAGGTGCGCGGAGCGGATCGCGCGCGAAACCGCGTCATCCACGTCGCCGTCGTCGGGCGACCCCGCCGCCAGCGCGAACCCCCGGGCGGTCATGCCCTGCGCGGCGGCCTCGGCATCCACCGCCCTGTTCCGGGCGTCGAGGTCGAGGGTGCGGGATGCCACGAAGATCGCGGCTCCTCGGTGGGCGCCGACGAACTGCACGGCACCGTGGAGGACGGTCGCCAGGCGGCGCCCGAACGCGACGATGCCCAGTTCCGGTGCCGGGTCGAGCACCACGGCGAGCAGCTCGATGCCGTCGGCGCGGCCGTCGATCCAGCGGCGGGAACGGAGCTCCCACAGCGCATCCCGACGCACGCTCGAGTCGTCGTCGATGAGGTTCGCGAACACGCGGTCGCGGCGCGCCGCGGGACTCGCGCCGGAGGCCATCTCGAGGAGGTGCACCGCGGCGTCGACCACGGCCCACTCGCGCGGCGAGAGGTCGGCACGCGCCGTTCCGCCGATGCGCAGCGCACCACCGCCGAACGCGATGTCGGCGTCGGCATCCGCGGGCTCATCGGCGCGGCGGAGGGTCACGCGTCGACCGAGGGCGTGGGACAACTGATCGATGATCTGCGGCGGGTGCATCGTGCGGCTCCTCACGTGCGGTCCGGGGTGGGTACGGCCCACGGTACGGACGCCCGCCGCGACGCGCGTGGCCCTCTGAGACCCACGGTGGAACGACGACGGCGCGCCCCGGGTGGGAGCGCGCCGTCGGATGCGGAGAACCGATCACTCCTGGATGAACGCCAGGATGTCGGGGTTGATCACGTCGGCGTGCGTCGTGAGCATGCCGTGCGGGTAGCCCTCGTAGATCTTGAGGGTCGAGTTCTGCAGCAGCTCGTGCTGCAGGAGCGCGGCGGCCTTGTACGGCACGACCTGGTCATCGTCGCCCTGGAGCACGAGCACCGGGACCGTGATGGCCTTGAGGTCCTCGGTCTGGTCGGTCTCGGAGAACGCCTTGATGCCGAGGTAGTGGGCCTGCGCGCTGCCGGTCATCCCCTGGCGCCACCAGTTGTCGATGACGGGCTGCGAGGCGGTGACGCCCTCACGGTTGAAGCCGTAGAAGGGGCCGGATGCCACGGCCTCGAAGAACTCCGCACGGTTGGCGGCGAGCGCCTCGCGGAACCCGTCGAACACCGACAGCGGGGTGCCCTCGGGGTTGGTGTCGCTCTGCAGCATGATCGGCGGCACGGCGGCGACGAGCACGGCCTTGGCGACGCGACCCTGCGGCTCGCCGTACTGCGCGACGTAGCGGGCGACCTGGCCGCCACCGGTCGAGTGACCGATGTGGATGGCGTTGTGCAGGTCGAGGTGCTCGACGACGGCGCTGACGTCGCTGGCGTAGTGGTCCATGTCGTGGCCGGTGCCGATCTGCGACGAGCGGCCGTGACCGCGGCGGTCGCTGGCGATGACGCGGTAGCCCTTGTCGAGGAAGTACAGCAGCTGGGCGTCCCAGTCGTCGGACGACAGCGGCCATCCGTGGTGGAAGACGAGGGGCTGGGCGTCGGTGCTGCCCCAGTCCTTGTAGAAGATCTCGGCACCGTCGGTCGTGGTCACAAATGGCATGTCAGCCTCCGCTCGGATGTTCGACGAGCGCCCTCCGGGGGTGTGTTCCGGGGCGTCGCCGGTGAACACGCCTCACTGTAGGAGGGGGTGGGGGAACCGGCATCCGACAATCGTCCGAGAAACGTCCGACCGGCGGCGAGGTGCGGGTCACGCGTCGCCGCGCACCCTCAGCGCGTCCCGGCGCGTCGGCCGTCAGTCCTCGTCGTCGAGCAACCCGCCCGGGCGCCAGAGCACCACGTCGGTCGCCCGCCGCACGCGCGCCCCGTGGCGCAGCGTCACCACCGAACCCGTGGCCCCCGCGGCGAAGACCCGCGCGCCCGGACGCGATTGGCGCTCGGCCATCAGCTGACGCTCCAGGTCGGTGACGCGCCGCGCGAGTTCGTGCACCCGCTCCTCGAGCGCCAGGAGACGCGCGATCGCGGGGAGACTCATCCCCTCGCTCGACAGGCGCGCGACCTCGCGCAACTGCTGCACGTGACGGCTGGAGTACCGCCGCGATCCACCCTGCGTGCGGGCGGGCACGACCAGGCCGAGCCGGTCGTACTGCCGCAGCGTCTGCGGGTGCATGTTCGACAGCTCGGCGGCCACGGCGATCGCGAAGATCGGCGCATCCTCATCGAGTTCCTTGTCGGACACGGCCTCTCCTCTCTCGTGGATCGCGTGCTCCTGGCATCCGATTGTGGCGGATGCCAGGAGCACGGCGTCACTGACGCGCCTTGGCCATCAGGTCGGCGCGGGGATTCTCTTTCGGTTCGAGCGCGTGGAAGCGCTCGAGGGCCTCGCGGGCTTCGTCGCTGAGGTGCTGCGGAACGGCCACCTGGACTTCGGCGAGCAGGTCGCCGGTGCCCTTGGACGAATGGATGCCGCGCCCCTTGACGCGCAAGACGCGTCCGGAGGGGGTGCCCGGTGCGACACGCAGCCGCACGGGCTCTCCCCCGAGGGTGGGCACCTCGATCGTGGCGCCGAGGGCCGCCTCGGTGAAGGTCACGGGGACCGTCAGCCGCAGGTTGAGCCCCTCGCGCGAGAACACCGGGTGGGGTCGGACCGCGACCGTCACGACGATGTCGCCGTTCTCGCCGCCGTCCGGAGACGGACGGCCGCGACCGCGCAGTCGGATCTTCTGGCCGTCGGCGACCCCCGCGGGGATCTTCACCTTGAACGGGACACCGTCCTCGCCCTGCAGGGTGATCGTCTCGCCCTTGGCGGCGGTGACGAAGTCGAGCGTCGTCCGGGCGGTGACGTCGGCTCCGCGCTGCGGTCCACCGAAGCCGCGGTAGCCGCCCGTGGTCTGACCGAACCGGCCGGAGCCGAAGCCGCCGCCCTGCTGGTCGAACATCGAGAAGAAGTCCTCGAAGCCACCGCCGGGAGCGGACGCGCTTCCGCGCTGCTGACCGAACCGGCTGAAGACGTCGTCGAAACCGCCGCCCCCGCCGGCCCCGGGTGCCGAGAAGCGCGCCCCCGAGCCCATGGCCCGGATCTGGTCGTACTCCTCGCGCTGCTCGGGGTCGTTGAGCACCGCGTAGGCCTCGCTGATCTCCTTGAACTTCGCCTCGGCCTTGGCATCACCCGGGTTCGAGTCGGGGTGGTACTGGCGCGCGAGCTTGCGGTACGTCTTCTTCAGATCGGCAGCGCTCACGCCCTTGTCGACACCGAGGACCTTGTAGAAGTCCTTGTCGAACCAGTCCTGACTCGCCATGTGTCCTCCTACTCGACCGGCACGGCGACGACGACCTTGGCCGGTCGCAGCTCGACGGAGCCGAGGCGGTACCCCACCTCGACGACCTCGAGCACCGTGGCCTGGGTCACGCCCGGGGTGGGCGCTTGGAAGATCGCCTCGTGCTGCTGCGGGTCGAAGGGCTCGCCGGCGGTGCCGTACGAGACCACGCCGAGTCGCTCGGCCACGGCCCGCACCTTGTCGCCGATCGCCGCGAAGGGCGTGCCCTCGACGAGGTCGCCGTGCTTCTCGGCGCGGTCGAGGTCGTCCATGACGGGCAGGAGGCCCTTCACGGCCTCGCCCTTCGCGCGTTCGATCTCGCGCTCGCGCTGCTCCTCGGTGCGCCGACGGTAGTTGGCGTACTCGGCCTGCAGGCGCTTGAGGTCGATCAGGAGCGAGGCCTCCTTGTCGGAGGACGCCCCCTCTGCGGCGGCCTCGGGGGTCTGCTCGGCGCCGAGGATGTCCTCGATCGTGAGGCCCTCGGCATCCGGGGTCTGCTCGCCCGACGGCGCGGGGCCGGAGGTGTTCTCCTCCGGCCCCGTCGTCTCGTCAGGACCGGCGCCCGAGCCCTGGGGCTGTTCGTCGTCCTTGTGTGCCATCAGTTCTGTCGCTTACTTCTTCTCGTCGGTCTCGTCGTCGACGACTTCGGCGTCGATGACGTCTTCCTCGGGGTTCGGCGTCTCACCGTTGCCGGGCTGGCCGACGTTCGGGTCGGCCTGCTCACCCTGGGCCTGCGACGACGCGTAGATCGCCTCGCCGAGCTTGCCCTGGCTCGCGTTGAGCTTGTCGAACGCGGTCTTGACCGCGTCGTCGTCGTCACCGGCGAGCGCCGTCTTGAGGGCGTCGACGTCGGCCTGGACGTCGGTCTTGACCTCTTCGGGCAGCTTGTCCTCGTTGTCCTTGATCAGCTTCTCGATCGAGTACGACAGGGTCTCGGCCTGGTTGCGGGTCTCGGCGGACTCGCGGCGCTTCTTGTCCTCCGCCGCGTTCTCCTCGGCCTCGCGGACCATGCGCTCGATGTCCTCCTTGGGCAGCGACGAGCCGCCCGTGATGGTCATCGACTGCTCCTTGCCCGTGCCCTTGTCCTTCGCGGACACGTGCACGATGCCGTTGGCGTCGATGTCGAAGGTGACCTCGACCTGCGGGATGCCACGGGGAGCCGGGGCGATGCCGGTGAGCTCGAAGGTGCCCAGCGGCTTGTTGTCGCGCGTGAACTCGCGCTCGCCCTGGAAGACCTGGATCGCGACCGACGGCTGGTTGTCGTCGGCGGTGGTGAAGGTCTCGCTGCGCTTGGTCGGGATGGCCGTGTTGCGCTCGATGAGCTTGGTCATGATGCCGCCCTTGGTCTCGATACCGAGGCTCAGGGGGGTGACGTCGATGAGCAGCACGTCCTTGCGCTCGCCCTTGAGGACACCGGCCTGGAGCGCTGCGCCCACGGCCACGACCTCGTCGGGGTTGACGCCCTTGTTCGCGTCGCGACCGGTCTCCTTCTTCACCAGCTCGGCGACCGCGGGCATGCGGGTCGAGCCACCGACGAGCACGACGTGCGCGATGTCGTCGACCTTCACGCCGGCCTCGCGGATGACGTCCGAGAAGGGCTTGCGGGTGCGGTCGAGGAGGTCCTTGGTGAGGTCCTCGAACTTCGCGCGGGTGAGCGTCTCGGACAGCGACACGGGGCCCGAGTCGGTCAGCGAGAGGTAGGGCAGGTTGATGGAGGTCGAGGTCGAGCTCGACAGCTCCTTCTTGGCCTGCTCCGCGGCCTCCTTGAGGCGCTGGAGGGCGATCTTGTCGCCCGAGACGTCGACACCGGTGGTGTCCTTGAACTGCTTGATGAGGTAGTCGACGACGCGCTGGTCCCAGTCGTCTCCACCGAGGCGGTTGTCACCGGCGGTGGCGCGCACCTGGATGGTCGAGAAGTCGTCGTCTTTGCCCACCTCGAGCAGCGACACGTCGAACGTTCCACCACCGAGGTCGAAGACGAGGATGAGCTCGTCCTCCTTGCCCTTGTCGAGGCCGTACGCGAGAGCGGCGGCGGTGGGCTCGTTGATGATGCGCAGGACGTTCAGGCCCGCGATCTCGCCGGCCTCCTTCGTCGCCTGACGCTCGGCGTCGTTGAAGTACGCGGGCACCGTGATGACGGCATCCGCGACGCTGTCGCCCAGGTACTCCTCGGCGTCGCGCTTGAGCTTCTGGAGGATGCGCGCGGAGATCTCCTGCGGCGTCCACTTCTTGCCGTCGACGTCGAACGTCCAGTTCGTGCCCATGTGGCGCTTGACGGACGAGACCGTGCGGTCGACGTTGGTGACGGCCTGGCGCTTGGCGGTCTCGCCGACGAGCACCTCGCCGTCCTTGGTGAAAGCGACGACCGAGGGGGTCGTGCGGAAGCCTTCGGCGTTGGCGATGACCTTCGGCTCGCCACCCTCGAGCACGCTCACGACGGAGTTGGTCGTCCCGAGGTCGATTCCCACTGCACGTGGCATATGTGTCTCCTTGATCATGAGTCGGGCGGATGCCACGACTCGGGGTTTCGTAAAGTCTGCTGCGCGGGTTGAGCCGCGATGACTCAAGGCTAACGCAGGCGACTCGGGGCGTCAAGCAGACTTGATATGAATTGGCTCAACTTTTCCAGTGGCGGGTCGGGTCGTCTGGAGCCGGCATCCACGGGTTTGGGGCGCGTTTGTGCGGTTGGGGCGCGAAAAACCACGCCCCGAACGCACAAACGCGCCCCAAAGCGGCCGCGAACCACGACGCCCCCGCGACCGGGCAGGTCGCGAGGGCGTCGAAGGAGGGATGCCGCGGGCTCAGTCGCGATCGTACGAGCGGCGCTGCGGACGCTCGGTGCGCTTCGCGGACCGGCCGCCCTGATCCAGGCGCAGGTCGATGAGGACGCCCGAGATGCGGGTGTCGGTCAGCCGGTTGAGGGTGTCGCGCGGGAGGTCGGCCGGAAGCTCCACGAGCGAGAAGTCCTGGCGGATCTGGATGGCGCCAAAGTCGTTGCGGCGGAGGCCGCCCTCGTTCGCGAGCGCCCCGACGATCTGGCGCGGCTCGACCCGCTGTCGGCGCCCGACGGCGATCCGGTACGTGGCGAACCGGCCGTCGCTGTCGCGGCGTTCGCGGCGCTCCGCGCCCTCGCGGGGCGCACGGTCGCGGTCGCGGTCGCGATCCCGGTCGAAGCGCGGCTGCGACAGCGCTTCTTCCTCCAGCAGGAGGGGCGTGTCGCCCTGCGCGACCACGGCGAGCGCCGCGGCCACGTCGGCCTCAGGCACGTCGTGGTGCGCGACGTAGTGGGCGACCACGTCGCGGAAAGTCGCGATCGCAGCGGTGTCCTCGAGCGCGGTGGTGATCGCGTCGTCGAAGCGGGTGAGGCGCGTGGCGTTGACGTCATCGACGCTCGGCAGCGACATCTCCGTCAGCGGCTGGCGGGTGGCCTTCTCGATCGCGGTGAGCATGCGACGCTCGCGCGGGGTCACGAAGCTGATGGCATCCCCGGTTCGTCCGGCGCGTCCCGTGCGGCCGATCCGGTGCACGTACGACTCGGTGTCGATCGGGAGGTCGTAGTTGACGACGTGACTGATGCGCTCGACGTCGAGACCGCGCGCTGCGACGTCGGTCGCGACGAGGATGTCGAGCTTGCCCGACTTCAGCTGGTTGACCGTGCGCTCGCGCTGCACCTGCGCGACGTCGCCGTTGATGGCGGCGGCGGTGTAGCCGCGGGCGCGCAGCTTCTCGGCGACCGTCTCGGTCTCGTTCTTCGTGCGGGTGAAGACGATCATGCCCTCGAAGTTCTCGACCTCGAGGATGCGGGTGAGCGCATCGATCTTCTGCTGGTACGACACGACGAGGTACCGCTGGGTGATGTTCGCCGAGGTCGTGGTCTTGGTCTTGACCGTGATCTCTTCGGGGTCGTTGAGGTACTGCGCCGAGATGCGGCGGATCTGCGCCGGCATCGTCGCCGAGAAGAGCGCGACCTGCTTGGTGGACGGCGTGTCGGCGAGGATCGTCTCGACATCCTCCGCGAAGCCCATCTTCAGCATCTCGTCGGCCTCGTCGAGCACGAGGTACTTCAGCTCGCTGAGGTCGAGGGTGCCCTTGTCGAGGTGGTCCATGATGCGACCGGGCGTGCCCACGACGATGTCGACGCCGCGGCGGAGGGCCGACAGCTGCTGCCCGTAGCCCTGGCCGCCGTAGACGGGGAGCACCGAGACGCCCTTGATGTGCGCGGCGTACTTCTCGAACGCCTCGCACACCTGCAGCGCGAGCTCGCGGGTCGGGGCGAGCACGAGGGCCTGCGGGTTCTTGTGCCCGGTCTCCATCTGCGACAGCACCGGGAGGGCGAACGCGGCGGTCTTGCCGGTACCGGTCTGGGCGAGGCCGACGACGTCGCGGCCCTGCAGGAGGACGGGGATCGTGGCGGCCTGGATGGCCGACGGGGTCTCGTAGCCGACGTCCTTGAGGGCCTTGAGCACGGCGGCATCCAGTCCCAGGTCGGCGAAGGTGAGCTGCTCGGGGGCGGTGTCCGCCTCTTCGGAGGGGACGGGGTTTTCGGATGCCATGACTCCACGGTAGTGCGCCACCCCGGGAAACCCCCGTTCGAGGCCGCACGAGGGTCTACCCTGAGCCCACGCGCCGCCGACGGCGCGTCCGCGCCGAACGTCTCCGCGCGTTCACCGAAGGGTCCTAGCGTGAGCGACATGTCCACTCCCGGCGCCGCCCCCGCGGCATCCCTCCCCTCCACCGACGGCAAGCGCCCCGTCCTGGCCTGGGCGCTGTGGGACTGGGGTTCGGCGGCGTTCAACGCGGTCGTCACGACCTTCGTCTTCAGCACCTACCTGTCGAGCTCGCTGTTCGTGGACCCCGCGATCGTCGCGGCCGCCGGCGACGACGACCGAAACCCCGCGCTGGTGAAGGCGCTGGCCGAGAACGCGAGCCTCGTCGGCACCGCGCTGATGATCGCGGGCATCGCGGTCGCGCTCCTCGCCCCGGTGCTCGGTCAGCGCAGCGACGGCTCGGGCCGGCGGAAGCTCTGGCTGGCCGTCAACACCGGCGTCATCGTGCTGGCGATGGCGGCGATGGTGTTCGTCCAGGGCACGCCGCAGTACCTCATCCTCGGGGCGACGCTGCTGGCGGTCGGCAACGTCTTCTTCGAATTCGCGAGCGTCAACTACTACGCGATGCTGTCGCAGGTCTCCACGCGCGAGAACATCGGCCGCGTCTCGGGCTTCGGCTGGGGCATGGGTTACGTCGGTGGGATCGTGCTCCTCCTCCTGCTGCTGATCCTGTTCATCCAGGGGTTCGGGAACCCGGATGCCGCGGGCCTGCTCGCCGTGCCGAAGGACGGCGGCCTCAACGTGCGGCTGGCGGTGCTGGCATCCGCGGTGTGGTTCGCGGTGTTCGCGATCCCGGTGCTCGTGCGCGTGCCCGAGATCCCGGCGCAGAACCGGAAGGTGCGGGTGGGCTTCTTCCCGTCGTACGTGCTGCTGTGGGGGACGCTGCGCTCGCTCTGGCGCGACAGTCGTCCGGTGCTGCTGTTCCTCATCGCCAGCGCGATCTTCCGCGACGGCCTCACCGGCGTGTTCACCTTCGGGGCGATCATCGCGGCGCAGGTGTTCGGGTTCTCGTCGACCGAGGTGCTGTATTTCGCCGTCGCCGCGAACGTGGTCGCCGGCATCAGCACGATGTTCGCCGGACGCCTCGACGACCGCTTCGGCCCGAAACGCGTCATCGTCATCTCCCTCGCGGGACTCATCGTGCTCGGCACCGTGATCCTGTTCATCGGCACGTCGCAGACGGCGTTCTGGATCGCGGGCCTCGGGCTCGGCCTCTTCGTCGGACCCGTCCAGTCGGCGAGCCGCACCTACCTCTCACGGGCGACGCCGGAGGGTCGCGAGGGGGAGATCTTCGGCCTCTACGCCACGACCGGTCGCGCGGTGTCGTTCCTCGCGCCGGGGCTGTTCGCGCTGTTCGTCGGGCTCACCGGCGACACCCGCCTCGGCATCCTGGGGATCGTGCTGATCCTCGCCGTGGGCCTGGCGCTGATGATCCCCGTGCAGAACCGCGGCGCCGAGATCCGCTGACACGCGGCCTGCGGGCGGCCTGGGCTTCGGCTTCGGCTTCGGCTTCGGCGTCACGAGAACAGGCCATGCGCCGAGAACAGGGCGATTCCGTCGAGATCGGCCTGTTCCGGCGGCATCCCCTGTTCCGGTGTCTGGGATGCCGCGGGCTCAGTCCTGCGGCCAGGCGTCGGCGAACTTCGCCAGCAGGCGGGCGAAGTCGGCGCGCTCGGCGTCGGTGAAGGACTCGAGCGCGGAGCGCACGGCATCCCGCCGCCTGCCCCGGAGGCTCGAGACGAGGCGCTCGCCCTCGGCGGTGAGCCGCACGCGCGTGCGGCGGGCGTCGTCGGGGTCGGGCTCGCGCTCGACGAGCCGCATCTGCACGCCCTGCTGCACGAGGCGTGACGCGCGGGGCTGATCGACGCCGACCGCGTCGGCGATCTCGCTGACCGACAACGGACCGGATGCCGAGACGAGGGCGTCGAGCATTCGCAGGCGTGCGACGCCGGCGAACCGCCCCTGGCCGGGGTCGGCCCACGGCGGGCCGCCGTGGAACGGGTGCGGACCGTGACCTCGGTGTTCGTGGGCGTGGGGGCCGCCGAAGCCTCCGGCGAACGGGGGGCGCGGCCGCCGACCGCGGAGTTTGGCGAGGGCAGCGGCGATCTCGTCGGCGGGGTCGGCGGTCATGGGCTCGATTTTACATGTCGCTTGACAAGCATCCGGAATACATGTCACAGTACATCCGTTGTCACATGACATGTAACCGGCGAATCTCCCGCCACACGAAAGGACCACCCCATGAACACCTCCACACCTCTGGACCCCCGCAGCCTCGCCCACCGCCTCACCACGGTCGGGCACGCGCTGCACCACCGCCTGTTCGCGCAACTGCGCGACAGCGACCTGCACCCCAAGACCGTGCTCGTGCTGCGCGCGATCGACGGCCGCATCGACGCTCCCTGGATCGCCGAGCGCCTCGCCCGCGGCGGCAAGCGCGTCACCGCCCTCGCCGAGCGGGGATGGATCGAGCGCACCGACGACGGCTGGTCGCTGACCACCGAGGGTCGCGAGATCCTCGACCGTCTGGATGCCGACCGCTCGGCGCTCCTCGCCGACGTCCCCGCCGAAGAGCTCGAACGTCTCGTCGCCGCCCTCGACACGGTGTCGGCGGCGCTCGGCCTCGACGACTCGGATGCGGCGCCGTTCGGCCCTCGCGGACGCGGCGGCCGCGGCCCCGGCATGCGCGGCTTCGGCCCGTTCGGGCGCGGCTTCGGCCCGGGCTTCGGCCCCGGCTTCGGCCCCGGCTTCGGCCCCGGCGCGCGTGGCTCCCGCCCCGACGCGGACGGCTTCGGCCCCCGCGAACGCGGCACCGACGAACACGACCGCCCCCACCACGGACGCGGATGCGACCCCCGCCACGGCGGGCACGCGCACCACGGACGGCACGGGCACGACGACCGGGACCACCGGGCGGCGCAGCGCGCCTACGAGCGCGGCTTCGACGCCGGGTTAAGCCGCGGCCGCGAAGGTTCGGCATCCGCTGAGTCCGCGGCATCCGGCGAGTCCGCGGCATCCGAGTGAACCGGTGGCATCCGGTGAGTCCGCGGCATCCGAGTGACCACCGATAAACGCCCTCCGCGACGAGAAACGCGTGGACATCGCGTTTCTACGCGGGAATCGCGTTTATCGCCGCACACGGCACCGCGTACACGCGCTGCACGCCGCGCCGCAGGGCACCCCGCACACGACGCCGCGTACGCGGCACCGCGCCACCAGCGCACGACAGAACAGCCCCGTCGAGGCGACCTCGACGGGGCTGTTCTCGTGCGGTTCAGCGTCCGGCGGAACCGGCGTCGGTCGTGCCGACGTTCGTGCGGTGGAAGTTCAGCGCCGAGCGCGATGCCGTCGGGCCGCGCTGGCCCTGGTAGCGGTTGCCGTAGGGCCCCGACCCGTACGGGTTCTCGGCGGGGGAAGTCAGGCGGAAGTAGCAGACCTGCCCGATCTTCATGCCCGGCCAGAGCTTGATCGGCAGGGTCGCGACGTTGGAGAGTTCGAGCGTGACGTGCCCCGAGAATCCCGGGTCGATGAATCCTGCGGTCGAGTGGGTGAGCAGCCCGAGGCGTCCGAGCGACGACTTGCCCTCGAGGCGCGCGGCGACGTCGTCCGGCAGGCTGACGCGCTCGAACGTCGATCCCAGCGCGAACTCGCCCGGGTGCAGGATGAACGGCTCGTCCGGCTCGACCTCGATGAGGCGGGTGAGCTCAGGCTGATCCTCGGCGGGGTCGATGAACGGGTACTTGTGATTGTCGAACAGCCGGAAGTACCGGTCGAGTCGCACGTCGACGCTCGACGGCTGAACCATGGCCGGATCGAAGGGGTCGAGCCCCAGGCGTCCGTCGGCGAGTTCGGCTCGGATGTCGCGGTCGGAGAGCAGCACGCGCCCAGCCTAGGGCGTGGGGTCGGCGCGGGTGGCGCGGGGTTCGCCAGATCACGTGATCTGGGCGAACCCACCCGCAATGCCGCGCCTCGACGTGTGCGCTCGACCAGATCACGTGACTTGGGCATCCTCGACGCCGAACCCCGACCCGGATGCCACGGAAGACGCTGTTATGCTGGCGGAAGTGCCTCACGGCGCTCGGGGCTGTAGTTCAATGGCAGAACTTCTGCTTCCCAAGCAGACAGCGCGGGTTCGATTCCCGTCAGCCCCTCCACATGCATCGCGTGCTCGGCATCCTCCTCGGCGCAGTGCTCGCGCTCGGCCTCACGGCGTGCGCGCCACCATCCGCGGAGCCGGAGCCCACGACGGAGCCCGGCGCGACCACCGTCGCGTTCTACGGCGACTCGTACACCCGCGGCACGGGCGCGAGTTCGTCCGACAAGCGCTGGTCGACGATCATCTGCGCGGAGCGCGGCTGGACCGAGATCAACCGCAGCGAGAACGGCCTGGGGTTCGTCAACCGGCGCGCGAGCATGGGGCCGGGGCTCGATGACATCCCCGCCCAGATCATCCGCGACGACCCCGACATCGTGTTCGTCACCATGGGACTCAACGACAACTTCAGCTACGACGGCGCCGCCGCCGAAATCCGGGCGACGATCGACAGCGACCTCGACCGGCTGCGCCAGGGCCTTCCCGGCGCGCGCATCATCGTGGTCGAACCGTTCTGGTACACCGCCGACCGGCCGGCATCCGTCGACGTCATCATCGGGTGGGTGCGCGACGCGGCCGGGCGGATCGGCGCCGACCACATCCCCGGGGCGAGCCACTGGCTCGACGGGCACTACGCCGACGACGACGACAGCTGGATGGCCGGCGACGGACTCCACCCCGACGACGTCGGCTACGCCCGGATCGCCGAGCGAATGGATGCCGAGCTCCAGGCGCTCGGCCTCTGAAACGGCCGCGGCGCGAGCGGGCCGTCAGGCCCCGACCGGCACGCGCTCGGAAACGAGGAGATCCTTGACGATCCGGCCCGCCTTGGCCACGACGACCACGTTCTCGGGAGAACCCAGTGCGGATATGTCCGTCAGCGGGTCGACGTCGGCGACAACGAAGTCGGCGATCTTGCCGGCTTCGAGCGTGCCCAGTCGGTCGTCGACGCGAAGGAGCTCGGCCGCGTGCGCCGTGCCCGCGCGCAACGCGTCCATCGGCGACATCCCGAGCTCGACGAGGTGCGAGAGCTCGGCGAGGTTGCGCCCGTGCGCGCAGATCCCCGAGTCGGTGCCCATGGCGAAGCGCGCCCCCCGCTCGATGGCGCGGGCGATGTTCACGCGCGTGATCTCGACCCAGCGCACCTTCTTCTCGTAGTGGAACGGCCGCATGCGTTCCTTCACGAGCGGTGTGAAGACCGTCGAGAGCGTCGGCACGAGGAACGTGCCGTTCTCACCGGCCAGATCGATCCCCTCGTCGTCGATGCCGTAGGCGTGCTCGACGCTGTCGACGCCGCCGCGCAGCGCCGCGAGGATGCCGGAGGTTCCCTGCGCGTGCGCGGCGATGGGCCGACCGCCGTGACGGTCGACCTCGTCGCGGATGGCGCGGATCTCGTCGGCGGTGATCCCCTCGTCGGTCGGCTGGTCGTGAGGACTGGACATCCCGCCCGTCGTGCAGACCTTGATGACGTCCGCACCGTCGCGCAGCAGGCGGCGGGTGGCCGTGCGCACCTCGTCGACGGTGTCGGCGATCTCGTCGGACGCGGAGACGTGGTACTTCACGTGACCGCCGGGAAGGTGGAAGTCGGAGTGCCCTCCCGTGTGACTCATGATGCGGACGGCCGTGTGCAGGCGCGGCCCCGCCACGAGCCCCTGCTCGACGGCGGCCTTGTGCCCCAGGGTCAACCCGGCGAGGTCGCGCGCCGTGGTCACCCCCGCGTGGAGGGTCTGCTCGAGCCGCCGCCCGGTCTCGAACACCACCTGCACCGGGTCGGTGGTGAGGTCGTGGAAGGGACCGTTGCCGGAGTCGAAGCCGAGGTGCACGTGCGCATCGATGAAGCCGGGCAGGAGCGTGCGTCCGCCGAGGTCGCGCGTGACCGTCGCCGCAACGACGGGCGCGTGGGCGGCGGGGCCCGCGAAGAGGATGCGTCCGTCCTCGTCGACGTGCAACTCGGCATCGGGCACCGGGCCCGCACCGGTGCCGTCGATCAGCCGGGCACCGGTCAGGCGGAGGGAGACGGAGGAGATCGTCATCAGTGGATCCTTTCGAGGGCGGTCTCGAGCGTGAAGTCGGGGGAGCCGGGCACGGATGCCAGCAACTCGCGGGTATAGGGATGCCGCGGTGCCGCGAAGACCTCACGGACGGACCCGCTCTCGACGACGTCGCCGGCGCGCATGACCGCGACCTCGTCGCACACGACGTTGACCACCGCGAGGTTGTGGGAGATGAACAGCATCGTCAGCCCCAGGTCGCGTCGGAGTTCCGCGAGCAGGCGCAGCACCTCGGCCTGCACCGAGACGTCCAGTGCCGACGTGACCTCGTCCGCGACGAGGACGCGCGGCTCCACGGCGAGGCCGCGCGCGATGGCGATGCGCTGTCGCTGACCCCCGGAGAATTCGTGGGGGTGACGCCCGACGGCGTCGCGCGGGATGCGCACGCGATCCAGCAGTTCGTCGATCCGCGCACGCGAGCCTCGCACCGACGGGCGGACGGGGTCGATCGCCTCGGCGAGGGCCTGGCCGATGGTCCGGCGGGGATTCAGCGACGAGTACGGGTCCTGCGGAATCAGCTGCACGCTCCGGTGCAGCCTTCGGCGGCTCGCGCGATCGGCCGCGCCGACATCGATGCCCGCCACCTCCACGACACCCGACGTGGGGGCGACGGAGCCGACGAGCACTTTGGCGAGCGTCGATTTGCCCGAGCCGGACTCGCCGACGAGACCGACGGCGGAGCCGGGTGCAACGTCGAGATCGACGCCGTGCAGCACTTCGGTCCGGCCGAACGAGACGCGCAGGTCCCGCGCGCGGACGATGGAGCCGACATCCGTCATGCGGACACCTCCGGGCGGGCGACGTCGAACGCGGGGTCGGCCTCGAGCAGGCTTCGCGTGTAGGGGTGGCGGGCGTGCTCCAGGTCGAGATGTCCGGCCGACAGCTCCTCGACGATCTCGCCGTCCTTCATCACGAGCACGCGGTGGCAGAGGGCGCGCACCACGGCGATGTCATGAGAGATGAACAGCAGTGCGCACCCGTTCTCGATGCTCACCCGGCGGAGCTCCCGCAGGATCTCGCGCTGAACGGTCACATCGAGGGCCGTCGTCGGCTCGTCGGCGATGATCAGTTCGGGCGTGACGGTGAGGGCGGACGAGAGCATCGCCCGCTGCCGCATCCCCCCGGACCACTCATGAGGACGTTGGCGCATGCGCCGCGGCGCGTCGGAGACCCGCACCGCCTCGAGAGCTTCCCTCACGGCGGAGTCGGCCTGCGAGCGGCTTCGGCCGAAGTGGGCGCGAAGAACCTGACCCAGTTGAGCGCCCATCCGCAGAGCCGGGTTGAAGGTCGTTCCCGGATCCTGGTACACCAGCGCGATCGCCCGCGCCATGACCGCGGGCGGCTGCCGCCGGAGCAGGTCCTTCTCCCCCAGCGTGAGCCGCCGGGCACTCGCTTCCAGACTGTCGGGGAGGAGGCGGGCCACGGTCAGGGCGGTGAGCGACTTGCCCGACCCCGACTCCCCGACGATGCCGAGCATCTCGCCTCGCCCGATGCTGAACGAGACGCCCTTGACCAGCGCGACGCCGTCCGCGCGCGAGACCACGACGTTCTCGGCGTGCAGCAGCGCGTCGCCGGGCGCGTGCAGCTCGGTCGGCCGCACGGGAGGGACACGACGCGGCACGGATCGGCGCGGATCCGCGCGAGCGGCGAGGCCGTCGCCGATGAGCATGGCCGCGACACCGGCGAGCACGATGAGCGCCGCGGGACCGACCACCTGGTACGCGCGACCCGCCAGGAGCGAGGGAAGCGCCTCGTTCAGGAGCTTGCCGTAGTCGTAGGCGGGCGATTGGACGCCGAGCCCGACGAAGGACAACGCGGAGATGGCCGTCAACGACGCGGCGAAGGTGGAGGCCGTCAGCACCAGGATCGGCTCCGCGATGTTCGGCAGGACGTGTCGGCGCAGGACGGCGAGCGGCGGTGCACCGAGCAGCCGGGCGGTCTCGACGTAGTCGCGATGCAGGACGGATCCGGCGAGGTTGGCGGCGAGCCTGGCGAAGTACGGGATGCCGGAGACCCCGATCGCGACGACGGCCGAGGGGGCGCTCGCACCGAGGATCGCGGCGACGACGAGAGCGAGCAGGAGGCCCGGGAAGGCGACGAGGCTGTCGATCGCGCGCAGGGCGAGCTCCCGCGGCCGCCCGGGCAGGAGCTGCACGACTCCGCCGAACACCACGCCCCCGACGACGGCGATGAGGGTCGCCCCCGCGGTCATCAGCAGCGTGAGACGGGTCGCCACCAGGCTTCGGGCGAACATGTCGTGCCCCACGGCATCCGTCCCCAGCCAGTGCTCGGAGCTCGGTGGCTGCGACCGCGCACCCAGGGCGTCGGCTTGGCTCTGGAGCACGAGGGGAGCGACCACGGCGATGATCAGCAGAACCGCGGCGAGAACGAGCCCGGCGAGGAGTCCGGCGCTGCCGGCACGTCGCCCGGGGGCGCTGCGCGGCGTGGATGCGACAGAGTCAGGAATCTGCATGACGTCCTCCGAGGGTGCGCGGGTCGACGATGCCGAGCAGGACGTCGACGAGCAGGTTGACCAGAGCGGCGACGAGGCCGATGACGAGCACCATCCCCTGGATGACGGGGAAGTCGCGATTCAGGATGGCCTGGATGATGCCGGTGCCGAGGCCCGGAAGCGCGAAGACGCTCTCGATGACGAGGGCGCCCCCGAGCATGCCGCCCAGGATCAGGCCGCTCAGGGTCAGGGTCGAGGTGAGGAGGTTCGGGAGCGCGTTGCGGAGGTACAGCGCGGCGGTGCCCAGACGCCAGCCGCGCGCGGTGCGCATGTAGTCCTCGGCCAGCGCCACCGCCGTCTCCCGGCGCACGAGACGCGACACCATGCAGATCGGCCCGACCGAGAGGGCGAGCACGGGGAGGACGAGCGAGGCGACCGGGGCCGAAGCGAGGTAGGCCGGAGGGAGGAGCCACAGGACGCCCACCCCGGTGCCGAGGAGCACGACCAGGAGCGTCGCGAAGATGTAGCCGGGGAGCGAGTCGAGGAGACCCGTGACCGCGCCGAAGCCTGTGTCCAGCCAGGAACGTCGCCCGCCCCGCGTGAGCACACCGATCGTCAGACCGAGGGGGATCGAGACGAGCAGCACGAGGACGATGCTCGACAGCGCTATCGCCGCGGTGAAGGGGAGGCGCGCGGCGATCAGCTCCGCGACAGGGCGCCCATACATGAACGACTGTCCCAGATCGCCCTGGAGGAGTCCGCCGACGTATACGGCGAACTGCTCCCACACCGGCAGATCGAGTCGCAGCCGCGAGCGGAGCGCCTCGATCTGCGCGGTCGTCGCGTCGGGACCGGCCAGTGCCACGGCGGGGTCGCCGGGGATGAGCTGGACGATGAGGAAGGACACCACGACCAGCACGGCGATGGTCGCCGCCAGGCCCGCCCCGCGGCGTACGGCGAACCCGATCCAGGGTGAGGTCGCCGTCCGACGTGGCGACGGCGCCGTGGCCGGCCGAGCGTGCGCGAGCTGTGCCATCGTGTCCTCCCCCGCCGTCACTTGGTGATGCGCATCGTCGACACGTCGAGGTAGTCACCGAAGGCGCGGATGCTGAATCCGTCGGCCATGAAGACGATCCCGGGCGTGCTCACCAGCGGTACGGCGTCGACGCGCTGCAGGATGCTCTCCTGCGCCTCGCCCAGCGCGGCGCACTTCTCGGTGTCGTCGGTGGCGCTCATCGCCCGCAGCAGAGCCGCGTAGCCCGCGTCGTTCGCCGCGCCCGTCTTCGAGCGGCCGCCCTCCTCCGTCACCGGACCCATCGCCCGCAGCAGCGACGAGGGCAGCGTGCCCATGATGTTCACGTCGCCCTGCAGCGTCATGTCCCAATCCGACCCGCCGGCACCGGTGGTGGAGGACCAGGTGGCGTTGTCCAGCGCGTTCACCTCGACCGTCGCCCCCTGCGCGCGCAGAACCTCGGCGATGTAGTCGTTGGCCGCGCCGAACCCGGTGGTCCCGATGAGGCGGATGGTGACGCCCGACAGGGTGCCCGTGGCATCCGCGTCGTACACGATGGCGTCCGCCGGGTCGTCGACGACACAGGCCAGGGCGTTCGAGGCGAGCGTGTGCAGCACCTCGCCGCGTCCGTTCGTCACGACGTCGTTGACCGCGCTGGGGTCGATGGCACGGGCCACGGCGAGGCGCAGATCGCGGTTGTCGGCGAAGATCGTGCCGGGGCGCTCGTTGAAGACGAGGTAGCTCGTGGAGTTGGTGTACGTGACCGAACTGAATCCGGTCGCGCCCTCCATGCGGTCCACGGCGTCGCCGAAGACCGGTGCGAGGTCGAGCGCTCCCGCCATGAGCTGCGTGGCCACGGTGGCGTCGTCCGCGATGGGCGTGAGCACGACCGTGCCGGCCGGGCGGCCCTCGAGAGGCGTCGCGAACTCCGGCCACTGGTCGTAGCCCTCGCGCAGCGCGAAGGTGTACGACACCGCGGGCTGCGCCGCGGCCAGGGTGTAGGGGCCCGTGGTCGCCCCGGCGACCGTCCCCGCCGCGAGTCCGTCGAGATCGGCCAGGCCGGGAGCGCACACGATGCCGGCCTGCGGCAGGCTGACCCCCACGGGGAGGTCCGACCAGGGCTCGGACAGCGACACCGTCACCGTACCGGCCGTGTCATCCGCGGCGACCGTCGCGGTCCCGGCGCCGATGGCCAGGCTGCGCGCCGACGAACCCGTCTCGGGGTCCAGGAATCGCGCGAGGGACGCGGCGACCGCGTCGGGGGTGAGGGGCGATCCGTCGGAGCAGGTCGCGTCATCGCGCAGTGTGAAGACGTAGTTGCTCGCGTCGACGGCCTCCCACGAGCTCGCGAGCCCGCCCACGAGCACGTTGCCGTCGTCGCGGCGCAGGAGGGTGTCGTAGAGCAGCCGCGCCGTCGTGTAGTCGTCGGTGGCGCGCGAGAGTGCCGGGTCGAAGGTGCTGGGATCGGTGAGCAACGTGGTGCGGATGGTATCCACGTCGCTGCCGCCGCCGTTCACCTCCCCACTCGCCGCGCAGCCGGCGGTCGCGAGCACACCCACGACGGCCAGGGTCGATGCGAGAAGACGATGCGATCGCGCCACGATTCCTCCAGATTGGATACAAGAATTAGTTTTCGGGATACTTTCGTCCATGATGCGGCATCCGCGCGAATCGGTGACCCCATCGACCAAGACCGCACGAATTGTTCGATCGGAAGGAACCGAGCGCATGGATATCCCCGAGCTCGACGCGCTGGATTACCGCATTGTTAACGCGCTCCAGCTGCACCCGCGCGCCTCGTGGGCCGAGCTGTCGGGCATCCTGTCGTCGGATGCGAGCACGCTCTCGCGCCGCTGGAGCCGCCTGGCCGACTGCGGAGCGGTGTGGTCGAGCTGCTTCTACATGCCGCTCGAGCGACGGAGGCGGCAGCCCCTCGCGTTCGTCGAGGTGCTCTGCCACCCGGCCGGGCTCGACGAGACCGTCGACGCCCTCGCGGTGATCCCCGAGGTGTTCAGCGTGCACGGCACCTCGGGCGACCGGCAGGTCTACGTCACCGTCGGAGCGGCCTCCCTCGCGGAGATCGATCAGTGCGTGCGCACGCGCATCGCCACCGTGCCCGGTGTCGCGACCACGCGCGCGCACTATGTCCGACGGGTCTTCCAAGAAGGCGGGCAGTGGCGGCTGGGCGTGCTCACCGACGCGCAGACCGCGGCGATCGCCGCCCGACGACCACAGCCCGCGTCCGACCTCGCGGCGGAGCCGACCCCGGAGGAGTGGAGCGTGCTCGAAGCGCTGGCCGAGGACGTCCGCCGTCCACTCGCCCAGATCCGGGAACGCGCCGGCGGCTCACTGGCGGCGGTGTCCCGACGGGTCACGACGCTGCTGGGCGCGGACTGGGCGCATTGGCGCATCGACGTCGCCCACCGCGCGCTCGGTTACGAATGCGCGGTGATGCTGTGGCTGCGCGCTCCCCAGGAGAATCTCGAGCAGATCGCCACGTCCTTCCGCCTCCTGCCGGAATCGCGCCTCATCGCTTCGGTCACCGGACCGGCGAACCTCGCGATCTCGCTCTGGCTGCGGGACCTGGCCGACCTCGACGACCTGGAACAGCGCGTGGCCAAGGTCTACCCCCAGCTGTCGTTCACGGACGTGTGGGTCGTCCCTCGGGTCTACAAGCGCGCGGGCCATGTCCTCGACGCGAACGGGATGCAGGCGCGGCACGTGCCCTTCCGCGAGAACGGCGGGGACTGAGAATCCAGCGGCGGACGCAGCGCCCCGTCGGCTACGCGCACATCGCCGAGCGAATGGATGCCGAGCTCCAGACGCTCGGCCTCTGACACCGCCGCGCTAGGCCGCGCGCCGGCCCGAGCGCACCCGGAACCACAGCGTCAGCTCGGCGAGCGCCCGCGCGGTCACCGTGGCATCCCCGGAGTCCAGGTCGTCGAAGGTGTCGCGGAACCCCTCCGGCGGTGCCGATGTCGACGTTCCGAGCGGTTCGTAGCCCATCGTCCAGTCGGGGAACCGGCGTTCCTCGACGGGCTCGGACACCAGGATCCGCACGTCGCGGTGGCGGGGGTCACGACGGATGCGGTCGATGGCATCCCGGACCGCCGATTCGGGACCCTCGAGCACCTGGAGGAATCGGCCGCCGCGGTAGAGCAGCACGCCCGACAGGTCGGTGCCGACGTTGGCGACGCGGCTGGACTCCAGCAGCCGGGCGAGCTCGTCGTCACCGAACGGGGCGACGGCGGTGCTCGAGTAGGTCAGCGAGAACAGGTCGTCCGTCATCACTGCATCACCGACCCGGGGAAGACGTCGGGGACCTGGCGCAGCTCGATCTCGGGCACGGCGTTCGTGGCATCCGCGTGCGCTTGGGCGACGGCCGCCATTCCGGCGACCAGTCCGGGGAAGCGTCCGACGAGACGCGAGCGTCCGTTGTAGGCCAGATAGCTGCCGTCGGCTTCGCGGTCGACGTAGCCGAGGAAGACCCCGCGCGCACTGGCGACGTGGAATCCGTCCTCCACCCGCGCCCACACGACACCGGCACCGGGTCGATCGTCAACAGTCATGCGCGCGTCCTTCCGCCCCGGCAGGGTCCCCTTCCGAAAGTACACATGCCCGAAAGGCGCTCCAGCCGCTTGACAGGAGGACGGTCAGAGCACTGCGGCGAGGATCGCCTCGGCGTCGTCGGTTCCGGATGCCTCGACGATGCGCCCTCGCGCGAGCCGGTACATCGCGAACGAGGCGATGCTGACGCGGCGACGCGTCGCCGGCACGTGTAGGAAGATCCCGGTGTGCGCGCCGCTCCCCCGCAGGTGAACGGCGAGGCGATCGTCCTCGACGACGACCTGGATGCGACGCCACTGCCAATCCGGGAAGCCGCGCACCAGGTCGGCGTACTCGTCGAGCCACGCATCCGCCCCGGCGGGGAGGTGCGCGCGGCGCACGTCGGGGGCGAGGAACTCCCGCACCGCCTCCGCGTCGTGGCGGTTCAGCGCGTCGAGGAACTCCTGGAACCACTCGCGCGTCTCCCAGGCCTCCACCCGCCCCATTATCCCCGCGCGTGAGTCGCCAGGATTTGTCGCCTCGGCTGGCAGAGAAGCGACAAATCCTGGCGACTCACGCCACCCGTCAGGATGCCGCGAGCTCCTCCGCCAGGCGACGGGCGCCGCGGACGGCGATCGCGACGCTCGTGAGCGTCGGGTTCATCGTGTTCGCCGTGGGGATGAGGCCGTTGCCGCCGACGAACAGGTTCTCGAACCCCCACACGTGGGAGTACGGGTCGGCGACCGAGGTCGCGGGGTCGGTTCCGGCGCGCATCGTCCCCATGAAGTGGAGGCTCGAGCCGTTCGGCAGCAGCCGCGGCTCGGCGATGAACGAGCCGAGCGCCGCGCCCGCGCGCCGCAGCCGCTCGGTCGCCTCGGCGATCTCGGCATCCTCCCGCTCGGTCAACGCGTACTCGATCGTGAAGTTCGGCAGCCCGCGGTAGTCGAGCTCGTCGTCGCTGAAGGTCGCGCCGTCCTCGACGCGCGGGAACTTCCGCACGCCGAAGCCCATGTTGATGTACCCCCAGCGGTTCCCCGCGGCGGGGTGCGCGGGGTCGAGCGGGAACGGCGGGGTCTCGGCGTACATGATCTGCGCCGAATACGGGTGGTCGGGCTCGGAGAACGGGATGCGGTTGACCGCCGCGACCGGGTCGGCCGGGTTCAGCGCGCGCCGGTCGAGCTCGGCCTGCAGCTCGGCGTCGGACACGAGCTCGCTCATCCGCTCACCGTCGAGCACGACGGTGCCGATGACGACGTGGTGCTCCGTGAGGTAGCGGCCGAGAGGAGCCGGACGGATGCCGGAAGCCCACAGCAGCTGCGGCGAGCGGAACGCGTCGGCGGCGACGACGACGGCATCCGCCGGGACGAACGCCTCCTCGTGCGTGCGCAGGTCTTCCACCACGACGCCCCGCACGCGCGCACCGTCATGGTCGATGCGCCGCACGAGCGAGAGGTCGCGCAGCTCGAACCGCCCCGCGGTGTCGGTACCCGGCTCGATGAGCGGACCCAGGACCGTGTCGGTCCCGGCCCACCGCATGGTGCCGTCGGGCTGCGGGTCGCCGGCGACCGGCAGCGTGCTCACGCCGAAGCCCTCGGGGAGCTCGGCCCCGAACTCGCGGTCGAGGAGAGTGCGGATCGCGGCGCCCACGGGCGAGTCCGAGAACGCCGCGCTCTGCTTGTGCAGCAGGTCCTCGGCGGTCGAGATGAGGTCTTCCCACTCGTCGTCGGGGATGAAGTCCAGCTTCTCGCTGAACGCCGGACGCGGGATCGCGCAGGTCCAGTGCGCGCCCTGGCCCCCGACGTTGGTGGCGGCGGCCGCCGCCGGGAAGCTCGGGGCGTGCGCCGACCCTGCGCCGCCGAAGTCCAGCAGATGCGTCCCCTGGCGCGCCGTGAACATGCCCTCGACGATCGTGCCGGACGGGATGCCGAGCGAGTCGCGGAACTCCCCCGCCTGCGGCCCCTGCGACCTCTCGCGGGCGCGGGCCTTCTCGTCGGGGTCGGCGATGTTGCGCACGCTCTCCCCCGGGCGCTCGGTGACCGGCGGTCCGGCTTCGAACATGATGACGCGCGCCTGCGGAAGCGACTCCAGCAGCACCCGCGCGTAGGCGGCGCCGATGGGTCCGCTGCCGACGACGGCGATCGTGGGGGTGTCGGACATGGTCTCTCCTTCGAGATCAGGCGGGCTGAGAGATCAGACGGGCTGGCGTTCGGCGTCGGTCACGGCATCGAGGGGTGCGGGCGCCTCGTCGGACAGGCGCCCGCCGGGGAGCAGCAGTGCGAAGACGATGCCGCAGGCGTAGACGAGCGCGAGACCGGCGAACACCGGAGCGAAGGTGTCATGGTAGATCACGGCGACGGCGTCCTGAACCTCGGGGGACGCGGCGCGGACCACCGCGGGAGTGAGGGTGTCGGCATCCAGACCGACCGGGAGGGCCGCGGCGACACCGAAGCCGACCACGCCGCCGACGATCGCGGTGCCGACCGCCGACCCCACCTGGCGCACGAGGTTGGTGGTGGCGGTGACGGCTCCGAGGTCGGAGCGGGCGGCCGCGCTCTGCACGACGGCGAAGATGAGGTTCGTGAACGAGCCGGTGCCGATGCCGACCGCGGCCATCACGACCATGGGCACCCACAGCGGCGCCCCCGCCGGGAGCGCGGCCATGGTCGCCAGCCCCGCGGCTCCGAGCACCGTGCCGAAGACGGGGTAGAAGCGGTAGCGGCCCGAGCGGCTGACCAACCACCCGGTGAGCAGGTTGCTGACGAGCATCCCGAGCACGGTCGCGATCGGCACGAGACCCGACACGGTCGCGGTCGTGCGATAGGCCATCTGGATGTAGGTCGGCACGTACGCGACGACGGCGAACAGACCGGCGCCGACGATGAGCGAGAGACCGAGGCAGGCGAGGATCGTGCGATTGCGCAGGATCCGGGGCGGCAGGATCGGCTCGACCGCCCGTCGTTCGATGGCGACGAGGGCCAGGATGCCGACGACCGCCGCCGCCGCGCACGCGAGCGCCGCCGGGCGCAGGGCGTCGTCGCCGATCCAGGTCACGGCGAGCACGAGTGCGACGAGCGTGCCGGTGAAGACGATCGAGCCGGGGATGTCGAAGCGGGGGTGCGCGCCACCGGGGAGACGGGGCACGGCGACCAGGGCGAGCGCGAAGGCGGCGAGACCCACCGGGATGTTGATCCAGAACACCCACGACCAGCCCCAGAAGTCGGTGATGAGTCCGCCGACGACGGGTCCGACGACGATCGCGACCGGGAAGGCCGTGCCGATCACGGCCATGTAGCGGGGACGCTGGCGGGGGCTCGTGACGCGGGCGATGATCGTCTGCGACATCAGCTGGAGCCCCGCGGAGCCGAGGCCCTGGACGACGCGGGCGGCGATCAGCCAGCCGAGGTCGGGGGCGAAGCCGCACGCGAGCGAGGCGACGAGGAACAGGCCGAGCGACACGAGGAAGACGCTGCGCGGCCCGACGACGTCGCCGAGCTTGCCGAGCACGGGCAGCATCACGGTGGCGGCGAGGGTGTAGCCGACCATGATCCAGCTCATGTGCTCGAGCGCGCCGAGGTCGCCGGCCATCGTGGCGAGCGAGGTGGAGACCACCGTGTGGTCGAGGGCGCCGAGGAACGACACCGCGAGAAGGGCGACGACGAGGATGCGCACGCGCGCGGGGGAGAGAGTCATACGTGGGGCGCCCGTACGACCGGGCGATCGACGCGACCGTATGTGCCGCTCCGGCTCCCTCACCGGGCGAACGGACCCGCGGGGCCCCGACGTCGGAGCCAGCATACCCGACTTATGTCGATTTTCAACATTAGCGGAGCGCGTCGGAGAGCACCGACGCCGCCCCCGACAGGGCCTGCCCGCCGTCGACGCCGATCTCCGCGCCCGTGATGAACGCGGCGGCATCCGAGAGCAGGAAGGCGACGATCTCGGCGACCTCGACCGCCTCGCCGACACGATGCAGCGGAATGATCGCGGTGCTCGCCTCGGCGAACACGGGCGGCGCCGACGCCGTCATCGGGGTGCGGATGAAGCCGGGATTCACCAGATTCACCCGGATGCCGCGGGGCCCGAGTTCCGTGACGCTCGCGTGCGTGAGCCCTCGCAGCGCCCACTTGCTCGCGGTGTACGCGGCCGTGTAATGCCCCGTGAGTCCCGCGACCGAGCCGATGTTGACGATCGAGGAGCCGGCATCCATGAGCGGGAGGAGCGCTTGGATGCCGAGCATCGCCCCGGTGACGTTGACGGCGAACGCGCGGTCCCAGTCGGCGCGGGCGAGCTCACCGATGCGCGCGCGGTGCGTGATGCCGGCGTTGTTCACCAGCCCCCGCACGCGCCGTCCGTCCAGCGACGCGGCGAGTGCGGCCCAGTCCTCCCCACGGGCGACGTCGAGGCGTCGGTAGGCGAGCGATCCCCTGAGGGGCGCCGCGCGCTCGCGCAGCTCGGGGGCGTCCTCGGCCAGGTCCACCGCGACGACATCCGCCCCGAGCGAAGTCAGCGTCAGCGCCTCCTCGGCACCCTGCCCACCGGCGGCGCCGGTCACCACGAACAGGTGACCGGCGATGCCCGGCAGACGCAGATCGGTCATCGCCCGGCCGGGGATCCCGCGACCTCGCTGCGGTGTCGCTGCCGCGAACGCTCCCGCGCCCGCGGAACCACCGGGGCGGGCACGCGCTCCCCCACGACGTTGACGATCTCGCCGACGCCCTCGATGACCATGCGCACCTCGTCGCCGGGTTCGAGCGGCCGCGGGTCGAGCGCACCGCGCCGCCCCCACAGCTCGCCCAGGCACCCGCCGTGGCCCACCGTGCCCGACCCGAGCACGTCGCCCGGCACGACGACGGAGTTCCGCGCGGCGTACATCACCAGCTCGGGGAACGGCCAGCCCATGTTCGACACCAGGTCGTCGCCGATGAGCTCGCCGTTGATGAACAGCTCCGCCCGCACGGCGAGGAAACCGTCGGCGTCGAGGTACGGCTCGAGTTCGTCGACCGTGACGATCCACGGCCCGAGCGTCATCGCGAAATCCTTGCCCTTGGCAGGGCCCAGCCGCACCTTCATCTCGCGCGACTGCAGGTCACGCGCCGACCAGTCGTTCATCACGGTGTAGCCGAAGATGTGGGCGGCCACGCTCGCGGCATCCAGGTTCTCCCCGTCCGAACCGGGCACCCCGCCGATGACCGCGGCCAGCTCGAGCTCGACGTCGAGCCGCTGCGTCTCGGGGATCGGCACGACGTCGCGGGTCGCCCGGACCGTGTGCGGGTTGGTGAAGTAGAAGGTCGGGGCCTCGTACCACTCGGGCACGACCTCGCTCTTGCCGTCGACCGACGCGCTCACCCCCTCGACGTGCTCCTCGAACGCGACGAAGTCACGGATCGACGCCGGCACGAGCGGGGCGAGTAGACGCACGTCAGCCAGGGGCCGCGCCGCCGCGAGGTCACGTCGTCCGAACAGCGCCGAAGCCGCGTCGATCCCCTGCGCGAGCACCTCGGCGACACGCAGCCCGTCGGGGAACGGGATCACCGTGGCCCCGTCGACGAACCCTTCGCCGATGTCGGCGCCGTCGACCCAGCGCGCAATCCTCACGCGTGCACCCGCGTGCGCAGCAGCGCCTCGGCGTTGCCCCCGAGGATCGCCGTCGCCTCGGCGTCGGCGAGCCCGGCGCCGCGGACGAACCCGACGGGGTCGTCGAGCCCCATGTCGAACGGGAAGTCGCTGCCCAGCAGCACCCGGTCGGCTCCCGCGACCTCGACGAGCCACCGCAGGGCGCGCTCGTCGTGCACGACCGTGTCGAACCAGAGCTTCGCGAGGTAGGTCGAGGGCGCGTGCGCGCACCCGTGCGCCTCGGGCCGCACCTTCCACGCGCGGTCGGAGCGACCGATCGCGGTGGGCAGGTACCCGCCGCCGTGCGCCGCCACCAGACGGAGGCCCGGATGCCGGTCGAGCACACCCGCGAAGATGAGGTGCGAGAGCGCGACGGCGTTCTCGGTGGGCTGGCCGACCGTGTTCGAGAGGTAGAACCGGTCGAGGCGCTCGTCGAGCGAGCAGCCGAACGGGTGCAGGAACACCACCGCCCGCAGCTCCGCGGCGCGCGCCCAGAACGGCTCCAACCGGTCGTCGCTCAGCTCGACGTCACCGGCGAAGGAGGAGATCTCCACCCCGGCGAGCCCGCGCCCGAGCACCGCGTCGTCGAGCGCGTCGACCACGAGCTGCGGGTGCTGCAGCGGCACGGTGCCGAGGCCCACGAGACGATCCGGAGCCTGGGCGACGTGCTCGGCGATGAGCCGGTTGGCTTCGCCGGTCGTCCACGTCGCGAGACCCTCGTTCGCCCACGGGTAGAAGTGGTTCGGCGACGGGCTGACCCACTGCCGGTCGACGCCCTGCGCGTCCATCGCGGCCAGACGCGCCTCGACGGAGGTCAGGCGCGGGAACCGCTCGCCGATCATGCGCCCCGACGCCTGCAGGCTCGCCAGCCCGTTGCGGCGCAGCTCGAGATCGGCCGCGGCCTGCACCTCCTCGGGTACCCGCCGCTCGACCTCGGCGTGCAGGCCCGGCATGAGCAGGTGGGCGTGGACGTCGACGACCTCGCTCATGCGGGCACCGAGGTGATCTGCGCGACGCGGAACATCAGTCCGCTCGCGTCCGCATCGCGGACGCCGTCGAGCTGCCACTGGGCGAGCTGCGCCGACGCGTCGACGATCGCCTCGGCCCGCGCCACACGACGCTCGTGGAAGGCGTCCCACAGCGTCTGGTCGACGGCAACCCTGTCGATGAGGAGTTCCGTCAGCACCGCGGCGTCCTCGAGTCCCTGCGCCGCACCCTGCGCGATGGTCGGCGGGCAGCTGTGCGCGGCGTCGCCGATGACGACGACGCGGCCGCGGTTCCAGGGCGCCTCGACGAGGTGTCGGGTGAACCAGGTGTAGTTGGCATCCGCCCCGGCTTCGATGTCGGCGCGGATGGAGTTCCACGGGCCGTCGTACGCGCGCGACTGCTCGACCATGATCCGGCGCGCCTCCTCGGGGGAGGCGCCGGAGCGGTCTTCGGCCTTCTCGACCAGGAACGCGTACATCGTGTCGGCACCGGTGGGCGTGTACCCGGCGATGTACACCGGACCGCCGTAGTACAGCTCGGTGCGGTCGACCCCCTCGGGAAGCGACACGAACGTGCGCCAGATGCCCATGCCGTTGCGCTCGGGAGACACGTGGATGCCGACGAGCTCGCGCACCGTCGAGTGCAGGCCGTCCGCGCCGATCACCAGGTCGTAGCTTCCCGCCGGCGCGCCGTCGACCTCGACGTCGACCGCGTCGCCGGACGGCGTGAGGCCGGTGACCCGCCGACCGAAGTGCACGCGGGCGCCGTGCTCCTCCACGGCGGCGAGGAGGATGCGGGCCAGGTCGGGTCGCGACAGCCCCATGGCCGAGGGGTAGTCCGCACCGCCCGTCTTGAGATCGGGGAGCGCTGCGACGATCGGGGCCCCCGGCCCCGGGGCGCGCAGGTTCAGGCCCTCGAACGCGTTGCCGGCCGCGGCGATCTCGTCCCACACCCCGAGTGCGTCGAACACGCGCAGGGCGTTCCCCTGCAGCGTGATGCCCGACCCCCGGGTGGGCAGCGACGGTTGCGCGTCGAAGACGTCGACCTCGACGCCCGCGCGGGCGAGGAAGATGGCGGATGCCAGGCCCGCGACGCCGGCTCCGGCGATCGCGACTTTCTGAACGGCGGTCATGTCAGAACCTCTCTGTTCTTTCCACGGGGATCAGGTTTACAGCAGGGCGACGGGATTCACCGGCGACCCGACGGCGCCGGTGATGGGGAGCGGCGGCGCGGAGAGCAGGAACTCCCAGCGCCCCGTCGACGCGCACGCCTCGGCGAGCGCGTCGAGGTTCCACATCTCGCCGATCGTGAGCCCGAGATTCGGGATCACGACCTGGTGGAGGGGCTGGAAGGCGGGCACGTCGAACTCGTTCGGCCGCACCTCGAACCCCCAGGTGTCGGTGGCGATGGCGGCGATCTCGGTGCGGTGCAGCCACCCGGCGGTCGTGAGCGACAGCCCCGGCGCGGGGCCGCCGGCGTAGTCGCCCCAGCCCTCGCGCGTGACGCGGGCGAACTGCCCGGTGCGCACGAGCACGATGTCGCCGCGACCGACGGTGACGTCCTCGGCGTCCGCGCACGCGTCGAGGTCGGCGGCCGTGATGGCGTAGCCGTCGGCGAGCTCACCGCTCTCGGGCGCGAGGTGCCGGCCCACGTCGAGCAGCACGCCGCGCGACACGATGACGTCGGCCGCGTGCTCGATGCCGATGACGAGGTCGCCGTCGCTCGTGACGACGTCGCCCGCCCGGCGCCCGTTCCACGCGAACCCGTGGTCGAAGATGTGCCCGAGGCCGTCCCACTGGGTGGAGCACTGCAGGGGCATCGCGATGACGTCGTCGGCGCCGCCGATGCCGTGCGGGAAGCCCTGGTTGCCGCGCTCGGCATCCGTTCCCGTGTCGGTCATCGTGTGCACGGGGTTGGTCCGGCGGCGCCAGCCCTTCTGCGGTCCGTCGGTGTCGAAACGCTGCGAGAGCGAGATGGAGCGCCCCTCCCGCACGAGCGCGGCGGCCTCGCGACGCTTCGCGGTGTCGATGTAGTTGAGCGTGCCGAGCACGTCGCCCTCGCCCCACCGCCCCCAATTCCGGTGGGCCTCGGCGCGCGCGGCGATCTCCGCCTCGGGGCTCTGCCGGTCGAGGTCGGCCGGATCCTCCGACGGCGCGCTCACGCGTTCTCCTCCGCGACGCACCGCACGACCTGCGTGCCGAGAGCGCCGATGGTCCCCGTCATGACGTCGCCGTCGCGGAGGAACCTCTTCCAGTGCTGACCGTTTCCGGCGGGACTGCCGGTGAGCAGCAGGTCGCCGGGAAGCAGCGGGTGGGTCTGGGATGCCGCGGACACCAGCGCGGGGACGTCGAACAGGAGGTCGGAGGTCGAGGCATCCTGCATGACCTGTCCGTTGAGCTCGAGACGCACCGGGGTGTCGGCGGGGTCGACGAACCGGGCGGGCACGAGGAGCGGACCCGTCGGGAGGAACCCGGGCGCGTTCTTCGCCCGGTACCAGTCGGTGCCGATCTCCTTCATGTCCTTGCGGAAGACGAGGTCGCGCGTGGTGATGTCGTTGACGATCGTGTAGCCGGCGACGTGGTCGAGCGCCTCCTCGCGCGAGACGCGGAACGCCTCGCGCCCGATGACGACGGCGAGCTCGAGCTCCCAGTCGTGCACGTCGCTGGAGGCCGGCAGCACGAGCGGCACGTCGTCGCCGACGACGCACGCCGTGAGCCCGATGAAGAAGTACGGCTCGCCGGTGCGGGCGCGCTCGTCCATCATGCCGGCGGCGAAGGCGCGGGCCTCCTCCGGCGTGCGGTCGGTGTTCTGCGTCAGGCCCGCCGCCACCAGCTCGATCACGTGCTGGCGGTAGTTGGCGCCGGTCTGCAGCACCTGCCGCGGCTCGACGGGCGCGGTGAGGGTGACATCCGACAGCGGATGCCACTCCCCCGGCGCCGCGGCGAGAGCTTCGAGGCGATCCCAGTCGGGGTCGGCGAGGAACGCGTTCAGGCCACCGCCCAGCTCGTCGTCGGCGAGCGCGCGGATGCGGTCGCCGACGACGAGGCCGACGTGCACGGCATCCCCGTCCCGGAAACGCGCGAGGGCGAAGGGTGCGGTGGTCATGGTGGTGCTCACTCTCCCCGACCGGGATCGACGTTCAGCCCCGGCCCTGGACGGCGTAGGGGTTGAGCAGGGCGTCCTTGATCTCGTCGGGCACGCCCTCTTCGGTGGCGCTGGGGCCGTCGGCGGGCGGGAACGACTCGGTCATCGACATGGGCATGGCGCCGTTGCGGTACAGGTTGTTCGAGCCCTGCGACGGCTTCCAGGTGTTCGCCTCCCAGTCGGGGACATAGTTGCGGTAGCCGCCGGTGTTGAGCTCGATGCGCAGCGTCGAGGGCTCGCGGTAGTAGAGGAACGTCTGCTCGCCGATGCCGTGGATGTTGGGGCCGTACTCGATCGGGATGCCGTTCTCCATGAGGGTGTCGGCGGCGATGAGCAGCTCTTCGCGGGTGTCGACCCAGAAGGCGTAGTGGTTGATGCGGCCGGCGCGGGTCGAGCCGTCGAGGACGACGCCGAGGTCGTGCGACTTCTCGTTCGTGGTCAGCACTGAGAACACCGAGATGGGCGCCTCATCGAGGACGGTCCGCGCCATGAATCGGAAGCCGAGGGTGTCGACGTACCACTGCACGAACGCGTCGACGTCGGAGGTCGCGACGGTGACGTGGTCGAGCTGGCGGGGAGCGCCGGCGACCGAGCTGCGCTTCTCGGGACGGTCGGGGAAGATCGACGCGGTGTGGGGCTCGGGACGGTGACGCTCGACGTCCCAGTGCAGCGTCATGTTGTGGCCGAACGGGCCGGTGAAGCGGTAGGCGCGACCGATGCCGCGGCCGTCGAACCACTCGCCCTGGATGCCGGTCGCCTCGACGCGCTTGGCTGCCTCTTCGAGGGCCTCGGCCGACGAGGTGCGCCAGGCCATGGTCTCGAGCGCGGGCTCGGCGCCGCGGACCACCACGACGGAGTAGGAGTAGTAGTCGCCCCAGCAGCGCAGGTAGACGCGGTCGTCCTCGCGCGCGACTTCGGTCAGACCCACCTGGTTGACGTAGAAGTCCACCGAGGCATCGACATCGGGCGTCGTGATCGCAACGAAGGACAGGTGCGAGAGAAGCTTGATCATCTTCGATCCTTTCGGTGAATCGGGCCGTTCCGACTCTTCTTCCACTATCCGACCGAAGTCGTTATCAGGGAAGCCGATCCTGTGGATGCCGAGTATCGACCCGGTTTATTCCACTCCGAGGATGCCGTCGTCGTGGGCCAGCTCGTCGAGGTCACTCGGCCGCACGCCGGTGGCGACGGCATCCCGGAGCCTCCGGAGAGCCACGCGCTCGGCCGCCTCGCGTCTCGGAGCCGCGATGCGCCGACCCTCGAGGTCGTCGATCTCGACGTGGATCGTCGCCGCCGCGGAGTCGGTCCGCACCTCCACGCGCCGCGGTCCGAGCGCGACCGCCGTCAGCGCGTCGCCCACCCCCGCACCACCCAGCGCCCGGGTCACGCTGACCCCGACCCGCCCGCAGGCGAGGGCGAGGACGTCGGCCGTCGGCGTCGCGGCGTGCGCGACGACCTCGAGCGGACCGCCGGCGAGCACGCGCGCCCAGCCGACGGCATCCCTCAGCACCACCGCCGCTTCGGACGGCGCTCCCCACGCATCGACCACGACGTGGGCCGCGGGCACCGCGGCGACCGTCGCGACGACATCGGCCCGCAGCCGACGCCGGGCCACCACCACGGGCACGCCCAGCGCCCGAAGCCGCTCGTGGGCGGCGGCCGGCGCGGGCTGCGGTTCGTCCACCACCACCCCGATGGCGTCGGTGAGCCGCTCCAGACGGTCCCACCACGCGCCGCGGCCGTCGACGACCCGCAGGACGCCGGCCTCCTCGGCATCCGCGAGCCGCACGAGGGGCGCGAGTTCGGCCACGGCCGACCGGTAGGCGGCCAGGTCGGTCCCCACCGCCATCGCGCTCACGCGGCCACCCCCGCCCGCACGGCCGCGGCGGCGCCGTCGGCCACGGCGATGACGAACGCGGCATCCGCGCGCAGCTCGTCGTACTCCATCGCCGTCTCGCCGCGCAGCAGGGCCGCGAGCGCGCGCCACTCCGCGTCGTACCCGTCGCGTCGGTCGATCGGATACGCGGTCTGGATGCCGCGCCCGTCGCGGACCGTGGTGCGGGCGCTGCCCGCGTGCACGAACGGGGGCGGGAACTCGACGTCGATGCGCGCGCCGTCGGTCGCGACGTTCACCCGCCACAGCGAGTCCGCCCCGTCGGGCCCCATCACCGCGGTGAAACGCACGACCGCATCGGGCGAACGGAGGGCGAGGTCGAACCCGATCGGAGCGACCGGTCGCGCCCACACGACCTCGGTGGCATCCGGGACGAGATCGCGCACGAGCGGCAGATCGTGCACGGCCAGCCCGACGACCAGCTGCCGGACGATCCGCGCGCTCAGCTCGCGGTCGTCGGGGTCGATGGGCGGGCGAGCGGGCCCCGGTGCCGCGGGAAGGGGCGCGCCCGTGACGAGCTCGTGGTACCTCCCGTTGGGCGCGAGCGACAGCGTCACCGACACCGACCGCACGCGATCGCGCGTGGCGTGCAGGTGGCGAGTGGCCCGCGACCACGCCGGGTCGAACAGGTGATTCGTGCCCACCACCAGGAGGGCGCCGGCGTCGGCGCACTCGGCGACGATCTGCTCGGCATCCTCGAGCGTCGTCGCGAGCGGCTTCTCGCAGAAGATGGCGCGGCGCCCCGCGGCGAGGCTCGCGCGCACGTGCCCGGCGTGCTGCTCGGGCGGGCTGCACACGGCGACGACCTCGACCTCGGCGTCGGCCAGCAGCGCGTCCACGCCGGTCGAGGAGCGTGCTCCGAAGCGCTCGGCGATCACGGCGGCGCGCCCGCTGCCGCCGTCGCTGACGTGCACGAGACGGAAGTCGCCCGCGGTCCGCGCCAGCGTCGGCGCGTGCAGCGCCGCCACCCCGGGACCGGCCCCGATGATGCCCACTCCCCAGGTCATGTCGCTCCTTCGCGGCCACTTCGGCACGAATAGCGCCGAAGTTCGAGACTAATGAACCATAGATGACGCGAAACCGGGAGCGGGAGGCCGCCCTTGTGTGAAGATCGAGCATGGCCAACGTCTCCACGCTCCGCTTCGGCGCACAGACCGACGAGGTCACGAGCCTGCTGCGGATCGTCAACATGGTCCGACTCGGCGAGGCGGTGACGCGTCCCGAGATCGGTCGCGTCACGGGACTCGGCCGCGGCGTCGTGACGCAGCGGGTCGATCGCGCCGTCGAGATGGGCTTCCTCGAGGACGCCGAGTACGCCCCCTCCTCGGGCGGGCGGGCTCCGCGCACCCTGCGCTTCCGCTCCGAGCGCGGACGGATCGTCGTGTGCGCGCTCGGCGGACTGCACATCCACGTGGGCGTCACCGACCTCGACGGCGAGATCCGCGCCGAGGCGCACCGGGTGTGGGACATCGCCAGCGGCCCCGACGAGACCCTCGCGGTCGCGACGTCGATGGTCGACGAACTTCTCGAGACCGACGGGAACGCCCCGGTCTGGGCCGTGGTCGTGGGCCTCCCGGGCCCGGTCGACTTCGAGACCGGCCGGCCGGTCGCCCCGCCGATCATGCCCGGGTGGAACAACTTCGACGTCCGCTCGCGCTTCGAAGAGCGCTACTCGGCGCCGGTCTGGGTCGACAACGACGTGAACATCCTCGCCGCCGGCGAGCGCGCGCGACGGCGCGAGGACAACCCCGACCTCATCTACTGCAAGGTCGGCACCGGCATCGGCGCGGGGCTCGTGTCGCACGGGCGCCTGCACCGCGGCGCGAACGGCGCCGCCGGCGACATGGGTCACGTCCGGGTCCCGGGGGCGGAGCAGCAGTGCCGATGCGGGAAGATCGGATGCCTCGAAGCCGTCGCGGGCGGCTGGGCCCTCATCCGCGACGCGCGCGAGGCGGTCGCGGCGGGGGGCACGGGCGCGATCGCCGACATCCTCGCCTCGGGCGCCGAACTGGCCCCCGAAGACATCTCGAAGGCCGCCGAGCGGGGCGACGCGCTCGCGATCTCCCTCATCCAGGCATCCGCGCGGCAGATCGGCGAAGCGGTCGCCGCTCTCGTGAACATGTTCAATCCGAGCGTCATCGTCATCGGCGGAGCCGTGGCGGCCGCGGGCGAGCTGTTCCTCGCCGAGGTGCGCCACCGGGTCTACGAGCTCTCCCTGCCGCTCGCCACGCGAGACCTGTCGATCGTGACCAGCGTCAACGACGCCCGCGAGCCGTTGCGCGGCGGGGTGGACCTCGCCCGCGAGCAGTTGTTCGAGGCGGTGTTCCCGCGATGGTTCGCCGAGGGCCGCCCGACGCTCGGGGCGATCCGCGGCGCGGCGATCCCCGCCTGACACTTCTTCCTATTTGCGACATTAGTCGGTAGATTCGGGACTTATGGTCCTGACCGCGCTGCGCGACGATGCGCTGCACACCCTTCCCGACGGGTACGTCCTCCGCCTCTCCCTGCCCTGGATCCGCTCCCTGCCCCTCGCCGGTCTCGTCGACCCCGAGGTGCGCATCGACGGGCGATCCGCCCCCGCGACCGTGGAGCTCGGCGACCGCCGCGTCGACCCCGCCGACCTCGAGGCCGAGACCCTGTGGTGGCACGTGCAGGACCGCGTCGCCCTGCACCTCGTGGATGCCGCGAGCCCTGGCATCCACGAAGTGTCGGTGTCGTTCCGGCTGGAGGTGCCGTACCTCGACGGCGGGCCCGACGGGCCCCTGCGTCTGCCCTTCTTCTTCACCCGCGAGCTGGACAGCGAGACGCCGACGACGGGTGTCTCGCGCGACGTCGGGAGCCGCGCGTGAGCGCGCTGCCGGCGGGCTGGACGCTGTCGGCGAGCGCGTTCAACCTCACACCCGAGGTCGTGCGCGCCGAACGCACGGCCCCGGATCTTGCGCTCACCCTCGTCGAGCGGGGGCTCGCCTCCGCGATCGAAGTCGAGCTCGGGCAACTGTGGCGCGGCTACCCGGCGGCCACGCTCGCCGAGGCGCACGACCTGCGCGATCGCCTCCACGCCGTCGGCGGCGGCGTGAGCATCGTCGGCGTGAGCATCGACGAGTGGGACGGTCACCGCCGCCGCACCGACGACCAGCGCCTCGCCTTCCTCGAGCCGCAGCTGCGCACCTCCGCGGCGCTCGGCGCGCAGGGTGTGCGCCTCCCGATCGGCCAGGCGGGCGCGGTGCTCGAGAGCGCGCTGCCCCTGCTGGAGGAACTCGACCTCGTGCTGTACGAGGAGGCGCAGGGGCACCAGACGCCGGCCGCGTCGCCCGAGGCCTACGCGCGGATCGCCGAGATCGACAGCCCCCACCTGCGCCTGCTGCTCGACATCAGCATGCTCATGCCGGCCCTCCCCGTGACGTACCTCGAGGCGCTGTCCCGCGGTGGCGTCGACCCGGCGCTCGTGACGCTGCTCCGGGACCATTGGCGCGAGCCCGGAACCCACGGCGCGGTCGTCGACCACCTGCGGTCGGGCCGCGTGCCGGGACCGGTGCACACGCTGTACATGAACCTGCTCGTGCGGTTCGGGCGCTCCGACGTCTCGGACGTGGCATCCGTTCTGCCCCTGATCGGTGGAGTGCACCTGAAGTTCTGGGACCTCGACGACGCCGACCACCGACTTTCCGACCCCCTTCGCGACGTGGGCGCCGCCCTCGCCGCGACGGGCTACACCGGCACGCTCTGCAGCGAGTGGGGCGGCCAGGAGTGGCTCGACGACGACCCGTGGGAGATGACCTCGCGTCACCTCGCGCTGGCCGCCGGCATCCTCTCCGACCGTCACCCATCCGCACCCCTGCAGGAAGCGAGCACCCCATGACCGACCGCCCTCCCATCAAATGGAGCTACATGGACCACTGGCGGGCCCAAGGACCCGCCGGACCCTACGACCAGTGGCAGTCGAAGCTGGCGATGAAGCGATTCCTCCAGCAGGTCGCCGCCGTCGGGTTCGACGCGATCGACACGTTCGACTTCCGGATCTGGCAGATCTTCGAGCAGTACGGGTCCGTCGCCAACTACCAGGAGTTCGTGCAGGAGCAGGGCCTCGAACGGATCGTCAACACGTTCCACGGGGTCTACTACTCCCCCGACCGCTACGCCCCCGAGGTGCCCGCGACGCACGCCACGATCCTCGAGGACTTCCAGCGGACGCTGGACATGTGGTCCGGCATCCAGCTCGACAACATCATCGTGATGCCCGGGTCGCGCTACTTCGACGAGGCCGGCGTGCCCGACGACGGCCTCAAGCATGCGGCCGACATCTGGGGCAAGGTGGGCGAACTCACGCAGCAGTACGGCGTCAACCTCACCTGCCACCACGAGTTCTACGCCGGCATCCGCACGCGCGACCAGATCGACCGCTTCTACTCCTACGCCGACCCGCGCTACGTGAAGTTCTTCGTCGACACCGCGCAGCACTGCATCGCCGACGTCGACCCGGTCGACGTGTACGAGAAGCACCACGAGCGCGTGACCGGCTTCCACTTCAAGGACACCCGCCACAAGGACGTCAACGACGACTACCGGATGTTCCCGGATGCCGAGGTCTCGGCGAAGACGACCGAGAAATGGTTCTACGAGATGGGGACCGATGAGGGGCTCGTCGACTTCGAGGCGATGATGCGCTCGGTGCGCGACAACGGGTACACCGGCTGGATCAGCGTCGAACACGACAAGGCCGACAAGCTCGGCGGCGACTACGCCGAGAGCACCGCGATCTCGCGCTGGTACGCCAAGAACGTGCTGGACGGCATCTACAACGAGGAGGTCGCGCGATGAGCGACGTGCGCTGGGCCTACGCCGTCAACCAGTGGGACACGAACATCGACTCGTTCGTCCGCAAACGCGAGCACGAGCGCGCGTTCAAGACCGTGTCGATCAGCGGCTTCTCGGCCATCGAGCTCACCGCCGTGAGCTTCGGCGCGTGGGAGCCGCTCGGGACGCCGCAGCAGATCGCCGACCTCTACGGCTCGCTCGAGGGGTTCCGCGAGGTGCTGTCCGCGTGCGCGCTCGACGCCGTGAGCAGCTACGTGTACGACCCCTCCGTCGGCTTCGAGGTCGAGATGGGCCGCGGGCCCGACCCGCTGGATCCGGCCTCGGTCGGCGAGATCACCCGCACCGCACGCTGGTTCGCGGATGCCATCCGCCGCCTCGGCGGGAGCGTACTGGTCGTGCGCGCCGCGCCGTCCGCGTGGCAGACGGGGTCCCTCTCCGACGAGCAGATCGGCGCGCTCGCCGACCTGTGGAACACGGTCGGCGAGGCCGTTGCCGAGGATGGCATCGCCCTCGGCCTGCACGTGGACTTCCTCTCCGCGCTGCGCCTGGGGGATGGCATCCATCGCCTGCTCGCCGCCACGGACCCGGCGAAGGTCGGTCTCGCGATCGACACCGCCGAATACGCGATCGCGGGGATCGACCCCGTCGCGCTGTACCGGCGGTACGCCGACCGGGTCGTCCACGTGCAGCTGAAGGACGCCCGCGAGACCGTGGACGACGCCGAGGCGTCGACGCCGCACGCCGAGCAGTTCATCCGCACCGAGGGCGGCGCGCGGAAGATCCTGCGCTGGTTCTACGAGCCGAGCGACGAGCGCGCGCTGGTCGACTCCGAGGCTTTCGTCGGCGCCCTGGCCGAACACGGCTACCGCGGCTGGATCGTGGTGGAGTCCGACCAGAGCCCCCACCCCGCCGAGAGCACGATGGTCGCGGGCTGGTACGTGCAGAAGGTGCTGCGCCCGCTGCTGGGCTGAGGCTGCGCCTTTCGCGTGAGTCGCCAGGATTTGTCGCCTCGGCATGCCGGAAAGCGACAAATCTTGGCGACTCACGCCCCATGGCACCGCGCTCAGCGCGGGAGCAACCCGGCGGCGCGGTAGATCGCGCCGACCGTGCGCATCGTGCCGACGGCGCGGCGGGCGTCGAGGATGCTCGCCGCGCCGGTGGTCAGCACGTCGCGCAGGTGCTCCAGCTGCCGGGCGTAGCTGTTCTCGGCGGGGTCGACCGCGACCTCGCGCAGCACCGTGCCGTCGGGGGTCGTCACGCGGAGGGTCGCGCCCCACTGCGGCACGATGACGCTCGTCGCACGCAGCGTGGCCGCGCCCCCGAAGACCCGCACCTCCATCGCCCCGGCGTCGTCGCCGAGGAACGACGCCCGGACCGCGGCCGGGATGCCACAGGGCAACAGCAGTTCGGCGTCGGTCTGCAGGTCGATGCGGGGGTCGGCGTCGTACGTCCGCACCGACGCCGAGACCACCTCGGGCTCGCCCCACGCCGCCCGGAGCAGATCGACCGCGTAGCAGCCGACGTCCATCACGGCGCCGCCGGCGAGGTCGCCGTCGAGGCGGATGTTGCCCGGCTTCACGACGAAGTGCGGGATGCTGAAGTCCACCTCGACCCGCTGCACGTCGCCGAGGACCCCCGACCCGATCGTGGCGAGGAGGTCCGCGATGAACGGATGCAGGCGGTAGTGGAAGCCGACGAACGCGCGTCGGGCGTTGGCATCCGCCGTGTCCGCGATGGCCGCGGCGGTCGTCCCGTTCGCCGACAGGGGCTTCTCGCACAGCACGTGCTTCCCGGCCTCGAGCGCCCGCGTCGCCCACTCGGCGTGGACGATCGGCGGCAGCGCGAGGTAGACGAGGTCGACCCGGGGATCCGACAGCACCGCGTCGTAGTCGCCCCACGCGGGGAGGTCGAGCCGGTCGGCGAAGGCCTGCGCCCGGTCCGGGTCCCGCGCGCCGATCGCGACGACCTCGACACCGTCGACGGTCCGCGACGGCTCGACCATCGCGCGTTCCGCGATGCCGCCCGCCCCCAGGATGCCGATCCCGATCACGCCTCTCCTTCTCCGTTCCCCCTCCGTCGACAAACGCGATCGGCGGTGAGAAACGACGTGTCGTCACGTTTCTCACCGCGGAGAGCGTTTATCGGACACCTGCGCGCGCCTCACCCCTCGCCGTTGTAGTACGGCCAGGGGTTGATGCGGCGGTCGCCGCGGCGGTCGGGGCCGGTGAGCGTGACTTCGCCGGTCGCGGCCCACTCGACGCCGCGAGGGAACATCCGGATGAACTCGATGCGCCGGAACGTGTCGATGTCGTGCCCGATCGTGATCGTGAACGACCGGCCCGCACCGTACTCGTTGATCCACGCGAGCGGCTGGTCGGTGTTGATGCCCGGCAGCGCCGCGATCCCCTCCGGCGGGATGTCGACCGGGTAGTGCGACATCGGCCACACGGGTGCCTTCTCGTACGCCTCGAGGTCGTCGAAGGTCGTCAGCAGCACCTGGGCGCCCTCGTACATCTGCACGCCCACGAGGATGTCGTCACCGGTGACGGTCCAGGTCTCGTTGATGCCCTCGGTGATGGGATGCCGGGGCTCGGCGGTCCGCAGCAGGGCCTCGCCCCACGGACGGGGGCGGAGGCCTGTCTCCCACGCGCTGAGCTTGGCTCCGCGCATGACGTTGTACTCCTCGGGGTAGCCCCAACGGTCTTCCTGGGCGGCGGAGCCGTGGAACCACACGATGCCCTTGCCCTCGTCGTGCACGAAACGCAGGATCGCGGCATCCGTCTCGGCCCCGAAGCCGGTCGCGATGTCGTGGTAGCCGTCGCGGCCCTCGAACACGACGATCAGCACGTCGTACTTGTCGATGACGCTCGCGGGCAGCCCGCGCGGATCCTCGACGACCCGCACGCGGAAGCGCCCGGTGTCCTCCAGCAGCGTCGTGATCCACTGGTTGTGCAGACGGAAGCTGCGGTGGGCGTTGTCGTGCTCGACGGTCATGTGCCCCGAGAGGATCAGCACGTTCAGCACGGCTCAGTCCTTTCGCGAGAACGCGGCGTCGAACAGCTGGTGGGGCGGGGTGATCTCGCCGAGCTTGCGCACGAAGGCCAGGGCCTCGGGGCCGCCGACGAGCCGATCCATGCCGGCGTCCTCCCACTCCACGCTCGTCGGACCGTCGTAGCCGATCGCGTTCAACGCGCGGAACAGCGGCTCCCACGGCACGGCGCCGTGCCCGGTGGAGACGAACGTCCAGCCGCGACGCGGGTTGTCCCACGACAGGTGCGACCCGAGCACGCCGTTGCGGCCGTCGAGGTTGGTCACCGACTCCTTGCAGTGCACATGGAGAATGTGCTCCGCGAAATCCAGGACGAACGCCACCGAATCCAGCTGCTGCCAGACGAAATGCGACGGGTCGAAGTTGAAGCCGAAGCTCTTCCGGTGCCCGATCGCCTCCAGTGTCTTCTTCGCGGTCCAGTAGTCGTACGCGATCTCGGACGGGTGCACCTCGAGCGCGAAGCGCACGCCGACCTCCTCGAACACGTCGAGGATCGGATGCCACCGGTCGGCGAAGTCGCGGTAGCCGGCCTCGATCATCGCCTCGGATGCCGGCGGGAACATCGCCACGTACTTCCAGATGCTCGACCCCGTGAAGCCCGTGACCGTCGAGACCCCGAGCTTCGCGGCGAAGCGCGCGGTGTTCTTGAGGTCTTCCGCGGCGCGCTGCCGCACGCCCTCGGCATCCCCGTCGCCCCACACGCGCGACGGCACGATGTCGTGGTGACGCTCGTCGATGGGGTCGTCGCACACGGCCTGGCCGACGAGGTGGTTCGCGATGGTCCAGACCTTCAGGCCGTGGCGCTCGAGGATGTCGAGACGTGACTGGACGTACTCGGCGTCGTCCCAGCGCGAGACGTCGATGTGGTCGCCCCAGCAGGCGATCTCGAGGCCGTCGTAGCCCCACTCGCCGGCGAGACGCGCGACCTCTTCGAAGGGCAGGTCGGCCCACTGGCCGGTGAACAGGGTGATCGGGCGTGCCATGACGAAACCTTTCAGGAGACCGGAACGGGGGATGCCACGCTCGTCCACGCGGAGGCTGCGGCGGAGCTGCGCTCGACCGCGTCGAGCACCTGCTGAACGCTGAGTCCCTCGGCGAACGAGGGGTGCGGGTCGGTCCCGCTGTCGATCGCGTCGACCAGGTCGACGACCTGGTGGGTGAAGCCGTGCTCGTAGCCGAGCATGTGACCCGCGGGCCACCACGCGGCGACGTACGGGTGCACGGCCTCGGTGACGAGGATCTGCGTGAAGCCCTGGCGTCCCTCGGGCGCCGTGCGGTCGTAGAACCGCAGGCTGTTGAGGTCTTCCAGGTCGAACGCGAGCGCTCCGCGGTCGCCGGACACTTCGATCGTGAGCGCGTTCTTGCGGCCCGTGGCGAACCGCGTCGCCTCGAACGACGCCAGCGCGCCGTTGGACAGCCGCCCGGTGAAGATCGCAGCGTCGTCGACCGTGACGTCGCCGACGCCCTCCCCGGCCGAGCCCGAGAGCCCCGATCCGGCGGCCTGCAGGGGACGCTGCTTCACGATCGTCTCGAGCGTGCCGGTGACGCTGTCGATGTCGAGCCCCGTGACGAACCGGGTCATGTCGATGATGTGGGCGCCGATGTCACCGAGCGCCCCCGACCCGGCGTGCTCCTTCTGCAGACGCCAGGCGAGCGGCATCCCGGGGTCGACGAGCCAGTCCTGCCGGTACGCCGCGCGCACCTGCTGCACCGTGCCGACCGCCCCCTCGGCGATCATGTCGCGCAGCAGCGTCACCGCGGGCACGCGACGGTACGTGAACCCCACCATCGACCGGATGCCGCGCGCCCGGGCCCGCTCCGCCGCCTCGGCCATCGCCTCGGCCTCGGCCACGGTGTTCGCCAGCGGCTTCTCGCACAGCACGTGCTTGCCGGCCTCGAGCGCCGCGATCGCGATCTCGGCGTGGGAGTCGCCCGGCGTGACGATGTCGACGATGTCGATGTCGTCGCGCGCGATCACCTCGCGCCACTCGGTGGCGGACTCCGCCCAGCCCCACGTCGCGGCGGCGGATGCCACGGCATCCGCGTTCCGGCCGACGACGACGGTCATCTCCACCGGCCGCGGCAGGTCGAAGACGTGCGGCGCCTGGCGCCACCCGACCGAATGCGCCGCCCCCATGAAGCCGTAGCCGATCATCGCCACGCGCAGGGGCCGGGCGGATGTCATGCCAGCACCAGCTCGCGCTCGACCGGCACGCGGTTCGTGACGTAGCGGCCGGGGCCGCCGTCGACGCCCGGCATGATCTGCATGTAGAGCAGACGCATCGTCAGCACCACCTCGACGGTGATCTTCTCGCCCGCCGCGGGCGGGGTGTCGAGGTGGATCCGCACGTCCGGACGGTCGGCGACGAACCACAGCGTGTCGGACTGCTCCGGCAGCTCCTCGACGCGGTACTCGCGACCCTCGAGGACGAACCGGAGGTCTTCCGTCGGGATCGCGACGCCGTTCACGGTGGCGGCGACGCCGTCGACCGCCGACAGCCAGAGGCTGCGGTACCACGGCAGCTGTACCGAGACGGCGAGCCCGTCGTCGGTGCGACGGACGTCTTTCTCGGCGAAGAGCGAGTTGTGGGTGGCCACGGGGACTCCTAGGCGAAGGTGTCGACGAAGTGCTCGTGCGCGACCGGCGGCACGGGCTCGAGCTTCTGCGTCGTCTCGGGGCTGTAGGGGTGGTTCTTCGACGGCACCGGCTCGTCGGCCGGCGGCATGAAGACGGGCTTGCCGTCGTCGCCGAAGTACATGAGGTCGAGGTCGAACGCACCCTGGTTCTTCAGGCCGAAGCTGACCCAGTTCTCCTCGAAGGGCGCACGGGCGAGCTCGTAGCAGCGGAACTTCCAGAACTTCCACTCGCCGTCCTGCTTGAGGAAGTCGATGGCGTACTTGCACCACACCCAGTGCGCCCAGACCTTCTTGCCGAGCACCTCGTCGGGCGAGTACATGTCGGGGAACGCCTCGGCGACCCGGGGGTCGGTCAGGCCCGATTCGGTGCCGGCCATGAGCCAGACGCCCTTGGCGGTCTTGCCGTCGGCGGCGACCTCGATCACCGGGGTGTTCGTGGTGTGGAGGATGAGCTTGCCCTCGGGGTGGGGGCGTCCGCGGTGGTAGTCGGTGACGCTCTGCCACGTCGTGTACTGACCGGCGTTGGTGTAGCGCGCGCGGATCCCCTCGGTGCCCTCCTTCACCCACATCGGGATGATCTGCTCGTCCTCGAACGCGTTGTGCAGGTGCATGTAGCGGTTGAACAGGTTCTCGACCTGTCCGCGGTCCTCGGCGCGCTGCGCGAGGGACTGGGCGGCCTCGACCTGCTCGCGCAGGCGCGCGATCTCGGCGACGAGGTCCGAGAGGGATGCCTCGGTGATGGTGTTCGACACGGATACTCCTTCGTACGTGATGGGGTGTCAGGCCGGCTGGCGCGCGGCGACGGTCTCTTCGATGGCGGCGCGCATGAGCGCGTGCTGCTTCTTGACGAGGTCGATGGGGTCGCTCTCACCGAGATCGCTGAACGCGTGGCCCTCCCATTCGCTGGAGAGGTAGCCCCGGTATCCCCCGTCGACGAACTGCTTCACGATGCGCGGGATGTCCATCGCGGGCTCCTGCCCGTCGGGCCCGATGTCGTAGAACTTCGCGTGGACGTGGAAGATCTGCGGCATGATGTCGAGCCACTCCTCCGGCGGCACCAGCCCGTGCATGTTGAACGCGAGGCGCGTGAACGGTCCGAAGCGCAGCGGGTCGACGCCCTCGCCCGAGAGGTAGTCCTCGAAGGCCTGGTTGCGCACGTGCATGGGGGCCGGCTCGTGCCAGATCTCGTCCATGACCGGGAAATGCTTCTCGTCCATGCCCATCTGGCCGAGCGTGCGCAGCAGCGTCGGGGAGAGGGAGTGCATCGTCGAGGAGAAGTCGGCGGTGAAGCCGAGGCGGTCGCTGCCGAGCTCGTCGTACACCTCGCGGATCTCGAGCACCTTCGGGTCGTTCGGGCCGGAGGGCGCGTGGATCTCGTAGGCGAGCTTCTGGTCGTACTTCTCGGCGAGGGGCAGCAGACTGCGCAGCAGTTCCTTCCCCGCCGAGCGGATGACGACCGTGCGGAAGCCCAACGTGTGCGCCGACTTCAGCTGACGGGCGAAGAACTCGTGCTCCTCGTCGGGCGTCATGTCGCGGTCCTTGCGGCGCCCCATGTCGAGGTTCGTGCCGACCGCGCTGGCCTCGAGGCCGTATCTCTCGAGCGAGTCGAACCACAGCTGCACGAAGTCGTCGTCCACGTCGGGGTACGACCGCAGCAGCTGCGCGAAGTTGAACTCGACGCCCGGGCCGATGCCCTGGTCGTGGACCTCGCGGATCAGCGTCTCGGGCGTGTACAGCCCCGCGGCGAACTCGCTCGTCATCGAGTAGAGGGTGGTCCCGAGCTGGATGCCGGTCCCGGCGATGCCGTCACTCATGGCGGGTGTCCTTTCAGGCGCGCACGGCGTGCGACAGGTGGGTGTCGAGGGTGCGCCGGGCCTCGGCGGCATCCGTGATCATGCGCGAGCCCGCGGCCTCGGCGGCCGCGCGCTGGATGACCTGCTCGGCGCGGATGATCTCGAACGGGCTCTGCCAGTGGTTCCAGTGCCAGCCCTCGTACTCGCTGGACACGGCGCCGCTGTAGCCGTTGTCGACGAGAAGGGTGATGAGGTCGGCGACGGGCACCGAGGGCTCCCGGCCGTTCTCGTCGATGCCGAAGAACTTGCCGTGCACGTGCTTCACCCAGGGCATGATCTCGAGCCAGTCGTCGACCCGCGCCGGACCGAAGAGTCCGGTGCCGTTGATGCCGAGATCGATGCCGAGGTCGGGGCGGCCGTACTGGTGCGAGAGGCCGATGAAGCGGCCGAACCGCTGACCATGGTCGGCCTGGTCGGCGGGCGGACCCTGCTCGTAGTACTCGTCCCACAGCGCGACGACGGCGGCGAGCAGCTCCTCCGACGCGCCCCGGCGGCGGTACGCCTCGAGGAGCGAGGGCGCGAAGCCGGTGACGGTGGCACCCCAGTCCATCGTGAACCCGAGGAAGGGCGAACCGACCTGCTCGTACCGGTCGCGGAGGGCGAGGATGCGCGGGTGCGAGGCGTACTGATCGGCGTGCACCTCGAGCGCGAGGGTGACGCCGTACTCCTCGGCGATGGGGGCGAGCGCCTCCATCGAGTCGGGCGTCAGCGAGATCTGCACGCGCGCGATCGGGAAACCGAGCTTCGCCGCCGCCGCGATCTGCCGGCGCATGTAGGCGATGAGCTCGTCCTGGTCCATGAGCTTGTCGGGGCGCAGGCCGATGTCGGCGTTGACCGCGAGCGAGGTGCGGACGAGGCCGACCTCGTCGATCAGGTCGGAGAAGCGTCCGGCGAAGTGGTCGTCGATGTCGGGGAACCCGCGGAAGCTGGAGAATCCGATGATCTCCAGGCCCGGCCCGAAGCCCTCGGCCGCGGTCTTGCGGATGAGCTGGTCGAGGTCGTACTCGCGCCCGTGGAACGCGCGGGTGAAGCTGTAGAGCGTGACGCCCTGGATGGGCGTGCCGAGCGCGGTCATGCGAGGGCCTCCTCGGCCTGACGAACCGTCATCGTCTTCGTGTCGTGCTCCTCGATGTGGAGCACCTCGTCGTCGGCGATGATGATGTACGGGATGTAGAGCGTCAGATCGACCCGGACCTCGTGCTCGCCGGCGTCCAGCGCGAGGTCTCCCGAGAGCACGGCGGAGTCGGTGGGGAACCACCACTCCTGCGTGTTCGTCGTCATCTCTCCGAACGTGAACTCCTCGCCGTTCATCTCCCAGCGGAGCGTCTCGGTCGGGGCCTCGACCCCGTCGATCGTGAGCTTCGCCGCGGAGATGCAGGATGCCGGCAGCGCCCGGTACCAGGGGAGGCGGACCTCCACCGCCGCACGTCCGTCGCGGGCACGCAGCGTGCCCTGTTCGATGATGCGATCCGGGATCACCGCGACCTCCTCGTCGGTGCGGCCGAAGCCGCGAACTTCTTTGTTCTGATTTCTACACTCTATTGTCTGATTCCTGCATAAGCAAGGAATCAGGCCAGGGATGCCGCGATCGCGCGGGCCCCGCGGACCGCGAGCGCCACGGACGTCAGCGTGGGATTGCACGCCGTCGCGGTGGGGATGACGCCGTTGCCGGCGACGAACAGTCCCGGAACGCCCCAGACCTGACCGTCGGTGTCGCACACGCTCTCGCCGTCATCGGCGGCGCCCATGCGCGTCGAGCCCTGGTAGTGCAGCGACGAGCCGAGCGGCAGGGTGAAGGGTCGGTCCCCCACGGGATCGCCGATCGCCTCCGCCAGCCGCGTGATCTCCGCGCGGGCCCGTTCGATCACCTCGTGGTCGCGGTCAGTGAGGACGTAGTGGATGCGGGGAGCCGGCATCCCGTACCCGTCGACGTGCGCGTCGTCGAACTCGACGCGGTCGTCGGCCTGCAGGTCCTTCGCGCAGAACAGCCCGAGACCGACGATCGACCCCGGCACGACCGGGTCGTCCTCGGCGAGCGCGATCGGCGACGCATCGAGCTGCATGATCTGCCCGTGGAACGGCACGGCGTCGGTGAACGGCACCCAGCTGACGCCGCTGTACTCGGCGAGTCCGGTGGCCGGAGCGTCGGCCCCGAGGGGGGCGACGTCGCGCAGCCGCGACGCGAACACCACCTGCGCCTGGTCGTTGAGGTATCGGCCGAGGGCCGGCGGGCGCACGCCCGAGGCCCACAGCAGCTGCGGCGTCCGCAGCGCGTCGGCGGCGACGACGACCGCGCGCGCGACGATCTCGTGCACCTCGCCCGAGCGCAGGTCGCGGACGACGACGCCCGCCGCGCGCCCGTCGGCGAGGACCACCGAGGTCACGAGCGACTCGTCGAACAACGAGAACGCCGGGTTCGTCCGCGTCACGTCGCCGAGGACCACGTCCGACCCCGACCACACCAGGCGACCGTCGTCGCGCCGGTGCACGGCCAGCGGCATCCGCTGCACCTTCGTCGCGTCCGTGCGTCCGTCGTCGACCGCGGCAGCCAGCCGTTCGCGCACGATCTCGCCGAACGGGGCGGAGTCGAAGGCGTCCCGCGTGACGCCGAGCAGACGCTCGGCCTCGGCGAGGAGTTCGTCCATGTCGGGGAGGAACCCGATGCGCTCGCTCTCGTTCGGCCACGGGCACGCGCCGGTCCAGTGGGCGGCCATGCCGCCCACGTTGCTCGACATCGCCGCGACCGGCAGGCCGTCCTCGCCCTCGAAGACGTAGCCGTCGTCGAGCAGGAACGTTCCGGGACGCGCCCCGCGCACCCCGGCCTTGGCGGCGCCGGGGCTGGCGACCTTCGTTCCCCGCTCCCCCGGGCCCTCGGACGCGACCTGCGCGCGCGTGCGCTCGGCCGGCTCGGCGATGTTCTTCACGTGCGCGCCGGGCGGGTCGGACACGGTCGGACCCACCTCGAACATCGCGAGCGTCAGGCCCGGCGCGCGCTCGGAGAGCACGCGGGCGTACGCGGCGCCCGTGGGACCGCTGCCGACGATCGCGACGTCGACCGACGCGGGGTACTGCCGCGCGCTCATGCCGTGCGCCCCAGCTCGACGATGTGGGCGACGGATGCCGCGGATTCGGTCGTGGGGTAGTATTCCAGGCCGATCGGCCCGTCGTATCCGCTCGCGCGCAGCAGGCGGAAGCGTTCGGCCCAGTCGAGGTCGCCCGTCCCCGGCTCCCCGCGCCCGGGGGCGTCGGCGAGCTGCACGTATTTGATGAGGTCGCCCGCGTGGTCGAGCTCCGCCTCCATGTCCTCGCCCTCGACGGCCGAGTGGTAGATGTCGTAGAGCACACCGAACTGCGGCGAGTCGACCCCGCGCGCGACGTAGACGGCCTCGGACGTGCGGTCGAGCAGCGAACCCGGGTGGTCGACGCGGACGTTCACGGGCTCGAGCACGAGCGTGACGCCCGAGCCGTCGATCTGCGCGACGGCCTTCCGGTAGATCTCGATCAGCTTGTCCAGCTGCACCTGCCGCTTCCAGCCGCCGAAGCCCGTGCCGCTACCCACGACGATGCGGGGGCAGCCGAGGTCTCGGGCGATCGCGACGCCCTCGTCGAGCTTGCGGTAGAACTCCGAGTGGTCCCACGGCGGGATCATGAACTGCGTCCGCGGCTCGGCAAGCTGCGCGGTGAGCTGCGTGCCGGTCTCCTCGAGCGCGGCCTTCAGCGCCGGGAGATCCTTCGGGGTCGCGGGGGCGTCCACGCCGGTCGGACCCCAGATCTCGACGGCGTCGAAACCGGCCGCGGCGGCCGCGCGCACGCGGTCGTGGTAATCGCCGGCCTCGGTGAAGAGCAGTTCGATGTTGGGGGCGAGCTGATACATGGGGGTCCTTTCGTTGTGCGGGCGCGCCGACCTGTGGATGCCGGGTGTCCTGGCATCCATTCGGGGTGCGCCCTAGCCCTTGAGGCCGCCGGCGAAACCTTGGATGAAACGCTTCTGAGCGAAGAGGTAGAAGGCGAGGATCGGCACCATCGAGACGATGACGATCGCGAAGATCTGGTTCCAGGCCGAGACCAGCGAGCCGATGTAGTAGTACATGGCGACCGGGAGCGTCTGGTTCGCCGAGCCGCCGAGGAAGATCAGCGACGTGAAGAAGTCGTTCCAGACGATCAGGCCCGCGAGGATCGCGACGGTGCCCGTCGCGGGCGACATCAGCGGCAGCACGATGCGGAAGAAGATCTGCGTCCGAGTGGCGCCGTCGATCGTGGCGGCCTCTTCGTACTCGGTGCCGAGGCCCCGGAAGAATCCGGCGTACAGGAAGATCGCCAGCGGCAGCAGCATCCCGGTGTAGAGGATGATCATGCCCCAGGCCGAGCCGGTGAGTCCGAGCGAACGGGCCCCGATGTAGAGCGGCACGGTGCCCAGCTGCGTGGGCAGCACGATGGCGACGAGGAACAGGTAGTAGACCGCGCGGCTCCAGCGGCGGGTGCTGCGGGCGATGACGTAGCCGGTGAGCGAGCCGAGCAGCACCATCAGGACGATGCTGCCGGCGGTGATGACGATGCTGTTGACGAGGCCCATCACGACGTTCGAGTTGCCGGTCGCGGTGAGCACCTTGATGAAGTTGCCGAAGTCCGGGGCGGACGGGGGAGCGAGCGTCGACGAGGTGATGACCTCGCGGTCGGACTTCAGCGCCGTCGTGACGAGGAAGTAGAACGGCAGCAGGAACACCAGCGCGAGGAACCAGAAACCGAACTCGCGGAGCGCGGTGAGCTTGGTGTAGCGGAACATGTCAGGACTCCTCGGAACGACCGGCGGTCACGCGCTGCTGCACGACGGCGAAGACCAGGATGATGAGGGTGAGCAGGAGGGCGAGCGCCGCGCCGTACCCGAAGTTGCCGAGGGCGAACGACTGCTTGTAGACCTGCGTCGCGAGGGTCTCGGTGGCGGCCGCGGGGCCGCCGCCGGTGAGGGCCATGATCTGGTCGAAGACGCGCAGGCCGTTGACGAGGCCGAGGGTCGTGGCGATCGCGACCGCGGGGCGGATCGACGGCAGGGTGACGTGCCAGAAGCGCTGCCAGAGGTTCGCCCCGTCGATGGCGGCGGCCTCCTCGATCTCGACCGGCACGGCGGCGAGGCCGGCCATGTAGATGACCATCGCGAAGCCGATGTTCTGCCACACCAGCACGATGAGGACGGTCCAGATCGCCCAGGTCGGATCGGCGACCCAGGCGCGGGCGATGTTCCCGAGGCCGACCCCGCGCAGCGCGAGGTTGAGCGGACCGTTGTAGTCGAAGATGAACTTCCAGATGTAGGAGGTCGCGAGGGGGCTCAGCACCACCGGCATGAAGAACAGGGTGCGCAGGATGTAGCGGGACTTGAGCCCGCGGTTGAGCCCGAGCGCGAAGCCCAGGCCGAGGACGTTGCTGAGGATCACCGACCCGAACGCGAGGAACAGCGTGTTCCAGAGGGCACCGAGCTTGGTGGGGTCCTGGAAGATCTTGACGAAGTTGTCGAGGCCGATCAGCTCGAACGCGCCGATCCCGGTCCAGTTCGTGAAGGCGAAGAACCCGCCGACGCTCGTGGCGACGTAGTGGATGCCGATGACGAAGACGATCCCGGGGAGCGCCCACCACCAGTGGCCGAACTTCAGCAGTCCGGGCCGCCGGGGAGCCGGGGCGCGGCGCCGTCCGCGGCGCGGCAGGACCACCCGCTCGGTCTCGGTCCGAGCCGCTTCGCTCGGTCGAAGTGTTGTGCTCATGACGTCCTCGTCTCCGTGGGGAAGGGTGCGGCTCCGCCGCCCGGGTCCCTCGGGGTCCCGGGCGGCGGAGGAGGTCAGTTGCCCCAGGCGGCGTCCATGCTCTGGAGCACCTGGTCGATGGTGGTCTGCCCGGTGAGCAGTCCCTGACCGCCGACCTGCAGCGCCTCGTACACCGACGGGTTGGGCCAGATGTTGTTCGGCAGCGGCGTGTACTGCTTGTTCTTCAGCAGATCAGCCACGGGCGCGTAGATCGTGCCGCTGAGGTCGAGCGTGTCGAAGGCCGACACGGGCAGCTCACCCGAGAGCTCGTAGTAGCGCTGCTGCTGGGCGGGCTCGGCCATCCACTCGAGGAAGTCCTGCGCGGCCTGCTTGTTCTTGGCCTTGGCGTTGATCGACAGCGTGTAGTTGGAGCTTCCGAGAACCATCGGCTCGCCGCTCTCGGCGGGGAAGGGCTCGACGGCGAACTCGGCCTCGGCCGGCGCGGCCTTGGAGATCTCGACCGCGGCACCCGACGGGATGAAGCTGCCGACCGAGGTGCCCTGGGCGAGGCCGTTCGTGATGGCGTCGAAGCCACCGCCCTCGGCGCCCGGCTGGAAGCAGCCGGCGTCCTTCAGGTCGATGAAGGTCTGGAGGGTGTCCTTCCAGCCCTGGCTGTCGGCGAAGGTGACCGTGCCGTCGGCGCGCTGCTGGTTCCAGTCGGGCGTCGACGAGTACACGCGGGTCGCCGAGATGCCCTGGATGGTCAGACCCACGTTGGGGCCGGCGGCACCGGCGAGGGCGAGGAGCGATGCGCCCTGACCCTGGAGCGACGAGCAGGCCGCGGTGAGTTCGCTCATCGTGGTCGGGAAGGAGTCGAGGCCCTTCATCTTGGCGGTGCCGAGGCTCGCGACGACGGCGCCGATGGTGAAGTCCAGGGGCTGGCCGTAGACCTTGTCGTCGATGGTGTACACCGACTCGCTGCCGGGGATGATGAGGCTCTTCGCGGTGTCGCCGAGCGGTTCGAGGAACCCTGCCTCCGCGAGCGGGATGATGCCGCGGGCGTCGCCCGAGCCGGGCGTGGTCTGGATGACGTCGGAGGCGTTGCCGGCCTGCAGCTGCGTGCGGATCGTCTCGCCGTACTTGTCGTTGGGGGTGGGGTTGGTCGTGATGGTGACGCCCTCGTGCTGCGCCTGGTACTCGTTGGCGAGGGTCTGGTACGGGCTCTCGAGGTTGTTCGAGGTGGCGAACGTGAACGTGAAGGAGCCGCTGTCCCCGGAGCCGGTGTCGCCGCCGGAGCCGGAGCATCCGGCCAGGACCAGGGCTGCGGTGGCGGGGAGGGCGAGGAGACTTACGAGCCGCGTGACGCGACGGCGGGGTTGAGTCATGGCCAGCCTTTCTGACGACGTTGTCGGCGGCTCCTTCGGTGGAGCGCCTGTGCTGTGATCCTCAGTATCGAGGGGATGCGCCGAAAAAGCACATAAGTCTCGTAGATAGAGCACATAAGGCCAGCCCGGACGGATGGCATCCACCCCCGCGATAACTCACGTGCGGCACATAGACCCCGTGGATACACTGGCGTCACGCATATCCGAGCGAAGGATCACATCGTGGTGACCGATCATGCGACGCTGTCGCGCCTCGACCTCAACCTGCTCATCGCGCTCGACGCGCTGCTCACCGAGCGGAGCGTGACGCGGGCGGCCGACCGGCTGCACCTCAGCCAGCCCGCCCTCAGCGCCTCGCTCGCGCGGCTGCGCACGCACTTCAACGACCAGATCCTCGCGCGGCGCGGGAACACGTACGAGCTCACGCCGTTCGCGGTGCGGCTGACCGATCACACGAGCACGGCCCTGGAGGCCGCCCGGCGCGTCTTCGAGAGCCAGGCGTCGTGGTCGCCCGCCGAGTCGACCCGCGAGTTCTCGATCTACGGCTCCGACTACGGCTTCGTCACCGTGGGCACCGTGGTCTCGCAGCTCGCCGCCGAGCAGGCCCCCGGGGTTCGGTTCCGCTACATGCTGCACAACCCCGGCATCGTCGAGGACGCCGCCAACCGCCTCCGCTCCGCCGACGCCATGGTCATCCCCCACGGTCCGGTCTCGGAGCTGCCCTACCTCGACCTGTGGCAGGACGACTGGCTCGCCGTCGTCTCCGACGACAACGACGAGGTCGGGGAGTCGCTCACGATGCAGAACCTCGCCGACATGCCGTGGGTGCTCACGTTCCAGTCCCGCTCGGCCTTCACCTCGGCCGCGCGCCAGATCCAGCAGCTGGGCGTCGAACCGCACATCGAGGTGGTGCTGGAGAGCTTCCTCCCGGTGGGGCACTTCGTCAGCGGCACGCGCCGCGTGGGTCTCGTGCAGTCGGCTCTCGCTCCGCACCTGCTCCGTATCGGCGGCATCCGCGTCGTGCCCCTGCCGTTCGCCGCGACACCGATCGTGAGCGCGCTGTGGTGGCATCCCTCGCACAACCGCGATCCCGAACACGAGTGGATGCGCGGACTGTTCGCCGAGGCCGGCCGCCGGGTCGCCGCGGGGCACGCGCCGCACTGAGTCCCGCTACGCGTCCGGCATCAGCGAGCGTGATACACGGCATCTGGATGCCACCGCGCCCATCGCTGGCCATCCCCGGCGCCCCATGGCTACGGTGAAAATCAGAACCAACGTCCTGATTCTGTAAATCCCGCGTTCGTCCCCCTTCCGATGCCCGCTCAGTGAGGAGCACCCCATGGCACAACCGTTGCGCATCCTGATCGTCGGCGCCGGGATCGGAGGCCTGAGCACGGCCTCGGCCCTCGCCCGGATCGGCGCGAGAGTCGACGTCATCGACGACAAGCCCGAGATCAGCGTCGCCGGCGTCGGCTTCGGCCTGCGCATCAACGGGCTCCGCGCGGTGCGCGACATCGGTCTCCTCGAGGACGTGCTCGCGATCGGCCACCCCGCGCCCGGGATCGACAACTACGACGCCGACGGCAACCTCCTCAGCACCATGAGCTACGGCACACGGGACGAGGGGCTCCCCGGTTGCGTGACGATGTCGCGCATCGCGTTCCTGGAGCTCGCCGCGAAGCACGCTCTCGACAACGGCTGCACCTTCCGGATGAGCACGACCGTCGCCGACATCGCCCAGGATGCCGACACGGCCACCGTCACGTTCAGCACGGGCGACCGCGCCGACTACGACCTCGTGCTCGGCTTCGACGGCCTCCACTCGCAGATCCGTCGTGAGTACTTCGGCGAGAAGTACGCTCCCCGCCCCGTCGGCGGGGTGGCGTGGCGCGCGGGACTCCCGAACCGCCGCAGAATCATGCAGCCCATCATCTGCCAGGGCTACGGCGGCAAGATCATGCTCACGCCGCTGTCGGAAGACCTCATGTACATGGTGCTCACCGTGGCGGAGGAGGGGCGCCCGCGGTACGACGCGAGCAGGATGGCCGAGATCATGCACGATCGCGCGGCCGCGCTCACCCGTGGGTCGGAATTCCTGGCCGATGCGCTCGAAGACGTGCGCCACGCCGAGAACGTCGCCTACACGCCCTACTCCACCGTGTGGGTGCCGTACCCGTGGTTCCGCGGTCGCGTCATGATCCTGGGCGACGCGGCGCACACGATGACCCCGTACCTCGGGTCGGGGGCGGCGATGAGCATCGAGGACGGCGTCGTGCTCGCGCAGGAGCTCGCGAAGGACCAGTCTCTGCTCGACGCGCAGCTGAACTTCATGAAGCGCCGCCTTCCGCGCGTGCGCGCGGTGCACGAGCGATCGATCGAGTCGATGCTCGAGGAGTTCGACTCCGTCACCGAAGAGACGTACCGCGCCCGCATCGACCACCTCCGCCACGACGAGCCGATCGCCAACGAGTACGCGAACCGCCTCCTGCGGATGCCCTATTGAGACCCCCGAGGAGACGCCCGTGTCGCACACGTCCACCCGCACCCTTGTCGTGGATGCCGCCCGAGAGAGCGCCTTCCGTCCGCTGAACGGCGTGGGCGGCGTCCCCGGGCCCGTCGAGGGCCACCCCGAGTTCCCCGACATGACGCCGCTGTGGCGGGAGGCGGGGGTGACGGTCGTCCGCTCGTTCGACTGGGTGTCGCGCCTCGACACCCGCGACAACCCCACGAGCCTGTTCCCCGACTGGAGCGCCGACCCCGACGACCCGGCGAGCTACAACTTCACCGCGACCGACGCGTGGGTGGAGGCGGTGCACGCGATCGGCGCCGAGGTCCTGTTCACGGTGGCCAGTTCCATCCCGAAGAACAAACTCCCGGCCGAAGACGTCGAGCTCTACGGCAGGGTCGTCGAGCACATCATCCGCCACTACTCGGCAGGGTGGGCGGGCGGACCCGCGAAGCCCGTCCGCCTCTACGAGTTCGGCGACCAGCCCGACTTCGGCCCCCTGCACTTCGGCGGGCGCCCCGAAGACTTCTACGCGATGTACCGCGCGTTCTGCGAGGCGGTTTCCCGAGTGGATGCCAGCCTGACGGTCGGTGGGCCGTCCCTCGCCTTCGCGCTCGAAGCCGACGCGCCCTACCGCGAGGGCTTCCTCGCGTTCGTGCGCGAGAACGACCTCCCCCTGCACTTCTTCTCGTTCCTCTGGTTCACCGACGGCAGCCGCGATCCGCTCGACTACCGCTATGTCGCCCGCGAGCTGCGGACCGTGCTCGATCGTCACGGGTTCACCGACACCGACCTGACGCTCTCGTACTGGAACTACCTCGCGGTGCCCAGCAGCTCGGCCCCGGCCGCCGAGAAGGGCGCGTTCCAGGTCGCGACGGCGATCGCACTGCAGGACACGGTGATCGACCACGCGTTCTTCTTCCGCGCCGACAGCGGCCGCGACCCGCACTACGGTTTCGTCGACCCGGGCGGCGTCGGCGACGTGGACGGCACCCCCGACGAGCGTTCCCGCGCACTGTCCCTGGCCGGACGCGCCCTCACCGGGCGACGCCTCGCCGCCGCGGGTGGGGACGAGTCGGGTCTGGCCGTCGCCGCCGGCCGCGACGGCGACACCGTGCGCGTGCTGGTGTCCAACTACGTCGCCCCCGACAGCGCCCTCGCCCCGCGCGACGAGGACCGCTTCACCTTCCGCATCCCGATCGGCGAGCAGCGGATCGAGCTGGGCCTGACCCTGCCCCCGCAGCGCCCCGACCTGGCATCCGCCCGGGTCGAATCGGCTCGGATCGAGGTGCAGAACCTGCCCTGGACGGATGCCATCGTGCACGCCACGATCACGTCCCTGGACGGCGTGGTCGAGGGTCCTCACCCGGTGACGGTGTCCGCCACCGGCGCCCTCCAGCTCGATGTGCCCCTGCCGCCGCAGTCTGCGATCCTCGTGGAACTGACGGAGTGAGGACAGGGGGTCCCGTGAGCGGGGTATCGGAGCCCAAGCAGCAGCGCAGCCGCGACTCGTTCGCGAAAGTGCGCGCCGCGGTTCTCGAGCTCCTGCACGAGCGCGGGACCGGTCAGTTCTCGCTCGCGGAGGTGAGCGCGCGAGCCGGCGTGTCGATCGGGTCGATCTACGGACGGGTCCCGGGCAAGGCGGAGCTGCTGCGGGCCGTCCAGGCACAGGAGTTCGATCGCCTCGACGCCGAGACCGAGCAGCGCGTGGGCGCGGCGGGGGTCGGGGCCGCGAGCTTCGCGACCGCGACGGCCGAGATCGTCACGGTCTACGCCGGGATCCTGCGCGAGAACCGCGACCTGTTGTCGCCCTTCTTCCTCCTGGGGGTGGAGGATGCCGAGATCCTCGCGCGCGGGCGACGCTCCGGTGACGCGGGGCAGGCGGTCTTCCTCCGCGCGCTCTTCGCCGCCGCCGCCGAGCACGGCGTCGACCTCCCGACGGAGAGCGTCGTCTGGGCGTTCGAGATCTTCTACAGCCTGTGCGTGCGGTACCTCGGCCTCGGCGTGACGGCGACCGCGAGCCCCCACGACGCCTACGCCTGGCCCGACCTCCTCGAGCGCCTCTCGCGCACGGTGTACCTGACGATCGCGGGGGACTGACTGCGCCAGCCGGTCACCCGACCGGCACCGCCCGCATCGCCGACCGGATGAGGTCGTGCTGGCGCCGCACGAGCAGCAGCGGGTCGACCTCGCCGAGTTCGGCGAAGGCGTGCCCCTCCCACTCGCTCGACCAGAATCCGCGGTAGCCGCCCTCGACGAACACGCGCACGAGCTCGGGATAGTCGATCGCCGGCTCCTGGCCGTCGTCGTCGATGTCGTAGAACTTCGCGTGCACGTGGAGGATCTGCGGCATGATGTCGGCCCACTCGCGGGGGTCGACGTGCCCGTGCATGTTGAACGCGAGGTGGGCGAACGAGCCCAGGCGGCCGGGGTCGAAGTCACGCCCGCGCAGGTACGCGAGGAACTCCTGCTGACGCGCCTGCATCGTGGCATCCGTCGCCCAGATCTCCTGAAGACGCGCGACCGCTTCGTCGTCGAGCCCCGCACGACGGACGGCCCGCAGCAGCGTCGGCGACATCGCGTGCATGGTGGACGAGAAGTCGGCGACGAAGCCGAGCAGCGGCGAGTCCAGCTCGGCGTAGGTCTCGCGCACCCGCAGGATCGGCTCGGCGTTCGGGCCCATGGGTGCGTGGATCTCGTACGCGAGCTTCAGCTCGAGGTCCTCCGCGATCGGCAGCAGCCGGCGCAGCAGCTCGGGCTTGGCCGACTGGATGCGCACGAGCGGGAACCCGAGCTTCTTGGCGCCCTCGAACATGAGGGTCGAGAACTCGAACTCCTCGTCGGGGGTCATGTCGCGATCGCGCCGGCGCCCCATGTCGAGGTTGGCGCCGAACGAGCTCTCGACGAACCCGTGCCGGTCGAACGCCGCGCGCCACGTGCGCACGAAGTCGTCGCCGACCACCGGGTAGGTCGGGACCATCTGGGATGCCACGATCTCGATGCCCGGGCCGATCCCGAGATCCGCGACCCGGTCGAGCAGACCGTCGAAGTCGTACCAGCCGGCGCGGAACTCCGCGCTCGCGGAGTAGAGCGTCAGGCCGAGCCGGAACGGGTCGTCGTCGGTCGCGGGCGGCGCGGGAACCGTCTCGTGCACGAGCGCCGGGGGCACGGCATCCGTGTCGACGACCGTCAGGGACTCCACGTCGTGGACCACGTTCGGCACGTACATGCCGGGGCCGCCGTCCTGGCCGGGCGCGATCTGCATGTAGGGCAGGCGCAGCTCGCCGTGCAGCACGACGTCGTGGGTCTCTCCGAGCGCGACGGGTTCGGCCCGTCGGACCACGAGCAGCGGGTGCTGCTGCAGGAACCACAACGTCTCGCTCTGCTCGGGCAGCTCGTCGAGGCGGTAGCGGCGCTCGCCCAGCTCGAACCGGAGGTCGTCGGCATCTACTCGTTCCCCGTCGACGGTGAGGTCGAGCGAGGTGACCGACGAGAGCCAGAGGCTCCGGTACCAGGGGATCGTCAGCCGGAGCGCGAGCCCGTCGGGGTGGGTGCGGAGGCTGTCGGCGTGGATCAGTCCGTTGGGCATGACGCGTCTCAGAGCCGGTCGGCGATCTGGCGGATGAGCGAGTGCTGGCGGCGCACCTGCTCGATCGAGCGCCACGGTTCGCGCTCGCCCTCGTACTCGCTGGAGAGGTAGCCGGTGTACCCGGCGTCCTTCAGCGCGCGGAGCACCGGCTCCCACGGGATCTGCTTGTCGTCGAGCTCTTCGTCGATGTCGTGGAACTTCGCCTGGATGAACACCACGTTCTCGATCACGTCGAAGACGTCGTTCGGGTCGACGTGAATGCCGTCGAGGAACGCCGGACGCCGACCCGGCAGCTCGCCGACCTTCAGCGGGATCGGGCGGTCCTGGAAGATCCCGGTGTCCAGCAGCAGCCCGAAGTGCTTCGTGCCGGTGCGGCGGATGAGGGCGATGTAGTCCTCGACCACCTCGTGCTTGATCGGGGTGGGCGAGTGGATCTCGGGGCAGATGATGACGTCGAGCTCCTCCGCGAGCGGGAGGGAGGCCTCCACGGCCTCGGTCCAGATCGGGTGGGGGACGAGGTCGCTCGACACGACGCCGATCTTCGGCCGGACGAACCGGAAACCGAGGCGCTTCGCCAGACGCAGGTCGCGCTGCAGGACGGCGGCGCCTTCTTCGGCGGTCATGTCGCGGGCGTTCGGGCCGCTGGAGTGCAGGCGCGTGTCGATCCACGAGCCGTAGTTCGTCGGCTCGAGGCCGTACTTCTGCAACAGCGCGAACCACTGCTCGACCCACTCGTCGGAGGGGTTCGGGTAGTTCGGGATGTGCGCTTCGCCGAGGATCTCCAGGCCCGTCGCGCCGAGGTCGGCGATCGAGGCCATCGCGGTCTCGAGGTCCAGGACCGTGCCGAAGTCGCTCATGTAGCTGTACAGCGAGACGCCGTACCGGAAGGGGGCACCGGATGCCTCGGGCGCGAGCGTGACGTGCTTGGTCACGCGGTACGTGCTGGGCTGGTGCTCCTGCGGGATGTACGACATGCGCAGCCGGAGCTCGATCGACAGCTCGTGCACGCCGTCGGGCAGACCGCCGGCGAGCGGCACGGTGATGATCGCCGCGTCCTCGAGCGGCCAGCGCACACCGTCGCCGTCCCACAGCTCGGCGAGCGTGTACTGCTGTCCCTGCAGCGTCCACAGCGGCACGTCGGGGGCGACGTCGACGAGCCCGGGGATGCTCACGCCGATCCCGTCGATGAGGGACGCGGCCATGCCGCGGTACGACGGCATGCGGACGCGGAACTGGAATCCGGTGATCTCGTCGCCCTCGCGGACGTTGCGGAATCCGACGGACTGGATGAGGTCTCTTTCGAGAAGCATCGTCGCTCACTCTCTGTGGGGTTCGCCTTCGACGCTACCCCCTTATGCCTTATTCAGACATAAGCGTTCCTGATCCCCCGCATCAGCCCACGTCCGGCGGCTCGCGCAGGCGTGAGTCGCCAAGATTTGTCGCCTCGGTGCGCCGAGAAGCGACAAATCCTGGCGACTCACGCGTCGGTCAGGCGGTCTCGCGGGCGCGAACGTCCTCGGAGGGCGAAGCGACGGCATCCAGTCGACGCGTCGCGACGAACGTCGCGACCGCCACGGCGACGGCTGCGACACCGACGACGCCCACGGCCGTCGTCAGCCCACCGAGGGCGGCGGCGAGGATCCCGATGAGGATCGGCGTCAGGAACTGGCCGAAGAAGAACGACGCCGTCCACAGGCCCGTCACCCGCCCGCGCTCGGCGAAGGTCGTGGTCGCGACCACCCATCGCAACAGCGTGGGCAGGACGAGTCCCGAACCGAACGATGCGACGATCGCCCCCGCCACCACCCCCGGGACGCCCGGCACGATCCAGACGATGAGGAGCCCCACGGCCTGGAGCGCGAACGCGATCGGCAGCAGGCGCACGTCCAGCCGACGTACCAGCGAGGCGAAGAGAATGCCGCCGATCGCGGTCGCCAACGACGCCACGGCGGCGACTCCACCGATGACAGCGGTGTCGTCCGCGGCGACCCCGGCGCCCACCAGCAGGTAGCTCACCTCGATGATCACGACGTAGAAGGTGAAGCCGCCGAACACCGTCACCAGCAGACGAGCGCCGATCCGACGCCAGGGGATGGCGACGCGTTCCGCTGCCTCCGCCGCGGACGTTCCCGACGAGGCCCGCGGCTCCCACAGCAGGAAGAACATGGGAATCGCGAGGACGAGGCTCACCGCGTACACCCAGAACGGCGTGTGCCACCCGCCACCGCCGAGCGCGCCGCCGAGCGCGATGAACACGGTGGCGGCGAGGGTGGTGACGACGGTCTGCGCGGCGAGGTAGCGGTTGCGGCGCTGGCCGTGGAAGTAGTCCACGATGAGCGCGGTGCAGACGGTCATGATCGCCGCCTCGCAGATGCCCACCAGCACACGGCTGACGAGGATCTCCGTCAGGCCCTCCATCCACGCGGGAGCGGTGCCGACGAGGGCGTAGACCACCATGGCGACGAGGAGCAGGGGTTTGCGTCCCACCCGATCCACGATCTGCCCCGCGAAGGGCGCCATGAGGGCGATGAACAACGCGGGGAGGGCGACGATCATCGGAACGAGGACCTCGGACCCCGGCGTCGCGGCGAAGTGCGCCGAGAGCTGCGGGAGGACGGGGGTGATGAGCACGGAGCCCAGCACCGGCATGCAGCTCCCGGCGAGGAGCAGGATGCCCTGGGCGGTTCCCGCGCGGTGGATACGGTGCGTGGTGGTGGAAGCGGACGTCATCGTCGGATCTCCTTAGACCGGACCGCCTCGCGTCGTCGCGAGGACGCCTCCATTGGACGCCCGTACCGCCCATCGCGGGAAGCGCCGATCACTGATCCCCGCTATCGCTCTCCCCGATGCGCCCCACCCCCGCGCGCGTGAGTCGCCAAGATTTGTCGCCTCGGCACGCCGAGAGGCGACGAAACTTGGCGACTCACGCCTCTGCGGAGAACACCTCGGAGGCGATGCGGAACGCCGTGTTCGCGGCGGGGACGCCCGAGTAGATCGCGGACTGCAGGATGACCTCGCGGATCTCGTCGATCGTCAGGCCGTTGCGGATCGCGGCGCGCAGGTGCATCGCGAGCTCCTCGTGGTGCCCGTGCGCGATCAGCGACGACAGCACGGCGACCGAGCGGGAGCGACGGTCGAGCCCGGGCCGCGACCAGATGTCGCCCCAGGCGACGCGCGTGATGAAGTCCTGCCAGTCGGCGGTGAGCTCGGTGGCGGCGGCGGTCGCGCGGTCGACGTGCGCGTCCGAGAGCACCTCGCGGCGCACCGTCATGCCCTGGTCGTGACGTTCCTGGTCGGTGGCCATCAGGCGTCCTCTCCCGAGACGGTGGCGAAGAACGAGCGGAGGACGGATGCCACGGCCTCCGGCTGCTCCGCGGGCGGCAGGTGTCCGGCGTCGTCGATGCGCACCGTGCGCCCGTGGGCGACGCCCGAGGCGATCTCGACGGCCTTCTCCTCCGGCGCGACGGCGTCGAACTCGCCCCACGCCGCGAGCACCGGCACCCCGATCTCACCGAGCACCGGCCTCACGTCGTAGGCGGCGAGCGCCTCGCAGCTGCGGGCGTAGCTCTCGTCGTCGGCGTCCTGCAGGGCGTGCAGCAGGCGTCCACTGAGTTCGGGGCGCCGGGCCATCGAGTCGGGGGCGAACCAGCGCTGCGCCGAGCCGATGATGAGGCTCGAGGTGCTCTGCGTGCGCGCCTGCGCGGCCCGCGCGATCCACGACTCCGCGTCGCCGAGCTTCGCCCCGGATGCCACGATCGCGGCGGCCCGCAGCCGTGCGCCGTGGCGCAGCGCCAGCTCGAGACCCGTGGCCCCGCCGAGCGAGACGCCGGCGTAGAGGAACGTCTCGTCGGGGACCGCCGCGGCGACGGCGTCGGCCAGATCGGCGACGGTGAACGGGCCGGTCGCCACGGGACCTGCGCCGTGGCCGGGGAGGTCCCACGCCGCGACGCGGTAGTCATCGGCGAGGAGCGGCACGACGTCCTCCCACAGGATGGTCGAGGTGCCGAGCGACGGCCCCAGCACAACGAGCGGGGCGTCGGCGGGGCCGACGGGGGCGGTGAGCGCGATCATCGGGGATCCTCCGTACGGGCCAGGCGCGGCGCGAGGCCGACGTAGCCGGCCGGGTCGAGCAGCGCGTCGATGTCGAGGTCGCGGGTCTCGGGCAGCGCGCGCAGCGCCTCCGCGAGGTCGCCGTCACCACCGACGAGCGCCGCGAAACGGTCGGCCCCGATCAGCGGGACGAGCACGCCGCGCAGCCGTTCGCTGACGATCCGTCCGCCGGTGAGGGCGAGGTTGTGGGCCACGGCATCTGTGTCCACGCGCAGATGCGCCGCGAGCGAGGACGCGTGCCACGAGGCCCCGAGGGCGAGGCGCAGCAGTTCGCGCAGCGTCGGCCACTCCGCGTGCCACGCGCCGTCGGGGCGCTCGTCGACGGCGAGGGCGGATGCCAGGTGCAGTGTCGCGGCCAGCTGCGGCGCACGGAGAGCTGCGGAGCGGATCAGCACGGCCTCGGCCGGATTCTGCTTCTGCGGCATGGCCGAGGATCCGCCGCCGGTCCCCTCGGAGACCTCGGCGATCTCGGTGCGGCTGAGGGTCGCGACGTCGGCGGCGAACCGGCCGACCGCGTCGATCGCCTGCGCGAGCGCGTCGCCGAGCTCGGTCACCGGCCAGCGCGTGACGTGCCACGGCGCGTCGGGGGCATCGAGTCCCGCGGCCTCGGCGTACGCCGCGGGCAGGGCGGCAGCGGCATCCACCGATCCTGTGATCTCCACGAACGACGCGAGGGTGCCGGCTGCCCCGCCGAGCTGCGCGGGGAAGACCAACGCATCCAGACGCGCCAGAGAGCGACGGATGCCGCGCTCCCACGCGGACGCCCGGGCACCGACGGTCGTGGGGACGGCGTGCTGCGTGAGCGTGCGGGCCGCGGCGACGGTGTCGGCGTGCGTCTCGGCGAGGGTCCGCAGCCACTGTCCGGTGTGCGTGAGGGAGGCGATCACCTGCGCGACCGCGGCGCGCGCCACGATCATCGCCGCGGTGTCGAGGATGTCCTGGCTCGTCGCCCCGCGGTGGATCCAGGGGCGGCATTCGGCGGGCACACGGGCCTTCAGCTCGCCGACGAGCGGGATCACCGGGTTGCCGCCGGCCACCGACGCGGTCGCGAGCGCGTCCAGATCGATGCCGAGCGAGGGCGAGCCGTACTTCTCGTCCAGGCCGAACGCGTGGTCAACGGCGACCGCGACCTCGCGGGGCGCGATCCCCCGGTCGGCGTACGCCGTCACGAGTGCGCATTCCGCGCGCACGAGCGCGTCCAGGTACGCCCGATCCGAGACGAGGCTGTCGTGACCGACGGTCGCCGGCGAGAGGAGCCCGGCGTCGAGGGGGTCAGAAGGCAAGGAAGACCGTCTCCTTCTCGCCCTGCAGCCGGATGTCGTGGTGGAGGTGTCCGTCGGGCGTACGCGTCGCCACGAGGCTAGCGCGCTCCTCCGCGTCGAGCGAGGACAGCAGCGGGTCGGCGGCGAGCGCGGCGTCGTCGCCCGGCACGTAGATGCGCGTGTGCAGCTTGTTGGGCAGGCCGCGCGCGAACACGATCGCCGCGAAGAACGCCGCCGTGCCGCCGGGCTCGCGGGTCCAGAACTCGAAGTGCCCCTCGTCGTTCGTGAAGGCGCGACCGAAGCCGGTGAACGTGTGGTCGTCGCGGCGGAACGCGCCGCGCGCGCGGGGCACCGAGCCGTCGGCATCCGCCCCGAAGATCTCGACGAGGGCATCGGGGATCGGGGCCCCCGCGCCGTCGTACACGGTGCCGCCGAGCACGATCGCACCGGGCGAGTGCGGGAAGACGACCTCGTGCTGCTTCGGGAATTCCAGGCCGTACGCGAAGAACGGGCCGACCGTCTGACCGGGGGTGGCGCGATGGGTCTTGGCGGGGGTGCTCATCACTCGTCGCCCTCCTGTTCGAAGTACGTCTGATCGGGGCCGTCGACGACGATGTCGAAGCGGTAGCCGGTGGCCCACTCGGGGGAGGTGAGGGCGTGGTCGTAGACGCCGACGAGGGCGTCGCGATCCTTCTGCCGGTGGATGCTGTTGTAGATCGGGTCGAGTGCGAACAGCGGGTCGCCGGGGAAGTACATCTGCGTCACGAGGCGCTGCGTGAACGACGTGCCGAACACCGAGAAGTGGATGTGGGCGGGTCGCCAGGCGTTCCGGTGGTTCTTCCACGGGTAGGGGCCGGGCTTGATCGTCGTGAAGGCGTACTCGCCCTGGTCGTTGGTGACCGCGCGGCCGGCTCCGGTGAAGTTCGGGTCGAGCGGGGCGGGGTGCTGGTCGCGCTGGTGGATGTAGCGCCCAGCGGAGTTGGCCTGCCAGATCTCGATCAGCTGGTTCGCGAGCGGCCGCCCCCACGAGTCGAGCAGGCGTCCGCGCACCGTCAGGCGCTCGCCGAGCGGCTCGCCTGCGTGCTGCAGCGTGAGGTCGGACTCGATCGCCGCCACGTCGCGCTGCCCGAAGGCGGGCGAGAACAGCTCGATCGTCTCGGGGTCGACGAGCTTCGGGTTCTTCGTGGGGTGGCGGAGCACGCTCGACCGGTACGCGGGGAAGTCGTAGGCGGTCGCCGGCACATGCTCGCCCGCGGTCTCGCGGGCGTCGAGGGCGGCGTGCGCGGCCTGGATCTCGCGGGTGATCTCGTCCTGCGTCGCCTGGTCGGGGGCGGCGAGCAGCGACTCGGGTGCGGCTGCGGGGGTGCGGGTCATCGGGTCTCCTTCGACTGCTCCATGGTCCGGCACGCGCCGGCATGCGCGCCAGTACGTTCCCGCTGAATGGGAGCCATGGCATCCTGAGTCCATGGCGAACTCCCCCTCGGGCGACTCGGTGACCGACCGCCTGGTGCGCATCCTCGAGACCTTCACCCCCACGCGCACCGCGCAGACGACGGCCGAGATCGGCCGCCGGGCGGACCTCCCGAGCTCGTCGGCGCACCGGATCGTGAACGAACTCGTGGATGCCGGTCTCCTCGAGCGCGACGAGGAGAGACGCGTGCGGGTGGGCATGCGCCTGTGGGAGCTGGCGACCCGGTCGTCGCACGCGCTGCGCCTGCGGCAGGCCGCCCTGCCCTTCATGGAACGCGTGCAGCAGCGCGTGCGCGAGCACACGCAGCTCGCGATCCTCGAGCAGGACGAGGCGCTGTTCCTCGAACGGCTCAGCGCGCCGGACTCGGGGGCGAACATCACGCGCGTCGCGGGGCGACTCCCCCTGCACGCCTCCTCGTCCGGGCTGGTGCTGCTCGCGTTCGCCCCGCACGACCTGCAGGAGCGGGTGCTCCGTCTCCCGCTCGTCCCCGTCACGCCCGCGACGATCACCGACCCCACCGTCCTGCGCCGCACGCTCGCCGAGATCCGGACGCTCGGCCGGGTCATCGCCCCCGGCTACGTCGACGAGGTGTCCACCGGTGTCGCGGTGCCCGTCCGCGACGAGACCGGCGCGGTCATCGCGGCACTGTCGGTGGTGCTGCCGCGCGACGCCGAGACGCAGTTCGCCCTCGGCGAGCTGCACCGCGCCGCCCGCGACACCGAGCGCGCCCTCGGCTACCGCCGCTGAGCGCGCTCGTTCGCGTGAGTCGCCAAGATTTGTCGCATCCGGCGCCCGAGAAGCGACAAATCCTGGCAACTCACGCGGAGGGAAGGCGGCCCGTTCATTGGGAATCGCGCAGCGATGGGGAGGCGATCCGGGGAGCATCGGGCGGGTACCCGTCGAAGGAGACGCCATGACCCCCACCGTCCGCACACGTGTCGCGATCGTCGGCGCCGGCCCCGCGGGACTCCTGCTCTCGCACCTCCTGGATGCCGCGGGCATCCCCTCCGTCGTCATCGACCAGCGCTCGCGCGACGAGATCGAGAGCACGATCCGCGCCGGCATCCTGGAGCAGGGCACGGTCGAGCTGCTCGACACCCTCGGCGACGCGTCGCGCGTGCGCACCGTCGGGCACCGCCACGACGGCATCGAGCTGCGCTTCGCCGGCGAGGGGCATCGCATCGATTTCGCCGACGCCGTGGGCCGCGCCGTCTGGCTGTACCCGCAGCACGAGGTGCTGAAGGACCTCATCGCCGCGCGGCTCGCCGCGGGGCAGGACCTGCGGTTCGGCGTCACGGCGGACAGCGTCGTGGATGCCGAGACCGACCGCCCGCGCGTGATCGCCCGGGACGCCGACGGGCTGCCGTTCGAGATCGAGGCGGAGTTCGTCGTCGGATCCGACGGGTCGCGCAGCGTCGCCCGCGCCGCGGTGACGGGGTCGAGCACCGGCGGCCACTTCCGCGAGTACCCCTTCGCGTGGTTCGGCATCCTGTGCGAAGCCCCGCCGAGCTCGGACGAGCTGATCTACAGCAACTCCCCCGACGGCTTCGCGCTCATCAGCCAGCGCTCGCCGACCGTGCAGCGGATGTACTTCCAGTGCGATCCCGAGACCGACACCGCCGCGTACTCCGAAGCGCAGCTGTGGGACGAGCTGCAGAAGCGCGTACCCGGCACGACGCTGACGGAGGGGCCGATCTTCCAGCGCGACGTGCTGCGCTTCCGCAGCTTCGTCGCCCACGAACTGCTCCGCGGTCGGGTCGCGCTCGTCGGCGACGCGGCCCACACCGTCCCGCCCACGGGCGCGAAGGGCATGAACCTCGCGGTCGCCGACGTGCGCCTGCTCGCCGAGGCCCTGCGCGCGCTGCTCCTCGACGGCGACGACCGCGCGCTGCTGACGTACCCCGAGCGGGCGCTGCACCGCATCTGGAAGGCGCAGCACTTCTCGTGGTGGATGACGAGCCTGCTCCACGTGGCCCCGCTCGGTGGTGGAGTCGGAGCACGGCCGCGCGTACCTCGCCGAGGCCTACACGGGCTGGCCGCTAGGCGCGTGAGTCGCCAAGATTTGTCGCCTCGGCTCGCCGAGAAGCGACAAATCTTGGCGACTCACGCGACCCTGCTACTCCTTCGAGAACGGGGAAGGCACCACCGGCACCGTGCCGGTGTAGCCCTCGCGCTCCTCGGCGAGCTCGGCGATGCGCTTGCGGCACGCGAACCAGCCGATCGCGATGCAGATGCTCGCCCCCAGCGCGACCAGCGCGGTCGCGGGCGAGTCCACGAACACCAGCACGAGCACGATCGCCAGGAACGCCAGGGTCAGATACCCCGTGTACGGAGCCCAGAACAGCCGGAACTTCGGACGCACCAGCTCGCCGCGGTCGGTGAGGCGCTTGAACTTCATCTGGCAGAGCATGATGGTCGCCCAGGTGACCAGGATGCCGACGGCGGCGACGTTCAGGACGGTCTCGAACGCGTCGCTCGGCGCCACGAAGTTGATCACGACGCCGAACAGGGCGACGAACGCCGTGATCGCGATGCCGCCGTACGGCACGCCCGCCTTGTTCATGCGCGCGGCGAACCTCGGAGCGGAACCGGCCACCGCCATCGACCGGAGGATGCGGCCGGTGGAGTACAGCCCCGCGTTCAGCGACGACAGCGCCGCGGTCAGCACCACGAGGTTCATGATCACGTCGACGCCGGGCACGCCGATCGAGGCGAAGAACGTCACGAACGGGCTCTCGTCCTTCGAGTACGCGGTGAAGGGCAGCAGCAGCGACAGCAGCAGCACCGAGCCGACGTAGAACACCGCGACGCGGATGATGACCGAGTTGATCGCGCGCGGCATGACCTTCTCGGGGTTCTTCGTCTCGCCCGCGGCCGTGCCGATCAGCTCGATCGAGGCGTAGGCGAACACGACGCCCTGCATGAGGATGATCGCGGGCAGGATGCCGTTGGGGAAGAAGCCGCCGTTGTCGGCGATGAGTGAGAACCCGACGGGCGCTCCGGTGGGTGTGCCGAAAACGACGAAGTAGATGCCCACCAGCAGGAACGCCACGAGGGCCGTGACCTTGATGAGCGCGAACCAGAACTCCAACTCGCCGAACACCTTCACCGACACGAGGTTGACCGCGAGCACGGTGACGAGGGCGGCGAGCGCCCACACCCACTGCGGGACGGCGCCGATCCACGGCACGTACTTGCCGAAGAAGTTCATGTAGAGCGCTGCCGCGGTGATGTCGACCATCGTCGTCGTGGCCCAGTTGATCCAGTAGAACCAGCCCGACACGAACGCGGCCTTCTCGCCGAAGAACTCCCGCGCGTACGAGACGAACGAGCCCGACGTGGGGCGGTGCAGCACGAGCTCCCCGAGCGCGCGGAGGATGAAGAACGCGAAGAGCCCGCACACGGCGTACGAGAGCACGATCGCCGGGCCCGCCTGCGCGAGGCGCCCTCCCGCGCCGAGGAACAGGCCGGTGCCGATCGCGCCGCCGATGGCGATCATCTGCACCTGACGCGACGTCAGGCGCTTGTGGTACCCCTCGTCCTCGAGGTGCACGGTCGAGGTGGTGATCGGCTCGGCAGCGCCGCCGGAGCCCGCGGGAGTGGTGTCAGTCACCCGTCCATCATCGGCACCACGGCCCGCTCCGAGGCGAAGCGCGCCGTGCGTTCTCAGAGCCAGTGCTTGCGTTTGAAGGTCAGCCACAGGCCGAAGGACGTCGCCGCCATCAGCGCCAGAGCCATCGGGTAGCCCAGAGTCCAGTCGAGTTCGGGCATGTTCTTGAAGTTCATGCCGTAGATCGCGCCCACCAGCGACGGCCCGAACAGGATCGCCGCCCAGCCCGAGATCTTCTTGACCTGCTCGTTCTGCTCGAGCGACGTCTCGGTCTGCCGGTGCGTGACGAGCGTGGCGTTGACGGTGAGGGCGTTGTCGAGGATCGCGCGGAGGGATGCCAGCTTGTCGCACTGCCGCAGGACGTGGTCGAGCACGTCGCGGAGCGAGCGCTGCAGCTCGATCTCGACCCCGTACTTGTCGGCCCCCCGCAGCAGGGCCTCCAACATGTCGCGCAGCGGTTCGGTCGCCCGCTGGAAGTGGATCACCTCGCGCGCGAGTTCGTAGATGCGCTGCGTCAGCTCGGCGTCGCCCGCACTGAAGAGCTGGTCCTCGATCTCGTCGACGTCGTTCTGCAGCCCCGCCGCGACGGGGTCGTACTGGTCGACCACCTCGTCGAGGATCGCGTACAGCACGGCTTCGGGGCCTCGCGCGAGCAGCTCCGGCTGGGCCTCGAGGCGCCGACGCACCCGCGCGAGGTCGGGCACCTCCGCCTGCCGCACCGTGACGACGTAGTCGGAGCCGACGAAGACGTGCAGTTCTCCGAAGTGGACCGTCTCGGTCGCGTCGTCGTAGCGCGCGGGCCTCAGCACGGCGAACAGATTGTCGCCGTAGCGCTCGAGCTTCGACCGCTGATGTCCGGCGAGGGCGTCCTCGACCGCGAGCGGGTGCAACGAGAACTCCGCGGCCACGCGCTCGAGCTCCTCGGAGGACGGGCGCAGCAGACCGATCCACGCCATGCCGCCGTGGGCCTCCATGTACTCGAACGTCTGGTCCAGGCTCGACGGGTTCTCGATGCGGTGACCGTCGACGTACACGGCGCTGTCGATGATGGGCATGAGTACGTTCTACCCCCCGAAGGTGGACACCGGATGACGCTGGCGCGGGGCGCCGGCACGTGGCATCCGTCCTCAGCCGACGGGTTCGATCGCGGGTCGCCGGGAGGCAGCGGTCACCGCACCGATGCTCGCCGCGATGACGAGCGCGATACCGGCGATCTCGAGCCACGAGAGGCGCTGTCCGAGAAGGAGGAAGCCGGCCATGGACGCGGTCGCCGGGCCGAGGCTCATCATGATCGCGAAGGCGGATGCCGGGAGGCGGCGCAACGCGATGAGTTCGAGCGCGTACGGCACCGTCGACGACAGCAGGGCGACCGCCGCACCCAGCGCCAGGATGCCGGGCTGCAGGAGCGCGGAACCGGCCTGCAGGACACCGAAGGGCAGCGCGATCACGGCACCGACGGTCATCGCGAGCGCGAGGCCGTCCAGCCGCGGGAACTCCCGCCCCACGCGCGCGGAGGCGAGGATGTACAGCGCCCAGCTCACGGCCGCCGCGAGGGCGAAGACGACGCCGAGGGCATCGAGTCGGTCCCATCCGCCCGCCCCGAGCGCCCCCACGCCCGCGAGGGCGAGACCGGCCCACAGCCAGCGGGCGAGTCCCGACGCCGTGAGGATCGACAGGGTCAGCGGACCGAGCACCTCGATCGTCACGGTGACGCCCAGCGGAAGCCGCTCCAGCGCGAGGTAGAACAACCCGTTCATGGATGCCAGCACCACACCGAACCACACGACCGAACGCCACGCGCCCGCCGTGTGACCGCGCAGCCGCGGCCGGGCGATGGCGAGCAGCAGCAGGGCCGAGAACACCAGGCGCAGCATGACGATGCCCAGCGGCCCGGTCGACGGGAAGAGCATGACCGCGAACGAGGCGCCGACCTCCTGGCACGCGAGCCCGACCAGGACCAGGGCGGCCGCGGACCCCCGACCCGAGCGCGCGGTCATCGTGCGACCACCCGGGCGGTCACTGCGCGGGAGGGCAGATGGCGATGGTGCTGAGGTTGTTGCGCATCTGCTCCGCCGTCCACGGCAGACCGGCCTCGGGGACCGAGCGGCCGTCGGCGGCGGGCGCCTTCGACGCGATCGCCGCGAGTTCCCACGCGAGCCACGCGCCGGCGTTCTCGTTCGCTCCGGAGTTGTTCAGCACCACGGCGACCGACATGCCGGTCGACGGGTCGGCGAACGCGCCCACGATGTAGCCGGGGACGGAGCCGAACTGCCCGATGAGCGAACCGGCCTGGTAGGCGGCCCCCGTGGCGGTGTACCAGGTCGGGGCATCGCCGCTCGCGGGCAGCGGAGAGGCGAAGCGCGTGTTGTCCTGGGGCAGCAGCGCGCCGGTCGCGAGGGCCTGCGCGTACCGGCCGAGGTCGGTGATGTCGGTCACGACGCCCGAGTCGCCGGCCCCGAAACTCGACGAGGTCACGGTGTAGTCGCCGGGGTCGGTGCAGTTCCACGCCCCGTCGGCGTTGGGCCGCGACCAGTACCCGTTGAGCGGATCGGCCGACGGTGCCGCGGCGGCGGGGCCCGGGAGCGAGGTCGCGTCGAGTCCGAGCGGGCGTGCCACGCGCTCGGCGATGAGGTCGGAGAGCGTCTCTCCCGTGGCGCGTTCGACGGCCATGCCCGCGAGGAGGTAGTTCGTGTCGGCGTTCGCGTACGCCGCGCCCGGCGCGTTCTGCCGGGGGCTGGCGATGCCGTACGCCATGAGCTCGCGGACGTTCCAGACGCGGTCGGGGTTGGTCAGCACCTGGTTCGAAAGGTACGACTGGTACCCGCCGAGGCCCGACGTGCCGTTGCAGAGCTGACCGAGGGTGATGTCCTCGAATCCCGGCAGACCGCTGACCCAGTCGGTCACGGGGTCGTCGAGCGAGAACGTGCCGTCGGCGGCGAGCTCGTAGACGATGTCGCAGGTCATCGCGCGCGTCACGTCCGCGGCGCGGAAGCCCATGTCGGCGGTGACCTCGGCCCCGCCCGGTCCCTGCGTCCCCAGGCCCGAGACCCACGAGCCGCTCCAGGGCGCCCAGACACCGACGATCGCGCCGGTCGATCCGGTGATCGCCATCGCCGAGGTCACGGCATCCCGAAGCTGGGAGACCGTGTCGTCGGGCAGCGCGCCCTGCGCCTGCTCGGGAACGTCGATGGATGCCGTCGCCTCCGGCGTGCACCCCGTCAGGGTGACGGCGATGATGCTGGCTCCCGCGACCACGACGGCCACTGATCGGCGCCAACCCCGCATGTCCACCCCCGGATGATTCCGCGCACGACGAATCGCGCGCTCGAAGAATTCAAACACACGCTGAACACACGCAGCGCCGGGCTGCACGGTCGCGGAGTCACGGCTCCATCACGGTTGCGGATGCAGACGGCATCCATGGACGTTCGGGGTTAGGTTCACCTAACCCTTTGCGTATGATGTCGGCATGAACGCCGTCGCCTCGTTCACCGCCGCCCTGCGGGAACGATCGAGCGCTGCACACGCCCCGTCCGAGCTCGCGGACTTCATGGCCGATCTCATCACCGGCGCGGGGACTCGCGAGGACTACATCGCCCACGTCTCGCAGCAGTGGTTCATCTACGCCGCACTCGAGGCCGGCGCGGATCTGCTGCGCGACGACCCGGTCGTCTCGGTGTTCCTCAGCGACAAGCTCACCCGTCTGCCCGCGATCGAGGCCGACCTGGCGTTCCTCGTCGGTGCCGACTGGCGCGAACGCATCGCTCCCCTCCCGACGACCCAGGCCTACGTGTCGCGTATCCGCCGTCTCGCGGTGCGCTGGCCCGGCGGCTTCGTCGCCCACCATTACACGCGCTACCTCGGCGACCTCTCGGGCGGCCGGTCCATCGGCCGCGCTCTGCAGCGCCGGTTCGGCTTCGAGACCAACGGCATCGGCCTCTATCTCTTCGCCGAGATCGCCGACCCCACCGCGTTCAAGCGCATCTATCGGGAACAACTGGATGCCGCCCCCTGGGACGACGACGAGAAGGAACGCGTCATCGACGAGGTGCTCGTCGCCTACCGCTTCACGACCGAGCTGTGCGCCGACCTCGCGCGGGCGAAGGCGTCGCACGTCGCCTGAGCCGGACGCTCAGGCCTGCGCCGCCTGCTGGCGACCGAGCCAGGCCTGCTTCATGAACCGCCGGACGTCTTCGTCGACGCGGATGTCGCTCGGGCGGAGCGGACGCGAGAGGTAGAGGCCGTCGAGCGAGGTGAGTCGGCTCAGCGCGACGTAGGTCTGACCGGGGGCGAACGCCCCTGCTCCGAGGTCGACGACCGCGCGGTCGTACGTCTTGCCCTGCGACTTGTGGATCGTCACCGCCCACGCGAGCCGGAGCGGGAACTGCGTGAACTCGGCGACGATCTCGCGCGAGAGGTTCTTCGTGCCGGGATCGTAGGCATAGCGGTAGCGCTCCCAGACGGCGGGCTCGACGTCGTGCTCGACACCGTCGACCTCGACCCGCACGCTGTCGCCGGCGATACGGGTGACCGTGCCGATCGTGCCGTTGACCCACCGCGGCCCCTCGCCGAACTGGGCCGAGTCGTTGCGCAGGAACATCACCTGCGCGCCGATCTTGAGCGTCAACGCGAGCTCGGCCGGGTAGTTCGCCTCGCCCCGCCCGAAATCGCCCGAGATCTCGGCGTTCGCCGTCTGCGTTCGGCCGACGAGCTCTTCGAGGTGCCGGCGGTTGATCTCGTTGACGCGGTCGTTGCGGGTCGCCAGCGTGATGATCGGGTGCTCGCCGTCGGCGGGGTGCGGCGGTGTGCGGGCACCGGCGGAGTTGAGGATGCCGGCCATGTCGGCCGTGACGCGTCCGTACCGCACGGCGTTCAGCAGCGACTTGAAGCCCGGGTCGGACTGCCGGTGGATCTCGACCAGCTCGTTCACGTGCAGGTCGGCGCCGTGACGGCCGATGTCGATGAGTCCGTCGCCCGAGGTCTCGCCGGACCAGACCTTCGCGTCGAAGAACCAGAACGAGCGGTAGTGATCGCGGATGTAGCGCGCCTCGTCACCGCGCGGCGGCACCGGTGCGAGCTGGTACGGGTCGCCGAACATCACGATCTGCGTCCCGCCGAACGGCTCGGCGCGGCGACCGCGAGCCTGACGGAGCGAGCGGTCGATGGCATCCATCAGGTCGGCGTTCACCATCGAGATCTCGTCGATGACGAGGGTGTCGATCGCGTTGAGGAGCTTGCGGGTCGCATCGTTCTGGTCGATGTCGCCGTTAGCGATGAGCCCGATCGGCAGCCGGAACAGCGAGTGGATCGTCTGCCCCTCGACGTTCAACGCGGCCACGCCCGTCGGCGCGCACACGGCGATCTGCTTCTTGGTGTTGTACGCCAGGTGCTGCAAGAGCGTGGACTTGCCCGTACCCGCGCGGCCGGTGACGAACACGTGCTCGCGCGTGTCCTCGATCAGCCGGAACAGCGCCTGCTGCTCGGTCGAAAGCGGGGGCGTGGTCACCGGTTCATGCTAGTTCGCGCGGGATGCCGGGCGCGGGAGCGCTGTGGACGGCCGGCGCCTTCACACCGGCGGCTCGGTGTGGCTGACGAGCCAGCGCGCCTGTCCCACGAGGACGTCCTCGACGTGGCTACGGAAGCGGGGGCACTGGGTGATGTCGTGCGCTCGGCAGCGCAGGGCGTGCTCGGTCATCGCCCGCGCCTGCGCGATGTCGGCGGCGCGACGGTCGAGTTCGGCCACGTGCTCCTCGAGCACGCGGTGCCGGTCGGGGGCGCCCTCGTCCAGCAGCACGCGGATCTGGTCGAGCGACATCCCCGCCGCCTTGTTGCGGAGGATCACCGCGATCCGCACCAGGTCCGCGTCGCCGAAGAGGCGCCTCCCCGCCGGGTTCCGCGCCGGGTGCAGCAACCCGGAGTCCTCCCAGTGCCGCAGCACGTGCGTCTCGAGCCCGAACCGCGCGGCTGCGTCGCCGATCGTCTCGCCATTTGACTTCATGTCGACATGAAGTCACACGATGATCGCGAACGCAAACGGAAGGAGCCCGTCATGTACGAGGCCATCATCATCGGCGCTGGACCCGCCGGCCTGCAGGCCGCCCTCACCCTCGGGCGCATGCACCGCCGCACGCTGCTCCTGGACTCGGGCGAGTATCGCAACGCCACCGTCGATCACGCGCACAACCTCCTGGGCAACGACGGCGTCGCGCCCGCGGATCTGCGCGCGCGGGGCCGCGAGGAGCTCGCCGCTTACGCGACGGTCGAGATCCGGGATGCCGCCGTCTCCTCGGTCGCGGCAGATCCCGACGGTGTGCGGGTGGACGTGGACGGCGAGATCCTGCGCGCCGAGTATCTCGTTCTCGCCACGGGCCTCGCCGACGACCTCCCTCCGATCCCCGGACTCGCGGAGCACTGGGGCCACCGGGTCGCGAACTGCCCGTTCTGTCACGGTCACGAATTCGCGGGGCGCCCGGTGGCGGTACTCAACGCCTCCCCGCACGCGGCGAAGCTACGCGGCATGCTCGAGCCCGTTGCCTCCGAGGTCGTCGTGCTCGACCCGGCGCACGTGGTCCGCGTGGACGGGAGGGAGAACGGGCTGCGTCTGACCCTCGACGACCGGCAGACGGTCGACGTCGCCGGCGCGTTCGTCGCCCCCGTGTCCCGGCAACGCGCGCCCTTCGCGGAGCAGCTCGGCGTCGCGTTCCAGGAATCCGGCGCGGTGCGGGTCGATCCCTTCGGCCGGACGAGCGTCGAACGCATCCTCGCCGCGGGTGACATGGCCCACCCCGACCACTTCCCCGGGCCCATGGCCACGCTCGCGGCGGCGATCGCCGCGGGGCAGCTGGCGGCCGTGGCGATCGTGCAGGAGCTCGCCGCGCCGCGCTGAGGCGTCCCCGACCGCCATATTCCGCTCGCGTGCAGGTCGCCTTCTTAGACTGGGTCCGTGCACGCGACGGACGGGGGCCCGGCAGCGCCTACGGGTGCTGCCCCGTCGCGCCCGCGCCGGCTCGCGCGCGACCTCACGATCCTCGGCGTTGTGGGCGTGCTGCTGATCTCCGCGCTGGGGGCGGGGGCGGCGGCGGCCTACCGCGAGCTCTACAGCCCGCGCGCGTTCGTGCTGCACTATCTGGAACTGCTCCAGGACCGTCGCGCGGCCGAAGCCCTCGCCGTCCCGGGCGTCGCCGTCGACTCGACGGAGCTCCAGAACGCGGGGCTTCCCGCCACGGCATCCGACGCACTCCTCCGCACGGACGCCCTGCAGACGATCACCTCCGCGCACGTCACCGCCGAGACCGTCGTCGACGACGTCACCCGTGTGACGGTCGAGTACCGCGCAGGCTCCTACGAGGGTCGGACGACCTTCGCGATCCGTCAGGACGGGTGGATCGGCGTCGTCCCGCGGTGGCGGTTCGCCGTGAGCCCCCTCGCCGTCGTCGACCTCACCGTGCGCGGATCGATGCGCTTCTCCGTCAACGGGTTCGAGATCGACAAACGCCAGGTCTCCGTCGACGGGGTGGATGCCGACGCCTCGGCGGCCGTGCCGCTGCTGGTGTTCTCGCCCGGGCTGTACTCGGTCGCGGTCGACACGCCGATCTCGGCGACCCCGGGCGTCGCGATCCTCGCCGACTCCCCCCTCACCGGGGTACCGGTCGACGTGCAGGCCGAACCCACCGACGAGTTCGTCTCCGTCGTGCAGCAACGGGTCGAGGACTTCCTCACCGGCTGCGCCGAGCAGAAGGTGCTGCAGCCCACGGGCTGCCCGTTCGGTTTCACGGTCCGCAACCGCATCGACGACGCGCCGACCTGGTCGATCATCGACCAGCCGACGGTCTCGGTCGTCCCCGACGGGGCCGGCTGGCGGATCCCCTCGGCCGGGGCCACGGCCCACATCGAGGTCGACATCCGCTCGATCTTCGACGGATCCGTCCGCACCGTGGAAGAGGACGTGCCTTTCACCGTCGACGGTCAGATCTCCGTGCAGCCGGACGGCTCGGCATCCATCTCGATCGGCGGAAGCCTGGACTGACCGGGCCCGGTCTCAGCGGCCCTTCGCCGCCATGCGCTCCGCGGCGCGCGCATCGCGTGCGGCGAGCCGCTGCAGTTCGGCGTTGTACTCGTCGAGCTCGACGTCGCCCACCCGGTCGACGTGGCGGTCGCGGCGGCGCTGCTGCCGCTCGTCGCTGCGGCTCCACTGGATCGCGACCGTGATCGCGAGGATCAGCGTCGGGATCTCGCCGACGCTCCACGCCACACCGCCACCCGTGTACTGGTCCTGCAGCGGGGTGTCGCCCCACGTCCGGCCCATTGATCCGAACCACTCGGCGGCCATGAGGCCGGAGTTCATCATGATCGCGATGCCGAAGAACGCGTGCATCGCCATGACGGCGATCAGGATCAGGAGCCGCCCCGGATAGGGGAGCCGGTAGGGCACCGGGTCGATGCCGATGAGGCTCAGCACGAACAGGTACCCGGTGATGAGGAAGTGCGCGACCATCCAGATGTGGCCGACGTGGTCGTACAGCGACCAGCGGAACAGGTCGGTGTAGTAGAACGCCCACAGCGACACGATGAACAGTCCCGCCGCCACGAACGGGTTCGTGAGGACCTTGGCGACCGGGTTGTGCACCGCCCACAGGATCCACTCGCGGCCGCCGCGCGAGCCGTCGTCGCGCTTGCGGATCGCGCGCGCCGCGAGAGTGACGGGAGCACCCGCGACCAGGAGGAGCGGGATCGCCATCGACAGCAGCATGTGCTCGATCATGTGCACGCTGAACAGGTAGTCCTGGTACACGTTCAGCGGGCCCGAAGTGACCCAGAAGATCGACAGCATGCCGAGAGACCACAGGATCGTGCGGTGGATCGGCCAGGAGTCGCCGCGGCGGCGGAGGCGCCAGACCCCCGCGAGGTAGAAGAACAGCCCGAAACCGGCGACGAACGCCCACAGCAGGTCGATGTCCCACGCGGTGAACCAGCGGTCGATCGTGAACTCCGGCGGGAGCGGCGAGCCGGTCAGCACTTCGGCGGGGGTCGTGCCGATGAGGGGCAGATCGGCGGCGGGCGGGGGCGTGCGGGCGAGCGCGACGGCGACACCGCTGGCGACGCCCATGAACACCAGCTCGAGCAGGACGACGCCCCAGAAGCGGCGCGACCCCTCTTCGTCGCCCATGCGGGCGATCAGGCGACGGCGATACCACGCGCCGAGGATGCCCATCGCCACGAGCGCCGTGACCTTGATCAGGACCAGGATGCCGTACGGCGACAGCAGGTTCTGCCACCCGACGAGGCCGATCGAGGCGCGCACCGTGCCGGAGACCGCGACGACGAGGAACGCGACCAGGGCGATCGAGGAGTACCGGAACAGCGTCGTCTGGAGCTCCGACCGGCTCATCGCGGGCCGCACGACGACGAGGAGGACGAGGCCGCCCAGCCAGACCGCCGCGGCGAGGATGTGGAGGACGAGGGACGTGACCGCGGCGGTGTGGCTCGCCTCCGTCCCCGCGTGGCCCTGCGTGCCCATGGGGATCAGCGAGGCGAGCGCGAGGATCGCGACCAGGAGCGTCGGGATCCACGTGCGCACCGCGAACGTCAGCACCGTGAGGACCGCACCGGCGATCGTCGTGATGAGCCACGCCGGGCCCACCTCGGTCTCGACGAGGAAGCGCCCGAGCTGCTGGCCGAAGAGCGGATCGAGGGTCGGGGTCGCGTTGATGACGTTGAGGAACGTGAGGAAGCCCGTGGCGGCGGCCGACACGGTGAACACGGCCGCGCCGATGGATGCCGTGTCCAGAGCGATCTCGAACGGCCGCTCCCCCGCGGGCAGGGCGAACAGGGCCAGCACGAGCGCGCCGACCATGGTCGCCGCCGAGAGGTTGACGACGAGCGTCGCGATCGGCAGGCCCCACCGCACGGCCGGGCCGGGGTCGGCCAGGAGCGTCGGCGCAGCGCCCCCGCCATACGCGAGACCTGCGACGACGCAGATCACCGAGACCACGACGAGGATGACGGGTCCGGCCACGCGCAGGGCTCGGGGATTCACCCCCCAAGCCTACGTCGCGCGGGAACACAAGAGGGGGGATGCCACTGGCATCCCCCCTCTCGACAGGTCTCGTCGTCTTACTTGACGGCAGCCTTCAGCTTCGAGCCGGCGGTGACCTTGACGCGCTTGCCCGCGGGGATCGAGATCTCCTCGCCCGTCTGGGGGTTGCGGCCGGTGCGGGCCGACGTGGCGACCTGCTCGAACGCGATCCAGCCGGGGATGGAGACCTTGCTGCCCTTGGCGACCGCCTCGGAGACGGTGGAGAAGAGGGAGTCGAGCACGCTCGACACGGCGGACTGGCTCTGTCCGGTCGCGCTGGCGATGCTCGCGACGAGCTCGGTCTTGGTGATGGACTTGTCGGCCATGTGGTTTGTCCTCCAGGCGACGGTCGAGTCGCCTCTCGTTACATCGGACGAGGAGAGATTCCCCTCGGTGGTCGGGAGACCGCCTCGACAGTATCAACCGAACCGCGGAATTACGCGGATTTTGACGCATTTCGCCCGCGGGAGGGCGGCGTGTCGCACTTCGGATGGGGTGGAAGTGACGCGAGGACGCCCCGGAGTTCGCCCGCGGCGGAGAACGACGAAGGGCGGGAGCCCCTCTCGGGACCCCCGCCCTCCGCGGTGGTTCTGGTGCTTACCAGGACGACTTGGTCACGCCGGGCAGCTCGCCACGGTGGGCCATGTCGCGGAAGCGGACGCGCGAGACGCCGAACTTCGTGAGGACGCCACGGGGGCGGCCGTCGATGACGTCGCGGCTGCGCACGCGCGCGGGCGACGCGTTGCGGGGGAGCTTCTGCAGACCCACGCGGGCGGCCTCGCGGGCCTCGTCGGTCGCGTTGGGGTCGACCAGGGTCTTCTTCAGCTCGGCGCGCTTCGCGGCGTAGCGCTCGACGACGACCTTGCGCTGCTCGTTGCGCGCGATCTTGCTCTTCTTAGCCATGTGCTTAGCGCTCCTCTCGGAAGTCGACGTGCTTGCGGACCACGGGGTCGTACTTCTTGAGCACGATGCGGTCGGGGTTGTTGCGGCGGTTCTTGCGTGTCACGTAGGTGTACCCCGTGCCGGCGGTCGAACGCAGCTTGATGATCGGACGGACGTCCTGAGCCTTCTTCGCCATTACAGCTTCACGCCCTTCGCCTGCAGGTCACGGACGACGGCCTCGATACCGCGCGCGTCGATGACCTTGATGCCCTTCGCCGAAACGTTGAGCTTGATGTTGCGACCCAGCGACGGAACGAAGTAGGTCTTCTTCTGCACGTTCGGGTCGAAGCGGCGCTTCGTCCGGCGGTGCGAGTGCGAGATGTTGTGACCGAAGCCGGGAACCGCTCCAGTCACCTGGCACACTGCTGCCATGGTGATGTCTCCTTCTGTACCGTGACACCGGACGGTGCCACCCAAGATCCCTTGTCTGCACCCCGCTCCGGGCACAGCACGAGGCCGGGATCGGAAGGAGGGGTACGTACTGCGTGCTGGAGTGCGCGCAGACAAGCGTTCAGTCTAGCACGCCCGGCGTGTCGCCTTGACGGGCCGCCACCTCCGCCGCCCCGCGCCCCCACCGGAACGGCGACACCGTGGGGTCGCCGTCGATCCAGAACCGCCACGGGAAGGCATCCGTCCCCGCGATGCCCGCGACGCCCACCCGCGGTCCGGTCGTCGCCGCGGACGGCTCGGCGGGCAGGAGCAGCCGCGCCCGGGCACCCGCCCGTTCGGCACCCGTGACGGCGTCGATCCCGTCGTGGAGCGGATGCCGCAGGCCCACGGCATCCCCCAGTCGTCCGGGACCGCGCGCGAGGTCGCGGGCCGTGCGGACGACGCCCCCACGCTCCCGGCGTCGGCGCTCGGCCACCGCGGCGCCCTCGATCACCTCGCCGGCGCGCAGCAGCACACCACCCGCCACCCCCTCGGGCCCGCAGACCACGTTGACGCACGAATGGATGCCGTGGCTCAGGTACACGTAGAGGTGCCCGGGCTCGCCCCACATAGTGGCGTTGCGCGCGGTCGGGCCGCTGCGGGCGTGCGACCCGGGATCGGGACGGTCGCCCGTGCCGAGCCCGTGGTACGCCTCGACCTCGGTGAGGCGCAGCAGCACGACGTCGCCTCCGACGACGGTCTCGAGGTGGGCGCCGAGGAGCGACGGCGCGACCTCGACCGGCAGCCCCGCGAGGTCGTCGCGCGTGGCGGGTCGCGTCATCCGGGCGGCACCTGGCACCACGACAGATCGAACCCCTGCAGAGCGGCGACCTCCTGGCCCGAGTCGATCTCGACGAGGTGGGTCTGCAGGCGCCCGGGCAGCGGCAGCTGGTAGCGGTCGAACGGGTTGTCGACCGCCTTCGGCGCCACCAGCACCGCGGCGTAGCGTCCGCTCGGCGACACGCACGTCTGCAGCACCGTGTCGGTGCCGGGCACCTCGAGCAGCGCGCGGACGGTGCCGTCGGTGTCGACGTGGCCGATCGTGGTGGCGCGGTACGCACCGTCCGAGCCGATGTCGGCGAACGACCGGATCGTCCCCGCGCCCGTCCCCGGCACCGGCGTCGCACGCCCCGGCATCCCGGGCGGGTCCACGGGGGCGACGAGCGCCTGCTCGGACCCGTCGGTCAGGTCGATCTCGCGGATGCCCTCGAGCCGCTCGACGATCGCCACCGACGAGCCGCGCGCGATGCCGTCGATCGACAGGGCGCTGCCGAGCGGCGCGGCGTTGCCGCCCTGCGCGTCGGTGAGGAGGAGCCGCGAATCGAACGTCAGCACGAGCATGCTGTCGGTGTCGGGCACGAACCTCCAGTCGGCCACGCGCACGTCGCCGCCGTTGAGGCCGATCTCCACCGGGGGCGCATCGTCGGCGGCGGACGCCGTGAACAGCTTGCTCTCGCGCCCTCCGGTGGTGCCGAGGGTGGCATCCGAGAAGGTGAACCCGACGCGCTCGCCCCGGTCGGCCGACTGCAGGTTCGAGACGAAACCGGGTCCCGGCAGGGCGATGTCACGGGCGTTCTGCCCGTCGAGGTCGGTCACGATGACCCGCGCGAGGTCTCCCTCACGCACCGAGACGACGAGGTGGTTCGCGGTCGCACGGAAGTCCTCGATGTGCTCGTGCGTGAACACCGGCAGCCCCGCGTCGCCGTGCAGGTCGGTGCGGAAGATCGTGTCGCCGTCGGCGGTGCCGCGCTGCAGGAGGAACGCCGACAGCGGCGGGGTGCGGAACGTCTCGCTCAGCGTCGACGCGGGTCCGGCACCCAGGCCCTTCACCCCGTTCACGGTGACGGTGTAGTCGGAGTCGTCGCGCAGCGGGAGCGTGAACCGGATGCCGACGCTCCGGCCGGACGTGTCGACGGTGAACGGCGTCGCCGGCTCGATCTGGACCTGCGAGGCGTCGATCTTCTCGAGTGACTGGGTCGTGGTGAGGATGACACGGGCGCCGGATGCCGCGACGGCGGCGGCGGGATCGACCTGCACATCCGTGACCCGCGGACCCTGGGCGACGGAGACGACGCCGCCGACACCGCCGACGAGGATGAGAGCCCCCAGCACCGCCGCGAAGGCGAGGAGGAACCCGCGGCCGCGACGCTTGCGCGCGCGGGCGCGGCGGGAGTCAGTACTCATACGGGTCCGCCGGCTCGTCGATCGCCGCGACCTGGTCGGCGCGCACCTCGAGGGCGCCGTCGCCGGTGGAGCGCACCGTTCCGGTCACCGTCACCCACTGCCCGGTCGACGGAGCCGATCCCGCGGCGGTGATCGGCAGCCGCGCCGTCTGCGCGTCGATCACGCAGTGCGTGATGACGAGCCGCGTGAGGTCGAAGGTCGCCCCGTCCTGCCCGGGGGTGATGAACCCGGTGAGGGTGACGGGCTTTCCGTCGAAGGTCTCGGGGTTGGTCGCGTGGGCGAAGATCGCCGACCAGTCGCCGATGCCGAACTGCGAGGTGTCGCCCGACGCGGCGAGGGTCACGACATCGGAGCCGACGAAGAGCGGCGGCGCGCCGACGTCGCGCGAGACGGCGAGCTCGGCCGACAGCGACGCCGGCGGGGTGAGGAGCACGGCCACGACCGCTCCCGAGGCGAGGAGGCCGCCGCTGAACGCGGCGAGGCCCGCGACGGTGAGCCGGGGCCGCGCGGCGAGGTGGTCGTGGGCGGCGACGTCGTGCTCGTCCGGCGCATCGCCGTGGTCATGGTCGGCGTGCGCGAACGCCTCGCGGCGCGCGAGGGCGGGTGCCGCGGAGTGCCCGTGCTCGTGATCGTGGCCGTGGTCGGCCTCGGCCCCGAGGGGCAGCGCGAACGTCGCGATCGCCCCCACGACGGCCACGACCGCCATCCCCACGGCGAACCAGGCCGAGTCGGGGTTGACGTACAGCGAGATGCGACCGGTGAGCCACAGCGCGATCGTGGTGACCGCGAGACACGCGGTCAGCCCGACACCGAGCCACCGAGTGGCCAGAGCACCCGTTCTAGACAAGGAGGTTCACCACCGTTCCCAGGGCGAAGGCCGACAGCACCACGATCGCGGTCAACCCGATGAGGACGCGCGTGGTGAAGGTCGTGCGCAGCAGCGCGTACATCTTCAGGTCGACGACCGGTCCGACGACCAGGAAGGCGACAATCGAGCCGGGGGTGAACGTCGAGGCGAAGGACAGCGCGAAGAAGGCGTCGACGTTGGAGCACAGCGACACCACGACGGCCAGCACCATCATCGCCGCGATCGACAGCGCGGGATCGGAGCCGATGGCCAGCAGCGCGCTACGCGGGATCAGCACCTGCACGGCCCCCGCCACCATCGAGCCGATGATGAGCGCCGGCATCACCGAGCGCAGCTCGACGACGAACTGCGCGAGCGACCGGCGGCCGCGACCGCCGCGCTCCTGGACGACGATCTCGCACGTCTCGAGGAAGCGCTCGGTGAGGAGCTTGTCGGGATCGGGATGCCGGCTGTAGAGCCACCCGATGAGGTTCGCGATGAGGAAGCCGCCGACGAGACGAGCGACCAGGATGCCGTCGCTGAAGCCGAACGCGGCGTGCGTGCTGATGATGACGATCGGGTTGACGATCGGCGCGGCCACGAGGAAGGTCAGCGTGTCCGAGACCCGGAAGCCGCGCATGAGGAGCCCGCGCGCGAACGGGACGTTGCCGCACTCGCACACCGGGATGAGCATGCCGAGCAGCGACAGCACCGCCCGGCGCGCCCACGGTGCCCGTGGCATCCACCGCTCGATCGCCCCCGGCGGCACCCACACCTGCACGATGATCGACAGCAGCACGCCCAGCACGACGAACGGCAGCGACTCGATCAGGACGCTGAGCGCGAGGGTCAGACCGTCCTGCGCGCGGGTGGGGAGCGGGGCGGCGAAGAAGGTGGGCGCGAACGCGTCGATGAGGAAGAGCGCGGCGATGACCGCGACGCCCACGCCGAGGCCGACGAGGGTGCGCGCGACGCCGGAACGCGGGGGTGCCGACGCGACGGAGCGACTAGTCGTCGCCACGCTCACGGGCGCGCGCGAGGGCGCAGTCGGCGCAGACACCGAAGATGTCGACCACGTGCTCGGCCTGCGAGAAGCCGTGCTGGGCGGCGGTGCGCTGCGCCCACTCCTCGACCGCGTCGGCCTCGATCTCGACGGCGACGCCGCACGAACGGCAGATCAGGTGGTGGTGGTGGCCGCGGGTCTCGCACGCGCGGAACAGGTTCTCGCCCTCGGGGCTCTGCAGGGAGTCGGCGTCGCCCTGCGCGGCGAGTCCCGCGAGCGCGCGATACACGGTGGCCAGGCCGATGCCGGTGTTCTCGTCGCGCAGGGTGGCGTGCAGCGACTGCGCGCTGACGAAGCCGCCGGCGCCGGCGAGAGCTTCGCGTACGCGCTCTCGCTGCCACGTGTTGCGCTGGACCATGCCGCCGAGTCTACCGAGGCCAGTGGTGAATCGCCTGGGCGGCTACACCGCTCGGGTGGTGCGGTCGCGCCGCGCCCCCACGACCCGGCAGACGAGGTAGATCACGAACGAGATCGTGGTGATGTAGGGGCTCACCGGCAGGGTCCCCGCGACCGCGAGAAGCACGCCGCCCACGGCCGACACGAAGCCGAACAGCGCCGCCAGCAGCGGCACCGAGAGCGGACCGGATGCCACCCGCATCGCCGCCGCGGCGGGCGTCACCAGCAGCGCCATCACCAGCAGCGCGCCGATGATGTGCACGGCGACGGCGACGATGAGTCCGAGCAGCAGCATGAAGCCCAGCGACACCACCGTCGTCGGCACCCCGCGGGCGGCCGCGGACTGCGGATCGAGCGAATCGAAGCGCAACGGGCGCCAGATCATCAGCAGCGCCACCAGCACGATCAGCCCGATCACGACGAGCCAGCCGAGCTGGGCGCTCTGCACCGAGACGATCTGCCCGGTCAGCAGGCTGAACCGGGTGGCGCTCCGGCCGTTGTAGAGCGACAGGCACAGGATGCCGACACCCAGGCCGAACGGCATGAGCACGCCGATGATCGAGTTCCGGTCGCGCGCGCGGGCTCCGAGCAGGCCGATGATCGCCGCCGCGATGAGCGACCCGACGATCGACCCGGAGACCACGTCGACGCCGATGAGAAGGGCTACCGCCGCGCCCGCGAAGGACAGCTCGCTGATCCCGTGGACCGCGAACGCCATGTCGCGCTGCATGACGAAGACGCCGATGAGTCCGCCGACGAGCCCGAGCACCGCGCCCGCGTAGACGGAGTTCTGCACGAGCTCGAGAATCGCGCCGTACTGGCTCACGCCGCCGAACAGCGCGTCGCCCACGTCGGCCCAGTTCATGCGTCGTCCTCGTCGTGGTGGTGGTGGGCCTCGTCGGCGTCGGGCGCACCCACGACGACGAGTCGTCCGCCGGCGCGGGTCACGAAGACCGGTGCGCCGTAGAGGGCGCTGAGCGTCTCGGACGTCAGCACCTCGTCGGGGGTGCCGAGCGTGAAACGGCCGTGGGCGATGTACAGGATGCGGTCCACGTTCGCCAGAACGGGATTGATGTCGTGGGTGACCAGCAGCACCGCGGCGTCGCGCTCGCGCCGGTGGCGGTCGATGAGCCGCACCACCGCCTGCTGGTTCGCCAGGTCGAGGCTCGTCAGGGGCTCATCGCACAGCAGCAGGCGGGGGTCGTCGGCGAGTGCCTGCCCCACGCGGAGCCGCTGCTGCTCGCCGCCGGAGAGCAACCCGACCGGGCGGTCGGCGAACGCGTCGGCGCCCACCGCCGCGAGCAGTTCGTCGATGCGGGCACGATCCTTGCGGCGCGAGAACGGCAGCCCGAACCGGTGCCCGTCGACCCCGAGCCCGACGATGTCGCGTCCGCGCAGCGGCGTCTCGCGGGGCAGCGGCCGCTGCTGCGGCACGTAGCCGATGCGGCGGTTGCCGGCACGGCGGACCGGGGCGCCGAGCGCCTCGATCGTGCCGCCGCTCAGCCGCTCGAGGCCGAGGATGGCCCGGAGCAGCGTCGTCTTGCCCGAGCCGCTGGGACCCAGGACCGCAACGAGCTCGCCGGGCTCGACCTGAAGGTCGAGCCCGGACCACAGCTCGCGTCCGCCGCGTTCGAGCGCGGCGCCGCGGATGCGCAGGGGGACGGCGTCGCTCACGCCGCCAGGGCGTCCGACAGCGCGGCGATGTTGCTCTGCATCCACGAGAGGTAAGTCTGGCCCTCGGGAAGCGTCTCGGTGAACTCCAGCACCGGAATGTTCTTGGACTTCGCTTCGTCCATGACCTGCGTGGTCTCGGCACCGCCGGTCTGCGGGTTGACGATCATGACCTGGATCTGGCCCGAGTCGATCAGCTGGAGCGACTCCAGCAGCGTAGCGGGCGGGACGTCCTGGCCCTCTTCGACGGACTCGCTGAACTGGTTCGGGGTCGCGTTCACGAGACCCGCGGCTTCGATGAGGTACACCGGCACGGGCTCGGTGACGAACACCTTCGCCCCGGCATCCTTCGCTTCGATCTGACCCAGCGAATCCTCGAGTCCGGCGATCTGCTGCACGAACGCGTCGGCGTTGGCGGTGAAGTCGGCGGCGTGCTCGGGGGCGAGCTCGCCGAGGTGCTCGGCGATCGCCTTCGCGAGGTCTTCGACGGTGTGCGGGTCGTACCAGACGTGCTCGTTGAAGCCCTCGATGTGGTCGTGGCCGTCGCCCTCGGCGTGCTCGTGGTCGTGGTCGTCAGCGCTCTCGCTGGGCGCGGCGCTGGCGTCGTCGTGCGACTCGGAACCCGGGTAGTCGTGGTTGTACTCGACGGCGGTGAGGACCTCGGCGCTCGAGCCGCTCGCCTCGACCAGGGACTCCATGAACGAGTCGTATCCGGCGCCGTTCTCGATGACGAGCTGCGCACTCTTGAGCGTCAGCTGGTCCTGGGCGCTGGCCTCGTACTCGTGCGGGTCCTGCGTCGGCGACGTGATGATCGACGTCACGTCGACGAAGTCGCCGCCGATGTCCTGCGCGATCGAGCCGTAGACATCCGTGGATGCCACGACGGTGACCTTGCCGTCCGCGCTCGGCGTCGACCCGGCCGAGGGCGACGTGCCGGCGCAACCGGCGAGGGCGAGCACGGAGGCCGCGCCGAGGACGAGGGGGGCGAGCAGGCGTCGGGTCATGGCATCCACTGTATCGGTAGTGATAACCGTTCTCAAACTCAGGAGCGTGTGTCGAGCGGGCCGGTTTAGGCGCGTGGACGCCGGGGCCGCGCATCCTCGATAAACGCTCTCCGCGCGCAGAAACACGCTCTCCCCGCGTTTATGCGCGCGAGAAGCGTTTATGCCGGCGTCAGGGACGCGACCGGGCCCCGGAACGCCGCGTCGGCATCCGGCACCACCTCCGGAGAGGGGCGCGGATGCCGACGCGGGCTTTGTCAGTCGAGGTCGGAGGTGTCGACCGGGCGGCGACGGCGGGCGATCACGAAGAGCGCCAGCCCCAGGAGCGTCAGGCCGGCCGCTCCCCCGACGAGCCACGGCGTGCCCCGCCCATCCGCGCCCGTCACGGCGAGCACGTCCACCGGGATGGAAACGGTGCCCTGCGATTCCCCGCCGGACGTCGAACCGTTGCCGGACTGCGCCACCGGCACGAGCACGATCGTGTGGGAGCCCGCTTCGACCGAGGCGGGAACTTTCACGCGCACCGACAGGATGCCGTTCGCGTCCGTGGTCGCCGTCGTCAGCAGCGTCGGCACCGAGTGCAGTTCGACGGCGACCTGGGAGCCCGCGGCGAACCCGTTCGCCTCGATCACCAGCTCCACACCGGCGGCGACCTGAACGGGCGCGGGCGCTGCGCCCGCGGTGAGTCGCACCGCGTCGCTGACATTGCCCGCCCGATCGACGGCCCGCACCTGCGCGCCCTCGCCGAGATCGGCCGGCGCCGCGGCGAGCGAATCCCCCCACGTCGAGCCGTCGGCCGAGTACTGCAGCACTCGGACGCCCGAGCCGCCGTCGGATGCCACGGCCACGACGCGTCCGTCCGAGCCCAGCCAGCCGCTCAGTCGCGGGCTCGCACCGTCGACGCGCACGTTGCGGACCACCGTCTCGGCCACGTTGCCCGCGCGATCGGTCGCCCGGTACGAGAACGCCGTGGTCCCGTCTGGCAGCGCGACCGGCGCGGTGTACGCCGTCCAGTCGCCGTCGCCGAGGCGGTACTCGATCGCCGCGACCCCGCTGTCGTCGTCCGACGCCTCGAGCGTCACAGATGCACCCGACCGCAGCCAGCCGTCATCGCCCGCACCCGAGATCGTGTCCCACACCAGCGGTGCGGTCTCATCGCCGACGGTCTCTTCGACCCGCAGCGAGACGGGGTCGCTCGTGACCTCGCCGGCCGCGTTCGTCGCGCGCAGCGCCCACTGCGAGCCGTCCTGGCCCGCCGCCGCGGTGAAGGACAGCTCGGCGGCGGTGGCGCCGTCGACCGGCATCCACTCCCCCTCGGCGCCCGAACGGGTCAGCCACTGCAGCGTCGGCTGCGGCGAACCGGCGACGACCGCGGTGAGGGTGACGGTGGCACCCGGGCGCACGGCGACATCAGCGGGCAGGCCCGACACGGTCGGTTCCACCAGGAGCTGGAAGGCCGCCTCGTCGGACACCACGTAGTCGCCGAACGGGTCCGACACGACCGCGCGGAACCGGTCGCCGTCGGCGACCTGCGCGAACGGCAGCTCCAAACGGTTCGCGGTCGCGCCAGACACGGTCGTCCACCCGGTGGCCGCCCCCGCCCGCTGCCACTGCACCCGGACCGACGATCCGGCGGTGCCCACCTCGAAAGCCACGGCAGACGTGTCGCCACCGGTGCGCAGCACATCGCTCGGCTGCGCCGTGATCGACACCTTCGCCGACGAGACCGAGAGCGTGACCTCGTCGGAGTACACCGGCTGCGCCTGCCCGTTCGAGACACGGGCGCGGAAGACCGCGCCGTCCTCGTCGGCCGTGACGCCGCGCAGGCGCAGCGTCGTTCCGGCACCACCGACGACGTCCTGCCACCCGGCATCCGTCCGCTGCTCCCAGACGACCGTCGGGGAAGGGTCGCCCGACACCCCGACGCGGAAGTCCACGTCGGCCCCCGCGTCGACGCGAGCCGACTGCGGCTGCTGCTCGATGCGCGCGTCGGTGTCGACACCGAAGACCTGCATCTCGGCGAGCTGCAGACGGTGTCCGCCGTTCGCGTCGCCGCCCTCGTCGGGCGCACCCTGGCCGAGCGTCGTCACCCACACCCGCACGTAACGACCGGTGGTCCCGGCATCCGCGCGATAGGTGCGGGGCTTGCCGTCGTCGGCGGTCTGCCCGGTGAAGGTCCCCACCGTCGTCCACGTCGAGCCGTCCGCGGACACCTCGAGCTGGAAGTCGCGCGGGAAGTTGCGTCCGGTCACCGCCGTAGGCTCCGAGCCCGCCGCGGTGCGCGGGTACAGGACGATGCGGGTGACCGGCTGCACCGATCCGAGGTCGACCGACACCCACTCCGTCGTGTTCGCCGAGGCACGGGCCGGGTCGCTGGTGTAGCCGTGCGCACTCGAGGTCGAGGTGAGCGCCCCGTCGGTGAGCATCGATCGACCCCAGCCCCAGCCGTCGAGCCAGGTTCCCGCCGACACGCTCTTGCCCTGTGCCAGGTTCGGCGCGGACGGCGAGGAGGAGTCCAGACCCACGGCGTCGATCTGGAACTTGCCACCCCATGCCTGCGCCCCGTCTGCGCGGAACGATACGGTCACGCCGGTGACGTCCTCGCCCTCGAGCGCCGCCAGGGGCACCACAAGACGGTTCCACTGGTCGGGGGTGACCGCCTGCTCTACGCTCGCGGTCTTGGTCGCACCCGTCACGACGACACGTCCGACGTAGGTCGAACCGGCACCGCCGTAGCTGTCGAGATCCAGGACGAGCGAATGGGCGCCGTCCGTGGAGACCGGCGTGTCCAGCGTCACCGACGTCGATCGCCAGGCACCTCGCTGCGGCGAGCCGTCCGGCGTCACCTCGAGGGCCTTGGCTCCCGAGGAGGCACGACCGGGACCGTTGGGGAACGAGCCGACGGATGCCACGGACGAGCTGTTCTCGCCGGCGACCCAGCCCTCCGTGCCCGACTCGAAGCTGGAGATCAGCTTCGTCGTCGACGGCAGGCACGCGGCGCCGGTCGGGTCGAGACCGCACGAGGCCGAGCCTCGCACGAGCAGGAGGACATCCTTCTGGACGCTCACCCCGGCACCGTCGGAGACGGTCACCACGGCACGGCCGCTGTCCGCATCCGCCGCCGCGACGAGGGGCACGATCGCGTCGATCGCACCGCTGGGGGGAACCGTGACGGACACGTCGCCGTCGATCGTCCACCCCGCGGGCAGGCCCGAGACCGAGACGGTCGCGTCGATGGCATCCGAGGCCCGCACGTTCGTGAGGGGCACGCGGGCGAAGGCGCGTCCGCCTGCGTCGGCGACCGACGGGTCGATGACGACGTCGCCGACGGCGAGGGCGCTGTCCACCCGGATGGGCATCTCGATGCGGCGCGCGAGCGTCACGCCGTCGACGACGTAGTCGACCTCGAGCGCGAGCACCTGATCGGACGGCTCCGCCTCGGCCGGAGCCGAGATCGAGTACGCCGCGGTGGAGGTTCCCCCGGCCGTCACCTGCGCGGGCGTCCAGTCGGCGGTCGTGGCCGCCGTCCATCCGCCCGGCAGCGACAGCCGCGAAGCGATCGAGTCGACACCGAGCGAACCGGTGGAGCTCAGCGTGGCCGAAAGGTCGACCGTGCCACCCGGTCGGACGACCGCGTCGGACAGGCGGGCCGTGAGCGTCGCCCCCGCGCGCTCGCCGATGAACTGCGACAGCGCGTCGATCGCGCGGTCCGCCGGCGTCGCGACGGTCGGCGCCGACACAGCATCCAGGCCGGCCTCGTCGACCCCCGTGCGCAGGGCGCGGACGGCGGCCAGCGCACCGGCGGCATCCACGTCCGTCCCGGCCCGGTAGGCCGCCAGGGCCTTGCCGGTCGCCGTGACCGCGGCGGCGGCACGATCGGTGAGCGCGGCGCGGGCGTCGGCGTCGGAGAGCGCCGCCACGGCCGTCGACGCGGCCGCGGCTGCGTCACGAGCGGTGACGAGGTCGCCGAAGCGGGCGTCGTGCGCGAAGGAGTAGTCACCGGAGCCGACGGTGATGACGACGTCGTCGCCGTCCTGCGCGATGGTGTGCACGCCGACGGCCTCGGCGGCCACTCCGCCGGACTCGGTCGTGCCGGCCACCGTCGCACCGGGGAGACGCACGGTCGCGGTGGCCCCGAAGGGCACCGACACGTCCATCGAGACGGCGCCGTCGGTGTTCTTCCACGAGATGGCCGCTTCACCGTACGGCGTCTCGCGGGAGGCCTGCGCGTTCGCGACCGTGTCGGTCACCTTCGGCGCGAAGACGATGTCCTTGTATCCGGTCGAATCCGATGCCTGGTCCAGGCCCGCGACCGCGGTGTAGAGGAAGTCGTCGATGGAGGTGAACATCGGGTGGTTCAGCGAGTTCGCGCCATCCCAGTCCTCCCAGATGGTGCCGGGGCCGTTGTCGAGCATGTACCCCCAACCCGGCTTCGTGGTGTCGCGGAGGTTGGCGAGCACGAGGTCGGATCGACCGTTCTGCTCGAGAGCCAGCGGGATGTAGTGGGTGCCCGGAAGACCGCCGGTGAACTTGCCGCCGCGGTCCTGCACCTTCTTCACGAGGGTGTCGACCACACGCTGGTGCTGCGCCGCCGGCACGATGCCCAGCGTCAGCGGGAACGCCTCGGCGAACTGGCTCGACCCGTAGCTGTCGACGCCGTTGAAGAACGTGCGGTTGATGGCCGCCTCGATGCGGTCGGCGAGGGCCGAGTACCGCGCGGCGTCATCGGTCTTGCCGAGTCGCTCCGCGAATCCCGCCACGATCTGGGCGCCCCAGTAGTAGTACCCGGTGCGGAACAGTCGTCCGTCGGTCTGCTCGATCGAGAGCCAGTCGTTGCCCCACTGCGAGGTCGGGTTGGTGACGATGTCGTCGGTCGTGGTGGTGCCGACGTAGTCGACCCAGTGGGCCATCGCGTCGTAGTTGGCGGCGATGAGTCCGTCGTCGGCGTAGTCCTGCCACGCGTAGTAGGGCACGAGCACACCGGCGACCGCCCACGCGGGGTCGGAGCCGTTCTCCCAGCCGCCGAGCTCGTTCGGGACGATGTCGGGGATGCGGCCGTCGGGACGCTGGGCGTCACGGATGTCGGCGGTCCACTTGGTGTAGAACGCGGCCATGTCGTAGTTGCCCATGGTCGCCTCGGCGGCGACGTGCGCGTCGGCCATCCATCCGCGCTTCTCACGCGTCGGAGTGTCCTCGGGGATGCCGTGCAGACCGTTGACCTGCGTCTGGAGGTCGGCTGTGTGCAGGCGGTTGAGGATGTCCTCCGACGAGGTGAACGTCCCGACCTTCTCGACGTCGTTGTGGATCTCTTCGGCGACGACCGTGTCGGCCGTCGGGGCGGACGCCAGCCCCGTGACCTCGGCGTAGCGGAAGCCCGCGTACCCGTAGCTGGGCCGGAAGACGAGGGGCGCACCCGCGCCGGTGACGGTTGCCGTCTGCTGCGCCCCGATCGCCCCGTTGTCGATGCGGCCGTTGGAGAGCTTCTCGCCGAGCTTCACCGTCACGACCGCACCGGAAGCGATCGTGGTGGTCAGGCGCGTGCGGCCGGAGATGTTCTGCCCGAAGTCGAGCAGGTACTGGCCGGGCGCGTACTCCGTGATCGACTGCGGCGCGATCTCGCGGATAACGCGCATCGGCTCGTTGGGAGCGGCATCCAGGACGCCCCGATCGCCCGAGACGACGTCGACGGACTGCCAACCGGTGCCGCCGCCGGTGGGCGTGTCCCACCCGGCGCGGATGAGTCGGGCGTCGTACTGCTCGCCGTTGTACTTGTGGGCACGGGTCGTGGGGCCGGCGACCGAGGTCCAGGACGAGTCGGTGCCGAACGTCTGGGTCGATCCGTCGGCGTAGGTCACCACGAGCTGGGCGATGACGTCGGAGTCCTCGCCGATGGTGAAGCCGAGGACGTTCTCACCGGCCTTCAGCTGGGATGCCACGTCGTAGGTGCGGTAGTACGACCGCTTCCGACTGTCGGTGGGCTGCGTCTCGTACTCGGCGTCGCCCACGCGGTCGCCGTTGAGGAACGGGACGTAGATGCTGCGGTTCAGGCCGAAGTCCTGGCCGCAGCAGATGCCCTGGCCGTCGTTGCCGCGCTCGTAGGTGCCCCGACCCGAGACGTACAGGCGGGCGCTCGTGGGCTGGCCGCTGAGGCTGACGACACCGCGCAGGTACGAACCCCCGGTGCCGACCCCGCCGGCCGGGTTGACCCACTGGGCGCTCCAGTCGGAGGCGTCGAGCAGGCCGGTGCCGAACGTCGCGACGTCGCTCCACGTCGACGCCGCGTCGTCCTGGTTCCACACCTGCACGCGCCAGGCGTACGTGGTTCCGGATGCCAGCCCCTCGCCCGCATAGGGGACGAGGATCTGCGCGTCGCCGGAGACCTTGCCGGAGTCCCACAGGAGATCGCGGCCGACCGCGAGGTCGTCGGCCGAGGGCGCCACCTGGATCCGATAGGCCGACTGCGTCTGGTCGCGCGCGTCCGACTCGGAGTGCCAGCTGAAGCGCGGGGTCGCAGTGCCCACAGCGATCGGATCGGTCAGGTGCTCGGTCTCGAGTCCCGTGACGCTGGGCGCGGCGGCGACGGACGCGGACGACGCCGGAGCGGCCAGGGCGGGAGCCGTCTGTGCGAGCACCGTACCGGCGGCGAGCACGGCGACGGCGAGCGCGGCAGTGACGCGACGCAGCGGCCGCGAAGCGGAGGGAGAGGACGGACGAGGGGTCGACGCCAAGAGGGCGGTGTTCGTCAAGACGGATCCAATCGTCGGTGATTGCGGTCCAGCGGGCTCAGCGGCGAGCTCGCATCGAGGGGGAGAAACGACTTTGAATCGTTTCAGTGTTCACGTCAACATATCATCCCGCTGAGAGGATGCGAAGACCTCCCTCAAAGAAGTCGCCCTCCCGCGATCGCGAGGAGGGGCGACTTCTTCAAGCGACTATCCGGTCACTGCTTCACCAGCACCCCGCCGTCGACCCACGCCGTCGCGGAACCGCTGTTCTTGTAGAAGTACAGCAGCGCGGAGGTCGCCGACGCGCCGGTGGTGAAGGTCACCGACGCCTGCTTCCAGTGCGAACTCGTCACCGGCGTCGAGATCTCGGTGCCACCGAAGTTCTTCGCCCCGAGGTACACCGGCTCACCGGCCGACGACTTCGCGAAGCCGGTGAAGGTGTACGTGGTGTTCGGGGTGAGGCCCGAGACCACCTGGTACACGCCCTTGCCCGCGCCGGTGAACGTCGCCGCATAGCGCCCGTCGTACGGGTTGGTGGCGACGACGGATGCCGCCCCCTCGACGGACCACGAGGTGAGGTCGCCGCTCTCGAATCCCGGGTTCAGGATGCCGGCATTGGTCAGCTCGAGCTCTGCGAGCTGCAGGCGGTACACCTGCGACGCCCCTTCTGTGATCGGCTGGCCCTGTTTCGTCGCGGTCAGACGCACGTAGCGGTAGGACGCCTTCCCGGTGGAGAACACCTGCGGACCCGCCGCCTTCTGGCCCGTCTTGTACCCCGTCTTGCTCACGAGCGAGGTCCAGGTGGTTCCGTCGTTCGACCCCGCAAGCACGAAGTCGACCGGGAACCCGGCACCGTCGGCATCCTGGTCGTCCCGCGGCCACAGGGTGGCAGTGTCGAACGACTTCGCGCTGCCGAGATCGAGCTGCACCCACTGCGTGGCGGAGGCCGTCGCTGTCGCATCCGAGGTGAAGCCCTGCGAGATGCCGCCGGTGTCGGACGAGTCGTACGTGTGGCGACGGCCGTCGACCAGCTTCGCCCCGCCCCAGCCGCCACCGGTGTAGCTCGAGGAGCTGGTCACCGTGCTTGCGCGCGCCACGTTCGTCGCCGATGCGGGAGTGGTCACGGCCACGGCGCCCGTGGACTGCGTGGACGGGGCCAGGACGAACAGCGACACGGACTTCGCGGGCAGGCTCACCTGCGACGACCATGTCGATGCCGGTGCCGCCACGTTCACGCCGGAGGGACGCAGCAGCTCGTTGGGACCGGTCGTGCGGTTGCGCGTCCCCGCGGACCAGTCGGCGTAGTAGTTCCCGGACGTGGCGTCGACGTCGTACCGGGTGACCGAGAAGTTGGACGACCCGAACGGCAGAGAACTCGCCGAGAGCGAGACCGTGGAGGCATCCGTGCCGTCGTTCCAGGCGAGGAACGCCGTGGTCTTGCTCCCGGTGTCACCGGTGGCGATCGCCCCGACGGAGCGATCGGTCGGGGCACCAGACGTCGTCGAGGTCAGCACCGTCGAGGGCATCAGGTCGAACATCTCGAAGACGTTTCCGACAGCCTTGCGGTGTCCCTCCACGGTGAGCAGGCCCAGGTCGGTGGAGAAGTCCGCCGTCGGGTTCCATCCCTCGACGGGGCTGAAGAAGAACACCCCGTTCAGCGTCGGCTGGAGCAGCGCCGAGGTCAGACGCCGCGCCGCATACGAGGCGAGGACGTTCGTGTCGGCGTCACCACCCGGAGTGGAACCGAAAGCAGCCGTGGTGTGCCACTCGGTGACGTACTGCTTCTTCGCCGGAATGTTCCGCGACGACAGCATGCCCGCCACGGTCGCCGACTTCGAGAAGTCGTTGCCGCCGTAGTCATGCCAGCTGACGAAGTCGAACGGTACCGTCGGGTGCGCGGCGATGTAGTCCAGGAACGTCCCCATGATGGGCGCCTGGATGTTGTAGACCGCGGGCCCGCCGATCTGCGCGGTCGAATCGGCGCTCTTGACGGCGCTCGCCGACGCCGCGTACAGGTCGTTGAACGCCGAAGTGCCCGACTTCCAGAAGTCGAAGTCGGGCTCGTTCCACACCTCCCAGTTCAGGCCGGTGTGTCCGAGGTCGGCGTAGTGCTTCACGGTCGTCGAGACGACCGTGGACCAGTCGGTGAGGCTGGAGGGCGCGGTGAACTTGTCCTTCGCCAAGGCCCCGGGCATGTAGCTCAAGGTGAACCACGGCACCATGCCCTGATCGAAGAGCGGAAGGACGACCGAGTCGAGTTTGGTGAAGTCGAAGGTGAGCGCCCCGGACGCGTTCCGCGAGACGAGCCCGTAGAAGTCGTCGTCGAAGATGTGGTCGATGCGGACCGAGCGAACGCCGGTGGAGTTCACCTCACCCAGCGTCTCGGGCAGGAGGTGGAGGTTCTTCGTCACGGCATAACCGCCCTGCGAACCGTTGAGCAGCCGGCTGTCGTCGAGCTGGAGCCCCGAATCCGTGCCGTAAGTCGCGCTGAACGTCACCGAGCTGGCGGCGACCGCGGGAGGCGCCGACGCCCCCGCTAGCAGAAGGGCGCCGATCATGGCACCGACGGTCGCGTTTCTCTTGATGGACACTTCTCTCCTCTTCTTTGAAGAATCCGACGGCGCACCCGCCGTCGGCGAATGGCAGGCCGACCGCCGTCACGGTCGGCCTGCCGGTCGATCACACGGAAACGGCTGTCGCCACCTCCGCGGAGAATTGGTGGACGCCGGGGCCCACTTCTTCGTCCACGTCGCCCAGTCGGATCTCGGCGACGACACCCTCGGGGATGGTGGCTTCGACCTGCACCCGCGAGCCGTCTCGGCGCCACGACACCGCGATGGCTCCGTGGCGGCTGTCGAATGACGTCTGCGCGTGATCGACACCGTCGATCGGCCGAGGGGCGATCCGCACTCGCGAGTACCCCGGCTCGAGGGGGGTGAGCCCGCCGAGCTCGCGGTGCATCCAGTCCGCGACAGCGCCCAGCGCGTAGTGGTTGAACGAGGTCATCTCGCCCGGGTTGATGGTGCCGTCGGGCAGCATCGAATCCCAGCGCTCCCAGATCGTCGTCGCGCCCATGGTCACCGGGTAGAGCCACGAGGGGCACTCCCGCTGGAGAAGGAGGCGACCAGCGACGTCGAGGTGTCCCGTGCCGCTCAGGGCGTCCAGGATGTAGGGCGTCCCGGCGAAGCCGGTCGAGATGCGGTACCCGGATGCCACGACCAGCTCGGCGAGGTTCGCGCCGGCCCAGACCCGGTCGTCGTCGTCGAGCAGACCGAAGGCGATCGCGAGCGCGTACGACGTCTCGCAGTGGTTGCGGAGGCGCCGCGCACCCGCGTCGACGTACGCGCCACGGAAGGCCTCCCGCGTGCGGGAGCGCAGCTGCTCGAGTTCGTCGAGCACGTCGTCCCGGCCGAGGACGCGCGCGATGCGTGCGGTCAGATCCGCCGACCGGTACAGGCACGCCGTGGCGACCAGACTGCGATCGGCCTTGGCATCCGCCGGATCGTGCGGCGGCGCGTCGGGGTCGAGCCAGTCGCCGAACTGGAACCCCTGGTCCCACAGCCCGGACGGCGAGACGAGCGATTCGACGTGCCGGAGGTGCGAGAGCATCGCGCCGAAGTTCTCGGCGAGCACGCGGTCGTTCCCTGATGCCATCCACACCGCCCAGGGAACCCACACGAGGGCGTCGCTCCAGACGGCCGTGGAGTCGACAGGCGTGATGTCCTCCGGCACCCCGACGTACTTCAGGACATCGGGCACCACGTACGGCACCACACCGCCCTGGTGCTCCTGCTCGACGACGACGTCGCGCAGCCAATCGCGGAGGAAGTCCTCGACGTCGAAGAGGTAAGCGCTCGTGGCCGCGAAGACGGCGATGTCGCCGGTCCAGCCCAGGCGCTCGTCGCGCTGCGGGCAGTCCGTGGGCAGGTCGACGAAGTTACCCAGCGTGCTGTTCACGACGTTCTGGTGCAGGCGGTCCAGCAGCGGTTCCGAGCTCGAGAACGTCCCGGTGCGACGCAGACGCGACCCGATCCGCACGGCTTCGAGTCCGCCTCGGCGGACGGCCTCCAGGCCGCCCGGCCACCCGTCGACCTCGATGTATCGGAATCCGTGGAAGGTGAACCGCGGCTCGAACACGTCGTCGTCACCGGACAGGATGAACCGGTCGGTGGCGCGAGCCGAGCGCAGGGGCCGGACGCCGATCTCGCCGTTCTCCAGGACCTCGGCGTGACGCAGCGTCACGACGGCGCCCGACCCACCCGACACCTTCGCCCGCGCCCAGCCGACGATGTTCTCTCCGAAGTCGACGATGACCGTGCCCGAGGGCGACGCCCAGGCATCACGCACCGGGAGCGTCTCCAGCGGGACGACCGGAGGACCGACATACGCCTCGAAGCGCTCGTTCGGCTCCTTGAGGACGCGCACAGCGGACTCGCTCGGCGTCTGTCCGCGTCTGCGGGCGTCGATGGTCTGCCCGTGGTAGATGTCGTCGTGCACCGTATCGCTGACACGAGCCAGCCAGGTCTCGTCCGTGCCCCACAGCTGGACGTGGCCGTCCTCGAATTCGATCCGAACCTCGGCGATGGCAGCCAGGGCGTCACCGTAGACGGCCGTGGCGCCCATCCAGGTCAGGTTTCCCCGGTACCAGCCGTTGCCGAGCGTGAGTTCGAGGGTGGACTCCTGCTCGACGAGCGAGGTCACGTCGGACTCGGCGACGCGCACCCGCCACTCGTAGCTCGACCAGCCAGGGGTCAGCAGATCCTCGGATACCCGTGACCCGTTCATGACGGCATCCACGATTCCGAGCGCCGAGTAGCGCAGTGTCGCCCGGACCGGTTCACCGTGTCCCCCGTCGAGGGTGAGTCGCCCCGTCAGCGTCGGGGCCCCATCGAAGGGAGTACGTGGAGCGATGAGATGCGAGATCGTGAACATGGGTCAGCCCTTGATCGCTCCGCTGGTCATGCCCGCCACGATCTGGCGGTTGAAGAAGACGTACATGACGAGCGGGGGGATGGTGATGAGGAGGATGTCGGCGAAGAGCAGGTTGAACTGGCCCGCGCTGGTGGAGCTGGAGGCGTACGCGTAGAGCGTCAGCTGCACGGTGGCGTTCGCGTCTCCGGGGAGAAAGTAGAGCGGGTTGGCGAAGTCGTTGAACACCGCCACGGACTGCACCACGATGACCGTGACGATGACGGGCTTCAGCAGCGGAAGCACGATGCGGAAGAACAGCCGGATCGGACCCGCGCCGTCGATCAGGGCCGCCTCATCGAGTTCGCGCGGGATTGTGGCGACGAACGCGCGGAACAGCAGGATGCAGAACGACAGACCGAACGTGGCCTCGATGAGGATGAGTCCGCCCAGCGTCTTGAACATCCCGAGTCCTTGGAGCACCCAGATGGTCGGCACGACGGCGGGCGGCACGATGAGGCCGGCGAGCACGAAGAAGTTGATGAGCGGGTTCCACCGGGACTTCTTCCGCTGCAGCACATAACCGACCATGGCGGCGAGGATCACCATGATGATCACGCTCGCGACCGTGAGCACGATGCTGTTGACGAAGGCACGGACCAGGATGCCGTTGCGATCGGCCAGCACCGCGGCGACGTTGTCCCACAGCTGCCACTCGGTGGGCCAGGTGAAGGCCAGAGCTGACGCCTCGGGCGCCGTTTTGGCGGCTGTGACCAGGATGAAGGCGAAGGGGACGAGGAAGACGACGACCGAGACCAGGATGGCGATCGACCCGACGGTCCAGCGTCGGACGGCGAGGCGGCTCATGAGTCCACGCTCCTCTTGTTGATGAAGATCGAGAGGGGGATCATCACGGCGGTCACGACGACGAACAGCACGACGTTCCCCGCGGTCGACAGACCGTAGAAGCCGGCCTGGTACTGCTTGTAGATCACCGAGGCGATGACGTCCGAGCTGAATCCCGGCCCGCCCTTGGTCATGGCCCAGATCAGGTCGAACGAGCGCAGACCGCCGATCAACGACAGGATGATGACCGTTCCGGTCGCCGGCCACGACAGCGGGAAAGTGATGTTGCGGAACACCTTCCATGCGCTCGCGCCGTCCACGCGCGCGGCCTCGAAGTACTCCTGCGGGATGGCGACGATGCCGGCGATGTAGATCAGCGTCGCGATTCCGAGGCCCTTCCAGACATCGACGAAGGCGACGCTGATGAGGGCCAGGTTCGGGTCGGTCAGCCACCCCGGACCCTGGATGCCGAACACCGACAGGGCTCCGTTGACCAGACCGTCGAAGGGGTCGAGCAAGACCTTGAAGGTCAAGCCGACGCCGATGGTCGAGACGAGGACGGGGAAGAACGTGACCGCGCGCAGGTACCCCCGGCCGATGATCTCCGAGGTCAGCAGCACGGCGAGCCCGAGGCCGAGGATCACCTTGGCGCCGCTGGTGACGACCGCGTAGATCACGGTGTTGGTCACCGCCTGCGAGAGCTGCGGGTCCGAGAAGAACTGCACGAAGTTGTCGAGCCCGATGAAGTGAACGTCGAACAGCGACCACCGCGTCAGGCTGAAGTAGAACGACGCGAAAGTCGGCACCGCGAAAAGCACGACGTACAGCGCCGCCGCCGGGATGTAGAACCACGACGGGTACATGCTGCGCATCTTCCGGCCGGCCGGCGGCACGGGGCGGCGGATCCGTCGCCGGTCGCGTGCCTGCGGCGGCACCACGGTGGCGTACGTGTGGGTCATGGGTCAGTCCTTCGTCGGAGCGGAGGCGGGGCCGGAGCGGGAAGCTCCGGCCCCGCGGTGTGCGGGCGAGAGGGATCGCCGGGCACGGGAGCGCCGGTGTCAGCGCGCGGTCGTCACCAGCCGGCGAGACCGAGCTGCTGGGCCTGCTTCTTCACGTCTTCGTCGTAGGCGGCGGCGCCGTCCTGCGCCGACGAGATGCCCGATCCCACGCTGATGGCGATGTTCTCGAGGTTCGGTCCCTTCACCGGCGACAGGAACTCGAGAGCGGGTGCGCTCTTTCCTGCGTCGACGTACTTCTGGATCTCGGCGACCAGGGGCGCCGCATCCGCGGGCACCGAGCAGGAGCTGATCGTGTAGGGGCCGCCGGCGACGAAGTTCTTGTTCTGGACGTCGCACCCGTCTGGAGAGTTGACGAACGCGACGAACTTCTTCGCGGCCTCGAGCTTGGCGCCCTCGGTGGTCTTGGGGATGTAGACGGCGCTCGGTTCCCAGACGGTCAGCGTGGTGTTCGCCGCCTTGTCGGCGGGCAGGGCGAAGAAGCCGATGTCCTTCACCGCGTCGGGGTTGCTTTGCGTGATGTTGCTGAGGACGGCGCTCGAGAGCATGGGGTACATCGCCGCCTTGCCGGTGGCCAGCGCGGCCGAGCCGTCCGCCGCGGTGGCGGAGGCGAAGTCGGCGTTGAAGAGGCCCTTGTCGAAGGCTTCCTGCAGGTGCGTGAATCCGGCCAGGGCGGGCTCCTGAGCGAACTTCGCCTTGTTGGCGGTGAAGTCCTCGGCCCAGTTCTTGTCCTGGGTGAGCACGTTGCCGAAGTCGGCGAGGAGGAACAGCTGCGAGGTCCAGGTGTCGCCGTAGGTCTGCTCGATCGGCGTGATGCCGGCCGCTTTGATCTTCTCGGCATCCGCGACCAGCGAGGACCAGTCGGTGGGGACGCTCAGACCGAGGTCGGCGAACACCTTGGTGTTGTAGGCGATGCCGCCGGCCATCGAGGTTCCCAGCGGCGCACCATACGTGCCGTTGTCGGTCGAGACGACGGTCTTGAAGTTGTCGGTGACCTCGGATGCCCACGACTCGTCCGCGAGGTTCGCGAGGGTCTGGTCGGGGTTCAGCGCCTGGAAGAGCGATCCCGTGTTGTAGAAGAACACGTCGTCCATTTCGCCCGTCGACAGCTGGGTCTTGACGAGGTTGTCACCCTCGGTGCCGCCCGGGCGGGTGTTGAGCGTGACCGTGACGTCGGGGTTGGCCTTCTGGAAGGCGGCGATGAGGGCGTTCCCGGTGGCGATCGCGTCGTCGCCGTTGGTCGTGAGGAACGAGATCTCCACCTTGCCGTCGGCTGTGGTGGACCCCGACGACCCGGAGCACCCGGCGAGCGTGGTGGCGGCGATCGCTGTCGCGGCGACGGCGAGCACCGTGCGACGAGGGCTGATGAATGAGGACACTGCTTACCTCCTTGTAAGGGACCGGATGCAAGGATTCCGGACGATGTGTCGCTACGCGAACCGGTCGAGTTCGGGTTGTGTAAACCGATCTACACGAGGCGACGAAACAGACCATAAACCGACTGGCGCGATTTCGTCAACCGATCTACATTGGAGAAACGAATCGACTGAAGGAGCTCGATGCTCGATCCCGCGCCCTCCGCCGGGTCACCGACCCGGGCGGCGACCATCGAGGATGTCGCCCGTCACGCGGGGGTCTCTCGCGCGGCCGTCTCGAAGGTCATCCGCGACGCCTACGGCGTGAGCGACCGGATGCGCGAACGAGTGACCGCCTCGATCGAGACGCTCGGGTACCGTCCGCGCGTGGCGGCCCGGGCGATGCGCGGGTCCACCTCTACGATCGGTGTGCAGCTCCCGCAGGTGGACAACGATTTCTTCACGCGCATCCTCACCGGCGCCGTGCAGTCGCTGCGCGAGTCGGGATACCAGCTCATCATCGCCCCGATGGCCGACCCGGTCAGCGGAACGGCAGCGCTCGAGAGCCTGTACGACCGACAGGTCGACGGGATTATCGCCGTCGCCCCCGCCGTTCCGCAGGCGTGGCTCGAGGGCCTGGGGCAGCGAGTCCCCCTCGTCCAAGTCGGTCAGCACGACCACCCCCGCAACTACGACGTCGTCGTCGGCGACGACGACGAGGGGGCCCGGCTGGTGATGGAGCACCTGTTCGCCGCGGGACACACGCGGATCGCGCACGTCACGAACGACGAACGGGTCCTGGTCGAGCCCCGCACCGATCCGCACCCCCGACGTCTGCGGGTGTACGAACGGCTCATGCGGGAGCGCGGGCTCGAGCCCGAAGTCATCCGCATCGACCCGGCCGAGCACGACGCGCGCCGCACGGTGGCGAGTCTGCTGGATCGCGCGGTGCGCCCGACGGCCCTGTTCGCCGGACACGACTCGCTCGCGCTGTCGGCGCTGGAGGTCGTCGCGAACCGCGGGCTCGGCTCCGCCGATTTCGCCGTGGTCGGCTATGACGACGTCCCCATCGCCAGCCACCCGCTGATCGGCCTGACCACGGTCGACCAGGACGGGGAGCAGATGGGGGCGACCGCCGCGCACCTGTTGCTGGAACGCATCCGCGGGCGGATCGAGCCCGAGCGGCGGGTCTTCTCCCCCGCCCTGCGGGTGCGGGCAACGAGCAGCCCACCGTCCGTCGCCGCGCGGTGAGGGGCGCGTCAGTCGGCTGGTCGGCGCTTTCGCATGCAAGTCGCGTTCAGCACCGACATCTGCGCGCGAGCCGCCGTCCACGGACGCGCTCCTGGCGACCTGACGGTGATCTCCGCGGCGCCCGCCTTCGCCCCGAGCGGGACGGATAGCCTGGAATCGATGCCACGGGATGAGAACGCGCGAAGAAGACTGTCCCGAAGCACCCCGAACGGCGCCGTGGTCGCCGTTCTCGCCCTCGCCGGTCTGTGCTCGTCGTTCCTGTTCACCCTCGTGGTGCCCATCCAGGCGAGGCTGCCGGAGCTGCTGAACGCGTCCCGCGACGACACCGCGTGGGTCGTGACCTCTACGTTGCTCGCCGCCGCCGTCATCACCCCGATCGCGGGACGCCTCGGCGACATGTACGGCAAGCGACGGATCGTCCTCGTGCTCCTGGTGGTGATGATCGCCGGGTCGGTGATCGCCGCGCTCTCGCCCGGCATCGTCGGGTTGATCGTGGGGCGTGCCCTGCAGGGTGCGGTGGTCGGCGTCGTCCCCCTGGGCATCTCGATCATGCGCGACGTCCTCCACGAGAACCGGGTCGACAGCGCGGTCGCGCTCATGAGCGCCACCCTCGGCGTCGGCGGCGCGGTCGGCCTCCCCATCAGCGCCCTCGTCGCGGAGAGCACGGATTGGCACTGGTTGTTCTGGATCGCCGCTGCCCTCGGTGCCGTCGTGTTCCTCCTGGTGCTGTGGATCGTCCCGGTGAGCGTGCTCCGCACCGCCGGCCGCTTCGACTACGCGGGTGCCGCAGGACTCGCGGTCGGCCTCATCGGCGTGCTCCTCGCGGTGTCGCGCGGCAACTCGTGGGGGTGGACGTCGCCGCTCACGCTCGGCCTGGCCGCCGGCGGCATCCTGGTCCTGCTCGTGTGGGGCTGGTACGAGCTCCGCATCGACGAGCCGCTCCTCGACCTGCGCGTCGCCGCCCGGCGTCCCGTGCTGCTGACCAACCTCGCGTCGATCGCGATGGGCTTCGCGCTGTTCACCTCGAACGTCTCGCACCCGCAGATCCTCGAGCTCCCGACCGCCACCGGAGTCGGTCTCGGCCTGTCGCTGTTGGCCGCGAGCCTCGTCGTGATGCCGTCGGGTCTGGTGATGATGGTGCTCTCGCCGATCTCGGGCACCCTCGCGCGGACCATCGGCCCGCGCGTCCTCCTGGTCGCCGGCTCGGCGTCGCTCATCGTCGCCTACGGCTTCAGCCTGATGTTCTCGACCGAGGTGTGGCACTTCGTCGTGGCGAACATCCTGATCGGCTTCGGAATCGGGTTCGGCTACGCCGCCATGCCCATGCTCATCATGCGCTCGGTCCCGCCCAGCGAGACGGGCGCCTCGAACGGTCTCAACGCTCTCGCGCGCTCCCTGGGCACGAGCACGTCGGCCGCCGTGGTCGGCGTCGTCCTGGCCACGCTCTCGACCGGCGAGGGCGAGACCCGCGTGCCGACGGCCGAGGCCTTCGACGTCTCGTTCGCGCTCGGTCTCGGGGCGGCTGTCGTCGCGCTCGTCCTGGCGCTGCTCATCCCGACCAGGCCGGCGTCGAGCGAGCGGCATCCGGCTCTTCCGGAGTGACGCGGGGCCGGAGCGCCCCGCACAGACGACAGCGGCGCCACCCCGGAGGGTGACGCCGCTGGAGTCGCTGGGGATCAGCGCAGGATGCCGCCGAGGTCGAGCGCACCGTCGACCACGTCGTCCACACCGGAGGTGACGTCGCCGACGACGTCGTTCACGGAGCCGGAGATGTCGCCGACGGAGGCGCCGTTGTCGCCCGTCGAGACGCCGGCGTCACCGGTGGAGACGCCCGTGTCGTTGCCCGAGCCGACGGGAGCGTCGATCGGGGCGGTCACGTCGTTGCCCGAGCCCACCTCGTTGCCGGAGCCGAGGTCGTTGCCTGAGCCGATCGGCGCGGTGGTGTCGTTGCCCGACCCGATGGGGGCCGTCGTGTCGTTGCCCGACACGACCGGGGTCTGGTTGCCCGACGCGACATCGCCGTTGAGCGAGTCGCTGACGAGCGGACCCTGCACGAGCGGCCCGATGTTCGCGATGTCGCCCACCGCGGTCTGGGGGCTGGCGGTGAAGTCGCCGCTGTCGATGAGGTCGCTGACCCACGTGTAGAACGGGTCGGACGCGTCGACGAACTGCGTCGCGGTCGTGGAGGCATCCGTCGAGGTGACGTTGTCGTCGGCCGAGGCCGGCAGTGCGAGTCCGGCGACGGCGAGAGCCGCAGCTCCGGTGCCGGCCGCAGCGATCATGCCGATTCGGATCTTCGTGTTGTACGTACGCATCAGGTTTCCCTTTCCGTTTCCGTCTACGGCGCTTCCGCCGCATGTGGGGTGATCCGAAGAGGACCCGGAATCGGATGGGTGGGAAACGGGAGGGATGCCGATCTGCGGCGATGCCCGACGGACGCGATCCGCGTCAGGGCGGCGATCGCGGGAAACCCTGGCAGAACCCTGGCAATACCCGATCCGGCTGCATGCACAGGCTTTCAGGGAAAGGCCGGTCATCGACCGCGTGGCGCTGAGTGTCTCGACGACACGCCGGATACGTCGCCACCGTCGACAGCTATTTTGTGGAGGCCTCTTGGATTGCTCGCCACGCTGCCGCACTGCTCCAGGCCGCGCCCGAAAGAAGGATGAACGCGAGAACGATGACGCCGAAAGGTTCGTTCACGAACCCGAGGACCGCCAGGACCGTGCCGCCCACGATTGCGATACCCCCGGTCAACGTCATCGGAAGAATCGCGGCCCGGTGCCCCTCCCGCCAAGCGGTGTCACTCGCGAGCGTGGCTCGCGTGCGTACCCCGACGATGCGGTTGCGCGGAATCTTCCCGACCGCGGGAAGTACGGTCCCCGCAATAGCGAGTACGGCGACAGCGATCTCTATGTAAATCATGCGGTGACCTCCTCGGCCTTCGCGGGCGTAGATGGGGATGCACGCTGGAACTGTAAGAAGAACACGTTCGCCTTCTGCAGCGCGAGGCACAGAAGCAGAACGCCAGTCATCGTCACTCCGAAGGACCACAGACCGAGCACCACGGCGATGCCCGCGTGGAAGACGATCCCCAGGGACAAGATCACTCGCGCAAACGTGCCGCGCATCCAAATTGCGACGGCGAGCAGCACCTCGAACACCATCACGGTGTAGGTCGCCATGTCCAGCACGACGGGGAGCTCCAAGACCGGCGCGAGAGCGGTGAACACGTCTGCCGGGACCCCGAAGCCGGGGACCTGCAGCCAGTACCACAGCGCTGACCCCTCGGACCATTGCGGGACGGCGAGATTCCGACACAGCCGATGCCAGGCGAGCGGCATCCGGCGCTGCCAGAGTGACGCGATAGGCACCGCGTCGAAGCATCGGCGGTGCGCCGCGCGCGGGCCGGTGCCATCATCGGCACATGTCGACAATCGAAGGTGCCGCGCCCCCGCCATGTCGGCCGGGGGTGCCACCCTGGGGCGATCAGTGGGGCGTTCTGACCCTCGTGAACTTCTTCGCGGGTGGCGCGGCACTTTGGGCAACGGCCGCGGCGTGCCTCGTCGCCATGTCCACCGAGTACGACGGGATCGTGTCGATCATCGCCATCATCGTGGTTCCGCTCCTCGTCGCCGTGCCGTCGGCGCTGGTCGCCCTCGTGGTAGGCCTGCCCGTTCGGCTCATTCCCGTTGCCCGCCGGTGGTGGCTGGCCCACGGAGAAGTCACGGTGATCGGGGCAGCCACAGGGTTCGTCGTCCTGCTCGTCGGAGTCTGCGTCATCGCCGCTTCGGGATCGGAGTCGCCAACCCCCGGCTTGCCGATCCTTCTAGCCGGCTGGGGCATCTTCTGCCTCAGCGCGATCAACTTCGTCTGGCCGCAGCGCTGGCGACGAGCGCCGAGTTCCCTGTCCCGGACTCTCCTCCGCCCGTGACACCGCGCCCCTGACCACCCGCCGCCCGGCGAAGCCGGACCGCATCCATACCGTCATTCGCCGACGACCACCCGCCCGCCGACCACGGTCAGCACCCCGTCGGCTGAACCCAGGGCGCCGGGGTCGGCGGGGAGCGGATCGACGCTCAGCACCGTGAGGTCGGCGAGGGCAGCGATCTCGACGGGAGGGATGCCGATCCGCAGCGCTGTCCGACGGACGCGATCCGCGTCAGGACGGCGATCGCGCGAAACCCTGGCAGAACCCTGGCAAAGCCCGAACCGGCGCCGCCTTGGCCGCTCTCGCGCGGGTTGCCGCCGGCCGGAGCAGCGGTGCCCGGCCGCCCCTCCCCCACGGGGAAGGAGCGGCAGGTCCGCTCATTTCGCGATCACTGCTTCACCGGCACCCCGCCGTCGACCCACGCCGTCGCGGAACCGCTGTTCTTGTAGAAGTACAGCAGCGCGGAGGTCGCCGACGCGCCCGTGGTGAAGGTCACCGACGCCTGCTTCCAGTGCGAACTCGTCACCGGCGTGGAGATCTCGGTGCCACCGAATTTGTTCGCGCCGAGGTACACCGGCTCACCGGCCGACGACTTCGCGAAGCCGGTGAAGGTGTAGGTGGTGTTCGGTGTGAGGCCCGAGACCACCTGGTACACGCCGTTGCCCGCGCCGGTGAACGTCGCCGCATGGCGCCCGTCGTACGCGTTGGTGGCCACGACGGATGCCGCCCCTTCCTCGTTTGATGGTCACTGCCCTTCTCTCTTCCTCGAGAATCCGACGACGTCGCTGTCGCCGGGATGGCGCCGACCGTCGTCACTGCTGACCCGCCGACCCCACCGTGACGGCCGGCGCGACCTCCACGGAGCACCGGAGGTAGCGGGCTCTGACTTCTTCATCAATGTCCCCGGCGGGGATCTCGGCGACGGTGACGACGACGTTCTCACCGAGCCGGATCGTCGCAGCCCTAGCGGCCTATATCGGTCGCATCAGTCGAGCAGGAGAGGGGGCTCTTCGAGAACGGATGCCACGTCGGCGATGAACCGCGAGATGCCGTCGCCTCGGTCACGCGGTGACCGCACGACACCGTGGCGGCTCAAGCGGGGGCGCACCTCGCTACCCGCCAGGGTTGGTGCGGGGGCGATTCGAAACGCCTCAAATTGAGCGGCCCGGCCAATGCGTGCCCACGGGTCGAAGTCTTACGGCGGTCTCGATGAAGCGGAGCCTCAGCCCGCCTAAGATTCTTTCAAATTTGCGGGAGCGAACACGGCATACATGCCGCACGTGTAGCCCTTTCCGCAGTGATATAGCATCGAGGGCTCGAAGTTTTCGTAGATCCGCTTCATGCCCTTCTCTGCTTTAGGAGCGGCGTGATACCGAATGTAACTGGATTCCTCGTGCTGACACTTTTTGCAAGCGTCGCCAAACTTGTCAAACGTCGCCGACGATCCGATCTTTCGGTGAAAAACGTGCTGGCCAGCCTTCAATACTGCTTTTGATGAAGTGACACTTGTGCGTGCTTCCGCGATTCTAGTCAGAACATCCCAGAGATGAGCGGCTAGATCGATGAAAACGTCGCGCAATGATCTCCCCATGCAGGAGATTGCATGAGTGTCTGCGACGCCTGCCTTCTTCGCCGGGCCCAGAAAAGACGGATCCAGAACGACGACCGTTTCAGTCGACTTCGGCAGAGGGTCGCCAAGAGCCTTTTGACTGGAGACGATTCGCACGTCCACTCTGAGCACTCGACCCAATGCACCTACCACTTCATTCCAGGCGAACTCTCCTTCTAAACCGCCAGCGCTCACGGGACTGCCGGCGATCACAGCAGTGAACTCTCTTGGGGCGGTGCTCGCAGGCGACGGGTAAGCGAGAGAGTCTTCGGCAAGCTCAAGGATCAGACGGGCGCGCTCGACCGGATCTGCCACATCGAACGGAACGACCGAGGCGCTGTGCGCTGTGACCTCACCCTTGCGAGGGCCGGAGAGGGTGAGGCGCGCACGCACCACGACGCGGAGGCAATCATCCCCCTCGACCCCTTGCACGAGGGCGGCTTGCAGCAGAGCACCTGTTTGAGTGTTCGACATGGCGACGGTCGGCGAAGTGAGGGCTACGCCCACACATGGCTCCGCGCCCTCCTCAGAGACGCCGGCGGCTATCAGATCCTGAACCAAGCCTTCTACGAAGTCGGACCCGACGCGAGTTGTGGACAGAACCTGCATCGGCGCACGGGAGGCCCCCGGAGGGCCCTCAAACGCCTGAACCGCTGTCAGCCCACTTGCCACGCGCACCGGCTCGAGGTGGTCGACGGCGTCGGCCGACCAGCGCGGTTTGGGTTTCGCCATGCGCGCCGACTAGGAGCCCACCAGGAAGCGAGCCGGCACCGTGATGACCGAGAGCTCTGCGCCGTTCATTTGTTCAATCACATTGTGCAGGCGCCGCCGCAGCGCATCGTCAAAAGACCTCTCGGGAGCGGCCACCGCGCCTTCAATAGTCGCTGGCTCAACAGATCCACCAGATGGTGCCCCCACAGGCCCGAGATCCGCCCGCCTGGCGGGGGAGTCAAACAGTCTCTGCAGCGGAACCTTCGAGGCCGTCGCCCACTGTTGAACGTGGACATTTACGTGCAGCTGAAGAGCCTTTGCCCAGTCATCCAGCAACCCATGCGCCGCGAGCGTCGTACGAAAGGCCCCAAGGACGGCTCCGGGTTGAAGTGCGAAGAGCAGTTCGTCTTTCACGGCTGGCATCTGAGCCGCCGCGAACTCGTCCATCCACTCGGCCTGCAACTCACGCGACACGATAGGTAGGGCCACATATCGTTCGGCATCGTCCGCCCAAGGCTCTCCATTAGTCGAGGTCTGGGGCGTCATGAATACGCGGCCATGCTTCCGGTCCCAGCCTCTCCAGTAATCGGAGGGCTCCCAATCGACTACTGCACGCCAAAGCTCCCTTTTGAGTCTTCGCGTCTCGGCGACGGTTGTACTGGATCGCAAGACGGCCGCGTCGATGACCGCGTCGCTCGTCTCCGCGGGAAAGACACATGGGTGGTTTCGGTCATCGCGGGCGAGCCGCACAGCCCCGGCGTGCGCAGCCGCTTCGAGATACTCTACGAACTTCCGATGCCCGAGGGCACGTTCATCAAAATTGGGAGACTCGCGTAGCATCAGCGTCTTTACCGCAGCCGCCGATGCAAGACGGCCCCCGGCAGTCAGGTCGGAGACGACCGCGGCGAGCAGAGAGTAATTGGCGTCAACGGACGAAGAATGAAGAGACAAGCAACGGCCTTCCTAAAAGAAGATAGCCGCCCAAACTGGGCGGCTAAACTTCATAAGTCGTGTACTTCATCTCCCGCGATTCGCTTGCAGTGACCGCTCGCAACTCATGTATTTGTTGCTACCCGTAGGTGCGCTGAATCCTTCAGAATCGAGATCGCTTCCGACTTTGATACCCTCAGCCACGGTGTGCCCTCTAGCCAGTTGGCCGGAAGAAGCAGGTTCGTCGGATGCCTCCGACGAACTGAAGCTTATCCCCGATTTAGCCCCCGCGCAACTTCAACACGCCGCCCGTTTGATCCACGGGCCTGAACGCATCAGTCGAGCAGCAGCGCCGGCTCCTCCAGAACGGATGCCACGTCGGCGATGAACCGCGAGATGCCGTCGCCGTCGACCACGCGGTGATCGAATGATCCCGACACCGTGGTCACCCAGCGGGGGCGGACCTCGCCGTCGACGACCCACGGCTTCTGCCGGATGGCCCCCAGCGCGATGATCCCGGCCTCGCCGGGGTTGATGATCGGGGTACCGGCATCCACTCCGAACACGCCGATGTTCGTGATCGTGAACGTGCCGCCGACCTGATCGGCCGGGCTCGTCTTGCCCTCGCGCGCGGTGAGCGTGAGGTTCTCGAGCGCCTTGGCGAGCTCGCGGGTGTTCATCGCCTGCGCGTCCTTGATGTTCGGCACCAGCAGGCCGCGCGGGGTCGCCGCGGCGATGCCGAGGTTGACGTAGTGGCGCACGCGGATCTGCGCGCCGTCCTCGGTGTCGACCCACGCGGCGTTGATCATCGGCGTGCGGCGGAGCGCCCAGATCACGGCGCGCGCCATGATCAGCAGCGGCGAGATCTTCACGTCGGCGAAGTCCGGCGAGGCCTTCAGCCGCTTCACCAGCTCCATCGTTCGGGACGCGTCGACGTCGACCCACACCGAGACGTGCGGGGCCGAGTACGCGCTCGACGTCATCGCGTTCGCCGTGGCCTTGCGGACGCCGCGGACCGGGATCGATTCTTCGCGGGCGTCGTCGACCGGCGCGGGCGCGGGCGCGGCGGCGACCGGGATCGTCTCCTCGCGCACGGCACCCCACTCGGGCGTCTCGATGTTGCGGAAGACGCTGGCCTGCTCGGCATGCTTGACGACGTCGTCGCGGGTCACCTCGCCGGCGGGGCCGCTCGGGCTGACCGCCGCCAGGTCGACGCCGAGGTCGCGCGCGAGCTTGCGGATCGGGGGCTTGGCGACGACCCCGACGGATGCCTTGACCGGGCGCTCCGCGGGCTTCCGCCGCCGCGACGAGACGGCGCCGCCGGTGCCGTAGCCGACGAGCACCGCTCCGCCCGGGTCGTCGGCCTCGGGAACGGTGGTCGGCTGCGCGGGCGCCGGGGGTGTGGCATCCGCCGATCCGATCGTGATGATCGGGGCGCCGACCTCGACCGTGGCCCCCTCGGTCGCGAGGAGTTCCCCCACGGTGCCGGCGAAGGGCGACGGCAGCTCGACGAGCGACTTCGCCGTCTCGATCTCGACGATCACGTCGTTCACGGCGACGGTGTCGCCCGGGGCGACGCGCCACTGGACGATCTCGGCCTCGGTGAGTCCTTCACCGACGTCGGGGAGGACGAAAGTCTGCTCGGTCACGGTGTGTCCTTTGCTCGGGAGCCAGCATTGCACCGGCGTCGCCGCAACGGAATGCGGGAGGGAAGGGGTCAGTAGGCCAGCGACCGGTCGACGGCCTCGAGGATGCGGTCGGCGTCGGGCAGGTACGTGCCCTCGAGCTTCGCGGGCGGGAACGGCACGTCGAAGCCCGACACGCGCAGCACGGGGGCCTCGAGCGCGAAGAACGCCCTCTCCATGACGGTCGCCGCGACCTCGGAGCCGAGCGACGTGAAGCCCGGCGCCTCCTGCGCGTAGACCATGCGCCCGGTGCGACGGACCGAGTCCAGCAGCGGGCCGTAATCGACGGGGGAGAGCGAACGCAGGTCGATGACCTCGCAGCTCGTGCCCTCGCTCTCGGCGAGGGACGCGGCCTGCAGCAGCGTCGTCACCATCGCGCCATGGCCGACGAGCGTGACGTCGGTGCCGCGGCGGACGATCCGGCTCGCGTGGAGCGGCAGCGCGGGCGCGTCGGTCTCGACCTCGCCCTTCTGCCAGTACTTCGCCTTGGGCTCGAGGAAGATCACCGGGTCGGGCGAGTCGATCGCCTGCTGGATCATCCAGTACGCGTCGTTCGCCGTCGAGGGGCTCACGACCCGGAGGCCCGGCGTGTGCGTGAAGTACGCCTCGGGACTCTCCTGGTGGTGCTCGATCGCCCCGATGTGCCCGCCGTACGGGATGCGGATGACAACCGGCATCTGCAGCGCGCCCTCGTGACGGTTCGTGAGCTTCGCCAGCTGCGACGTGATCTGGTCGAACGCGGGGAAGACGAAGCCGTCGAACTGGATCTCGAGGACGGGGCGGAAGCCCCCCATCGCGAGACCGATCGCGGTGCCGACGATGCCGGACTCCGCCAGCGGCGAGTCGATGACGCGGCGCGGCCCGAAGTCCTTCTGCAGGCCCTCGGTGACGCGGAAGACGCCGCCCAGCGGACCGATGTCCTCACCCATGAGCAGGACGCGGTCGTTCGTCTCGAGCGCGCGACGGAGGCCGGCGTTGAGGGCGCGACTGATCGGGAGGTTCTCGGTCACTGCGCTCCCCCTTCCATCGCGGCTTCGTAGTCATCGAGCCAACGCTGCTCCTCCTGGATGAGCGCGTGCGCCTCGGAATAGACACTCTCGAACATGTGCGTCCGCGGCAGGCCGCCGAGCTCGTTCGTGCGCACGCGCACGTCGTCGGCGAGCGCACGGCCCTCGGCATCCGCGTCGTCGAAGAACTGCTGCGACGCGCCGCGCGCCTCGAGGAAGGTGCGGAGGCGGGCGATCGGGTCGCGGTGCGCCCACGCCTCTTCTTCGGCGGAGGTGCGGTACTTCGTGGGGTCGTCGCTCGTGGTGTGCGCGCCGCGGCGGTACGTCATCGCCTCGATCGCGCGGGGGCCACCGCCCGCGCGGGCCTCGTCGAGCGCGAGCTTCGACACCGCGTAGCTCGCGAGCACGTCGTTGCCGTCGACCTGGACGCTCGGGATGCCGTACCCCGCCGCCCGATGGTAGAGCGGGGTGCGCGACTGGGTGGCGACCGGGACGGAGATGGCCCACTGGTTGTTCTGCAGGAAGAACACCTCGGGCGTCTGGAAGCTGGCGGCGAACACCATCGACTCGTGCACGTCGCCCTGGCTGGACGCGCCGTCGCCGTAGTAGACGATCACGGCTTCGTCGCGCTCGGGGTCTCCGGTGCCGCACTTGCCGTCGAACACCAGCCCCATGCCCAGGCCCGTGGCGTGCAGCGTCTGGGCGCCGAGCACCAGCGTGTAGATGTGGGTGTTGCCGTTCTTCGGGTCGGAGGGATCCCATCCGCCGTGCGTGAGCCCGCGCATGAGCCGGATGATGTCGATCGGGTCGACGCCGCGGATCCGGGTCACCACGTGCTCGCGGTACGACGGGAAGATGTGGTCCTGGGCGCGCGCGGCGCGGGCCGAGCCGACCTGCGCGGCCTCCTGTCCGAAGGACGGCGGCCAGAGGGCCAGCTGCCCCTGGCGCTGCAGGTTCGTCGCCTGCACATCGAAGGCGCGGATCGAGACCATGTCACGGTAGAAGGTCTCGAGTTCGGCGTCGGAGAGGGCCTCGATCAGGGGCAGATAGCGCTCGGCCTCAGGGGTGGGCGCGAGGGTGCCGTCGGCCGCCAGAACGCGCACGAGAGCCGGGTCGTCGGACGGGGTCATGTACCCACGCTAACGGTCGCGTCATGCCCCGCACCGCATGAGGTGTACAACGGATGCCGCGTTTCGGCATGGGTTTCCGACAACCGGCCGCGGCGGCCTGTCGCGATGGATACCGCGCACCGCGCCCGTGGCGACCCCGCGCCGCCAGCGCCGTGTGCGTTCGAAACGTTTTCCGATCCGCCCCGCGAGCGAGGGCGGTCCTGTTCAATGTCGACGTCCTGCAATGAGGAAGGAATGCAATGACGCGAATGAGACGAGCCTCTCTGGCGGCGCTGGCCGCCACGACGGTCCTGATCGGCGCGGCGCTCGCCCCCGCCATGACCGCTTCGGCCTATCAACCCGGGCCGAAGGAGATCGTTCCCGCGGTCGACGCAGCGCAGTGCAACAAATTTCCGTGCGTGCTCTACCCCAAGAGTGCCCAGCTTCCGAGCGGTCGGCTCGTGGCGGCGTGGGAGAGCAGCACGGGACCCGTCGTGGGGCAGACCATGCCGTTGTACGCCAGCGACGATCTGGGAGACACCTGGCGAAAGCTCGCCGATATCAAGCCACCGGCACAACTGTCGAGCGACGCCGCATATGCGAAGTACACCAGCAACTGGACTAACCCGAAGCTCTTCGTCATGCCGGAGACCGTCGGTCCGCTGACGAAGGGCACCCTGGTGCTCTCGACGGTCGTCTCCGGCGCGGGGGCCAACGGCGACGGCAATGCCCGCAGCGATGTCGCCATCGTGCTGTACGCGAGCGAGGACGAGGGCACCACCTGGAGGATGGTGAACGTGATCGCCGAGGGCGGCGACCAGACGAAGGATCCCGTATGGGAGCCGTTCTTCCTCGTGTACCAGGGCGAGCTCGTCGTGTACTACTCGGACGAGAACGACTACCTCTCGTACGACACGACCACCGGCATCCCGGTGCTCGACCCCGACAATGCCGACCCCGCCGCGGACTCGGGCGGGCAGGTGCTCGTCCACAAGACGTGGGACGGACAGGGCTCCTGGAGCGCTCCCGTCATCGACGTGCCGGGCGATGTCGTCGACCACGGGAACGGCAAGACGGAGATCGGTGGCAATCGCCCCGGGATGACGACGGTGGTTCCGACGACCGACGGGAAGTGGCTGGCGACCTTCGAGTACTTCGCGGGCGGGGCGAACCGTTTCAAGGTCGCCGACAGCCCGTTGGAGTTCTTCGCGGACGGCGGGAACGGCACGGATGTGTCGCAGCTCTCGTCGTCGCCGTCCAGGTTGGCCGGCGGAGGCGCCCCGGTTCTGACCCGGTCGCCGGGCGGGGCGATCCTCTACAACGCCTCCGGCAGCGGCGACATCTGGGTCAACGCCTCCGGGCGCAGCGACGGCGAGTGGAAGCGCTACCAGACGACTCTCCCGGCGGGCTACAGCCGCAACCTGCAGTACGTCGACGGCACCGGACGGATCGAGATCCTCCAAACGGCATGGAGCGGTCAGAGCCTGGGCCCCATCCGCTACGGCCAGGTCGATCTGGGTCATTCCGAGGGTGCGTACTATTCGCTCGTCAACCGGAAGACCGGCCAGTTCCTGTCGACGGCGGCGGACAAGACGCAGGACGCGAACCTCACCGGTGACCGGCCCGACATCATCACCTGGTCGAACAACGCCCAGAACGACACGCAGCGGTGGCATGTCCAGGCCAAGGACGACACGGTGACGTTCCTGAACAAGGCGGGTGGGCGCGCGATCGGCATCTGGCAGGGGTCCTCCTCCGCCGGGGCGCGACTGGCGCAGTGGGTCGACGACAACGGCACCGACAAGAAGTGGACACTCGAACCCACCGCGGACGGCTACGTCCACGTGCGTTCGGCACTCAACACGACCCTGCTCATGACGGCCGGCTCGGCGGGAGCCGACGTCACGACGGCGACGGCCATCGACGCGTCGGGGGATGCCACTGCGGACGACGCTCAGGAGTGGATGCTCGTCCAGGAGCAGCCGACGACCGACGCCCTCACCGGCGATCGGGCCTCCGAGGCCCTGGCGCCGGCATCCGTCGTCCCGGGGACGTCGGTCGCGATCGATGCCTCGTGGCCGACCGGTTCGATCGGGGTCCCGCGGGCGGGCAAGACCACGCGCGTCTACGCGTTCGGCTCCGCGGTGCGCGACCTCGGCCCGGTCACCCTCGATGCGGATGCGAAGGGCTCGTTCACTCTTCCGGCGGACACGGACCTCGGCGAGGCGCGCGTGGCGCTCGTCTTCGACGACGGTCCGCTCGTCTGGGACGGTGTCACCGTGGTGTCGGAGATCCCCGACCCGACGCCGAGCACGACACCGACCCCGACGCCGACGCCGACGGCGAGCGGCCCGACGGCGACACCCGAGCCGTCGACCACGCCCGCGGCGGCCGCGGCCTCCCGGAACGAGACGGCCGCCGGAAGCCTGGCGACGACCGGTGGTGCACTGGCGGCCAGCGCGATCGGCGGGAGCGTTCTCCTCGTCGTCGTCGGCGCGGCGGCCGTGATCATCGGCCGTCAGCGACGACGTTCCCGCGACGCGAGCTGAGCGAACCTCGAGTGGGCCGGTGTCTCCGCGGAGACACCGGCCCACTCGAGGTTCCGGGCGTCAGTTGTAGCCGAGAGGGACGAACCGCACGGCCGCCATCCGCGACAGGGTGGACCTCACCGCACAGCGGAACCGGTTTCGCCGTGGCCGTTTTGTTCAAGACGCCCTCACCGCGTCGCCTCTACGGTCGGACCATGACCCTCAAGCTCGGTTTCATCGGCATCGTGACCTCGGACATGGCATCCTCCCTCGCGTTCTATCGAACGTTGGGCGTCTCGATCGCGCCCGATCAGGACGATCAGCCGCACGTGGATGCACGACTCGACGACGGCACGGCCCTCGCCTGGGACACGATCGACACCGTCCGCACATTCGATCCCGCCTTCGTCGTCGCGACGGGAGGGCACCGCATCGCCCTGGCCTTCGACATGGGCACTCCGGCGGCGGTCGACGCGATGTACGAACGGATGGTCGCCGCCGGTCATGCTTCCCACGTGCTGCCGTGGGACGCGTTCTGGGGGCAGCGCTACGCCACCCTGCTCGACCCGGACGGCAATTCCGTCGACCTCTATGCGCCGCTGGAGGCGTAACCCGCCGGAGTCAGCCCCACCAATCGCTGGAATTCCCGGGAAAGATGCGACTGGTCCGAATAGCCCACGCTGGCTGCGACCGCGGCAGGGGATGACCCCGACTGGAGGAGTCGTCTCGCTCTCTTCGCCCTCTCGATGCGGATCAGCGTCGCGTACCCGTAGCCGAACGTCGATGTCATCCTTCTCCGGAACGTCCGCTGCGACATGCCCAGAACGCCCAGGACTTCGCTCGCCGGAACCGCGCGCGAGGCACTGTCACGGACGTGGGCGGACCACGCTCGCGGCGGCTCGCTCAGGATCAGGTCGTGGAATTCCGGTCGGAGCACATCTCGGGGTTCGCCTGGCGTCGCCAGCCGAAGCGCGGCGTCACGAAGCCGGGCGCGGGTGCGGCCCTCCAGAAGCTCCTCGATCGGAAAGACTCGGTCGGCGATCTCGGAGAGGTCCATGGGCAAGAGACGCGCCGCCCGCCCGGGAGGAAGTCGGAGGCCCGTCGTCCCTGCAACACCCCCGGGTTCCGTGGTGAGCCATCGGGTGGAGGGGCCGGCGATGTCGACCCGGTCGTCCCGGACGATGAGGTCGACGCATCCGTCCGCGGGCACGAGGAGGCCACCCGCGGTGTCGCTCGACCGCCACAGGACGACACCGCCCGCCAGAACCCCCTCCGCGTACACGAATACAGTCTGCTCCCACAGCACACCTGCGGCTTCCTCTCCACGACTGGTTCCACGCCCCCGCAACCTGACAGCATGCACGGACACCACGTCAGCCCCGTGGGGCCCGCCCGAAGGGATCGCCATGCCGACGAGCATCAGCATCACCGAGATCGACGCCGCCGCTCCCGCCGCGACCGTGTTCGCGAGACTGACCGACCTCAACGGGTTCGAGTCATGGCTGCCGCACTCGGGCTCCTACCGGGGAACGAGAGAGGTCTCCTCCGCGGCCGTGTCGGTCGGGACGACCTACCGCGAGCACACCTCCGCCGGCCCGATGACCGGGCGAGTCACGGAGTTCGAGCCGGACCACCTCATCACCTTCGAGCAGCAGACCGACCGGGGCGACCTCGCGATCCGCATCCGTTACGCCCTGTCCCCCACCGACCGCGGCGTTCACGTCACGCGCACGGGCCGCATCACGACGGCGGGGCGGTTGCTCCTGCTCCACCCCGTCGTCGTCTTCGCGATCCGCGGAGAGAATCGGCGTACGCTCGCGAAGCTGAAGCACGCCGTCGAGGCCTGACCCTCACGCTCCGTCCGGCAGTCCCCAGAACGGCCCGCGCAGACCCACCTCACGGAAATACGCCGCGGCACGCGTGGGATCCCGGCGCTCGTACGGGCTGTCCAACCGGCCGTCGTACCAGTGCGCGGCAAGGTTCCACAGGGTCGTGAGCGACAGAACGTCACCGCGTGTGTTCCCGGTCCGGTGGAGCCAGGCGTCGACGCAGCCCTCGTCGCAGAAGATCTGCTGGTTCTCGCACGCGTGCGCGGCGTCGGGCCAGATGTCGGCCGCGGGCACGAGGAAGTGCGCGACCTGCTCCCCGGCCGGCGCGCGCTCGTTCGTGACGGTCCAGGCGTGAGCGCTCTCGCACGCCGGGCACGTCGTGGCGACGAGCACCGAGGGCGCGTCGGGGACGAGATGGGGGATGGCGAATGCGTCCCACGCGCACCCGCCCCACCACAGGGTGTCGGCGCCCATGACGGAGAAGCGGAACGAGCGGGATGCGAAGGGGTGAGCCAGCACGACCTCCTCCCCCGCGAGCACGATGTGCCGCGCGGCGGCGAGCTCGGCCAGGTCGGCCCTGACCTCATCCATCGACTGCCCGGTGTCGGCCGCGAGCCCGGCGGTGTCGAGCGCTCGGCCGGTGGCGGCGAAGTGCCGATAGAGGGTGATGCGGGTGCGTTCCGCGTGGTCGGAGAGGGGCAAAGGGTTCCTCCATCAGGAGCGGGTGACACGGGCGGTCTCATCGATGCAAACCCCGTTGCTGCTTCGGCGCTCGCGGGGCCATCGTGCCAGGTTCGCAGTGGGGTGCGGGCAGATCTTCCCGCGGGGCACTCCGTCCTCCTTCGGGGAGCTCGGCTGGCCGTCACAGCAACGCTAGGATCGGTCGCCACGATCGCGAGAAAGGGCACCCCATGACCTTCGAGGGCTTCACGGTTCGTGCAAGCGACTTCCTCGCGAAGCTGGGCGCGGACAACAGCAAGCAGTTCTTCGACGCCCATCGCGCCGAGTACGAGGAGTTCATCCGGCAGCCGCTCGAAGATCTGCTCGCCGAAGCAGAGGCGGTCTACGGTGCCGGGCGGGTGATGCGCCCGAACCGCGACGTGCGGTTCAGCGCCGACAAGTCGCCCTACAAGACCACTGCCAGCATGTGGGCGGGCACGGTCGGGGGCGTGTACCTGAGCCTCACCGCCGAGCACCTTCAGGCGGGCGGCGGGATCTACGACCCCACGCGCGACCAGCTGGCCCGCGGTCGAGCAGCCATCGACTCCGCTCCTCGCGCCGCCGCGCGCCTCGGTGAGATCGTCGGCACCCTCACCGCGGCCGGGTTCGAGATGGCGGGCCCGTCCCTGAAGACCACTCCGCGCGGTTACGACCGCGACCACCCGCACATCGAACTTCTCCGGCTGAAGCACTACGCGGCCCTCACCACACTCCCCGTCGACGCATCACCGACAGCAATCCGAGAGACGTGGAGTGCCGTGGACGCGCTCATCGAATGGGGAGACACCTACGTCGGGGCCGCGCAGTCCTGGCCCTGAGCGCGTGAGCCTCAGCGCGAGAGGGCGGTGCGCTCGGCAGCGGCGTCAGTCGTCGCCGAGAGGGACGTACCGCACGCCCGTCACCCGCGCCGGGGTCGCACCGAGCGCCCGCAGGCCGAGCACGCGGCCGGTGAACCCGCCGGCGACCTCGGTCGAGAGGTAGCGGCCGTCGAGCGCGGCGATCCACCGCTCGCCGTCCGCGTCGAGAACGCCGAACCGGAGGTCGTCGGGGCCGTCGTGGGTGGCATCCACCGCCTCGACGAGGAGGGTCACGACATCGCCGGTCGTAGGGGTGGAACCCACGGATGCCTCGAGCGGACCGATGCGGGCGCGGACCTCGGCCGTTCCGGCCTGGAGGGTGATCGCGTACCAGTGGCGCTCGTCGAGCCGGACCCGCAGGGCCACGGCGGCCGAGGCGTCGACGCGGGCCTCGAACCGCCAGCGCAGGTCGCGTACGCGCACCGCGATCTCGTGGGGGCCCACGGCCACACCGCCGGCGGGATGCCGGCCGGGGAGCGCTCCGTCGGGCGAGACCCACCGCGGGTGCAGGTCGGCGGTCGCGAAGTCGTCGGTGAACGCGGTGTCGGGGCGCTCGGGGAGCACGTCGTCGGTGTGCACGACGGGCCAGTCGTCCACCCACGCGACGCGGGCGAGGAACGTCTCGCGGCCTGCGACATGGAACCCGGGCGTGAAGCCGCGCGGCCGCACGCCGAGGTACACCATCGCCCAGTCGCCGTCCGGCTGCTCTACGAGGTCGGCGTGCCCGGTGTTCTGCACCGGGAAACCGGTGCTGCGTCGGCTGAAGATCGGGTTCTCCGGCGCCGCCTCGAACGGACCGTCGATCGCGCGGGATCGCGCGACGCAGACGGCGTGCCCGCGCTCGGTGCCGCCCTCGGCGGTGAGCAGATACCACCACTCCCCGCGCCGGTACAGGTGCGGGCCCTCGGGGTGCGCGAGGCCGCTCCCCCACCAGATCACGCGCGGCTCGTCGAGCTGGACGCCGCGATCGAGATCGACGCGCACCTGCGCGATCACCGGCAGCGCGCCGTCCTCGGGCCGGAGCGCCTCGTCGAGCGCGCAGTACGTGAGGAAGCACCGGCCGTCGTCGTCCCACGCGAGGTCGGGGTCGATTCCGCCGAGGCCCGGGAACACGATCGGGTCCGACCACGGCCCCGCCGGGTCGGTCGCCGTCACCACGAACTGCTCGTCCCCGCGTTCGACGTTCGTGACGACGACGAAGAACGTGCCCTCGCGATGGCGGATCGTGGGCGCGTAGATCCCCCGACTCGCCCCCGAGACACCGGCCGGGAACTGCGCCTCGCGCGTCAGAACGTTGCCGATCTGCGTCCACGTCCGGAGGTCTCGACTGCGATGGATCGGGATGCCGGGCGCGTACTCGAACGACGAGTTGACGAGGAAGTAGTCCTCGCCCACGCGACACACCGACGGATCGGGGAAGAACCCCGGGATGACGGGAGTCGTCGCGGCATCCCGGATCATGGTTCGGCTCAACGCGGGGCGACGGAGGCGGCGACCTCGACCAGGCGGTCGATCGATTCCTCCTCGCCGACCGAGATGCGCACACCGTCGCCCGCGAAGGGGCGCACGATGAGCCCCGCCTCCTCGAACGCGGCGGCCACCTCGAGCGCGCGGTCGCCGGCGGGGAGCCATACGAAGTTACCCTGGGCGTCGGGCACGTCCCATCCGGTCTGGCGCAGGCGGGCGACGAGGGCGTCGCGCCGGGCGGCGAGGACGGCGACGCGGTGCAGCAGCTCGCTCTCGGCATCCAGGCTCGCCAGCGCCGCCTCCTCCGCGGCGGCGGTGACCGCCAACGGGATGGCGGTGCTGCGCGCGGCGTCGAGCACGCGCGTGTGGCCGATCGCGTAGCCGACCCGGAGACCCGCGAGACCGTAGGCCTTCGAGAACGTGCGGAGCATCACGATGTTGGGGCGCGCGAGCAGCGCGCGGACGCGGTGGCCCTCGACGGCATCCGCGTCGGTCACGAACTCGGCGTAGGCCTCGTCGAGCACGAGGAGGACGTCGGCGGGCACGGCGTCGACGAAGGCCGTGAACTCGTCGAAGCCGACCGTCGGGCCGGTCGGGTTGTTCGGGCTGCAGACGATGATGAGTCGCGTGCGGTCGGTGACCGCGGCCGCCATCGCGGGGAGGTCGTGACGCGCGTCGGTGGTGAGCGGCACCTGCACGCTCGTCGCTCCCGTCACCGCCACGAGCGACGGGTACGCCTCGAACGACCGCCACGCGTAGACGACCTCGTCGCCCGGGCCCGCCGTGGCCAGCAGCAGCTGCGCGAGCAGCGAGACGCTCCCGGCGCCGACGTGGATGTCATCGGCCGAGATCCCGTATCGGGCGCCGAGCCTCTCGCGCAGGCGTGCGGCCGTGGCATCCGGGTACCGGTTGATCGCCGTCGACGCGCGCACGGCGTCGAGCACGCCCGGCAGCGGGTCGAACGGGTTCTCGTTGCTCGACAGCTTGAATGCGTCCGAACTCGCCTGTCGTCCCTGCCGGTAGGCGGGGAGGGCGGCGATCTCGGGGCGGATACGGGGGAGGACCGGGTCTTCGCTCACGGGTCGAGCCTAACGAGGACACCCGTGCGCGCGTCAGACCCCCGTGCCACGATGGGGGCATGCGCTTCGTCGTCCGCGTGGCCGTCAACGCCTTCGCCATCTGGATCGTCACCCTGCTCCCGGCCCTGCAGGTGACGCTCACCCCCTTCGCCCCCGGCGAGGGACTGCAGGTGGCGCTCACGCTGCTGCTGGTCGGGCTGATCTTCGCCCTGGTCAACACCATCGTCGGCACGGTCGTGAAGATCGTCGCCATCCCGCTCTACATCCTCACCCTCGGACTCATCTCGCTCGTCATCAACGGCTTCCTGCTGTGGCTGACCGCGGTCATCACCTCGAACTGGGACTGGGGCCTGCGCACCGGGGAGTTCTGGCTCACCGTCGTCGCCGCGCTGCTGATCGGCATCATCAACGCGATCCTCGGCGGCCTCCTGCGGCCGCGGAACGACGAACGCTCACGCCGCTGATGCGCTGACGGCCGCTCCCCGCCATGATGGAGGGATGACCGCGAGTGCCGACGCGCCCTTCCGCGTCGTCTTCGTCTGCAGCGGCAACATCTGCCGGTCGCCGATGGCCGACGTGGTGTTCCGGCGTATCTCGGAGGAGGCGGGCCTCGGATCGCGCGTCGTCTCGACCTCGGCGGGCACCGGAGACTGGCACGTCGGCGAACGCGCCGACCACCGCACCCTCGCCGCCCTCGAGCGTCTGGGCTACGACGGCGCCGCGCATCGCGCACGGCAGTTCACGTTCGCCGACTTCACGCACAACGACCTCGTCGTCGCGCTCGACCGCAGTCACGAGCGCGTCCTGCGCGGGTGGGCCCGTCACGACGACGACGCCGACAAGATCGCACTGCTGCTCTCCTTCGTCCCGGATGCCGAGACCCTCGACGTCCCCGACCCCTACTACGCCGGGCCACCGATGTTCGACGAGGTGCTCGGTATGATCGAACGCGCCAGCCGAGCCCTGTTCCGGCAGCTCGAGCCCGCCATCCGTGCCGCGGGCTGACTTCTTCGCGCGACCCCCGGGAGACCCGTGTCCGCTCTGCCCCCGCAGCCCCTCAGCCCGCTCGACGGTCGCTACTTCGCCACCGTCTCGGAGCTCGGCGACTACCTGTCGGAGGCGGGCCTGAACCGCGCCCGCGTCGAGGTCGAGGTCGAGTGGCTACTGGCCCTCACCGACCGGTCGCTGTTCGGCACGTCACCCGTCTCGGATGCCGATCGCACGCGCCTGCGGGCCCTGTACGAGGAGTTCGGCGCCGACGAGATCGCCTGGCTCAAGGAGAAGGAGGCGGTCACCCGCCACGATGTGAAGGCCGTCGAATACCTCGTGCGCGACCGTCTCGACAGCCTCGGACTCACCGCCCTCGCCGAGCTCACGCACTTCGCCTGCACGAGCGAGGACATCAACTCCACCGCCTACGCCCTCACCGTGCAGCGCGCGGTGGAGCGCGTGTGGCTGCCGAAGCTTCGCTCGGTCACCGCCGCCCTCGCCGCCCTCGCCGTCGAGCACCGCGACGCCGCGATGCTCTCCCGCACGCACGGCCAGCCCGCGACCCCCACCACGATGGGCAAAGAGATCGGCGTGTTCGCGTGGCGCCTCGAGCGCGTCATCCGTCAGCTGGATGCCGGCGAGTACCTCGCGAAGTTCTCGGGTGCGACCGGCACCTGGTCGGCGCACGTGGCCGCCGAGCCCGACGTCGACTGGCCCGCGCTGACGCGGGAGTTCATCGAGTCGCTGGGCCTCGGTTTCAACCCGGTCACGACGCAGATCGAGTCGCACGACTGGCAGGTCGAACTGTACGACCGCGCGCGCCACGCGGGCGGCATCCTGCACAACCTCGCCACCGACATCTGGACCTACATCTCGCTCGGATACTTCACCCAGATCCCCGTCGCGGGGGCCACGGGGTCGTCGACGATGCCGCACAAGATCAACCCGATCCGGTTCGAGAACGCCGAGGCCAACCTCGAGATCGCCGGCGGACTGTTCGCCACCCTGGCATCCACCCTCGTCACGAGCCGGATGCAGCGCGACCTCACCGACTCCACGACGCAGCGCAACATCGGCGTCGCGTTCGGCCACTCGCTGCTCGCGCTCGACAACCTGCAGCGCGGTCTCACCGAGATCTCGCTCGCGGAAGACGTGCTGCTGGCCGACCTCGACGTGAACTGGGAAGTACTCGCCGAGGCGATCCAGACCGTCGTGCGCGCCGAGATCGCCGCGGGCCGCTCGCGGATCACCGACCCGTACGCGCTGCTCAAGGACCTCACGCGCGGACGCCGGGTGGGCGCTCCCGAGCTCGCCGAGTTCGTCCGCGGCCTCGACATCGGGGATGCCGCGAAGGAGCGCCTGCTGGCGCTCACCCCGGCGGCGTACGCCGGCCTGGCCTCGCGGGTGGTCGACTCGCTGTAAGCCCCCCTCAGCGCGCGGTATTCCGAACCCGGATGCCGCGCGCTGACGCATTCCCGCGACGGTATGCGTCCGGGGAGTGGACGCGCGGGGCTCTCTGGCCCTACGGTGTTGACGTCAACATCCCCACGCGGCCCTGGGTCGCCCATGCGTCGCGACGTCGCGACGCGGAACGGAACCGACGCGATGACGCATCGACGCGCCCTCTCTTCCCGCCGACTCCTCGCGGCCGCCACGGTCGCGGTGGTCGCCGGGGCACTGGCATCCCCCCTCTCCGCCGTCGCCCTCGACACCGACCCGAACGACGGCGTCCCCCGTGTCGATCCCCCGGTGACTTACTCGAAATTCGAGCCGCTCGCCGACCCCGGTCGCGGTGCCTCCGACTACCTCGAGCCGAAGTGGTACGACACCGACGGGCGTCACATCCAGGCGCACGGCGGCCAGGTCGTCACGACCCAGGAGAACGGGCAGACCGTCTACTACTGGTACGGCGAAGACCGCACCAACGGGTACTGGAACAGCCCCGGTGTCGCGGTGTACCGCTCGACCGACGCCCTGAACTGGACCAACCTCGGCGACGCGCTGCGCAGCATCACGACGCGGGACGACCTGCTCACCCCGTACTTCGAGAACCTCTACGACACCGTCGACGAGAACGGGCAGCCCCGCAACGAGAAGATCGACGCGCTCGCCTACCACCTGAACTCGCAGCGATCGGCGGACTACACCGCGATCTTCGAGCGCCCCAAGGTGCTGCACAACGACAAGACCGGCCAGTGGGTCATGTGGTGGCACGCCGACGGCCGCACCGAGCCCGGCGGCAGCACCTACGCCCGCTCCATGGCCGCGGTCGCCGTGTCGGACTCCCCCGCGGGTCCGTTCCGGATGGTCGGCGCGTTCCGCATGCCCAACCGCACCGACTACACGGCCTGCTCGCAGTGGGCCGTGCCGGGCCAGGCGCGCGACATGACGGTGTTCCAGGACGACGACGGCAAGGCGTACATCTCGTACTCGTCGGAGGAGAACTCCTCGCTCTACGTCGCCGAGCTCGACGACAGCTACACGAATGTCGTCAAGACCACCGACACCGACACCCTCGGCATCCACCAGTACTCGGAGGACGGGCGGTACCCCTACGTCCTGGCCGACGGCAGCGCCGACGCGCCCGTGCGCGGCGAGGACTTCCAGATCGTGAAGGAGTGCGGCTACCTCGAGGCGCCCGCGCTGTTCGAGCGGGACGGCACCTACACCGCGATCGCCTCGGGGGCGACGGGGTGGGCCCCGAACCCGCAGACGTACTACACGACGACCGACCTCATGGGCTCGTGGATCCGCGGCGTCCAGGCCGGCGACGCGAACGAGGACACGTACTACAGCGCGATTCCCGACGGCGGTGACGGCCTCCTGTCGATCGGCGACACGAACCGCTCGACCTTCGGCTCGCAGGCCACCAACGTCTTCGAGCTCGAGCCCGGCAAGTTCGTCTACATGGGCGACCGCTGGAACGAGGGCGAATCGAACTCGACCTACGTGTGGCTGCCGCTCACCGTCGGCGAGGACGGCCGCCTGGAGATGCACAACCCCGCCGCCGAGGACCCCGCGCGCTACGGCGACGGCTGGGACGCCTCGTACTGGGATGACAAGGGCTTCGGCCACGGCACCTGGTCGCTCACCCCGAACGCGGTGCCCCTGACGGTCCGCCGCGGCACCACCGCGAACCTGCCCGCGACGGTGAACGTCGACTCGGACGGAACGGTGGGCCCCGTCGCCGTGACCTGGTCGACGCTCGACACCAGCGTGCTCGGCCCGCAGACGGTGACCGGCACGCTCGCCGCCGACGCGCACTTCACCGCGGGGCGCACCTTCCAGCGCACCATCACGGTCACCGAGCCGGGGATCGCGAACATCGCGCCCGAGGCGACGGTCTCAGCGTCCAGCCGCAGCAACCTCGTCGGCACCGTCGTCGACGGCAACCCCACCGGCAAGGGCTGGGACGACTGGACCGGCAACGGCTACCCGCGCGACAGCTGGCTCGCCTTCGACTGGGGCGTGACCCGCACGTTCGACTCGATCGTCGTGCACACCTACAAGGACGGGTCGACGGCCACGTGGCCCTCGCGCATCCAGACGCAGTACCGCGACGACTCCGGCGCGTGGATCGACACCGAGGTCGGGGCGACCCTGTCGCAGGATGCCGGACAGTCGGCGCCCGTGGCCGTGATCGACGCCCGGTCCCTCCCCGCGGCCAGCGCCCTGCGCCTGCGCCTCACGAGCGAGGCGAACACCTGGCAGTCGATCGCCGAGGTCGACATCTGGGGCAACGCCTCGATCCCGAACGTGTGCCGCGGCGGCGACGCCACGGTCTCGGCATCCTTCCACCAGACGAAGTGGGCCACGATGCCGGCCGGCAACGCGTGCGACGGCAAGCAGAACACGCAGTGGTCGACCTGGACCGACGCGGGATTCCAGGATGCCGCGACGTTCACCATCGAGACGTGGGAGATCCACCGCCTCGACCACGTCACCTTCACCAACATCGAGGGCACGATCGCGGGCCTGAGCGCCGAGTACCGCACCCCGTCGGGCGAGTGGCTGCCGGTCGTGCCGACGGGTGACGCGCCGGCGGTCGTCAACGGCACCGAGACGACCCTGTCGTTCACGAAGGTCCTGGCCACGGGCCTGCGCCTGACGTTCGCCACCCCGGGCTCGTACCTCAAGATCCCTGAGATCGTGGTGCCCGAGGCGGGTGGGATCGCGGCGATCACGCCGCTGCTGGGCTCCGAGCCCAACGAGGCCGGATGGTTCCGCGCTCCGGTGAAGGTGCAGCTCTCGCACGACGGTGGGGCCGACGTCGTCGTGCAGCACCGCATCGACGACGGCGAGTGGGTCGACGGCACCGATGTCACGGTCGACACCGACGGCGCGCACACCGTCGGCTACCGCGCCCTTATCGACGGCGTCGAGCAGGAGGACGTCACCGGGTCGGTGGCCGTGCCCGTCGACACCGTGGCCCCGGTCACGGGAGCCGACGTCACCGCGGCCTCGTCGGCCCGCGCCCTGGCCCTCCCCGACCTCACGGCGTCGGTCGCGGCACCGGGCCAGGTCCTCACGCTCCTCGCGACGGATGCCACCTCGGGAGTCGCCACCACCGAGTACTCGCTCGACGAGGGGACCACCTGGACCGTCGGCACGGAGGTGTCGTTCACCGAGGCCGGCACCTACCGGGTGTGGTTCCGGTCGACGGACGTCGCCGGCAACGTCGAGGAGACCCGCACCGCGGAGCTCACCGTGACCGCCCCGGGCGACGGCGGAACGGACCCGGGCACCACCCCCGCCCCCTCGCCCTCCGCCACCACGCCGGGATCGACCGCGGGCACCGGGGGAACGGCATCCGGGACCGCCGGCGCATCGGACGCCCTCGCGCTCACCGGCACCGAGGCGCCGATCACCCTCGCCGTCGGCGCGATCCTCGCGCTGCTCGCGGGCGCCGGCGTGCTGCTGATCCGGCGCCGCCGCGCCTGACGCACCACGATCGCCCCGGGACCGTTGCGACGGTTCCCGGGGCGATCCCGCGTCTGCGGCCGCCGGGGAGAATGGATGCCGTGCGCGCGATGATCATGGATGCCCTGGCCGAACCCCTCGAGGTGCGCGAGGTGCCCGCGCCGACGGCGCCGGCGGGCGGCGTCGTGGTCGAGGTGCACGCGACCGGACTGTGCAAGAGCGACTGGCACGCGTGGGTGGGCCACGACGACGTCGCCCTCCCCCACGTCCCCGGGCACGAGCTCGCGGGCGTGATCGCCGAGGTCGGGACAGGGGTCGCCGACTGGGCGGTCGGCGATCGGGTCACCGTCCCGTTCGTCATGGGCTGCGGCGAGTGCGAGTGGTGCCGGAACGGTGACGCACAGGTCTGCCCGCGTCAGGAGCAGCCGGGATTCACCCAGTGGGGCTCGTTCGCCGAACGCGTCGTCGTGCGGGCGGCCGACACCAACCTCGTCGCGATCCCGGACGGGGTGTCGTTCGAGGCGGCGGCGGCCCTCGGATGCCGCTTCGCCACCGCCTTCCGCGCTCTCACCGGCCGCGCGCGCGTGCGTGCCGGCGAGTGGGTGACGGTCGTGGGGGCCGGGGGCGTGGGGTTGAGCGCCGTGATGATCGGCGCCGCCCTGGGCGCCCGCGTGATCGCCGTCGACCGGACGCCCGCCGCGCTCGACGCGGCGCGCCGTCTCGGCGCGGAGCACACGATCCTCGCCGACGGCGTCGACGTCCCACGGGCGGTCGACGCGCTCACGGACGGCGGGAGTCACGTGTCGATCGACGCCGTCGGCAGCGCGCAGACCGCGCGCGACGCCGTGCTGAGCCTGCGCCGACGCGGCCGTCACGTGCAGATCGGGCTGCTGCCGACCGCGGACGGCCAGACGCCCATGCCGATGGCCCGTGTCATCGCGTGGGAGCTCGACCTGCTCGGCAGCCACGGCATGGCGGCGGCGGACTATCCCGCGATGCTCGACCTCATCGCCCGCGGGACGCTGCGGCCGCAGGATCTCGTCGAGCGGGTCGTGGGTCTCGACGAGGCCGCGGAGATGTTGCCGCGCATGGACACCGCCGCCCCGGCGGGCATGACGATGATCGACCCGCGGCGGGTCTGAACGTCGGCGCGGGAGTCAGCCCCGAGGAGCCTCGGGGCCGTCCGGGCTCTCGGGGGCCGCGGACGTGTCGTCGTCCTTCGGCAGGAGGAGCGGGCGATCGACCGTCTTCGTGACCTGAGCGGGGTCGACGGCGAGCAGCAGCAGCGCGACGCTGACGAGCACGACGATGAAGGTGACACCGGCGGCGATGGCGCCGATGACGAGCGCGCGCTGGATCTCGTCGGCGGGGCGGGCCTGGAAGGCCCCCATCGACACGAGGGTCACGATGCCGGCGAAGAGCGCGGCGACGAAGGCGAGCCCGAGCAGCTGGACGGGCTTCATGAGATCGCGGCGGGTGGGCTTGTGGTCGGTCATGATGCGGCCTCCTCGGCGGGTACGGCCGGAACCGGCTCCGGGCGGCGGGGCGAGAAACCGGCGATCGCCAGGTACACGGCGATGATCGCCGCGTAGCCGCCGAAGATGCCCACCGCGATGGTGATCCCCGTGAGGGTGAAGGTGCCGGCGCCCTCGATCGTGTAGTCGTACGAAAAGGCCGGGCTGGTGAGAAGGAAGCCGACCGCCAGGATGAGCGTGATGATCCCCACCGTGAGACCGTCGCGGGAGTCGGGGCGCCCGGCGCGGCGGTCGCGCACGGCACCGATGATCTCGAGCGCACCGGACACGACCGCCCACACGATGACGAGGACGAAGAAGAAGGTCGTCGTCCGCCACGCGCCGACGCTGGCCGCGAGCCCGGCGAGCCCGCTCACCACCGCCAGCAGGATCGGCGTCGTCCGCTGACCGCTCGGGTACACGAGCCACACCGACAGCACGAGGACGAGGGCGGTGGCCAGCGCGAACCCGCTGAACACGCTCGAGCCGACGGCCGCCGAATGATCCGACGAGAACGTGACCATGACCGCCGCCAGGGCGGCGAAGAAGGCGCGCGCCAACTGGACGTGGCGCACATCGAAGGAGCGCACAGAAGCAGGAGTGGTCACGGAGGGTCCCGGAGAGACGGAGTCGATGGCATCCAGTCTATTCCCCGCCGGCTGAGCGCCCTCCGTGTGCACCGACGTCGAGATATCCCGCTCAGGCCGTCGGGGCCCCCACCTCTTCCTTCTCGGCCAGGGAGCGCGCCACCGCCTCGGCGACGCGGGCGTCCTCGGCCGCCTGACGACGACGGCGGCGAGCGCGCAGCCAGCGCGGGCCGAAGACCGCAGCCGCGACGATCAGCAGGAGCGCGACGAGGATCGGCCACGGAACGGCCCACCCCATCGCTGACGCGGTCACCGGGTCGAGGTCGGAGGTGGAGCCCGAGGCATCCGTCACCGTGGGGGTGGCCGTCACCGACGCCCACACGAGTCCCATCGCGGCCACCGCGGGCACCCGGACGTCCCGCTGCCAGGACTCGCCGGGGAGCAGCGTCGGCGCGGGCTCACCGGGAGCCGCCGTCACCTCACCCCACCCGAACGGACCGGCGACGGCGTCGGCCTCCCCGGCGGTGAGCGAGACGTTGCCGGTGTTGTGCAGGCTGTAGTGCACCGTCGCGTCACCGAAGAGGAAGGGCACGAGGCCGCCGTCCCAGTCGACGCCGAGTCCCTCGACCGTCAGGGCCGGGGCCAGATCGCCGCCGACCCGGATGCCGGTGCGGATGCCGAGGCGACGGTCGACGTTGACGTTCGCGGACTGGTCGGCCACGGTGAGCGAGGTCACCACGCCACCGGCGTAATCGCCGGGGGTCGCGTCGGCGGGGATGTCGACGGTGAACGGCACCTCGACGGTCTGCCCGGCGGGCACCGAGACGTGGTGCTCGGGGACGACGATCCATTTGCCCACGCCCACGGGTGCCTCGGCGGCGAGCCGCAGATCGAGGGCGCCGGTGGAGGTCGTGTAGCCGTCGGCGGCGTAGACGTCGAGCTCGACGGTCTCGGTCCCGCGGTTGGCGACGACGATGCCGTCGTCGAGGTGCGCGCCGGGGTTCAGTGCGTATGAGAAGTTCGTGCGGTCGGCGCCCAGCGAGTTCGAGGCGGTGCGCACGGTCCACGTGACGTCGTCGGTGGCCGCGGATGCCGCCGCGGGCACGCCGACCAGAGCGGCGGCGGCGGCGAGGAGCGGCGCGAGAGTCGCAGCGAGGAGACGGGGGAAGTTGTTCATGAGGGTCCTTCGGGAAGGACCGGCGGGGAGGGGCGCTCCCCGCCGGTCCGGTTCGCTGGTCAGCCGGCCAGCGCGGTGAGGGTCAGGGTCGCGCGGTAGCTACCCTTGTCGATCGTGTTCGGGATCTTCAGGTCGAGGTCGGCGCCGACGACACCGGCACCGCGGTCGTGGCCCATGGGAGCCGAGCTGAGCGAGCGCGAGGTCGACAGGCCGTCGCCCCCGTCGTAGCCCGAGCCCACAGCGTCACCCGCGACGGCGCCGGCACCCGGCGTGACGACCTTGGGCGTCCAGCCGAGGTAGGTGCCGGAGAAGGTCTTCTGACCGTCGACGAAGTCGCCCACCGAGGCCGAGATCGACCACGCGGCCTTGCTGGCGCGCGTGTCGGTGACCGTGATCGGGTTGATCTGACCGGTGGCCTCGAAGTACTGGAAGTTCTTCTCCTCCGCCGTGCCGAGGTCGACGAGACCGTTGTGACCGTTGATGGTCCAGCCGAACTCACCGGGAGCGCCCGTGGGGACGTCGACCTGGATGTCCTGGCCGTCGCCGTGGTTCGGGTGGATGGTGACCTCGTCCTGGATGGAGCCGATGGCCTCGGCCGGCTTGGTGCCGTTGTCGGGGCCGCACCACAGGACGTTGCCGCGCTCGACGGCCGCGTTCGGGGCCTGGCAGTTGCCCGAGCGGATGTTCTGCACGACGAGCTGGTCCTTCTGCACCTGGACCTTCACGTACGTGCGGACGTGCTCCTGGTTCTGCACCGAGTTGTACCAGTAGCTGCTCGGGTTCAGCGGGTCGGCGCCGTTCCCGGCACCGCTCGTGCCGCTGTTGTCGGGCGCGGTGATGTCGTAGTACTTCGAGCCCGAGGACGAGTTCGCCGTGACGTAGACGACGCCGCCGGGGCCCTCGAACACCTCGTCCTGGCCGGGCTGCTCGGCGGGGTTGGCCTTGGCGCCGTTCTTGATCTCGTACGAACGCGAGTAGCTGTGGTCGTGACCCTGGAGGACGAGGTCGACGCCGAGCTTCGAGAACGTCGTCGGGAAGTCGACGCGACGGATCTTGTTGTCGGCGTCCTTCGCGTGGTCGGCCGGCGAGTAGATCGCGTGGTGGTACACGAGGACGGTGTACTTCGCCTCGGCGCCGTGCTTGTTCACGACGTCGGTGACGTACGCCACGTGCGCGTCGTCGCCGCCGCCGCCCTGGGAGGTGGAGTAGCTGTTGCTGTTCAGGTCGATGAACAGCGTGTCCTTGTAGATGAACCAGTAGTCGCCACCGGACTCGGTGCCGGTGCTGGACGCACCCTTCCGGTAGTACGCGGCCGAGCGGTCGGTGTTCGGCGTGTAGAGGTGCTGCTCGTACGCCTTGCCGCCCACGTCGTGGTTGCCGATCGTGGCGACCCAGGGGTACTGACGGAGCTGATCGGGCGCGAGGAACGAGGTCCACTGCGCCTCGGTGTTGGCCGTCTCGACCTGGTCGCCGCCCGAGACGAGCAGCTCCGCGTTCGGGTTGGCGTTCACGGCGACGTTCATCGTGTCCTGCCAGCCGGCCTGGTCCTTGGCCAGGTCGCCGGACGAACCGATCTGGGGGTCGCCGAAGAACAGGAAGTCGTAGTCGCCCTCGAACGACTGCGTCTTGAACGCGTAGGTCGACGACCAGTTGCCGTCGGAGCCCACGCGGTACGAGTACGCCGTGTTCTCGGCGAGGCCCGTGATGGTCGAGTGGCGGTTGTAGCCGCCGCTGGAGGCGATGTTCGCGGTCCCGGATGCCGAGAACGTCGTCGCCGTGGCGGGGAACTGCCCGTTCACGAGCGTCGAGGTCGGGGCGACCTGCACCGTCTGGGTGGTGTCGGCCGAGGAGTACCAGGTGACGATGCGCTGCGATTCGTCGGCTCCGACGCCGAGGATGACGCCGGAGAGGGTGGCCGACGTGTCGGCCATCGCGGCCGGAACCGTCGCCACGCCCGTAAGAACGAGCGAGGCGCCGACGGCGGCCGTTGCGATCCACGAGACACGACGACGCGTGAGCGCCCCGTGCGACGTCGATGCGGTGAGGAACATGGCTGTCCGTTTCTCTAGGTGAGGGCCCGCGGTCGGCGGGCTCTCTCACGCTCCGCCCGCTCGGTGACCATCGCGTGAATGGTTGACCGAGGACATGTATCGATCAGCGCAACGGCGATCACTCGATGCCGAGGATGCGCTGCACGAACCAGATCAGCCCGGCCACGGTCACCACGACGGCGAGCAGGCCGCTCGCCCACATCCCGATGCGGGGGTAGCGGCGGCGCAGCAGGACGAGCAGCGGGAAGACGACGACGATGATGCCGATCTGCACCGCCTCGATGCCGATGTTGAACACCAGCAGCGACCACAGCAGCGTCCACGACCAGGGTTCGTCGATGCCGAGCGCGGACGCGAAGCCGAGGCCGTGCACGAGGCCGAACAGGAACACCACGCCCACGCGCAGCCAGCCGGCGCGGTCGAGTCGGAGGAATCCGTGCGCGTGCGAGAGGTCCTGATCGACCTTGCCCCCGCGCCAGAGTCGCCACAGGTACCAGGCGCCGACGACGGCGATGGACAGCGCGATCGTGGGTTCGACGATCTCCGCGGGGGCGGCCACGAGACCCGTGGCGGCCAGGATGAAGGTCACCGAGTGCGCCAGCGTGAACGTCGTCGCGGCGATGACGACCTCGCGGAGCCGCCGCGATCCGACGATCAGGGCGAGCAGGAACAGGATGTGGTCGATCCCGGTGAGCAGATGCTCGGCGCCGAGCCGGAAGAACTCCCAGAAGCGCTCGAGGGTCGACTGCGCCGTGGTGAACGACGGGTGCTCGGCATCCAGGACCGTGCTCCCCTCGTGGATGTCGAGCGCGTACGTGAGGATCGTCTTGGTGTCGGTGACGAAGCCCTCGTCGTCGGGGAACAGGGTGGAGACGACCTCGTGTCCGTTCTCGGACGGCGGACACGCGTAGTCGACCTCGAGGACGGCGTAGGGCACCCCCTCCTGCTGCGTCATCGTGATGCCGTCGGCGAGCGTGGGCGTGCAGCCCCCGCCGTCCCCGGCGATGCGGAAGTGCCGCCCGACATAGCTCGCCACGTCGTCGCGGTACTGCTCGAGGGCGGCGACCTGCTGCGCCGCGTCCCCGGCCTCGAACGCCGCCGTCCCCGCCTGGAACAACGGGTCGTCCTGCGCCGCATCGGCGGCGGACACGACGAGGAGGTCGTACTCGAGCTGGAGCTGGGCCCGCACCACCCCCGTGCCGCCGCTGGACAGATCGGCGAAGGCGACGGACGACATCCCGTGCGCCTGCGCGGGCGTCGCCGAGAACAGCACCGCGAGCACGCCCGCGCCGACGAGGAGGACGCGCAGGACGCGTCGGAACACTGCAGACATGATGGCCTTTCCGCGGACGAGCGTGCTCCGCGGGTGTGAACGGTTGTCCGCGGTGGGGGGAACGGAAACGGAACGTGCGCCCTGCGTTCTCCCGCACGCCACCCACGTCCCGCAGGGTGGAGCGGTGACACGCAGGATGACGGCGGCGGCGATGCTCGCGGCGGCGCTGATGCTGACCGGATGCTCGACCGCGTCGGGGTGGGAGGCGATGCGCGCCGCGCCCGCGCCGATCGGTTCCCCGGCCGCGGGTTTCGCCCCCGCCACCCCGCCGGCGCCGGAATCCACCCACTCCCCCGCTCCCGGGTCGTGGGACGACGTGAAGGCCCCCGCCGGGTACCGCGTGGTGCTGCTGACGGTCGGCGATGACGCCCCCACCACGACCCTCGTCGACGCGGTGCAGGGCTGGGCGGCCGAGACCGGGGCCGACCTGCGGGTTGTCCACGCCGACGCCGACATGATCGACGGAGCCGTCGAGGCGATGGGCATGAACCCCGACCTCATCATCAGCGCGGGCGATGCGCTCGTCGACCCGCTCGCGACGGTGACCGCGAACCACCTCGACCGGCAGTTCCTCATCGTCGGGGCGGAGCTGGCCGAACCGACCGAGAACGTCACCGCCGTCGACTGGACCGGTGCCGCCTACCGCGGCGAGGGGTTGGGCACCGCGTCGGCCTACGACCCGGCGTCCTTCACGCCCGAGCGCGCCGCGGCCGCCGTGCGCGCCGGCGTGGCGTCGGTGCTGACCGGCCAGCGCGGCATCGTTCTCTGGATGGACTGAACGAGCCGAGTGGGGCGACGGCGCCTCACCCGACGGGGCGTCGACGACGACGGACCAGGATGCCGATCCCCAGCGCCGTGACACCGAGCACGACCGCGACGGCCAGGGCGGCCGCGTCCCGTCCGGTCGCGGGGAGGTCGGACCGGGGGCCGGCCGGCGCTGCCGTGGACGGCGTCGGCGAGGGTGCGGCGGAAACCGTCGGCGTGGGTGTCTGACGCGCGCTCGGCGGCACCTCGACGACGATGATCTCGGTGTCCGCGCCACCGGCCCCGTCCGCGGGGGTGGGCGCGGGGGCGATCGCCGTCGTGACGGCCAGGAGGATCGCGAACGCGGGCGACATCGTCCACCCCCTCTCGGCATCCACTGTGGGCAATCGAGGTGTCCGGTTCGGCCGCGCCGGCTGTCGGGAAGTCGAACGGCGGGGGACGGGCGGGCACGGGGGGCGATGCGGGCGCTGACGTAGGAGAGGTCTGACCACTACCGAGGATTTGCACTGATCGTAAATTCCGCGATTCTTTTGGTCATATTGGTCGCAAAGACATGCACAGCGGCCCCTAACGTCAACGCATGACCCCGTCTTTCGACCTCACCGCCGCGCCCTCGGTGGCGCCCCGTGCGGTGTTCTTCGTGTCGGACAGCACCGGGATCACCGCCGAGACACTCGGGAACGCCCTCCTGGCGAACTTCCCCGGTGCGCGCTTCGAGCGGCACACCGTCCCCTTCGTGGACAGTGCCACGGCGATCGAGTCCGTCGAACGAGCCGTGCTGCGGTCCGCGGCGGCCGGCGAGGCGCCCATCGTCTTCGCGACGCTGAAGGACGCCGGCATCCGGGCCCGTCTGGCCGCATCCGCGACCGTCGTGATCGACCTCCTCGCCGGGCACCTCACCGAGCTCGAGACCGCGCTCGGCGCCACGGCCGAGACGCGCGCCGGGCAGTACCACGGCCTCGGCGACCTCGAGCAGTACTTCCGTCGCATGCGGGCGGTGGAGTTCGCCATCGAGCACGACGACGGCCAGAGCGAGCGCGATCTCGCCAGCGCCGACGTGATCATCGTCGCACCGTCCCGCTGCGGCAAGACCCCCACCACGATGTACCTCGCGCTGCACTACGGGCTCCTCGTGGCGAACTATCCGCTCACCGACGACGACTTCCCCACCGACGGGCTGCCGCGCATCGTCGCGCCGCACGCCGACCGCTGCTTCGGGCTCACCACCACCGCTCTCCGGCTCAGCCAGGTGCGACACGAGCGCCGCCCGAACTCGACCTACTCCAGCCTCGCCCAGTGCACCCTCGAGATCCGCCGGGCCGAAGACCTCTACCGCCGTACCCACATCCCGTTCCTCAGCTCCGCGACCCGGAGCGTCGAGGAGATGTCCGCCGTGATCCTGCAGTCCATGAATCTGCGTGACCGACCCCACGAAAGGCCCCTCACATGACCAACATCCTGCGCTTCGACGAGATCGGCATGGGCGACCTGGCCCGCGTCGGCGGCAAGAACGCCTCGCTCGGCGAAATGGTGTCGCACCTGGCATCCGCCGACGTCCGCGTCCCCCCGGGATTCGCGACGACCTCCGACGCCTTCGGGCGCTTCCTCGCCCACGACGGGCTCGACGCCCGGATCCGCGCCGCGGTCGAGGGCATCGACGTCGACGACGTCGCGGCCCTCAGCCAGCTCGGCGGGCGCGTGCGCGCGTGGATCGAGGAGCAGCCCTTCCCCGCCGACCTCGAGGCCGACATCCGCACCGCCTACGCCGCCCTCGTCGCGGGCGAAGCCGATCCCGAAACGGTCACCTGGGCCGTGCGCTCCAGCGCCACCGCCGAAGACCTCCCGGACGCCTCGTTCGCCGGGCAGCAGGAGACCTTCCTCAACATCGGCGGGATCGAGAACATCCTGCAGGCGATCCGGCGGGTCTTCGCCTCGCTCTACAACGACCGCGCGATCGCGTACCGCGCGCACCACGGCTTCGACCACCACGAGGTCGCCCTCTCCGCCGGCGTGCAGCGGATGGTGCGCTCCGACGTGGGCGCCTCGGGCGTCATGTTCACCCTCGACACCGAGTCGGGCTTCGAGGACGCGGTGTTCCTCACCAGCTCGTACGGTCTCGGCGAGGCGGTCGTCCAGGGCGCGGTGAACCCCGACGAGTTCTACGCCTACAAGCCCGCTCTGCGCGCGGGACGTCCCGCGATCCTCAAGCGTTCGGTCGGCGAGAAGGCCATCGCCATGCGGTACACCGACGGACGTCACGTCGACGGCAGCACGGCCTTCGTCGAGGTGGATGCCGCCGACCGGGCGCGGTTCTCCCTCACCGACGCCGAGGTCGAGGAGCTCGGCCGCATCGCCCTCGTCATCGAGGAGCACTACGGCCGCCCGATGGACATCGAGTGGGGCAAGGACGGAATCGACGGGCGGCTCTACGTGCTGCAGGCGCGGCCCGAGACCGTCGTGTCGCGGCAGTCGGCCAATGTGCTGCGCCGGTTCGTGCTCGCCGAGCGCAGCCCGGTGCTCGTGGAGGGTCGCGCGATCGGGCAGCGCATCGGTGCGGGACGCGTCCGCGTGCTCCGCTCGATCGACCAGATGGCCGACTTCGCCCACGGCGACGTGCTCGTGGCCGACATGACCGATCCCGACTGGGAGCCGATCATGAAGCGCGCGTCGGCGATCGTCACCGACCGCGGCGGCCGGACGTGCCACGCCGCGATCATCGCGCGCGAGCTCGGCATCCCCGCCGTGGTCGGCACCGGCGTCGCGACGCACGCCCTCACCGACGGCCAGGAGGTGACCGTCTCGTGCGCGGAGGGCGATGACGGCGTCGTGTACGACGGCATCCTGGACTTCGCCGAGGAGATCACCGAACTCGACCGGATGCCGTCCGCCCCCGTGAAGGTGATGATGAACGTCGGCACACCCGACCAGGCGTTCGCGTTCTCGCGCCTGCCGCACGCGGGCGTGGGCCTGGCCCGCCTGGAGTTCATCATCAACCGGCAGATCGGCATCCACCCGCGGGCCCTGCTCGAGCTCGACCGCCTCGACGGCACCCTCGCCGACGACATCCGCGCCCGCATCGCCGCCTACCCGTCGCCCGATGAGTACTTCATCCGGCGCGTCGCCGAAGGCGTGTCGATGATCGCGGCGGCGTTCGCCCCCGAGCCGGTGATCGTCCGGCTGTCGGACTTCAAGTCCAACGAGTACGCGAACCTCATCGGCGGCACGCTGTACGAGCCCGACGAGGAGAACCCGATGCTGGGCTACCGCGGCGCCGCCCGCTACGTCTCGCCCGAGTTCCGCGCCTGCTTCGACATGGAGTGCGAGGCCCTGCGCCGCGTCCGCGACGAGATGGGTCTCACGAACGTACAGATCATGGTGCCCTTCGTCCGCACGGTCGGCGAAGCCAAGGCCGTCGTCGACCTGCTCGCGCAGAACGGGCTCCGCCGGGGCGAGAACGGCCTGAAGGTCGTCATGATGTGCGAACTGCCCGCCAACGCGATCCTCGCCGAGCGGTTCCTCGAGCACTTCGACGGCTTCTCGATCGGGTCGAACGACATGACCCAGCTGACGCTGGGCCTGGACCGCGACTCGGCGCTCATGGCATCCGCCTTCGACGAGCGCGACCCGGCGGTGCTGCACCTGCTGGGGATGGCGATCGACGCGTGCCAGCGTCAGGGCAAGTACGTCGGCATCTGCGGCCAGGGCCCCAGCGACCACCCCGACTTCGCGCAGTGGCTCGTCGCGCGCGGCATCCAGTCGCTGTCACTCAATCCCGACACGGTGGTCGAGACCTGGCTCGCGCTCGCGGCGAACGAGCGGCCCAAGGCCGAGATCCTCGCGCAGGCGCACCTGTCACAGCTCTGAACCGACGACGCCGGCCCTCCGCCGCGGGTCCGCTCCCACCGTGAAGCGAACCCCGGCGGAGGGAGGCGCGGAGGCGCGGAGCGCGTCCACCGCCTCCCCCGCCTGGTCGCCGAGCCCGACGAAGTAGCGGCGCCCGTCGGTGGTGGTCAATCGCACGGTGCGGGACTCGCCCATGCTGACGAGGATGCCCGGGCCGCGAGGGCTGCCCGTGACACCCCACCCGCCGAAGTCCTCGACGGCATCGACCTCCGCCACATCCACCCGCGCCAGCTGATCCCATCGGAGGCGGCGCCCCCAGAACGGCACCACCGAGACCGAGACCCCGCGCTCCCCCGCCCGGAGGCGCACCCCCGAGCAGAACGTGACGACCACCAGGGCGACGACCGACAGCAACGCCACGGTCGCCCCGGCGGGGGTGTCGACCTGCACGACCCCCAGGAGGAGGAGGATCACCGGGCCGACGAACAGCAGGGCGCGCGAGGCCGGGTTGAGGGGTCGCCGGGCGAGGGTGCGCATGAGGGGGTCCTTTCGTCGGCCGGGGATCGCGACGCTACGGCGGGGTCGGCGGTGGGCGGAATGCCCCTCCGGCCACACCCGGCTGGACCTCCCGCCAGCCCGCGCGGCCGGGATCCGCGAAGCGTCAGCCCAGCGGCACCCGCGCCACGACGACCCAGTCATCGGCCTCGCGCCCGGCGCGCAGGTCGCCGCCCACTTCCCGCACGAGCCCGGCCATCCGCGCGACGCCCGTTCCCGCGGAGGGGATGTCCTCCCGCCGCACGGCGGGGAGCGCGTTGCGGACGGTGAGTTCGGCGTGGGTCTCGTCCGCCCGTACCGTCAGCACGACCGTGCCGGGTGCGGCGTGCTTCAGCACGTTCGTCAGGGACTCGCGCAGCACGCGGGCGAAGACGACGCCGACCCGGCGGGGCGCCCGGGGCAGGGGCGCGGCGTGGACATCGACCCGGTAGCCGGCGGCCGTGAGCGTGTCCGCGGCCTCCCGCACCGCGGCCGCGGGGTCGGACGCGAACCCGGGCGTCGGGGACTCCTCGTCCGCGGCGATCTCGATGAGGTAGCGCAGGTCACCGAGCGCGTTGCGCGCGGTGACGCCGATCGTCGCTTGCGCCGTCTGTCGCACGGTGGCGTCGGGATCGTCCAGGAGCTGCGCGTGCAGGGCGATGACCGTCAGGTCGTGGGCGATCCCGTCGTGCAGGTCTCCCGCGAGCCGGCGTCGCTCGAGAGCCGCCGCCGCCTGCTCGCGTTCGCGGGACCGCACCAGCTGCGCGCCGAGCTGCTCACCGCGGGCTTGGGCCCCGCGCAGGAGCAGCCCGATCCCGCCCAGGACGATCGCCACCACCACGAACCCGACGGCCGTCGAGGGCCCGGATGCCGGTTGCCGGGCGACCGCGACAGCGGCGACGACGAGCGTGGCCGAGTACCCGAGGACGAGAGCGCCGGTGCCGAGCCGGACCACGCACAGCGCGGCGATCGCGAACGCGAGGAACGTCGGGTGCGACAGCCCCGCCGGGAAGGACAGCACCAGGGCCGCCCCGAGCGACGCAGTGCCGGCGGCCGCCGACCAGAGATAGAGCGCGAACAGTGCCGTGACGACGAGCTCGAACAGCCCGTCGGTGGTGTCGCCACCGACGTCGGTGACCATCGAGATCACGCTCAGCGCGACGGCGGCCAGCAGCAGGACGACGAACGCCGTCTTCTCGACGCGCGTCAACGGGGTGGTCTTCCGCAGCCACGAGCGATCCCGTGGTGCGTTCACGTGGGCGCCTGCGGACACCGCTCCATTGTGACTCGCGTGCCCCCGTGGTACCCGAAACCCGGGGGCACGCGTCAGGAACAGAGGCCAAGCAGACGGCAGAGCGCAGTCCAGATTCCGGACCGAATCATCATCATGCGGTGTCCCTCGTGTTCCCGGTCGTTGCCCCGGTCCGAGGATCTCCGGCGGCCGTGCGCGGGCGCAGTGGACCTTCGACCACATCGCTGGACGAAGGTCCAGGGAGGCTGCTGGGTAGGCTCGCGACATGGCCGAGATCCGCGTGCTCCTCGTCGACGACGACCCGCTGGTGAGGTCGGCCCTCGCCCACTTCCTCACCCGCGAGGAGGGCACCACCGTGGTCGCCGAGGCGGGCGACGGTCGCGACGCGCTCGACCAGGTCGGTCGCCATCGACCGGACGTCGTCCTCATGGACGTGCGGATGCCGCGCATGGACGGCATCGACGCGACCGCGCAGATCGCGCAGCGCTGGCCCGACGTGCGCGTTCTCGCCGTGACGACCTTCGACACGGTCGACACCGTCCTGCCGATGCTGCACGCGGGCGCTTCCGGCTACCTGCTGAAGGACTCACCCGCCGAGGAGATCGTCGCGGGTGTGCGGCGCGTGCACGAGGGCACGACGTCCCTCTCCCCCCGGATCGCCGCCCTGCTGGTCGAGCACGTGCGAGAGCGCGAGCGTCCGACGTCGGCCGCCTCACCCGACCTGGAACCTCTGACGGACCGCGAGGGCGACATCCTGCGGTGCCTGGCACGCGGAATGTCCAACGCCGAGATCGCCGCGGAGCTGATCGTGTCGGAGGGGACCGTCAAGGCCTACCTCGGCCGCATCATGACCAAGTGGGGCGTCCGGGACCGCGTCCAGATCATCGTCGCCGCCGCCCGCGCGGGGCTGATCGCCTTCACCTGACGGCGGGGCTCCGGGCCGGGAGGTATCTGGGGCATCCCCCGGCCCGGAGGTCTAGGAGACCGTTTCGCTCTTCCGGCGCCCGGCGCGGGTCTGCGGGATCTCGGGCTCGGCGTGGGCGGCGGCCTCGGCATCCGTCACCTTGGGCTTCCGCGGCCACCAGAACCGGTCGCCCGCGATGAACGCCATGGCGGGGACGATGACCGTGCGCACGAGGAGCGTGTCGATGAGCACGCCGATGCAGACGATCACGCCGATCTGGGTGAGCGTGATGAGCGGCAGCACCCCCAGCACGGCGAACACGGCGGCGAGCAGGATGCCGGCGCTCGTGATGACCGCGCCGGTCGCGGCGAGCGCGCGGATCATGCCGTTCGTGGTCCCCAGTGTGCGCGTCTCCTCCTGCGCCCGGGTGACGAGGAAGATGCTGTAGTCCACGCCCAGGGCCACCAGGAACAGGAAGCTGAACAGCAGCACGTTCGTGTCGATCGCGGGGAAGCCGAACAGCGGGGTCTGGAAGAGCCACCATGCGGCGCCCACGGCGGAGAAGAAGCTCGCCACCACGGCGATGAGCAGCAGCACGGGCGCGAGGAGCGCCCGCAGCAGGATCACGAGCACGATGAACACGAGCACGAGGATGAGCGGGATGATCAGGTTCTGATCCCGCTGCTGCGCACCGGCGACGTCGAGAGCCTGGGCGTCGAGACCGCCCACGAGCGTCTGGCCGCTGCCGACCCCGTCGAGGTCGGCGCGCAGCCGCTCGATCGTGGCGAACGCCTCGGGCGTCTCGGCGGACGCGTTCAGGGTGACGTCGATGCGCGCCCAGTCGCTCGTCTCCTCGGCGAGACGGGCGGAGTCGACCCCCTCGATGCTCCCGGCCGCCTCGAGGACGGCGTCGGCGTCGGCCACCGGGGCCACGACCGTCGCGGGCGACGTCGCCCCCGCCGAGAACGCCTCCGCCAGCACCTGCTGGCCCTTCACGGCGTCGGGCTTCTGCAGGAAGCGGTCGTTCTGCGACAGCCCCGTCTGCACGAAGAACAGGCCGCTGGCCAGGGCCCCGAGCACGACGGCACCGGTGAGGGCGACCACTACGGGGCGCTTCGAGACGCCGCGGCCGAGCTTGCCCCACGGGCTGCGGGCGATCGCGTCGGGCGAGCCGAAGCGGGGGACGTACGGCCAGAACAGCCAGCGACCGAACAGCACGAGGGCGGCGGGCAGCACGATGAGGGCGAACGCCATCGCGACGATGACGCCCACGGCGCAGGCGAGCCCGAGCGCACGGTTGCCCGACAGCTCGCCCAGGAGCAGGGTGGCCAGGGCCAGCGCGACCGTCGACCCGCTCGCGATGATCGCGGGCCCGGCTCCCCGGACCGCCCGACGCATGGCCTCGCGGCGGTCTTCGGCCAGGCGCAGCTCGTCGCGGTATCGGGCGATGAGCAGCAGGGCGTAGTTCGTTCCCGCGCCGAAGACGAGGACGGACAGGATGCCGGTGACCGAGGCATCCAACTGCACTCCGGCGAGCGCGGCGACGCGGCGGGCGACGATGCCGGCGGACGCGTCAGCGGTGCCGATGACGACGAGCGGGACGAGCCACAGCCAGGGGCTGCGGTACGTGATGAGCAGCAGGACCGCGACGACGATCACGGTGGTCAGCAGCAGCGTGAAGTCGGCGCCGTCGAAGACCGCCGCGATGTCGACCTCGAAGCCCTCGGGACCGGTGAGGTAGGTGTTCACGCCGGTGAGGCCGTCGGCGGCGAGGGTGCGAATCTCGTCGGCGCGCTCGCTTTGCGCGGCGACGTCTTCTTCGGGGGTGAGCGGCACGACGAGCAGCGCGACGGTGCCGTCCTCCGACACCTGGGCGGGCGGGATGAATCCGTCGGGGGTGAGGTCGACGAGGTCGCCGAACGCCTTCTGCTGGATCGCGGCGACGGTGTCGGCGGGGAGGGCCTCGCCGTCGTCGGACGCGAAGACGAGCAGGGCCGAGGTGGTGTCGGCATCCGGGAAGGTGTCGAGGATCTTCTGCACCTGGACGGACTCGGCCGAGTCGGGAAGACCCGAGCCCGGCGCCGTCTCGGACGAGGAGCCGGAGCCGAGGACGAACAGAGCGGCGACGCCGGCGAACGCGACGACCAGCACGATCCAGGACGTGCGGGCCGAGGTGAGGAAACGCAGGAAGCCGTTCATCGTCGTCTTTCGCTAGGTTTTGAAGTATCTCGAAAATCGAGATACGAGAAAGGTAGCGCAATTTCGACGTAGGATGCCAGTCATGGAAGCGACGGAATCTTCCACGGTCCCCGCCGGTCCGGGGTTCTCTCCCGTGCGGCCCGCGACCGTGCTCGTGCGCGCCCTCTTCAGCGCCGGCACCGAGTTCGAGAAGTCGCTGCAGCACGAGCTCTCCGTCAACCCCACCGGCCTCGACGCCATGGGGCACCTCGTGATGTCAGGCCCGCTCTCGCCCGGCGAGCTCTCCCGCCGCCTCGACCTCACCACCGCCGCGACGACCGCGGCGATCGACCGTCTCGTCGCCCTCGGCCACGTCACCCGCGCGCCCCACCCCACCGATCGTCGCAGCCTGCTGGTCGTGCCGACCGAAGCGTCGGTCCATCGCGCGATGAGCCACCTCGCGCCCATGATCGCCTCGGTCGATGCCGTGCTCGACGACTTCAGCGAAGACGAACAGGCGGTCATCGCCCGCTACCTCGAGCGCGTGGTGGCCTCCTACGGCGCGCCCGCCGACGACGGCACCGCCCGGCCGCGGTAGGAGTCCGGGCGACTACGCCTCGAACAGCACCGAGGTCGCCCGGCGGATGTGCGCCTCGGTGAGGCTCGCGGCACGTTCCGCGTCGCCGTCGAAGATCGCCTCGGCGATGGCGCGGTGCTCGCGCTGCAGCAGCGCCGACTGGTCGCCCCAGTCGGCGTTGCGCTCGATCGCGTGCAGCAGCGGAACGCGCACGGCCTCGCGGATGGCCCCCGTCAGCGCGGCGGAGAGGCCGCTGCCGGAGGCATCGGCGATCGCCAGATGGAACCGCGTGTCGGCCTCGTTGAACGCTCCGCGGGCGCCGATCGCAGCCTCGCCCGCGGCAAGCGCGGCCTCGATCTCGGCACGGGCGGCGGAGTGGAGGTCGCGTGCGGCCGAGGCGGCGGAGGCGCGCTCGAGCACGATGCGGGCCTCGGTGACGTCGTGGATGGTGAAGTTCGACAGCGCCACGTGCAGACGCAGGAAGCGGGTGAGCGCCTCGCGCGGGAGGGCCGCGACGAAGGTTCCCGCGGCGGCGCCGGCGCCGGGCTGCGAGCGCAGCACGCCCTGACTCTCGAGCACCCGCACGGCCTCACGCACACCGGCGCGACTGACCTCGAGGTTCGCTGCGAGCTCGCGCTCGGGTGGGAGGGCGTCCCCGACCTTGAGGACACCGGAGAGGATGCGGTCCTCGATGACCTCGATCACCAACTCGTGGGCGCGAGCTTTGCGGACCGGGAGCCAGAGGTCGCCAGCAGCGTCCTCGACGTCGGGAACGGATGCCATGACCTGCCGCCTTCGGGAGTGGGTGTTGACAGCGTATCGGTCCAGCCGTTACCTTGCGTTAGCGGTCTGACCTCTAAAAGGTTGGCGCTTCGCAACAACGTCGTTCGAAGGAAGGCCCCGATGTACACCCCCGAACTCGCGCCGATCGGCGCCAGCATCGTTCTCTCGGCTCTCGTGGCGAGCCTCCCGTTCCTCACGGTGTTCCTCGCCCTCGGCGTGCTGCGGTGGAAGGCGCACTGGGCCGGCCTGTCCGGCCTCGGCGTCGCGCTGCTGGTGGCGGTGTTCGGTTTCCGGATGCCGGTCGACCTCGCCGCGCTCTCCGCGACGCAGGGCTTCGTCTTCGGCCTCTTCCCGATCATGTGGATCGTGCTCAACGCCATCTGGCTGTACGAGCTCACGGTGCGCAGCGGCCGGTTCGAGGATCTCCGCCTGGTCATCAACGCCCTCAGCGACGACCCCCGCATCCAGGCGATCATCATCGCGTTCGGCTTCGGCGGACTCCTGGAGGCGCTCGCCGGCTTCGGCGCACCGGTCGCCATCACGGGCGTCATGCTCATGGCGGTGGGCTTCACCCCGATGCGCGCGGCCGTCATCGTGCTGCTGGCCAACACCGCCCCGGTGGCGTTCGGCGCCGTCGGCACCCCGATCGTCACCGCGGGGAGCCTCACCGGAATCGACTACCGCGAGATCGGCGCGTACGTCGGCCACCAGACCCCGCTCGTGGCGCTGTTCGTGCCCTTCATCCTCGTGCTGCTGGCCGACGGCTGGCGGGGGCTCAAGGAGACCTGGCCCGCCGCCCTCACGTTCGGTGCGATCTTCGCCGTCGCCCAGTGGGTCAGCGCCACCTGGATCTCGGTCGAGCTGACCGACATCGTGGCATCCCTCGCCGGAATCGCCGCCGCCGTCGTGCTGCTGCGCTTCTGGCAGCCCCGCGGCACCGCGGCCGCCCGCGAGCGCCTGCTCAAAGAGCGCGCGACGAGCCTCGTCGGAGCGAGCGTCCCCGGCTCGGGCGGAGGGGCCGGGACGACGGATGCCGAGACCCCGGCCGCGCGTCCGCGGCTCACGCCCCGCACGGTGTTCCTGGCGCTGTTCCCCTACCTGCTGGTGATCGTCGTGTTCTCGCTGGCGAAGCTGTGGACGCCCGTGAAGACGTTCCTCGCCTCGACCGACGTCAAGATCCCGTGGCCCGGCCTGGACGGCAACATCCTGACCGCGAGCGGCAAGGCCGCCGGCTCCACCGTCTACACGTTCGCGTGGCTGTCGTCCGCCGGAAGCCTGCTGATCCTGTGCGGCATCGTCGTCGCGCTCGTCTACCGCCTGCCGCTGCGGGAGGCGGGCCGGGCCTGGATCCAGACCCTCGTGAAGCTCCGCTTCTCGCTGCTGACCGTCGGCTCGGTGCTCGCGCTCGCCTACGTCATGAACATGTCGGGCATGACGCTGACGATCGGCGCCTGGATCGCCGGCACGGGCGCGCTCTTCGCCTTCCTCTCCCCGATCCTCGGCTGGTTCGGCACCGCCGTGACCGGCTCCGACACGAGCGCCAACGCCCTGTTCGCCACCCTGCAGCAGAGCGCCGCCCTGCAGGCCGGTATCGACCCGACGCTGCTGGTCGCCGCGAACACCTCCGGCGGCGTCATCGGCAAGATGATCAGCCCGCAGAACCTCGCCATCGCCGCGACCGCCGTCGGCCTCGTGGGTCAGGAGTCCACGATCCTGCGCAAGGTCATCTGGTGGAGCGTCGGCATGCTCGTCGTGATGTGCCTGCTCGTGGGACTGCAGTCGTCGGTCCTGTCCTGGATGCTCCCGTAACCTCCTCCCCCTCTCGAAAGGCACGCCATGTCCGCCGTGACACGCCAGTTCCCCAACCCGGTCGAGCTGCTCGAGCTGATGCAGTTCAAGCGCCCCGACTTCAACGGACGCCGCCGCCGACTGAACTCCGCCCTGACGATCGCCGACCTCCGCGACATCGCGAAGCGTCGCACGCCGGCCGCCGCGTTCGACTACACCGACGGCGCCGCGGACAGCGAAGAGGGCCTCGCCCGCGCCCGCCAGGCCTTCGCCGACGTGGAGTTCCACCCGTCGATCCTGCGCGACGTGTCGCACGTCGACACGAGCTGCCAGATCTTCGGCGGCTCGTCGGCCCTGCCGTTCGGAATCGCCCCGACCGGGTTCACGCGCCTCATGCAGACCGAGGGCGAGATCGCCGGCGCCGGCGCAGCGGGAGCCGCCGGCATCCCGTTCACCCTCTCCACGCTGGGCACGAGCTCGATCGAGTCGGTCAAGGCGGCCAACCCGCACGGACGCAACTGGTTCCAGCTGTACGTGATGAAGCAGCGCGAGATCTCGTACGCGCTGGTCGAGCGCGCCGCGGCAGCGGGCTTCGACACGCTGTTCTTCACCGTCGACACCCCCGTCGCCGGCGCCCGTCTGCGCGACAAGCGCAACGGCTTCTCGATCCCGCCGCAGCTGAGCGTGTCGACGATCATCGACGCACTCCCCCGCCCCTGGTGGTGGTGGGACTTCCTCACCACGCCCAAGCTCGAGTTCGCCTCGCTCAGCGCCACCGGCGGCACCGTCGGCGAGCTGCTGAACTCCGCCATGGACCCCTCGATCTCGTTCGACGACCTCGCCGAGATCCGGGCGCTGTGGCCCGGCAAGCTCGTCATCAAGGGCGTGCAGAACGTCGAGGACTCCCGGCGCCTCGCCGACCTGGGCGTGGACGGCATCGTCCTGTCCAACCACGGCGGACGCCAGCTCGACCGCGCCCCCGTGCCGTTCCACCTGCTGCCCGACGTGGTGCGCGAGGTCGGCGCCGACACCGAGATCGCGATCGACACCGGCATCATGAACGGCGCCGACATCGTGGCATCCATCGCCCAGGGAGCGAAGTTCACCCTGATCGGCCGCGCGTACCTGTACGGGTTGATGGCCGGGGGCCGCGAGGGCGTCGACCGAGCGATCCAGATCCTCGCCGACCAGGTCGTCCGCACGATGCAACTGCTGCAGGTGACCTCGCTCGCCGAGCTCACGCCCGCGCACGTGACGCAGCTCGAGCGCCTCGTCCCGCGCCGGGTGGGCGCGCGGGTCTGATCCCCGCGCCCCGGCGCCCCGTCGCCCCGTCGCCCCGGCGCCCCGGCGCCCCGTCGAGTGTCCAAGACACGCCGTACCGCACGCCCCGCCGACGGCGTGTCTTGGACACTCGACCGCTCGCGAGCCGGTGCTACCGTGCGGGGGTGACTCCGGATGCCACGACCCCACGCCTCATCCACGTCTCGGCCGCGGTCATCACCGACGACGACGGGCGTCTGCTGCTCGTCCGCAAGGCCGGGACGACCGCGTTCATGCAGCCCGGCGGCAAGCCGGAGCCGGGCGAGACGCCCGCCGAGACCCTCGCGCGCGAGCTCGCGGAGGAGGTCGGGCTGCGGGTCGAGCCGGACACCCTCGAGCCGCTCGGCTCCTTCACCGCGACGGCGGCGAACGAACCCGGCTTCGCGGTGGTCGCCGACGTGTTCCGCGTCGACATCGGCGACCAGCAGCCGATCCCGGATGCCGAGATCGCCGAGCTCCGCTGGGTCACCGCCGCGACGGCATCCGGTCTGGAGATCGCCCCGCTCGCGCGGGAGTACTTCCTTCCGGCGTGAGCCCGCGCGCGGGAGGCGAGGCGCGCGCGAGCGCACACGATCGGGTCGAGCGCACATGAACGGGACGTCCGGAACGTGTGCGCTCGACCGGATCGTGTGATCTGGCGTCGGGCGGGCGTCCGTCAGGGGCCGGTGAGGGCGCGCAGCGCCATGCCGGCGAGGATGTCGGACGCATCCGCGGCCACCGCGCTGTGCGGCGTCGAGTTGAGCAGCCCGAAGGTTCCGAGAAGACGGGTCTGACGCTCGGCGGCGTCGAGCTCGGGGCGAACGGATGCCAGCACGACGTCCCACTCCTGCACGTACTGACGCTGCAAGCTCCGCACCGTGTGGTTGACGTCGCTCGGCAGCTGCGCCAGCTCGCGATCCTGGATGCGGATGACGTCGGGGTCCGCCGTGGCGAAGTCGAGGTGGAACCGCACCAGACGCCGGAGCAGCTCGGCCGGCGCTCCGGGCTCGGCGACGAGCTCGCGGCATCCCTCCAGCAGCCTCCGGCTGGCGTCGATCAGCACCTCCGCGAGGAGAGCCTCCTTGCTCGGGAAGTAGTTGTACAGCGCCGGACCGCTCATACCGACGGCGTCGCCCAGCTCGACGGTCGACACCGCGGCGAACCCGCGCTCGGCGAACAGTTGCGCGGCCGAGCGCATCAGCGAGGCGCGGCGGTTGGCCTTCTGCGTCGCCCTCCAGGTCGCGGTCACGGCGTCACTCCTCTCGCGGATCCGCTCCGCGCAGCATCTCACGCGCCTGCCGGAGGACGGGCTCGTCGATCATCCGTCCGCGGAATCGGAACACCCCCGGCTGCCCCTGCGCCTCTTCCAGGACCGCCCGCGCCCACTCCCGCTCCTCGTCGGTGCTCGCATAAGCGGCCCGGATGACGCCGACCTGGCTCGGGTGGATGCACGCCGTCGCGGTGAAACCCGAAGCCGCGGCATCCTCGCACTCCGCGCGGAGCCCCTCGACGTCGGCGATGTCCAGGTGCACGGCGTCGATCGCGGCGCGGCCGAAGGCGTGCGCGGCGAGCAGCACCGACGAGCGCGCGGCCCGCGCCACATCGCGGTACCGCCCGTCGGCGAAGCGGCTGGAGCGCCCGTTCATGCTCGCGATCAGGTCTTCGGCGCCCCACATGAGGGCGACGGTCGCGGGGTGCGCCGCGATCTCGGCGGCGTGCATGATACCCCGAGCGGTCTCGCACAGCGCGACGACCTCGAACGCCGCCGTCGCCTCGACGTCGGCGGCCGACTCCGCCTTGGCGAGCATCACGCGGGTGTACCCGGCCGCGCGCGCGGCCGCGAGATCGAGCGCATGCGCCCCCGTGGCCGCGGGGTTCACCCGCACGATCGTGCGCGCCGGGTCGAGGGGCGTCGCGGCGAGCGCCTCGCGCGCCCGGGCCTTGTCGGCCGGTGCGACGGCATCCTCCAGATCGAGGATCACGGTGTCGGCGGCGGCCGCCGCCTTCGCGTACCGGTCGGGGCGATCGGCGGGGCAGAAGAGCAGCGCGGGGCCGTTCATGCGGGCACCTTTCGGTTCGTGTCGTCTCGGGGTCGTCGTGTCGGCGGGTTCAGTGTCCAAGACACGCGGATGGGTCGCGTCGGCATCCGCGTGTCTTGGACACTCAACGCTCAGGGCGACGCGGCGGGGACGGGCGGCGCGGGGGCGGGGGGCGCAGGGTCCGCGGCGAGGGCGGTGGCCGGCGCGGCGGCGGCGGCGGGGGCGGGCGGCGCGGGGGCCGCGGGGGCGGCGGGGGCGGGCGCGACCACGGCGAGCGCCTGCCCGCGCGAGACGACGTCGCCGACCCGGGCGTGCAGCGCGACCGTCCCCGCCACGCTCGACCGCACCACGTGCTCCATCTTCATCGCCTCGACCGCCAGCACGGGGTCGCCCGCTTCCACGGTCGCGCCGTCGGCGACGTGCACCATCACCACGGTGCCGGGCATCGGCGACACGAGCTGCGGGTCGGCATCCGCGGTGGCGTCGGCGCGATGGCTCTCGCGCACGGTGTCGATAAGCAGCACCGCGCCCTCGCGGGCGACCCACACGCCCGCGGCGTCGACGGCGGCCGCGAAGGTGTGCACGCGACCACCCAGGTCGACCATCGCCGTGCCGTCGCCCGACGTCCGCACCCGGGCGGGCAGGACCTCTCCGTCGACGTCGACCGACAGTGCGGCTCCGGCCCCGCGCACGGTGACGATCCGCTCCACCCCGGCGGACGTCAGCCGATGGCGCCGCGGCGCGGGCGACCCGAGCCGCCAGCCGTCGCCGCGGCCCCACGCGCCCGCGGCGGGGGATGCCGACCGCGTCGCGGCATCCAGGAGTACCGCGGCCGCACGGAAGTCGTCGTCGTGCGGAGCGGCGAGCGGCAGCCGGTCGAACTCCCGCGCGATCAGCCCGGTGTCGAGGTCGCCCGCGACGACTGCGGGCACCTCGAGCAGCCGACGGACGAAATCGACGTTCGTCGCGAACCCGAGCACCGCCGTCTCGCCGAGCGCCGCAACGAGCCGTCGCCGCGCGCTCTCGCGATCGGGCCCCCACGCGATGATCTTCGCGAGCATCGGGTCGTAGTCGACCGAGACGTCGAGGCCGTCCTCCAGCGCGGTGTCCACGCGGATCCCCTCCCCGACCGGGTGCACAACGCGCGCGACGTGTCCACCCGTCGGCAGGAATCCGGATGCCGGGTCCTCGGCGTACACGCGCGCCTCGATCGCGTGGCCGGTCAGGGTCACGGCATCCTGGGTCAGGGTCAGGGGCTCGCCGGCGGCGATCCGCAGCTGCTGCTCGACGAGGTCGAGACCCGTGATCTCCTCGGTGACGGGGTGCTCGACCTGCAGGCGCGTGTTCATCTCCATGAAGAAGAACTCGTCGGGCGCATCGGCCGAGACGATGAACTCGACCGTGCCGGCGCCGCGGTAGTCGACGCTGCGGGCCGTCTCGCACGCGGCGGTACCGATGCGCTCGCGCGTGGCCGCGTCGAGCAACGGCGACGGGGCCTCTTCGATGACCTTCTGGTGCCGCCGTTGCAGCGAGCACTCGCGCTCGCCCAGGTGCACGACCGCGCCGTGAGCATCGGCGAGCACCTGCACCTCGATGTGGCGCGGCGTGCGCACGTACCGCTCGAAGAACAGGGTGTCGTCGCCGAAGCTCGCGGCAGCCTCTCGGCGGGCTGCCGCGAGGGCTCCCGCGAGGTCGCGCTCGGCCTCGACGACGTGCATGCCCTTGCCCCCACCGCCGGCCGACGGCTTGATGAGCAGCGGATACCCCACCTCGGGTGCGGCCGCGATGAGCTCGGCATCCGTCATCCCCGCCCGGGCGATGCCCGGCACCGTGGGCACTCCGCGCGCCTCGACGGCGTGCTTGGCCGTGATCTTGTCGCCCATGACCGAGATCGCGTCGGCGGTGGGACCGACGAACGCGATGCCCGCCTCCTCGCACGCGCGGGCGAACGCGGCGTTCTCGGCGAGGAAGCCGTACCCGGGGTGGATCGCCTGCGCCCCGGCGCCGCGGGCGGCGCGCAGCACGGCATCCGTGTCGAGGTAGCTCTGGGCGGCGGGGGCGGGACCGAGCCGTACGGCGACGTCGGCGAGGTGGACGTGCCGGGCGTCGGCGTCGGCGTCGCTGTACACGGCGACCGAGCGGATGCCGAGTCGGCGGAGCGTGCGGATGATGCGGCAGGCGATCTCGCCGCGGTTGGCGATGAGGACGGTGTCGAACATGCGGATCACATCCGGAAGACGCCGTAGCCCGGCGCGTCGAGGGGGGTGCGCGCGACGACGTCGAGCGCGAGGGCGAGCACGTCGCGGGTCTGGCTCGGCTCGATGATGCCGTCGTCCCAGAGCCGCGCGGTGGAGTAGTAGGGGCTCCCCTGCTCCTCGTACTGCGCGCGGATCGGTGCCTCGAACGCGGCCTGGTCGTCGGTCGACCATTCCCCGCCGCCCGCCTCGATCTGATCGCGCCGGACGGTGGAGAGGACGGATGCCGCCTGCGGACCGCCCATCACCGAAACGCGGGCGCCGGGCCACAGCCACAGGAATCGCGGTGAATACGCGCGGCCGCACATCGAGTAGGTGCCCGCGCCGAACGATCCGCCGACGACGACGGTGAGCTTCGGCACCGAGGCGCAGGCGACCGCGTTGACCATCTTGGCGCCGTGCTTCGCGATGCCGCCGGACTCGTACTCGCGCCCGACCATGAACCCGGTGATGTTCTGCAGGAACACCAGCGGGATGCCGCGCTGGTCGCACAGTTCGATGAAGTGGGCGCCCTTGAGCGCTGACTCGCCGAAGAGCACGCCGTTGTTGGCGATCACTCCGACCCGGTGCCCCTCGATGCGGGCGAAGGCGGTGACGAGGGTCTCGCCGTACTCGCGTTTGAACTCGTGGATGCTGTCCGCGTCCACGATCCGGGCGAGGATCTCCCGCGCGTCGTACGGGGCGGTCAGCTCGACCGGCACCACGTCCTCGAGCTCGCTCGCGGGGCGTTCCGGCGCGCGGGCCGGCTCGACCGCGAGGGGCTCCGGCGGGCGCAGCGTCGCCACGATGTCGCGGACGATCTGGAGCGCATGCGCGTCGTTCTCCGCGAGGTGGTCGGTGACTCCCGAGACGCGGGTGTGGACGGCTCCGCCGCCGAGGTCTTCCGCGCTGACGATCTCGCCGGTCGCCGCCTTCACGAGCGGCGGCCCGCCGAGGAAGATCGTGCCCTGGTTCCGGACGATGACCGTCTCGTCGCTCATGGCCGGCACGTACGCCCCACCCGCCGTGGACGAGCCGAGCACCGCGGCGATCTGCGGGATGCCGTCGCGCGACATCCGCGCCTGGTTGTAGAAGATGCGGCCGAAGTGGTCGCGGTCGGGGAACACCTCGTCCTGCATCGGCAGGAACGCCCCGCCCGAGTCGACGAGGTACACGCACGGGAGGCGGTTCTCGGCGGCGATCTCCTGCGCCCGGAGGTGCTTCTTCACCGTGATCGGGTAGTACGTGCCGCCCTTGACCGTGGCGTCGTTGGCGACGACCATGACGTGCCGCCCGTGCACGAGGCCGATCCCGGCCACCACTCCCCCCGCCGGGCAGTCGCCGTCGTACATGTCGAACGCCGCGAGCGGCGCGACCTCGAGGAAGGGGCTCCCCCGATCGAGCAGCGCGTCGATGCGGTCGCGGGCGAGCATCTTGCCCCGCGCGGTGTGCCGCTCGCGCGCTCTCTCGGGCCCGCCTCTCGCGATGTCTTCGCGCCGCTCGCGCAGTTGCTCGACGAGCGCGCGGTAGTCCTGCGCCATGACGACCCTCCATTGGGTTACCGACCGGTAATCGGGCTTCAGGTTACTGCTCGGTAACCGAGTTGTCGAGGGCGCGGGGGCGGGGGGGTCGCCGCGGGGCGGGTGGCGTCGGGGCGCGCGGCTCGCCGAGGCGCGCGTCGCCGCCGCGCGGGGCGCCCAGGCGGTTGAGTGTCCAAGACACGCCGCATCGCCGACCCCGCCAACGGCGCGTCCTGGACACTGGGCCGCAGGTCGCGCGCGCGGCCCCGCCGGGCAGACGCCTTGCCGACCACTTGGGTGTCCAAGACACGCGGACGGGATGCCACGGCATCCGCGTGTCCTGGACACCCAACGTCAGCGCACCCCCGGCGCGGCGCCCCGCGAGCGTCCACGACACGCCGCATCGCCGACCCCGCCAACGGCGCGTCCTGGACACTGGGCCGTGGGGCGCCGCCGAGCGGATCGCCGAGGCGCGGGTCACCGCCGCGGTTCAGTGTCCAAGACACGCGGACGGGATGCCACGGCATCCGCGTGTCCTGGACACCCAACGTCAGCGCACACCCGGCGCCACGCCCCGCGAGCGTCCAAGACACGCCGCATCGCCGACCCCGCCAACGGCGTGTCCTGGACACTCAGCCGAGGCGCAGGCGCGACCCGCGCCGCGGCGTCACCACGAGCTCTTGCGGTAGTCCTTCAGGAAAATGCCGAAGAGGTCTTCGCCGGCCTCGCCGCGCACGATTGGGTCGTACACGCGGGCGGCGCCGTCGACGAGGTCGAGCGGGGCGTGGAAGCCCTCCTCGGCGAGGCGCACCTTGGTGAAGTGCGGCCGTTCGTCGGTGATCCAGCCGGTGTCGACGGCGGTCATCAGGATGCCGTCGGACTCGAACATCTCGCGGGCGCTGGTGCGCGTGAGCATGTTCAGCGCGGCCTTGGCCATGTTGGTGTGCGGGTGACCGGGACCCTTGTATCCGCGGCCGAACACGCCCTCCATCGCCGAGACGTTGACGATGTACTTCCGCTGCGCCGTCGACGCCGCCATCGCGGGACGCAGGCGGCTCACGAGCAGGAACGGCGCCGTCATGTTCGCGAGCTGCACCTCGAGCATCTCGAGGGGCTCCACCTGGTCGACGTGCTGCGTCCAGCTGTTGATGCGGTCCTCGTCGGGAACGAGGCCGCCCGCGTCGATCGCGGTGCCCGCGGCCAGACGCTCGAGCGACGACGACCCCGCGGCCATCGCCTCGGCGGTGAGCTCGTCGGCCGTGCGCGCGGCCGACGCGAGGATCGGGTGCGCCGACACCGACTGCGCCAGCGCGAGCGGGTGCGCGTCGTTGGTGTGGCCGAAGGTGAGCAGCTCGGGCAGCGGTCCGTCCGGGAGCGGTGCGAGTTCGGCATCCACCAGGGGTTTGTACGCACCCGGCGAGCGCCGCACGGTCTGCGCGGCGTTGTTGATGAGGATGTCGAGCGGACCCGCGGATGCCACCGACTCGGCGAGTCCGATCACCTGGGCCGGGTCGCGCAGGTCGATGCCGACGATCTTGAGGCGGTGCAGCCAGTCCACACTGTCGGGGAGCGACGAGAAGCGTCGCACCGCATCGCGCGGGAAGCGCGTCGTGATGGTCGTGTGGGCGCCGTCGCGCAGCAGGCGCAGCGCGATGTACATGCCGATCTTCGCGCGGCCACCGGTGAGGAGCGCGCGTTTGCCGGTGAGGTCGGTGCGGGCGTCGCGCTTGGCGTGGCTCATCGCCGCGCAGTCGGGGCAGAGCTGGTGGTAGAACGCGTCGACGAGCGTGTACAGCTCTTTGCAGATGTAGCAGTTGCGGGGCTTGATCAGCTCGCCGGCGTAGGGCGTTTCGACGCGGGTCGCGAGGGGGATGCCGCGCGTCTCGTCGTCGATGCGGTCGGCCGCGCCGGTGGCGGTGGCGGCGACGACGGCCTTGTCGGCGTCGGCGATGCGCTGGCGCTTCTCTTTGCGGGACTGCCGCTTGACGTCCTTGTAGAGCTTGCCGGTCTGGCGACGCAGCGCGATGTACGCCGGATCTTCGGGGTCGAGAGCGGCAGCGGCATCGAGCACGCGCAGGGCGATCTCGAGCTCATGAGGATCGATGGATGCCACGCGGCCGGCCTCGCGATCGGGTGTCGGGAGTGTTTCGGGCACGGAAGAGTGTACCGAGGCGCGGCTGGGAGGCGTCCCGGGCGCCCGAGCCGCGCTGCGCACCTGCACCCGCACCTGCACCCGCACCCGCACCCGCACCCGCACCCGATTTCGGTGTCAAGACACGCGGACGGTAGCGCGCGGCATCCGCGTGTCTTGGACACTCAACCCTGCCAGCGCGGCGTCGGCGACCGTCGGGGCGCGTGCCTTCAGCGCGGTGCCGGCGCCGTCGTCAGGGCTTGCCGTTGTCGACCCACCGCGTGTGCGCCTTCAGCGCGTGCGTCACCGCGAGCCGCACGGCGAAGTACACCGCCGCGCCGATCACGGCGATGCCGACGGCCCACGCCAGCAGAAGAACGATCACGTGGAGTCCCCCGATTGCCACCATCCGGCGACTCTAACCGTGACGGTCCGCGGGGCCAAGGGCTCTGGCATCCCGTTCCCAGAACAAGGGATGCCACCGAAACAGGCCGCATCCGGCGGAATCAGCCTGTCCTCAGCGCAACGCCTGTCCCCGATGCACGGCGTCAGCGGGCCACCGACGTCCGCGCATCGCCACCTGCCCTGGCATCCCGTTCCCAGAACAGGGGATGCCACCGAAACAGGCCGCATCCGGCGGAATCAGCCTGTTCTCAGCGCAACGCCTGTTCCCGACGCCCCACGTCAGCGGGCCACCGCAACCGCGGCATCCACCGCAACCGCGGCATCCACCGCACGCGCCGGGCGAGAGGCGCCCCGCCGGTCGGGGTCGAAGCGCAGCAGGACGCGTTGCGCGCGCGTCTCGACACCGCGGTGCAGCACCCACGCGAGACCGAGCGAGATCGCGAACGCCACCGCGGCGAGCGCGATCGCGCGGGGCCAGTGCAGTTCGGGGTGGCCGTCGGGCCACGCGGACGACACCGATGCGATCACGAGCAGGTGCACGAGGTAGAACGCGAACGACAGGCGCCCGAGCTCTTGCCACACCGGCCGAGCGAGGAACGTCGACGAACGGTGCGCGTCGGCCGACGCGAGCGAGGCGACGAGCAGGGCGAAGCCGCCGACGGTGACGGCGAGGCCCGGGTGGATGTCGGTGCCGGGAATCGCCGGCGCCTCCGACACGGCGTAGCCGAGCACCGCGAGCGGCACCGCGAACCGCAGCGGCACCGGCCGCCACGCGGTCTGCTTCATCCGCAACGCCAGCACCACGCCCAGGACGAACTCGGGCAGCCGCAGGAGCGGGGTGGATGCCGCCGCCATCGGCACGGGCGAGACGGCGGCGATCGCGGGGGCCAGGGCGACGAGCGCGAGCGCCCCCGCCGCGACGGCCCAGAGGATGCGGGCGGACCGCCCGGCGACCAGGCGGATCACGAGCGGGAAGGTGAGGTAGAAGAACGCCTCGCACACCAGCGACCAGCTCGCGGGGTTCCCAGCCTGCCACCAGTCGGGCACCCAGCCGCTGAGGAGGAGCAGGTTCGCGCCGAGCGGTGCGACGCCGTCGGTGCGGATCTCGGGCACCAGCGTCGCCGCGGCGATCACCGCCAGCATCACTCCCACGACGTGCAGCGGGTAGATGCGGGCGGCGCGATGCAGCCAGAACGACCGGGCGGACTGCGCGGGCTTGTATCCCCACGCCAGGACGAAGCCCGACAGGATGAAGAACAGCGTCACGCCGGTCTTCCCGGCCTCGAACACGAAACCCCAGACGTCTCCGGCGCGGCCGCCGAAGTACTCCACGGCCATGAGGTGGTGGCCGAAGATGAGCATCGCCGTCAGCCAGCGGAGCCCCGTGAGCGAGGGCAGGTGGCGCGCTGCCGGCGGGCGAGCGGATGCCACGGACCGGACGTCGACACGGGGAGCGGTCGTCGCACTCACGGGCTTCACCTCCGGGGCACCGGCGCGAGCGATCGTCGCGCAGACCCGGAAACGTTACCCGTTCGTGATGTAGAGAAGCCTGAGAGCGGCCGGGCTTGACGCGCGCTCCGCCGCCGTGGCATCCCCTCGGCCGATGTCCCACTTATGGCGGTTCATGTCCCACTTGCCGTCACTATCGCGCCTCCAGAACAACAGGAAGTGGGACGAGGGATGCCGGAACTCCGACCACGATCAGACGGATCGCGAACCAGATCTCGAACGCGAAGATCGGTAGCGCAGCCGCCGCGGCCACCGCGCCGTTCATCGGGATCACGGACCACAGCTGACCGAGGTCGCTGAGCAGCACGAGGGTGCCGCCGACGAGCGCGAGGCCGGCCAGCACCCGGGGAACGGCCCGCGATGTCCACAGCAGCGATCCGAGGACCACGGAGTTGACCGCGATCACGAGCCCCTGCCCGACGAGGAACGCGGCCGCGTGCACCGACATCGCGGCATCCGCCCTCGTTCCCGGAACGAGCAGAGTGCCCACCAACGGCAGCATCCCGGCGAGGATCACGGCGGCCTCGACCACGCGCAGCCCCGCGAACGTCGCCGCCCGCGCGGCGCCCGCCTCCGCGAGCAGTGTCCACAGCAGCACGCCGGTGCCCGCGCAGGCGAGGGCCAGGACGAACTCGAGCGATGCGCCGAGCGCGACGCCGCCCGTCGCGTATGCGGCGACCGCGCCGATCGACGTGACGTGGGTGACGAGGTACAGGATGCCGGCGCTGCGCGCTCGGGTTCGCGATGGGGAGAGCATGGGAATCCTTTCGGTATACGCCGTACACCGACGCAGCGCCGAGCATAGGTGTACGGTGTATACGTGTCAACTCCCCGTCCTCGCCTCGACCGGGAACGCGTCGTCGAGGCTGCGATCGAGCTGGCCGACGCCCGCGGACTCGCCGCCGCGAGCATGCGCGCCGTGGCCGACAGTCTCGGCGTGACACCGATGGCGCTCTACAAGCACGTCGCGGACCGCTCGCAACTCGTCGACGAGATGCTCGACCACGTGCTCGCGAGCACCCCCGATGCTCCCGGCACCGCCGACTGGCGCGGAGCCGTCCGCGCGCGGATCCTTGCGACGCGCGCGACCCTCCGCAGCCACGGCTGGGCGCGGGAAGCCATCGAGACGCGCGAGCGGGCGACGCCCCGCGTGCTCGCCCACATGGACGCGTTGATGGATGCCATGTTCGCGGGCGGACTGTCCGCCGACCTCGTCCATCACGCGATGCACGCCCTCAGCACGCGGATGTGGGGATTCACGCGCGACGTCCTCCCGACGCCGAGCCTGCCGGACGACCCCGACGAGCGGTCCGCCGCCGTGGCCGGCTACGCCGCGCAGTACCCCGCGATCATCCGCATGGCGACGACCGCGCCGGGAGCGGGCGAGGCATGCGACGAAGACACCGAGTTCGACTTCGCCCTCGACCTCCTGCTCGACGGCGTCGACCGGCTGCACCGCGCGGGCTGGCGATCGGGGCGCTGAGCGCGGTCGCGCGCGGCGAGCGCCCGCACAACCTCAGTGATCCGCGCAACCTCAGCGGCATCCAGCCCTCGACGACGGAGGCAGCGCGAATCACTGAGGGTGCGCCGGGGCGCAACGCGGCGCCTCACTCCGCGCGCGGCGCCTGCAGCAGCATGCCGAACGTGCGGAGCGTGTCGCTCAGTCCGACCGAGGCGTCGAGCAGCCACTGGATCTGCAGACCGTCGGATGCCGCGATGAGCAAGGCCGCGAGGTGGTCGGCCGACACGTCGTCGCGGATGCGCCCCTCGGCCTGCTGTTCCCGGAACGTCGCGCCGAGTTCGGCGCGCAGCCGCTCGAAACGGCTGGTGAAGTAGTCCTTGCCGACGCCGCTGTCGACCTCGAGCGCGGCGGCGACGAGCGTGGAGTAGAGCTGCACGAATCCCGGCACCTCGACGTTGGCGGTCGCCGCGGCGATCATCTCCTCGACGCCCCGTTCGACCGGGCGCGCCGCCTCGTCCTCGCCCTGCTTGGCGGCGGCGTGGTCGTAGACGGCGACGAGGAGCTGCTCGCGCGAGTCGAAGTAGTGCAGCAGCGCGGCGTGCGAGACGCCGATCGACTCGGCGATGCGCCGGAGCGATGTGCCGTCGGCCCCGCGGCGGCGGAACACCTCGATGGCGCGGTCGAGGATCTCCTGCCGCCGCTCGACGCCCCGGCGCCGCTGGCCGGGTCGGCCGATCGTGGCATCCTCGCTCATCCGCCCACCTTCTCGCATCCGTCGGGACTAGCGTAACCTCCACATGGAGGTTAGAGTGGCGGCACGGCCCCTTCGGCCCTCAACGACGATCTGTAGAAGGACTCCGATGACCACCTCCCTCCCCGAAGCCTCGGTGCAGCTGTACACGCTGGCATCCGAGTTCTCGGCCGACATGTCGGGTTCGCTCGACAAGCTCGCCTCCCTCGGCCTCCGCAACGTCGAGGCGTTCGCGTTCGTCGACCGCCCCGCCGAGATCCGGGCGGCCCTGGATGCCAGCGGCCTGGCCTCCCCCACCGGCCACGCCCCGCTGCTCAGCGACGAGCTGTGGACGCCCGACGGCTCGATCCCGACGCCCGCGCCCGAGGTGGTGTTCGAGGCGGCCGCGACCATCGGCATCCAGACCGTCATCGACCCGTTCGTCGCGGCCGACCGCTGGCTCACCGAAGACGGGGTCGCCGACATCGCCGAGCGCCTCAACCGCGCCGCCGACGTGGCCGCGACCTTCGGCCTGTCCGTCGGCTACCACAACCACGCGCAGGAGTTCGTGGCCGACTTCGGCGGCCAGACCGCGTACGACCGCTTCGTGGAGCTCACCGACGCGCGTGTGAAGCTCGAGCTCGACCTGTTCTGGGCCCTCACCGGCGGCCAGGACGTTCCCGCGCTCGTCGCGAAGCTCGGCGACCGGCTGACCGCCGTGCACGTGAAGGACGGCGTGGTCCCGGCATCCAACCCCTGGGGTCCGGATGCCGGAGAGCTGTCGACCGCGGTCCTCGACCAGCGCCACGCAGGCACCGCCGACGTTCCGCTGGCCGAAGCGCTGCGCGCGGGCAGCGGCATCCGCTACGCCGTGATCGAGTACGACCGCGCGCCCGGCGACGTGTTCGCCGACATCGCCGCGAGCCTGGCCTTCCTCAAGGACGGCGGGTTCGTCGCATGAGCCGGCCGCTCGGAGTCGGCGTCATCGGCGCCGGCGTCATCAGCCAGACGTACCTCGAGAACCTCACGTCGTTCCCCGACGTGAACGTCGTCGCTGTCGGCGACCTGCTGCCCGATCGCGCCCGCGCGAAGGCCGACGAACACGGCGTCACCGCCGCCGGCACCCCCGACGACGTCCTGTCAAACCCCGACGTCGACCTGGTCGTGAACCTCACGATCCCGCAGGTGCACGTCGAGGTGTCGTCGGCGGCGATCGCCGCGGGCAAGCACGTGTGGACCGAGAAGCCGATCGGCCTCGACCGCGACGCGACGCGCGCGCTCCTCGCGCAGGCGGATGCCGCGGGCGTGCGCATCGGCTCGGCGCCCGACACCCTCCTCGGACCCGCCTTCCAGACGGCCAAGCGCGCGATCCAGAACGGCGTGATCGGCGAGCCGCTGTTCGTGCAGACGTCGTTCCAGACGCAGGGCCCCGACCTGTGGCATCCGGACCCCGCGTTCCTCTTCGCCCGCGGCGCGGGACCCCTGCTCGACATGGGTCCGTACTACTTCTCGGCGCTCGTGAGCCTGCTCGGCCCGATCGCGGCCGTCACCGCGCGCGGCTCGCGTCCGCGTCTCGAGCGGACGATTCACACCGGCCCCCGCGCCGGCGAGACGTTCCCGGTCGAGGTGCCGTCGACGGTGCAGGTGCTGACGTCGTTCGCCGCCGGACAGCACGGCACGCATCTGCTGAGCTTCGACTCGGCGCTCGAGCGTCACGGCGTCGTCGAGATCCACGGGTCCGAGGGCACGATCGTGCTCGCCGACCCGAACCGCTTCGAGGGACGCATCGCGTACGTGAAGCCGCTCGGCGTCTTCCGCGACGGCATGAAGACCGAGCAGGAGTGGATCGAGATCCCCAACGAGGGCGTCGTCGTCGGCCGCGGACTCGGCGTGCTCGACATGGCCCGCTCGATCGCCGCCGACCGCCCGCACATCGCCACGGGCGAGCTCGGATTCCACGTGCTCGACGTCATGCTGTCGGCCGAGGAGTCCTCCGCCACCGGCCGGACGCTCGAGATCGACAGCACCGTGGCCCCTGTGCCGCTGCTCGACGAGGGCTTCGACCCCTTCGCGTCGACGCTCTGACGCGCGCGCTCCCGCCCCGTGGTGTCCTGTGGACGCCGCGGGGCGGGGGTGTTTCGGGGGCCTGCTGGGGCGCCGGATGCCGGTCGCCGGGCGCCGGTGCGCCGCGCGGGCGGAGGAGATTCGGCGCGCGGAGGGCGAACGGCCCGGCATCCATCCTCGGCTCCCCGAATCCCCTCCCGGACCTGACGCCGCGGGGGCCGCGGGCAGCGGTCGTCGGATGCCGCGCGCCGGATGCCGCGACACCGCGCGAGCGGAGGAGATTCGGCGTGCGGAGGGCGGTGGGACCGGCATCCATCCTCCACTCACCGGATCCCCTCCCGCCGCGCGGTCCTGCGGCTGTCGTGGCGGCCGTGCCGCTGTGGGGGTGGACACCGCGAATGGATGACGGGTACGCATCTTCGCGCCGACGGGCGCACCCGGAGTGGGAGGCGGCGGGGCGCGGTGTCCGCGAATGGTTGACTCGGACGGTGGATCTCCAGCGGTGCCGTCCGAGCGATGTCGAGGCGCTCGCGGCGTTTCTCGACGCGGTCGACCTCACGCTCAGCGGTCTGGACTCGCCGAGCGTGCGGTTGTGGGTGGAGCGCGACGAGGCGGGAGCGATCGTCGGCAGCACCGGATACGAGCTCAGCGGCGACGGTCGCCACGCGCTGATCCGCAGCGTCGCGGTCGCACCGGCGCAGCGATCCCACGGGCGCGGCAGCGCCCTCGCCACCTTCGCGCTCGCTCGCGCTGCCCAGGAAGGAGTGCGCACGGCGTGGCTCTTCAGCCGTCGGTCGGGCCCGTTCTGGCAGAGCCTTGGTTTCGAGCCCGCCGATCGCGACGAGCTTGCCGCAGCGCTGGCGGACACGCAGCAGGTGCGGCTGTTCCAGCGGACCGGGCAGCTGAGCCGCGAGGTCGCGTGGTCGCGCGAACTCGGAGTCCGCATCCGGGCGTGACCGTAGCTGTGCACCTCTGAAACTTCACCCGCGGCGCCTCCCGCTGCGGAAACCGCAGGTGGGGGGTCTTTCCTCGGGGCTGCAGTCGACGGCACCCCTCCTCCCCATCAGGTGGTGTGTCGGATCTGTCCCCATTCGGGTGGGTGGGGCGGGTTCGATGTCGGACCCCCTCGCTAGCATGCATACATGACCTTCGATCCGTCTCCGACACCACCCGATGACGGGGCTTCTGCCCTGTCGTCGGTGCTGGTCGAGGTGCGCGGAGTGGATGCCGAGGTCGCCTCCGCCGAAGCGCGGCGGGTGCGGGCGTTGGCCCGCGCGGGGCACCTCGCCCTGGACGCGTCGGCGGGGGTGCGGGCGTCGTCGCGGGCGGCGGAGATGGCGGTGCGGGAGGTCGCGTCCGAGATTGCGGCCGCGTCGCACCTGTCGGATCGGAGCGTGCAAGCACAGATCGGGCGGGCGATGACCCTCGCCGACGAATTCCCCGTGACGCTGGACGCGTGGGAGGCGGGGGTCCTGTCCCGCGCCCACGTGCAGGTGATCGTGGATGCCGGTATCTCGCTGCCGCTGGATCGTCGCCACGAGTTCGATGTCCTCGCCGTCGCCACCGCTGACGGCCTGAGTCCCGGACGGGTGAAGACCCGTCTTCTGGCGTTGGCGGAGTCGCTGCAGCCGACGACGCTCACCGAACGGCACCGGCGGGGAAGAGAGACGCGTTGCGTTCGGGTGGTGCCGGGGGAGGACGGGATGTCCGACCTGATTGCGACCCTCCCCACCGTGCTGGCGGTGGGGATCTACGACCGGCTCGTGCAGCAGAGCGCCGCGATCGTGGACCTCCGCCGAGACAACCCGCGTGGTGGGCTGGGGTCTCCCGCGGGCTCCTCGGCCGCCGCCGCCGCGTCCGGCGCCGAGGCCCGGACCGCCGGCGGCGGCGGGTGCCCGGCGGACGCCGCCGCGGGGCACGGCAACACGGACACGCCCGCACCCGGACCCGGACCCGCGCAGGCGCAGCCGCAGGCGCCGGCGCCGGATACGCGCACGGCCGATCAGGTGCGCGCCGACATCCTCGCCGACCTCCTCCTGACCGCCGCCCCGGACGCCGACCCCACCCGCGGCGACGACGGCCCCGGCACCCTGGGCGCGATCCGCGCGCGGGTGCAGGTCGTCGTCCCCGCCCTCACCATGCTGCGGCCCGGATCGGAGAACTCCGATCCCGCCGACCTCGTCGGCCACGGACCCATCGACGCCCCCACCGCCCGCGCCCTCGCAGAAGCCACCCCCGTCCCCTGGGACCGGGTCATCACCCACCCCGTCACCGGGGCCGTGCTCCGCACCGACACCTACCACCGCACCACAGCGATCAACCGCCACCTCCGCGCCCGCGACCGCCACTGCCGATGGCCCGGGTGCACCGCCCCGGCCGTGCGCTGCGAAATCGACCACACCCACGACCACGCCCTCGGCGGCCCCACCGACGTCCGAAACCTCGCCCACCTGTGCCAGAGACACCACACCCAGAAACAATTCACCCGCTGGAAAGTGAGACAACTCCCCACCGGGATCCTCGAATGGACCTCCCCCACCGGACGCGTCTACACCGACGAACCCCTCCCCTACACGCCAGCGGTCAGATTTCTCCCCGACGACCCCGCCGCGGCACCGCCACCACCGCGCCCCGACCATGACCGCGAACCGGCCCCGTTCTGATGCCGTTGGCCGAGGGCCTCGGCGCGCGTGCGCGGCCTCGCGGGTGCCAGCGCGTCCCGGGTGCCGGCGCCCCGCGGATGCGGCCTCGCGGGTGCCGCGCCGGCGCGTCCCGGGTGCGGGCCGACGCGGGTGCCGACGCGTCCCGGGTGCGGGCCGACGCGGGTGCCGGCGCGCCCCGGCAGCAGACGGGACGCCCGCGCCTCCCTACGCCAGCACGTCCCGCAGGTGCGCGTACTCGTCCTCCATGCCCGGGTTCGCTCGCCGCGGGTCGTCCGACTCGCCGGTCCGCCGCACGTCGGCGAGGTACCGACGGTCGGCCTCCCATCGTGCGAACGCATCCGTGCCGACGTCGCCGTGCCCCGGGATCACCACCCGAGCAGCCCGCGCATACGGCTCCAGCACCTCGAGTGCCCGCTCGTACGCGGGCACATCGTCCGGCCAGAACGGCAACGGCAGCTCGACATCGCTCAGCATGTCGCCGGCGACGAGCACCCGCGGCCCGGGCAGCCACACCGCCGTGTGCCCAGGCGCGTGTCCGTCGTGCACGACGAGGTCGACCTCGAACGTCGGGGAGCCGGCATCCACCCGCCCCATCAGCTCGACCAGCTCGGCCGGGAACTCCGCACCGAGCGCGGCGACCAAGGCGTCCCGCTCGACGGCTGCGAGCTCGGCGGTCCGCGCCGACGCCCATCGCGGCACGTCGCCGAACGACGGATGCCACAGCAGGTGATCGTGATGCGCATGGGTCGCGAACCCTTCGGCGACGACCAGCCCGAGCTCCCGCAGCGCCGCGGCGAGCGCGTCGAGCTCGTCCGGCATCCACGCCGGATCGATCAGCAGCGCACGACCGCCCTCGACGACCACCGTCGACGTCGTCTGCATGACCCGACTTGTGGCGACGAGCACCCCGGGCGCGACCTCGCGGAGGCGGTGTGAGGACGACATCACACGGCCGCGTCGATCACGCAGAAGCGATTGCCCTCGGGGTCCTGCAGGATCACGTAGTCCGCGTCGGCGGGCCTGCCGTCCCACTCCACCTCGGTCGCACCGAGCCCCACGAGTCGACGCAGCTCCGCGGCCTGATCGTCGGCGTAGAGGTCGAGGTGGATCCGCGGCGGAAGCACCCGCTCCGAACGTTGCGCGTCGAGCGACAGGTTCGGCCCGGCGCCATCGGCCGCTTGCAGCAGCGCGAAGTCGTCGTCGATCGGCTCGCGCACGGTGTATCCGAGGGCCGCAGACCAGAACCGGATCTGGGCGTGCAGATCATCGACGCGGATGACGATCGACCCGATCACGAGCATGCCGTCAGCGTACGCCGGGGCCTACTCCGTCACCTCCGCGCGATCCGCGCGGAACGTCTCCGTCCGACCGTCGGGAGCCGTCACCGTCACCTCGGCCACGCCCGATCCCCCCGGGAACACGCGCAGAGTGAGCCCGTCGAGATAGTCGTAGTCGGGGCGGTCGTCCCGCGCACCCCACGGCAGCACCGCACCGGGCCGCACGTACAACGGCAGCGAATCGAAGCCGTGCGTCTCGCGACGCCACCCTCCGCCCGTGACCCGCTCCCCGGAGAGGAGGTGCGTCCACTCCCCCGCGGGCAGGTAGAACGTGACATCCCCGGATGCCGAGAACACCGGCGCCACGAGCAGGTCGGGCCCGAGCATGTACTGGCGGTCGAGGTGCAGCGTCGTGGGGTCGTCGGGGAACTCCAGCGCCATCGGCCGCATCACGGGAACGCCCGTGGAAGCAGCCGAACGCGCCGCCGCGTACAGGTAGGGCATCAGGCGCAGCTTGAGGCGGGAGAACTGGCGCGTCACGTCGACCGCTTCGTCGTCGAACGCCCACGGCACCCGATACGAGTCCGACCCGTGGAAGCGGCTGTGCGACGACAGCATCCCGTACGCGATCCAGCGTTTGAACACGGCCGGGTCGGGAGTCCCCTCGAAGCCGCCGATGTCGTGGCTCCAGAACGAGAACCCGCTCCACGCGAGCGACAGACCTCCGCGCAGCGTCTCCGCCATCGACGCGAACGTCGAGGAGTTGTCGCCGCCCCAGTGCACGGGCATCGTCTGCCCGCCCGCCGTCGCCGACCGCGCGAAGAGCACGGCCTCGCCGACGCCCCGCTCCTCGACGAGCACCTCGTGCACGGCCTGGTTGTACAGCTGCGCGTAGAAGTTGTGCATGCGCTCGGGGTCGGTGCCGTCGAAGTAGACGACGTCGGTGGGGATCCGCTCGCCGAAGTCGGTCTTGAAGCAGTCCACGCCCTGCGCGATGAGGCGCCGCAGGTACGACTGGTACCAGCGCACGGCATCCGGGTTGGTGAAATCGACGAGCGCCATGCCCGGCACCCACAGGTCCCACTGCCACGGCGTGCCGTCCGGGCGCCGGACGAAGTAGCCGTTCGCGACCCCCTCCGCGAACAGCGGGGAACGCTGCGCGATGTACGGGTTGATCCACACCGATACGCGCAGGCCCCGGTCGTGGAGGCGTCGGAGCATGGCATCCGGATCCGGGAACACCCGCTCGTCCCACGTGAAGTCGGTCCAGTTGAACTCGCGCATCCAGAAGCAGTCGAAGTGGAACACCGACAGCGGCAGGTCGCGCTCGGCCATGCCGTCGATGAACGAGTTCACGGTCGCTTCGTCGTAGTCGGTCGTGAACGACGTCGTGAGCCACGTGCCGAACGACCACGCCGGCACGACCGGCGGCCTTCCGGTGAGGGCCGTGTACCGCTCGAGCACGTCCTTCGGGGTGGGTCCGGCGATGACGAAGTACTCCAGCGCCTCGCCCGAGACGGAGAACTGCACGCGCTCGACGTTTTCGGACCCGATCTCGAACGACACGTGCCCGGGGTCGTTGACGAGCACGCCGTACCCGCCCGACGAGACGTAGAACGGCACGCTCTTGTACGCCTGCTCGCTGGAGGTGCCGCCATCGGCGTTCCAGATGTCGACCGTCTGGCCGTTCTTCACGACGGGTCCGAAGCGTTCGCCGAGGCCGTAGATCGCCTCGCCGACGCCGAGGTCGAGCTGCTCGTGCAGGTAGTGCCGCGCGAAGGGCACGCCCGTGTCGGCCCCCGTGTTCGAGATCACGCCGGTCTCGACGTCCGCCCCCTCGGCGAGGCTCACGCGCCCCACCGACCGGTGGCCACTGCCCGTGACCCGCGTCCCGTCGACCTCGAACGACAGGTCCCACGGCGCCCCCGGCGTCACGCGCGCGGTCAGTCGACCCGCGGTGAGCGTGCCACCCTCGACGTCGACGGCCCCGCCGCCCACGACCGCCCCCGGCAGCGCGAACCCGACGGGCCGCCGCGCCCCGTCGTGGTGGACGATCCGCACCCGCACGACACCGTCGAGCGGCGACGACAGCGTCACGGTGAGGACGCTGCGGTTGAGCACGTCACCGCGCTTGGCGATGACCTTCGTCGGCGCGTGCACGACCAGCCCCGGCCCGTCGGGGGTGTCGGCGGACTCGATGTCGTACGCCTCGGCGGCGTAGTCGACGGTGACGCCCGGCCGCATGAGCCAGAAACCATCGGTGAACTTCATTGCGTGACTGCTCCTGCCGTGATGCCGCGAGTCGGCGTAGACGAAATGGGGAAGACCCTCACTTCACGGCCCCCGCCGTGATGCCACGCGTGAGCGTGCGCTGGAAGATCAAGAAGAAGATGAGCGTCGGGATGATGCCGAGCAGTGCCGAAGCGCTGATCGTGGTGACATCCATCAGTCGGTCGCCCTGCAGGACGCTGATCGCGACGGGCACGGTCTGGTTGTCGTTGGATGCCAGGAACGTCAGGGGGATCAGGAACTCGTTCCACGTCCAGATGAAGAAGAAGATGACGAGCACCGACAGCGTGGGGCGGCTGATCGGGAACACGACGCGCCAGAGGATCTGCCACCGGGTCGCACCGTCGATCGCGGCGGCCTCGAGGATCTCGCGGGGGAACGTGCCGTACACCGACGACAGCAGGTAGGTGCCGAAAGCCGCCTGGACCACCGTGAAGACGATGATCACCGACAGCAGGTTGTCGTACAGACCGACGGATTTGAACATGTAGTACAGCGGGTAGAGCAGCGCTTCCTGCGGCAGCAGGTTCGCCAGCAGGAACAGCAGCACGATCCCCGTGCGACCGCGCACCCGCCCGATGCCGATCGCGAAGGCGTTCAGCATCGAGATGAGCACGGCGAGCACCGCGACGACGCCCGAGATGAGGACCGAGTTGCCGACCTTCCGGGGGAAGTCGACCCGGTTCCAGAAGTCGATGATCCCGCCGAAGTCGAGCTGCTGCGGCAGGGCGAGCGGCCCCGACGTGGCGTAGTCGACCGGCGACTTGAACGAGTTCACGAGCACGAGGTAGAACGGCGCGAGCACGAGCAGCGCCCCGACGACGACGAGCGCGAGCAGCAGCCAGTCGACGGGACGCCGACGGCTCATTCCGCCGCGGGGTCCGCGACGCGGGGCACGCCCGGTGGTGATGACGGCGGTGGCGGTCACAGTCCGGCCCTTTCCTTGCGTTCGAGCGAGGTCTGCACGCGGATGAACACGATCGACACGATGACGACGAGGATCGTCAGCACCGTCGCGATGGTCGCGCCGTAGCCGACGTTCCGCTTCGTGAAGAACTCGAGGTAGGCGTAGTACGCCGGGACGATCGTGGAACCGGCGGGCCCGCCCTGGGTGATGACGTAGACGGGGCCGAACACCTTCAGCGCCGCGATCGTGCACGTCAAGGTGACGACGAAGATCTCGGGGCGGATGATGCTGATTGTGATCGCGGTGAACCGCTGGAACCAGTTCGCGCCGTCGAGTTCGGCGGCCTCGTACAGTTCGGGGTCGACCCGCTGCAGCGCGGCCATGAACACCACGACCGGGTAGCCGATCTGCACCCAGACCAGCACGACCATGAGCACGATGAGCGCGGAGGGCATCTGCCCGAGCCAGTCGTACGACGGGATGCCGAGGCTGCCCAGGATCTGGTTGAGGGCACCGGTGTCGCCGGGCCGGACGATCCAGCCGATGACGATGCCGGCCACGGCGATGGGGAGGATCTGCGGCAGATAGTAGGTCGCGCGGAGGAAGCTGCCGACCTTGCCACCGAACTTCCGGCCGACGACGTCGAACAGCAGCGCCGCCACGGCGAGGCCGATCACGGTGGGGACGACGACCATCGCGAGGACCATCCACACCGAGTTGGTGAAGGACGTCCAGAAGTCCTCGTCGCCGATCAGCTTCACCCAGTTGTCGAGGCCGATGAACTCGGGGTCGCCGACGCCGCGCCACTTGGTGAACGTGAGCAGCACGTTCCACAGGAGCGGCACGATGACGATCACCAGCAGCAGCACGAAGCCGGGCAGCAGGTACATCCAATAGCCGGCGGTACCGCCGCTGCGTTGGGGGATGGCCGGCTGCTCGGGCGGGAGTGCCACCCGAGCAGCCGGACGGGAGAGGAGAGCCATCAGCGGAAGTCCGCCGTGCCTTCGTCGTACTTCTTCCCGAGGTTGGCGTTGGTCGTCGCCGCGTCCTGCGAGCCGGTGACCAGGCCCTGCAGCTCCTGCACGAGCACGTCGTAGAAGCCGGGCGCGGGCCAGTCGGGGTAGAACGACAGACCGTCCTCGTCGAGGATGCCGTTGAACGTGTCGATGAGCTCCTTGCTCTTGGCATCCGTGATGTCAGCGGTGTCCGCCGCCACGGGCACGCCGCCGTTGTTGCCGATGATCGCCTGGATCTCGGGGCTCATCGTGATGTCGATGAACTGGTAGGCGAGGTCCTTCTGCTTCGAGCGCTCCGGCACCACCCAGAGGTTGCCCGAGGAGCCGAGCGACAGCTTCGAGCCGGGGAAGGCCGCGAGCGACCAGTCGAACGTCGCGTCGGAGGCGAAGCGGCCGTACCACCACGAGCCCGAGACGAAGATCGGCGAGGTGCCGTTGATGAAGGAGACTCCGGCATCCTCGGCCTTGACCGACGAGACGTCCTTCGCGATGTAGCCCTTGTCGACGTACTGCTTCAGGGTGTCGGAGGCGTAGGTGACCTCCGAGCCCGTCCAGTCGACGGGGTTCTTGTACAGCTGGTAGTCGTCGACCCACGAGCGGTCGGCCTGGGTCAGCGCGAGCTGGTACCAGAGCTGTCCGAGCGGGTACTCGGCGCCGGCTTCGGCGAGGGGCGTGATGCCCTTCGCGACGAACGCGTCGAGCACCTTCACGAACTCGTCGTAGGTCTTCGGCACCTCCAGCCCGGCAGCCTTGAAGGCGTCGAGGTTGTAGTAGACGCCGACGAACTCGCCGTAGTTCGGCACGCCGTACCAGGTGTCGCCGCCCATGACGCCGTCGGAGGTGTACTTCGCGGTGGTCTGCAGCGACGGGGCGAGCTTGGCATCCCACCCGTACTGCGTGACGGCGTCGCTGATGTCGGCGATGAGCCCGGTGCTCGCGAGGAAGCCCGCGGTGGCGTTGCCCTTGTTGAACTCGAGCAGGTCGGGGGCCGCGTCGGTGTCGAGCACCTGGCTGGCGGTCTTCTGGATCTGCTCGAAGGACTTCTCCTCGACCTTCACCGTGGCTCCGGTCTGCTCCTCGAAGATCGGGATGGCGGCGTTCCAGGCCTTGGCCATCGCGCTGTCGGCGCCCTCGTAGTGCCAGAGCGTGAGGGTCTTGCCGGCGCCGTCGGTCGATTCGGCGTCACCGCCTCCTCCGCTGCAGGCGGAGAGGGCGAGGGCGGCGACGGCGATCGAGCCGACGGCCGCGAGGGCTCGGGTCGCGCGTCGTTGTGCGTTCGTGCGTGCCATCGTTGGCACTCCTTTCACTGTGATCCGCTGGGTTGGTGGGTGTCCGCTAGCGGGGGCGGATACGTCGAAGCGCTTCGATGATGGGCGAACGACGCAGGCTGTGGAGGTGTGGGGGTCAGGCGGAGGGAGCCGCGGCGACGGAGCCGCGCTCGAGATAGGTCGGTGGGATGAGATGGAGACCGGATGCCACGGGGCGTCCGGCGATCAGCTCGATGGCGAGGTCGACCGCGAGCTCGCACGAGCTCTGCGGCACCAGCGGGATCGAGTCGACCGGGGTGGGCTGCGTGTCGGTGTCGAAGCTGCTGCCGACCGACACGATCGAGACGTCGCCCGGCATGCTCTTGCCGAGCGCGGCGAGTTCGACGAGCACGACCTGCAGCACCTCTTCCGGGGCGTGCAGCACGATCCCGGTCACGCCGGCCGCGATGAACTCGCGCACCGACTCGCGCACGTGGGCGCGATCGGTGACGACCTCGCCGGAGGCCACGGCCCGGGCGTGCCCGCCGCGTTCGGCCGCGCGCGCCACGACGGCAGCGCGCACGCGGGGCGGGAAGTTCGACTTCTCGTACGCGCGACGCGACCCGCCGATGAGGCCGATCTCGCGGTGCCCCGCGTCGGCGAGCCGGTCGACGGCCTCGACGGCCGCGCGCTCGAAGTCGAGGTCGACGCACACGAGGTCGTCGTGGTCGTTCGGGATGCCGACGAACAGCGTCGGCGTCGCGCTGGCGCGGGCGATCGCGACGCGCGGGTCGTCGGGGGCGACGTCCAGCACGAGGATGGCATCCACGAGTCCGCTCGCCGCGACCCGCTTCATGCCGGCCGAGGCGTCTTCGTCGGTGAGCAGGAGCATGTCGTACTCCTTGCGGCGAGCGGCGACGGTCATGGCGTGCATGAACGCCATGTGACTCGGCGCGTGGCTGTCGGCGCGCAGCGGCTCGGACAGCGCGAAGATGTGCGTCTGGCTGCCGGCGAGCATGCGGGCACCGGCGTTGGGGCTGTACCCGAGTTCGTGCACCGCGGCCTGGATGCGGCGACGCGTCTCTGCCGAGACCGGACGCTTGCCGCTCAGCGCGTAGGAGACGGTGCTGATCGACACGCCCGCGGCGCGGGCGACTTCGTCGATGCCTGCCATAGCGACTCCCTCGTAGCTGTCTAAGCGCTTCCGGGAAGCGCTTCGACGGCAAAGCTAAACCACGTCCGGTCGAAGCGCAAGAGGTAAGTTGGGGAACGCAACAAAATCCGGACGGCCCGGGGCTCCGAAGACATCAGATGGTGGCGCACCCTGCCCACCGCGGGCCCGTCCGGAAGGCGGCCCGCACGACCCGATGCGGGAGCGAGAGATGCGCGAGTCGCACACGCGGGCATTGGCGTCGCTCGACGCCTACGCGAACGTCACTGATCTGCTGGTCCGTCGTGCCGCCGAGGCGCCCGATCACGCCGCCTTCGAGGTCCCTCCGGCCGCGAGCCCGAACGACCCGGACGCCACCGGAGCGTGGGTTCCCGTGTCGACCGCGACCTTCCTCGACGAGGTGCGCACCCTCGCGAAGGGCCTCATCGCCATCGGCCTCGGGCCCGGCGACGCCGTCGCGATCATGGCGCCCACGCGGTACGAGTGGGCGGTGGCCGACCTGGCGACGTGGTTCGCCGGCGGGGTCGTCGTTCCGGTCTACGACTCTTCGTCGCCGAGCCAGGTGGCGGCCATCGTCGCCGACGCGCGGATCCGCGTGGGCTTCGGGGGCACCGCGACGCACGTCGACCTGCTGACCTCCGCCCTGGCATCCGCGGACGGCGCCATCGGGGTCTGGGGGATGGACGATCTCGACGCGCTCCGCACGCACGGCATCGTGGTCGCCGACGACGAGCTCGAGCACCGGCGCACGCGCGCGGGACACGACGATCCCGCCACGATCGTCTACACGTCGGGCACCACCGGCGAGCCGAAGGGCGCGGTGCTGACCCACGCGAACTTCCTCGGCCAGGTCCTGAACATCGCCGCGGCCTACCGCGAGGTGGTGCACTCCGGGGGCAACACGATCATTTTCCTCCCGCTCGCGCACGTCCTCGCGCGGGGGCTCCAGCTCATCTGCATCGCCAGCGGCATGCGCATCGCGCACCTGTCCGACGCCGCCGCCGTGGTCCCGACGCTCGCGACGCTGCGCCCCACGTTCCTGGTCGTGGTCCCTCGGGTGCTGCAGAAGATCCAGGCCGCCGCGGGTGACAAGGCCGCCGCCAAGGGCCTGTCGGGCGTGTGGGCCCGGGCGCGTGCGACGGCCGTCGCCGAGGGGCGCCTCGCCGAGCTGCGGGATGCCGGCACTCCCCGCCGCGCCCCGCTCGGTCATCGGGTGCGCCACGGAGTCTTCGACGCCCTGTTCTACCGTCGCCTCCGCGCCGTCATGGGCGGCCGCGTCGACTACATGCTCTCGGGCGGCGCGACCCTCGACGGCGAGCTGTCGCTGTTCTTCCGCGGACTGGGGGTTCCGGTCATCGAGGGCTACGGCCTCACCGAGACCACGGCGCCGTTGACCGGCAACCTGCCCGGGCGCATCGCCTCCGGCACGGTCGGTCTGCCGTTGCCGGGGTCGACGGTGCGCATCAGCGACGAGGGCGAGGTGCTCGCGAAGGGCGTGGGCGTGTTCGCGGGGTACCGCGACCCGCGGCACGACGGCGACGCGTTCGTCGACGGCTTCTTCCGCACCGGCGACCTCGGCCGCCTCGACGACGCCGGAAGGCTCGTGCTCGAGGGGCGCCTGAAGGACGTCATCGTCACCTCGAACGGCAAGACCGTCGTGCCCGCACGCTGGGAGTCCGCGGTCGAATCCGACCCGCTCGTGCAGCACGCGGTCATGGTCGGCGAGGGCAAGCCGTATCTCAGCGCCCTCCTGATCCTGGATGCCGAGCAGGCGGCCGCGTGGGCGGCATCCACCGGTCTGCCTCTCGATGTCCGCACCCCGACAGACCTGCGCGCCGTGGACGAGCCGCGGTTGCACGCGCACCTGCAGCGCACCGTGGACGCCGCGAACGCGCTCGTCGCCCGCAGCGAGCAGGTGCGCCGCTTCGAGCTCGTCGTCGCCGACCTCGACGACCGCGAACTCGTCACCCCCACCATGAAGATCAAGCGTCGCGTGGTGGTGCATCGTGCCACCGAGACGATCGCGTCGCTGTACCGAGGAGTCCCGTCATGACCGCCCCCGTTCCCCCCTCCACCGGCTCGCGCGCGACGCAGAACCGTTCGGCGCTCATCGCCGTGATCGTCGCGGTGCTCATCGGCGCGGGGCTGGCCGTCGCCGGAAGCTTCTCAGGAGCGAGAGTGGCCGGCATCCCGGTGTTCGCCCTCGCGGTGGCGGCGGCGTTCGTCATCCAGTTCCTCGTCTTCATCCCCTCGGCGCTCCGCCGCACCGAGCGCTTCTTCGACCTCACCGGCAGCCTCACCTTCATCGCGGTGTCGGTCGCGGTCGCCCTCCTCGCCCCCGGTCAGGACGCCCGCGGGTGGATCCTCGCGGCGATGGTGATCGTGTGGGCGGCACGCCTGGGCTCGTTCCTGTTCGCCCGCGTGCACCGTTCGGGCTCGGACGGCCGGTTCGACGAGATCAAGACGAAGCCGCTGCGCTTCCTGCAGGTGTGGGCGATCCAGGGCCTGTGGGTGTCGCTCACCGCGTCGGCCGCGTGGATCGCGATGAGCGCGGATGCCGGAGACCGCGCGCCCCTCGACGGTTTCGCGATCGCGGGGATCGTCGTGTGGATCGTGGGCATGGTGTTCGAGGTCGTCGCCGACCTGCAGAAGCAGGCGTTCCGCGCCGATCCGGCGAACAAGGGCGAGTTCATCCGCACGGGCCTGTGGTCGCGCTCGCGGCACCCCAACTACTTCGGCGAGATCCTCGTGTGGGTCGGCGTGTTCCTCGTGGCGGTGCCGGTGCTGCAGGGCTGGCAGTGGGTGGCGGTGCTGTCGCCGCTGTTCGTGATCCTGCTGCTCACGCGGGTCAGCGGCATCCCGCTCCTGGAGAAGCGCGCCGACGAGAAGTGGGGCGACCGCGCCGACTACCGCGCGTACCGCGACAGCACGCCCGTGCTGGTGCCGGCGCTCACCGCGCGCGCGGGCGTCGAGGTGCCGCGGTAGCGCCTGGCAGACTGCCGGGATGAGCCGCCACACGATCCTGCTCGGCGTCGAGGGAGTGCTGCTCGTCGAGATCGACTCGCCCGCCCGCGACTACGCGGCGATGAGAGAGGGTCGCGAGTACGCGCCGCTCCCGGTTCCGGGCGACGGCGCCGTGACCCCCGACGGCCGGTTCTTCTTCCGCCGGCCCACGGTCGACGGCATCCGCGAGCTGGCCGCCGCGGGCGCCGACATCGTCTGGCACACCCGCCGCCTCACGGATCCCGACGCCCTCCGCGCCCTGGCGGAGCACCTCGGTCTCGCGGATGCCGTTCGATTCCCGGATGCCGCGGAACTCCCGGCCGCTCCCACCGACGACCGCATCGACACGGGTCCGAACGTGCTGTGGGAGCACTGGAAGGTGCAGGCGCTGATACAGCGCGCCCGAGATCTGCCCGCGGGCGACGAGGTCGTGGCCGTCGACTCGACGCTCGACTTCACCGCGCACCGGATGCCCGACGGGCTCGCCCGCCGATCGGGGCGGAAGGATGCCGACGGCATCGGCGGCGTGAAGACGGTCGACGTCGTGGGCCTCGACGAACCCCGCCTGGACGCGCTGCGCGCGTGGGTCGCGGGCGGGCCGGTGCCGCGGGTCTAGTCCGCGGTCACTCGGCCGAGCGGAAGTACCGCCGCAGCGCGTCGCGCGTGGCGGGCGTGCGCCACAGAGCGGTGGCGGTGACGGCGAGCGACGCACCGCCGACGAGGGCGAGGATGATGACGGGGGTCATGGCTGCTCCTTGGGGGGGACGAGAGAGCGGATCCTTCCCCACTCTGCGCGATGGATGCCGCGTGGGCAAGAGCCGGAGGCCGCACGGCTGCCGCCGCACCACTCCGGGGCGGGGGGGCTGCGCAACCTCAGCACTTCGCACAACCTCAGTCCCTCCGCCCCGGATGCCACGGAGTTCGGGCGAATGACTGAGGTTACGCGCCCGCGGCGTCGGCGACGCGGGTACGACCAACCACCCGAAGGGCCGGGCGCTACTTCCGCCCCACCCGCCGCTCGACGAGCTTCCGCGCGACGTCCATGAAGCTCGGCGCGTACTTCGCCCACTCCTGGTCGAGCTTGCGCACGTCGATCTTGCCGGTGTGCAGCAGCTCGCAGATCTTGAGCCAGCTCTCGCCCGTCGCCGCCGTCAGCGCCGCCGCCACCGCCGCGTTCACGACGACCCCCGCGCCGGGGATGAGCTTCAGGAAGCTCGTCGCGAGCGCCCGCCCGGCCACCTGCACGCCGAATTGCGCGAGCGCTCCGGCCGAGAGCATCGTCTTGACCTCGAGGTCGTAGATGGCGGCGATGCGACCCATCATCGTCAGCTGGATCGGCGCCAGCGTGACAGCATCCGAGACAGGAAGCGGAACGGATGCCGCCCCCGCGGCCGCTGCGGACGCCGCGGCGATGATCGGCCGCGCCATCTCCCTCTTCCACGGGAGGTTGAGTCGCTGTGCGATGCGAAAGGCGTCCTTGTCGCGGTCGGGGGCGAGTTCGAGGGTCTGCGTGACAAGGTCACCGAGGCCGTGCCCCTTCCCCTTCCCGTGGCGGTCGCGGGTGGAGGTGAGGATGACCCGTCGGTACGGGATGCGAAGCCGCTCGCCCGTCGCCGGGTCGACGGGGTCGTTGAGCCAGTCGACGAACGCCTGCAGGTCTTTCGCGACCCCCTGGTGCCCGGTGATCGGGTTCTTGATCCAGTCGACCTTCGTCAGCACGAGGATCACCGGCAGCCCCCGCGCGTCGAGCTCGCGGATCATGGCGATGTCGGCGGGGGTGAGCCGGTCGTCGGCGGCCCGCACGCAGTACCAGACGACGGAGATCTGATGGTCGCCGGGGTGGGCCGCGATGGCATCCAGGTGGTTACGCAGCTGCTGATCCGGCGCGACGGGCGAGCCGATCTCGAACCCCTCCACGTCCCAGATGCCGAGCGAGTCATCGCTGTAGAAGTGGACGCCCCGCGTGACCGGCAACCCGCGCCCGACCTTCGCCCAGTCGCGCCCGAACACCGCGTTGACGAGCGACGACTTCCCGACGCCTGACGCGCCGACGATCGCGAGGTTGAACCGGCCGTAGCGCGACTTCGCCTCGGACGTCGCCTCGACGAAAGCCTTCTCGTCGAGCTGCCGCGCCTCGGTGTTCTTCTTCGCCATGGTCCCGCCTCCCCGAACATCGACCTCAGGATGCCGCGACTCGCGCAACGAATGAGGTCATGCCGAATCTACGGCTCACGCTCGTCCCCGCGTCGACGGAGGGCCCCCCTTGCGCGAAGGCGTGTGGGAGGTCACGGCTGCCGCCGCACCGCCGCCCACCGGTCGCCGTCACGCGCGAACACGATGCGGTCGTGCAGCCGAGACGGGCGTCCCTGCCAGAACTCGATCTCGCGCGGCTCGATCCGGTACCCGCCCCAGTGCGGCGGCCGCGGCACGGGCGACCCCTCGGGGAACCGCTCCTCCACTGAGGCCATCTGCTCCTCGAGGGCGGCTCGGGATGCCACGGTCTCCGACTGGTGGCTCGCCCAGGCCGACAACTGCGACCCGCGCGGACGGGAGGCGAAGTACGCGTCGTCGCGCTCGGCGGGGAGCGGCGTCGCCGTGCCGAGGACGATGACCTGCCGCTGCAGCGCATACCAGGGGAACAGCACCGACACCGCCGGATTCTCGGCGAGCGCGCGGCCCTTCCGCGACTGCCGGTTCGTGAAGAACCAGAGCGCCCCGTCGTCGTCGATTCCGCGCAGCAGCACGGTGCGCGAGGTCGGTGCGCCGATGGCATCCACCGTCGACACGACCATCGCGTTGGGTTCGGGCAGGTCGGCGGCATCGACCAGCCACCGCTGGAACAGCGCGATCGGCGAGGCGGCGAGCGCGCCGTCGTCGAGTTCGGCGAGCGTGTAGTCGAGCCGGTGGGCGAGGGGGTTCTCGGTCATCGCGCGGTCCTCCGGAGCGTCGCTGGGGGCACCATCGTATCCGCGCGGATGCGGCGGAGTCCGGTGATTGCGCCGGGACGAGCTCGGGCCGCCCGGCCACAGCAGCATCCCCCGTCCGCGTCAACCCACCGCTGCACACACGTGCATCTCGTGGAATAGGTGTCCGCCGCGCTCTGTTGGTGTCGCGTGGCCTTTGTTCCCCCTCGAAAGGACACCCGTGAGTCTGTTCAGCCCCACCACCGTCGGCGACGTCGACGTCCGCAACCGCGTTTCGCTCGCCCCGATGACCCGCCTGCGCGCGAGCGCCGACGGCGTCCCCGGACACCTCATCGCGACGTACTACGCGCAGCGCGCGGGCATCGGCCTGCTCGTGACCGAGGGCGTCTTCCCGAGCGCCGAGTCGCGGGCGTACCCGGGTCAGCCGGGCATCGTCACCGACGCGCAGGCGGCCGGCTGGGCGAAGGTGGCGGATGCCGTGCACGCCGAGGGCGGAGCGGTGTTCATGCAGCTCATGAACGGCGGACGCGTCTCGCACACCGGCATCACCGGCACCGACCGCATCGTCGCCCCCTCGGCGATCGCGATCGAGGGCGAGACCCGCCTCGCCGACGGCTCGAAGGTCGCCTTCCCCGTGCCGCACGCGCTGGAGACCGCCGAGCTCGCGACCGTCCGCGACGAGTTCGTCACCGCCGCCCGTCGCGCCGTGGATGCCGGCTTCGACGGCGTCGAGCTGCACTCGGCGAACGGCTACCTGCTGCACGAGTTCCTCTCGCCCGCGTCGAACCAGCGCACCGACGGCTACGGCGGATCGCCCGCAGCCCGCGCCCGCTTCGTCATCGAGGTCGCCGAGGCCGTGGCGGCCGAGATCGGCGCCGGGCGCGTCGGCATCCGGATCTCCCCCGCCCACAACATCCAGGACGTGTGGGAGGAGGACGACGCCGAGACCCGCGCCACCTACGAAGCGCTCGTCGCCGGCCTCGCGCCCCTGGGCCTCGCGTACCTGAGCGTGCTGCACGCCGACCCCGCGAGCGACCTGATCCAGGACCTGCGCCGCGCCTTCGGCGGCACGTTCATCGTGAACTCCGGCTTCTCGCGCGTCACGACCCGCGACGAGGCCGTCCAGGCGATCGACGACGGCATCGCCGACCTCGTCGCCGTCGGCCGCCCCGCCATCGCCAACCCCGACCTGGTCACGCGGTGGGAGCGCGGCGCCGAAGAGAACGAGGTCGACCAGGCGTCGGTCTACGGCCCTGACGAGCGTGGGTACACGGACTACCCGTTCCTCCAGGGCTGAACGTGGAGCGGGGCCCCGCGCGATCCGCTCGCGCGGGGCCCTTTCGCCAATGTGAGCTTGGCGATCAGAGGTGCGGGTATGCCTCGATCTTGCTGTCCAGTGGCACCTTCCACAGATTGACGTTCCACGCCGCCGTTCCGCCCGCAGGCACCCGATCGGTAAAGGTGAAGTCGACCCCGACGATCTCTCCGCTGCCGTCACGGGCGATCAGATCGATGCGCACCATGTCCTGGTCCTCGGAGAAATTGCTCGTGACGGTGCCGTTCACGGTCATCCAGTCGTATTCCGAGCCGGTCGTGATCTCGCCGAGCGTGAAGGATCCCGTCTCCGCCGCGGACGAGTACGTCGCCGCATCAGCTGTGGGCCCGCGCACCTCGATGCGATCAATCTGCGCCGACCCGATGTCGAAGAACCTCCCGACGAACCAGGACGTGCCGGAGAGGATCGTGCCGTAGCTGGTGTCAGTGTCGATGAGGACACCGCTCGCGTCGTAAGCCTCGACGTCGATGCCCGCATTGCCGAAGACGTAGTCGGTGTTGGGGTTCGTCAGTTGGACGGCGTACCACCCCATTCCATTGTCCGCGTCCACGCCGAATGCGGTCTCGCCGAGTACCAGCTCCTGAGCTTCGGCGACCGCGGGCTATTCCTCGGCCGCGGGCGCATCACTGGCCGACGTCCCTTCGCCGACCGCGGAGCTGCCCACCTCATCGGTGACCGTGTCGCCGACCGCGTTGTTGACGGCGCCAGCGACGACCGCAATGAACACGATTACTCCGATGATCGTGCCGACGACCGAAACGATGATCGCAGCGACACCCTGCCACTTTGGCTTGCCCTTTTGGAGCAAGGCAACGATGCCCAGGATGAAACCGACGGGCAACAGCAGCCAGCCGACGATCAGAGCGCCAGGGATGCAGGCGAAGATGAATCCCACGGCAGCCACGGCGAGGGCCACTATTCCGAGAACATTCCGAGGCTTCTTTCCGGGGGCCGAAGCCGTCGAGGTCTCGACAGTGGTTGGGCTCTCGCTCACCACGGTGCCGACGGGCCGAACCTGATCCGTCCACGCGGTGCCGTCCCAGTAGCGCTCCTGTCCCTCGACGCCCGCGGGAAACCATCCCGCCGGTGCGGCCGGAGATGTCGAATCGGTCAAGGTACTTCCCCCCATAGCTGGGCCACGCTGAGCGCGAGGCCGTAGAACACGTGTGCCCACTGGCAGACCGCGGGCAGCGCACATTTTATGAGCAGGTGCACACTGTTTTCATATAGATTCCATCACTTTCACACAGCTGGCGGACATTCCGACCGGGAGGGGCTGCGCCATCCGACGCAGCCCCTCCCCCCGGACCGATACGTCAGGATGCCGGCGGGGCGAAGTCGAGCCGCTCGATCTTCCCGTCTGCGGAGAGGTGGAACTGGTACTCCAGTTCTGCGACACCGCCGGGGAAGTTGCCCTCGAGACGGTAGGACGCCCCGACCATCCCGTCGACCTCACGCGCACCGAGGAAGGTCAGCGTGGTCGTGAAGAGGTGGATGGACCCGTCGATCCATCCGCGGATCTCGTCGAGACCGCGGAAGGTCTCGCCCTGGTCGGAGACGACGGCGTCGGCGGCGAACAGGGCGGCGACCTTGTCGGCATCCCCTCCCTGCCATCCGTCGACGAAGCCCTGGGCGGCGGCGGGGAGTTCGGTCTCTTGCAGCGTGGTGCTCATGGGGGTTCCTTTCGATGAAACCGTCTTGTGGGACAGTAACGCCAACTCCTGTCCCCCAGGACATATTCCCGATGGTGTCCTACGCGGCAGCAGGTGCTCGATACGATCGACGCATGGGCACTGATGCAGACCTCGACGCGTCGCGCCCGCGGCGCGCGAGCGACTTCCCGTACCGCTCCGAACTGCTGGCCAACCTCAGCGCGCTGATCCTGTTGTGGGAGTCCCCCCGCTTCCAGGGCGAGATCCTCGCCAAGAGCGGCGAAGCCATCGATCAGCCGGCGCACGCCACGCTTCGGCACCTTCTCGCCTGGGGCCCGATGCGCCCCTCCGCCCTCGCCGACGCGCTGGGCACGGGCGCGTCCTACGTCAGCAAGATCGTCCGCCGACTCGAAGCGAACGGGTGGGTGGAACGGACGACCGACCCGTCGGACGGACGGGCGACGCTCATCGCCCTCACCGCGGACGGCGAAGTCGCGGCCCACGGCGTGTACGCGCTCGGCGACCGGATGATCGCCGAGGTCCTCGACGGGTGGCCGGAGGAAGACGTCCAGACCTACACCGACCTGACGACGAGATTCGCGAAGGATGCCATCGCCTCCGGCGAGCGCATGCGGGAGCGCGGCCTCCGCCCTCTCGACACCTGACCCTCTCTCCCTGTTCATGTCCTGCAGGACAGCATCCGTGCTACCGTCCCACAGGACAGCATTCGGCGTCCCCGCCGCGCGGACGCCATCGAACGAGGGAAGAGGCATGCATGCCGAACACGGATCGCGACCGCCTGGACGGCCGCCGCACGCTGGTGACCGGGGGAACGAAGGGGGCGGGCAAGGCCGTCGTCGAGCGGCTGCGTGAACTCGGGGCCGACGTGTGGGTGTCGGCCCGCTCGATGCCCGACGGCTACACGCACCCGGACCGCTTCATCGCGGCCGACACCTCCACCACGGCAGGCACCGACCACGTCGCCGCCGAGATGCAGAAGGTCGGCGGGGTCGACATCCTCGTGCACGTCGTGGGCGGCTCCTCCACCCCGGCGGGAGGTTTCGCGGCCGTCCCCGAAGACCAGTGGATCGCCGAGCTCCAGCTGAACTTCCTGGGTGCGGTGCGGCTGGATCGCGCGCTCATCCCCGACATGATCGCGAAGGGATCGGGCGTCGTGGTGCACGTTACGTCGATCCAGCGTCAGATGCCCCAGTGGGAGTCGACCCTCCCGTACGCCGCGGCCAAGGCCGCGCTCCGCACCTACAGCAAGGGCCTGGCGACCGAACTCGCACCGCAGGGCGTGCGTGTGAACGCGGTCAGCCCCGGCGGCATCCGCACCGAGGGGACCCAGGACTTCTACGAGCGCATCGCCGAAGCCAACGGCATCAGCGTGGATGCCGCGCTCCACCACGTCATGGACTCGCTCGGCGGCGTGCCCCTCGGGCGTTTCGCCGAGACGGAAGAGGTCGCCGACCTCGTCGGCTTCCTCGTCTCCGACCGCGCATCGGGGATCGTCGGGACCGAGATGGTGATCGACGGGGGCACGGTCCGCACGGTCTGATCGGCCGGGCGAGCCTGCACCGCTGTGGTGTTCAGTCGAACGCCCCGTCGATCGTCAGCCCACCGTCGACCCGCAGCGTCGCCCCATTGATGAAAGCGGCGTCATCTGACAGCAGGAAGCGAATGGCTCGGGCGATCTCGTCGGGTTCGGCAAGTCGTCCGAGCGGCGTCCGGGCCACGAGCGATGACTCGTCGAGCGTCCCGGCCCGGAGCCCCGACAGCACCATCTCGGTGCGGACGTATCCCGGGGCGACCGCGTTGACCCGGATGCCCTGGCGGCCCCATTCCGACGCGAGCGTGCGGGTGAGCCCGAGGATCCCGGACTTCGCCGTCGTGTAGGCGATGCGACCGGGCAGACCGAACGTCGACCCCACGGAGGCGATGTTCACGACCGACGACCCCGGACCCATCAGCGGGTGCAGCACCTGCAGGAGCGTGAAGGCTCCCGTGAGGTGCACGGCGAGGTGCAGGTCCCATGCGGCCCGCTCGAAGTGCTCCGCGGCCCCACGCGAGATGATCCCCGCGGCCGACACGACTCCGGCGACGCGCAGGCCGCCCGATGCCAGCAGCGCTCCGAACGCCGCCACGGCCGCGGCATCCGTCACATCGAGGGGAGCGATCAGGTGCCCTCCGTCGACGGGATGGGCGACGTCGAGGTCCGAAGCGAGGGTCGTGATCCCTTCGGGACGGAGGTCCACCAGCACGAGGCGGGTACCGGCCGCCGCCAGCTGGCGCGCCGTCGCCGCGCCGATTCCCTGACCTGCTCCCGTGACGACCGTGACCGCGGACATCACACGCCCCCGTCGTAACGAGCGAGGTTGTCGTAGTAGCCGCTGGAGACGTAGGCGCCGGGTATTCCGAACTCCTCGTACATCGCCACGATGCGGCGGTTGTCGTCGATCGCGAGGACGGGACGGATGGATGCCGCGAGAAGCTTCGCGACCTCGATCCGCTTGTAGTCCACCGCGTGCGTGTCGCGGTCGGAGTCGTCGGCCGGTCGGCACACGAGCATGTCCCACCGGATCCGGTGCCGCCGCAGCCATTCCACCGTCGTCGGGGCGACGGCGTCGATGCGGCCGGTAAGGATGACGACGGGGACGTCGGGGTGGAGCGCAGACAGAAGGCGCGCGCCCGTCTCCAGCGGTGTGTCCGCGTCCACGGCCGCGTAGAAGCCGTCCCAGTCCGGCTCCTCCAGGTGCAGATGGTGCTGCCGGTGCGACGCATCCGCCAGCACGCCGTCGAGGTCGAAGAGCAGGACGTCGCCTTCGATGGCGCGGCCCTCGTCGGCGAGGTGCCAGTTCGCGGGGAGCGTGGTGGTCATGCCAGCGCCTCTCGTGCCACGGCTTCGAGGCCGGCGGCATCCAGTCGGTAGTGGGCGTAGAGATGGGTGGGGGGCGCGATCAGGCTGAACTCGTCGTGGATGCCATGCCGCACCAGCCGTGCACCGCCGGGGTTCTCGGCAAGGACTTCCGCGACGGCCGACCCGAGGCCGCCGAGGATGTTGTGCTCCTCGGCGGTGATCAGGATGCCGGTGCGACCGGCGACCGCGCGGACCAGTTCGACGTCGAGCGGTTTGATCGTCGGCATGTCGACGACGCCAGCCGAGATGCCGGCCGCCCGGAGGCGTGCGGCGGCTTCGAGCGCGGGGTGGACGAGCGTTCCACAGGCGACGAAGGTGACGTCGGTGCCACGCTCGTGCTCGATGCCCTTGCCGAACTCGAACACCGTGTCGTCGTCGTAGATCTGCGGGTCGCGACCGCGGCTGATGCGGAAGTAGATCGGTTCCGGCCAGGACGCCGACGCGCGGATCGCGGCCCGGAGCTGGGGGCCGTCCGCGGGAGACACCACGGTGAGCCCCGCGATCGCACGCATCGTGGAGATGTCCTCCGTGGCGTGATGGCTGGTGCCGTAGAAGCCCAGGGCGATACCGGTGTGGTGTCCGATGAGTCGCACGGGGAGCTTCGTGTACGCGACGTCCATCCGGATCTGCTCGCAGCACAGCAGACCGAGGAACGACGCGAAGGTCGCGACGAACGGGGTGACGCCGGCCGTCGCCATGCCGGCTGCGGCGGAGACCATGTGCTGCTCCGAGATGCCGAACTGCACGAACCGTTCGGGATGCTTCTGCTCGAACGAGACGAGACCGTTGGAGTAGCTGAGATCGGCGGTGCCGGCGACGACCGGCTCCCCCGCCGCGACGAGATCGTCGAGTCCTTTCGAGAGGTAGTCGAGGCCCGGATTCAGCGCGTTGAGCGCGCGATACTGCCACGACCCGGGCTCGAGAGCGACCGTGCTCATGCCGACACCCCCGTGATCTCCTCGATCGCCCGTCGACCGTCCACCGGGTCGAGGTATCCGAGATGCCACCCGGGTTCGCTCTCCATGTACGACACGCCCTTCCCCTTCTTGGTGTGGGCGACGATGCACGTCGGCACCCCGTCCGACCGCGGACCCTTCGCTTCGTGGAGCACTTCTCGCACGCGGGCGACGTCGTGCCCGTCGACCTCGACCACCCGCCAGCCGAATGCGCGCCACTTGTCGGCGAGCGGTTCGATGCCCGTGACCTCGTCGACCGCGCCGTCGAGTTGATAACCGTTGCGATCGACGATCGCGACCAGCCGGTCGAGGCGGTGGTGGGCGGCCGACAGCGCCGCCTCCCATACCTGCCCCTCCTGCATCTCACCGTCGCCCACCATGACGAACACCGAGAAGTCCCGGCCGGTCATGCGGCCGGCGAGCGCCATGCCGGCACCGTTCGAGAGGGCGTGTCCGATCGAGCCCGAGCTGAAGTCGATGCCCGGGATCTTCGTCATGTCGGGGTGGTCGCCGAAAGCGCTCCCGAGGTGCGCGTAGTCGTCGAGGGCCTCGGGCGCGTAATAGCCGAGGTCGGCGAGCACCGGGTACAGGCCGACGGCCGCGTGCCCCTTCCCCATCAGGAAGCGGTCGCGGTCGGGCCAGTCCGGGCGCGCCGGGTCGATGGTCATGACGTCGTAGAAGAGCGCGGCGAAGATCTCGGCCGCGGAGAAGACGGAGCTGTAGTGCCCGACCTTCGCGATCTCGATGAGGCGCACCGTCTCGGTACGGATGAAGTCGGCGCGGTCGCGCAGGAGCGTGTCCACGTCGGGAGCGGTGGGGGAGGTCATTTCAGCCTTTCGTTCTCAGAAGACGACGAGGGTTCGCGCGCCGGTGCCGGCCCGGAGGTCGGCGATCCCGTCGTTGATGCGGTCGAGCGGGATGCGGCGTCCGACGAGGGCCTCGAGTTCGAGTCGGCCCTCGAGGTAGGCGTCGACGAGCAGCGGAATGTCGCGGGACGGCACGATCGACCCGGCCCGCACCCCGTGGACGCCCTTTCCGGCGTGCAGGTGACCAGCGGGCACGGTGATCTCGGCCGTGTCGCCGAACACACCCACGGCCCAGACTGTGCCACCGCGCACGGTGAGATCGAGCGCTGTGCCGACGAGTGCCGGGATGCCGACGGCCTCGAACGCGTGGTCCACTCCCCCGCCGGTCCACGACGAGACGAGGGCTGCGACGTCGGGTTCGCGGTCGGAGTTGACCGTGTGCGTGGCGCCGAACCGCGTGCGGGCGAGCTCGAGTCGCGCGTCGCTGCGGTCGATCGCGATGATGCTCGTCGCCCCCGCGAGCGCGGCGCCCTGGCAGACGTTGAGCCCGACACCGCCGCAGCCGATGACGGCGATGTGGTCGCCCGGCCCGATCCCCGCCACGGTCGTCGCGCTGCCCACACCGGTGGCGACCGCGCATCCGAGCAGGGCGGCCAGGTCGAGTGGCATCCGGTCGTCGATGACGGTGACGGCGCTGTGGTGGAGCACCATCTCCTCGGCGTAGCCGGCGATGCTGGTCCACTGGTGCACCTCGGCACCGTCGATGCTCAGGCGCGGTTCCTCGGATTCGCCGCGCATCGTGGCCTCGCGGTCCTGGCACATCGCCGGTCGACCCGATACGCACATGCGGCACGCTCCGCACGACACGACGAAGCAGGCCACGACGTGGTCGCCCGGCCGGATTCCGGTCACGTCGACGCCGATCTCGGTGACGACGCCGGCGGCCTCGTGACCGAGCACGATCGGCATGGGGCGTTGGACGAGGCCGTCGACGACGTGGAGGTCCGAGTGGCACAACCCCACGGCGCTCGTCCGGACGCGGACCTCGTCGCCGCGCAGGGTCGAGGGTGTGTCGACGTTCCCGACGGTGAGATCCTGGCCTGGTGCGGTGAGCAGCGCTGCTCGCACGGTCCCTCCCGGAGGCTTACGGAAATTCTTTCCGACAAAGTATTGCGATAGAAAATTACTTCCGTCACTCTAGGGAGAACGGAATGATCCGTCAACAACACGAAGAAGTGGACTGACTCACCGATGAACCCGACACACGTGATGGCGCTCGACGCCGGAACCGGCAGTGTCCGCGCGATCCTCTTCGACCGGGGAGGCTCCATCGCGGGGATCGCTCAAGAGGAGTTCCCCCAGCACTACCCACAGCCGGGCTGGGTCGAGCACGACGCCTCGGACATCTGGACCGCACAGGTGCGCGTGGCGCACGCCGTCCTCGAGAAGACCGGGATTCCGGCCGAAGCGATCGCTGCGATCGGGATCACCAACCAACGAGAGACGATCGTCGTCTGGGACCGGACGACCGGTGAGCCGGTCCACCGCGCACTCGTCTGGCAGGACGGGCGCACGACGGCCGACTGCGACGAGCTCATCCGCTCCGGCCAGACCGAACGGGTGCGCGCGGCGACGGGTCTTCCCATCGACAAGTACTTCTCCGCCACGAAACTGCGATGGATCCTCGACAACATCGAGGGCGTGCGCGAGCGCGCCGAGCGCGGAGAACTCGCGGCAGGGACCGTCGACTCCTGGCTGATCTGGAATCTCACCGACGGCGCGGCCCACGTCACGGACTATTCGAACGCGTCGAGGACTCTCGCCTTCAACATCTCGACCCTCGACTGGGACGACGACCTCCTCACCCTGTTCGACATCCCCCGCGCGATCCTCCCCGCGGTGCGCCCCTCGAGCGAGGTCTACGGCGTGACGGGCGAGGGAGCCGGCTTCGGCGCACCCATCCCCGTCGCGTCCGCCATCGGAGATCAGCAGGGGGCGCTGTTCGGGCAGGCCTGCTTCCGCTCCGGCGCCGTGAAGGCCACCTACGGCACGGGTGGTTCGGTCATGATGAACACCGGGCCCGAGCCCGTGTTCTCGGACGCCGGGCTCATCACCACGGTCGCCTGGGGCGTGGAGGGGCGCGTCGAGTACGCGCTGGAAGGCGTCTTCTTCGGCGTCGGAGCCACGGTGAAGTGGCTCCGCGACGAGCTCCGCATCATCGACGACGCCTCCGACACGGCCGCGATCGCGGCATCCGTCGACGACACCGGAGGGGTCTACTTCGTTCCCGCCTTCACGGGCCTCGCGTCACCGCACTGGGACCCGCACGCGCGCGCGGCGCTCGTGGGGATGACCGGCGGCACCGGGCGCGCGCAGATCATCCGCGCGGCGATCGAGTCCATGAGCTATTCGTACCGCGACGTGATCGACGCCATGGCCGCCGAATCGGGCCACCGCTTGCCCGCGCTCCGCGTCGACGGAGGGGCGGCCGCCAACGACTTCCACTTGCAGTTCCAGGCCGACCTTCTGGGCGTGCCGGTCCACCGACCCGTGGTCACCGAGTCGACGGCGCGCGGGGCGGCGTTCCTCGCCGGCCTGGCGGTCGGATTCTGGCCGTCACAACAGGCGCTCACGGACTCGATCGAGATCGAGCGGACCTTCGAACCGCGGATGCCGGAAGACCACCGCGAGGAGCTCTACGCCGGCTGGACGCGGGCCGTGGAACGCGCGCGCCACTGGGTCCTCGGCTGAGGAGGACGTTCGCAGCGGCAGCGGGCCTCAGTCTGCTGCCGCTGCGCCGCGCGTGGACTTGATGACCGAGAGGTAGCTCTCGCGGAGGTAGTCCGCGGTCTCCTCGTAGTACCGCGCAGCGTAGGCGGCATACAGCGCGTCCATGGCGAAAAGCTGTCCCCACTTGGCGGTGACGCTCTCTCCGTACACGTCGCTCGACGCGACGGACGAGGCCGTCAGGAGGACGGTGTCGGCCGCTTGAGCCAGGCGCGATGACATGTTGGACGTGATCGCCACCGTGTACGCCCCGTGGAACCGCGCGATCTCGGCGGTCGTGACCACCGACGTGGAGTCTCCGGAATCGCTGATCGCGATGAGCACGTCGGACGGACGCAAGGTCGCCGCACCCATGGACTGCGTGCTCTGGTCGCGGAAGAGGTGGCAGCGCTTGCCCGCGCGGACGAACCGCATGACGCCGTTCTCGGCCGACGTGGCCGACGACCCCATGGCGCTGAAGTAGAGCACCGGAGCCTCGTGGATCTTCTCGATCACGGCCTCGATCGCCTCGGGCGCCAGGCGTTCGGTCGTGCGACGGAGTGACTCGAGGCTGCCGTGCAGCACCTTCTCGATGATGTGGTCGGTCCCGTCGCCCTTCAGGACGCCCTCGTAGACCCAGTCCGAACGCTGCTCCGGCGCCGCGGACTCGCGTGAATAGATCGCCTGCGCGATGCCGAGCCGCAACTGGTTGTAACCGTCGAGCTCCAGCTCGCGGAGGAAGCGCGAGACCGTGGAGTCGGCGACGCCGGCACGATTCGCGAGTTCGGTGATGGACAAGCCCTGCGCCTGCTCGGGGTCGGCCAGGATCGCGTCGGCGACTCCGCGGAGGGCGGGGCTCAGCGACGAGGACTTCCGCGAGATGCGGTGCAGGAGGTTAGTGCCCATCGAACTCTCGCCCACGGGCCGAGTCTAGGCGTTCGATGAGCTGGCGTACCGCTGCTTCCATGGCTCGGTCCACGCTCTCGGAGGTGTACCCGCCGATGTGGGGAGTGCCGATGAAGAGCGGATGCCGGGTGAGCGGCGTGTCCCCCGGAGGCTCGGGGTCGAACACGTCCGCGGCGTAGCGCGCGAGTCGTCCGTCGTCGAGGGCCTCGAGCACAGCGCGGTCGTCGACGAGCGCGGCCCGCGCGGTGTTGACGAGGATCGCCCGCGGGCGCAGCTGCGCGATGACCGACCGATCGATCAGGGGGCGCTCGCCCGGCGGGGCGTGAAGGGAGAGCACGTCGGCGCTTCGCAGAACCTCGGCTTGCGAGGCGTAACGGAAGCCGGGCAGCTCGAACGCGGCATCCGGGTAGGCGTCGAAACCGATGACCTCCATTCCGATCGCCACCGCCATCCGTGCGACACGACGACCGATCTGACCGCACCCGATGATGCCGAGGGTGCGCCCGGCGAGCTCGACGCCCTGCGTACGCTCCCAGCGCCCCTCGCGGATCGCCTGAGCCGCGGCCGGAACGGACCGCGCCGAGGCGAGGATGAGGGCGACCGCGAGTTCGGCGACGCCCTGCGCGTTCGCGGCGGGCGCGCGGAGGACGTCGATGCCGAGTTCCGCCGCCGCGCCGATGTCGATCGCGTCCGCGCCGACGCCGTTCCGGGAGATCACGCGGAGGCGGGGCGCCGAGCGGAGGAGATCCGCACCGATCGGCTCGATTCCGGCGACGTACCCGACGGCGGTGGCCATGGCATCCCTCTGCTCCCGCACGGAGGGCACGCGCCCCGGGGCGGGGATGACGACGTCATACCCCGCCTCGGAGAGCCACGCGAGTGAGGGATGCCCCGGCGCGGAACGCGGGGTGACGAGGACCCGCGGGCGCTCTGCCATCGGGATCAGTCCTGCCAGCGCGGGTTGTCGACGAGCACCGGGGCGCCGTCGCGCTCGACGACGATCTTCCGGAAGCCCTTCGTCTCGATCGTGCCGTAGTCGTGGCCCGCGTCGCCCGGGAAGGCGAAGAAGGTGATGAGCGGCTCGTCCGGCGAGGTGTTGATGCTGCGGTGGGCGTACCGGCCGGGCACGTAGACGGCACGGCCGGGAGCGAATTCCTCGACCTGGACGTCGCCCTCGGGGCTCTCCATGAGCATCAGGCCCCGCCCGGAGAGGCAGAAGTAGATCTCGGCCGACTCGAGGCGCTCGTGGAAGTGCCCCTTCGTCATGTGGAACTCGTCGCCCACCTTGCCGGGGTAGGTGATGCTGGTTCCGTACGCGACTTCGGTCTCGAGCGAGGGCACGCCCATGTCGTAGAACTCGTAGGTCAGCGGATCGCCGGCGGCGATGCCGCGCTCGACGGCCTCGGCATCGGCGTACATGTCTCGCATGGCCGAGAGCGGGCGGCGCAGAGAGGGACGGCTGTCGGCGAGGCCGGTGGCGAGGTCGAACTGCGTGCCCACGGCGATGGTGGTGGGGACGGTCGTGGTCTGGGCGGTCATGGGGTTCCTTTCGTGGTCAGACCGAACGCGCGATGCGCGAGAGTTCGTCGAAGCGGGGGCCGGAGGTGGGGATGTCGATGTCGAACACCTGCGCGATCACCCGTGTCCAGCCGTGGAGGAAGTAGAACCAGCCGTCGACGGGTCGGACGCCCCGGTCGGCGGCGGCGCGGGCCTGGTCCAGGAAGACGAGGTCGCCGCGGTAGTTGAAGTCCCAGGCCACCGACCGCTCGGGGAAGACGACGGCGTCGGTGAGCGGGGAGCCCGGCCGGTCTTTACCGAGTCCGGTCGCGTTGACGATCAGGGCGCCCGGACGTGCGGTCGCGACCGCGGCATCGTTGGCCTCGGGCGTCGCAGCCGTCCGGTACTCGACGGGGATCCGCAGACCCAGCCTCCGGTGGAGCGCCCGCATCTCGTCGAGTCGACCGACGCGCCGGTTCGTCACGATGAGACGCTCGGGCACGAGAGCGCCCGCCCGCTCGCGGCGGTGGAGGTACAGGGTCAGGGCGAGGGAGGCCCCGCCGGCGCCGAGCAGGACGACGTCGCCGCTGAAGGACGGACCTACGGCATCCTCGAAGGCGAGGCCGCTGGTCACGTCGTCCATCGCATGTCCGTGCAGGCCGTCGGCGCGCTTGGAGATGCTGCTGATCTCGTCGAGCAGCCCGGCCGACTCCCCCACCTCCGAGAAGAGATCACGGGTCGCGCGGAACAGGTTCAGCTTGTGCGTCGTCACGAGCCCGCCGAGCCACTGCGGATCGGCGGCGATGAATTCCACGACGGCGCGATACTGCTCGGGCGAGGCGTCCAACGGGACGTCGACGCCGACTATTCGCGGCGAGATCCCGAGGTGCTCGGCCCACGCGGGGTAGACGGTCATGATCGACGACGCCCCGGTCGTGACGCCGACGAAGCAGAACGTCGGCTCGGCCGCCGGCTCCAGGGTGTCGGGGGTGTAGACGGTGGGCATGTCAGTCTCCTTCGAAGGCGATCAGCGGCTTCATCCCGGCTCCGGATGCCGCGTGCTCGAGCGCGCCGTGGATCTCGTCGACCGAGAACCGCCCCGAGATGATCGGGGTCAGGTCGATGTCGCCGCCCGAGAACATGTCGAGGACGTCCCGGTAGTCGGTGTTGCTCGCACCCGTCGTGCCCGTCATGACGAGTTCGCGGTAGTGCAGCGCGTTGACGTCGATCTGCGGCCGCGCGGCGTCGCCCAGTCCGGAGAAGACGTTCAGGCGTCCGAGCCGTGCGAGCAGATCGGTCGCCGAGGCGATGACGGCGGGGTCGGAGACGTAGGTGATGACGACGTCGACGCCGCGCCCGTCGGTCAAGCGCATGACCTCCTCGTGGAGGTCGCGCTCCGTCACGTTGACGAGCTCGTCGGCGCCGAGGAGTCCGGCGATGTCCAGACGGGACTGACGACGGTTGGCGACGATGACCCGGCGGGCGGCCCGTCGCTTCGCGATCACCGTGTGGAGGCATCCGATCGGACCCGCGCCGATGATGAGCACATCGTCGCCGGGACCGACGTTCACGGCGCGCTGGCCGTGGAGGCAGCACGCGGCGGGCTCCATGAGGGCGGCCACGTCGAACGACATGCCCGCGGGCACGGCGTGGAGGTTCCCCCGGTCGAGCACCCATCCGGGAACCCGCATGTACTGTTCGAACCCGCCGTCCAGCGTGATGCCGAACGCGTCGTACGTCGGGCACAACTGGTTGAGGCCGCGTCGGCACATGTCGCAGTGCCCGCAACCGACGTTGGGGGTCACGCTCACGCGATCACCGACGCGGAAGTCGGTGACGTCCGCGCCGATTGCGGCGATCTCTCCCGCGACTTCGTGGCCGAGCACGCGCGGCGTCCCGGCGGGGATCTTGAAGTGGCCGTGACGCATGATGCGCAGGTCGGTGCCGCAGATGCTCGCGGCGCGCACCCGCACGAGGACGTCGTCCGCGGCGATGACCGGTTCGTCTCTGTCGCGGACCTCGATCCGCCCGGGCTCGTGGAAGACGGCGGCTCTCATGCCGGGACCTCCGCCCTCGACAGGGATGCCGCGAGGACGCGGTCGGCCTCGGCTCGGGCCTCTTCCGACACCGCGAAGACCGTCTTGTTCGCCCACACACGACGGTCGGCGAGTCCTTCGAGGACGCGCTGCGCCTCTTCGAAGGGTTCGATGTGGCTGACGAGGTCCAGGGCGTTCACGGTGCGTCCGATCGACGCGATCACCATGTCCCAGTCGCTGCGTCCCCGCGGGGTGATCCGGGCGTTCCACGTGCCGTGGAGCGTGAGTTCGCGGCGGAGGATCCGCGACACGGTCTCCTTCGCCAGCGGCGCGTCCGTGCTGAGGTCGCCGAGCAGGATGACGTGGCCCTGGTGCGCCGTCGCGTGAACCGCCTGCAGGAAGGTGAGACCGAGGCCGCTCGCCTCCACCGCGATGTCGACCCCGCGACCGTCGGTGCGGTCGATCGCGATCTCGTCGCTGCCGGAATCGGTCGGGTCGATCGTCTCGAAGCCGAGCTGTTCGGCGATCCGGCGCTTGCGCGCGTCGATGTCGGCGACGAGCACGCGGACGACCCCGCCGACCCGCAGCCACTGGGCGGCGAAGAGCCCGATGGGCCCCGCGCCGATGACCAGCGCCGTCGCGTTCGGCGGCACCGGGGCCTTCCGCACAGCGTGGAGCGCCACCCCGGCCGGTTCCACCAGCGCGCCTTCGATGAGCGACACGTGCTCGGGCAGACGGAAGAGGTTCCGGGCGGGAACCCGCAGCTCCTCCTCGAGGCCTCCGTCGCGTCGCGACCCGAAGTAGTCGTACGACGCGGCGAGCGCGAACTCGCCGATCTCGGTCATGGGGTCGTGCGGGTCGGGCAGGCACGGGAAGATCGCGACGCGGTCGCCCGGCTGGAAGGAGCCGTCTGCGGACGACTCGGCGACCGTGCCGGACATCTCGTGGCCGAGGACGAGGGGGAACCCGTACCCCTTGCCGAGCCCGAAGCGCAGCACGTCGGAGCCGCACACCCCCACCGCTCCGACCCGGACGAGAACGGAATCGGCGCCGACGGGCTCGGGCGAGGGGAGGTCGACGACGTCGATGCGGCGGACGTCGCGCAGAACAGCGGCGCGCATCGCTCAGACCTCCATGCCGTAGCGGTGGGCCTTGTGCGTCGGGTAGAGCGAGAACGTCGGGATCGTCACGTCGGGGGTGCGGGTGGCGATGTAGAGCGAGGCTTCGGCGACGTTCGACACGTCGATGCAGCTCGCTGCGATGCCGTGCTCGATCTCGTGAGGGTCGAGCCACCCGTCGGTGTAGGCGGGCAGATCGCCGTCGTAGAGGCCCTGGTCGATGATCTCGGTCATGGGCGTGCGCACGTGCGACGGGTTGAGCACCGTGACCCCGATGTTCTTGCCGACGCCCTCGAGCAGGATGTTCTTGCTGAACCCGAGCATCCCGTGCTTGGAGGCGCGGTAGGGGCTGTGGCCGGGACCGGAGGCCACGCGCGTCGACGACGATCCCATGTTGATGATGCGTCCGCCGGATTCCTGCTTCTCCATGAAGAGGAACGCTTCCCGGCAGCAGAGGAAGACGCCGGTGAGGTTGGGACCGATGGTCTTGTTCCACTCCTCGAGCGTCACCTCGGTGACCGGCGGAGAGAGCGAGTCGCGCCCGGCGCTGTTGACGAGGAGGTCGAGGCGACCCCACCGCTCGACGGTGTCGGCGAAGAACGCCCGCACGGCCTCCTCGTCGACGACGTCGGCGACGACGCCCACGACGTCTCCGCCGCGTTCGCGGATGTCGTCGACGACCTCGGCGAGCCGCGCCGCGTCGATGTCGACCATGGTCACCCGCGCGCCGTTGGCGGCGTATTCGCGGCCGACGGCTTCGCCGATGCCGGAGGCGGCGCCGGTGACGATCGCCACCTTGCCTTCGAGAGCGGTACCGGGTTGGGGGAGGTAGTCGGGAACCATCAGATGTCCTTTCGAGTGAAGATGTGGGGTGCCGCGGCCTGCACGGCGGCGACCGCGCGGCGGGAGATCTCGTCGTATGCGCCCTCGTCGAGGAGTGAGCGCGGGGCGATCCAGGTGCCGCCGCAGGCGGCGACGTTCGACCGGCTCCGGTAGGCCGCGAGCGTGTCGGGCCGGATCCCGCCGGTGGGCATGAAGCGGACGTTCGCGTAGGGGCCGGCGAACGCGTCGAGGAGGGCGAGACCACCGGATGCCTCGGCGGGGAAGAGCTTGAAGAAGTCGAGCCCGAGCGCGAGTCCTTGTTCGATCTCACTGGCGGTGGCGACCCCCGGGGCGAAGGGGAGTCCCCGGTCGAGGGCGGCGCCCACGACCCCGGCTCGCAGACCCGGGGCGACCCCGAAGGCCGCGCCGGCGTCCACCGCCGCGCCGACCGACTCCGGAGTGAGGAGGGTCCCCGCCCCGACCAGGATCTCCGGCACGCGGGCGGTGATCGCCGCGATCGCCGCGGCCGCGGCATCCGTTCGGAACGTGACCTCGACCACCGGAAGACCGGCCTCGACCAGAACCTCGGCCAGACGGACGCCCTCGTCGGGGGCCTCGAGCGCGACGACGGGGACGACTCCGCGACGTGCGAGACGGTCGGCGAGATCGCCTTCGACGACGACGCTCACGATGCGATCCCGAGGTCGGCGGGGGTCTTCGCCCCGACCATCAGCGCGACCGCGTCGGCCATGTCGATCTGAGACGTCTCGACCAGCGCGATCCGCTTCCCGAGGCGCTGGATGTGGATCCGATCCGCCACCTCGAAGATCTGCGGCATGTTGTGGCTGATGAGGACCACGGGGATGCCGCGGGCGTTGATGTCTTTGATGAGCTTCACGACGCGGCCCGATTCCTTCACACCGAGGGCTGCGGTGGGTTCGTCGAGGATCACGACCTTCGAGCCGAATGCGGCCGCGCGGGCGACGGCGACGCCCTGTCGCTGACCGCCGGAGAGCGTCTCGACGGACTGGGCGATGTTCTGCAGCGTCTGCAGGCCGAGCTGGGACATGACCTCGAGGGCTTCTTCGCGCATCCTCTTCCGGTCGAGCATGCGGAACACCGAACCCGCGATGCCGGGGCGACGGAGTTCGCGGCCGAGGAAGATGTTGCTGGCGATGTCGAGGGCCGGTGAGACGGCGAGGCTCTGGAACACCGTCTCGATGCCGCGGCGCCGCGCTTCGACGGGCGACTTCAGGCTCGCCGGCTCGCCGCTGATGAGGAGTTCGCCCTCGTCGGGTTGCACGGCCCCGGAGAGGCACTGGATGAGCGACGACTTCCCGGCACCGTTGTCGCCGATGACGGCGAGCACTTCGCCCTCGCGGATCTCGAAGTCGGTCTCGTCGAGCGCGACGACGTGTCCGTAGCGCTTGATCAGTCCGCGGGCCTCCATGACGAGGCCGGTCTTCTGCGTGGTGTCCATGGTCAGCGTCCGATCTTCCGGAGGCGCTGGTCGACGGCGACCGCGCCGATGATGAGCACGCCGATCGTGAACTCCTGCCAGAGGCTGTCGAAGCCGGCGAGCGAGAGGCCGGAGGAGAACACGCCGACGATGAGGGCGCCGAGGAGGGTGCCCATGATGCGACCTCGGCCGCCGAACAGCGAGGTTCCGCCGATGACCACCGCGGTGATCGAGGCCAGGTTGTAGCTGGTGCCGGCGGTCGGCGAGATCGAGCCGATGCGGCCGATGAGGAGCCACGCGGTGATGCCGATGATGAGGCCGGCGACGATGTAGACGCTCATGATCACGCGGTTGACCCGGATGCCGGTGAGCCGGGCGGCTTCGATGTTGTCGCCGACGGCGTAGATGTGGGTTCCCCAGGCGGTGTTGCGCAGGATGTAAGCGAACACGAGGAACATCAGCAGTGTCAGGACCTGACCGTAGGTGAATGTCGCTCCGGCGATCTGGAAGCCGGTGCCGAGCCAGTTGAAGAGGGCCGGGACTTCGGCGTAGGGCACGCTCTCGCCCGCCGAGAGGAAGATGTTGAGCGCGTAGAAGATGCTCAGCGTGCCCAGCGTCGCGATGAACGGCGGGATGTTGAGTTTGGTGACGACGAGGCCGTTGACGGCCCCGCACAGCACACCCACGATCACTCCCAGCACGAGGGAGAGTTCGACGGGCAGGCCGAGGTTCACGGCGAACTTGCCCATCGCGACCTGGGCCAGCAGCATGACCGCGGCGACCGAGAGGTCGATGCCCGCCGTGAGGATGATCAGCGTCTGCGCGATGCCGAGCATCGCGATGACCTGCACCTGCTGGAGGATCAGCGAGTAGTTCTGCAGTGTTCCGAAGTTGGGCGAGACGATCGAGAAGACGATCGTCGCGATGATGAGCACGGCGAGCGGGCCGATGAGCGGACGCGTGAGCATCTTCCGCTCGACCCATTGGATCGGACTGAGCGCGCGTCCCTCGATCTCGACGAGACCGGTTCGGGGCGGGTTCGCCGCCGGGCTGACCCGGGCTGCGACGGGGTCGGCCACTTCGGGCGTCTGGTCGGACATGGTGTTCTCCTCAAGGCGTGGTGGGGCCGAGGTCGGGTCGCGCGTGTGGCGACCCGACCCCTGCGTCCGGTCGGGCCTGCGGGGGCTCAGCCCCAGCAGTTCTCCAGTCCGTATGCGGTGTCCTTCGAGTCGACGCCCGCCTGGGGCAGGTCGGTGACGAGGGTCACGCCGGTGTTGGTGAAGTCGAGTCCCGGGCTGTTGGCGGGCTTGGTGCCGTCGTTGAGATACGTCTTCACGGCCTGCAGGGCCTGGCTGGCCATCTCCAGGGGGAACTGCATGGAGGTCGCGGCGATGACTCCGTCCTTGACGTTCTTGACGCCCGGGCATCCGCCGTCGACGGACACGATGGTGACCTTGTCCTTCAGCCCCGCGGCCACGACGGCCTGGTAGGCACCGGCGGCGGTGGGTTCGTTGATCGTGTAGACGAGGTTGATCGTCGGGTCCTTCTGGAGGAGCTTCTCCATGCCGGCGCGGCCGCCGGCCTCGTTGGCATCCGTCACCTCGTAGCCGGCCAGGCGCGGGTCGGTCTCGTCCCACATGCGGGTGGGGTCGGCGAGGTCGATGCCGAAGCCCTCGAGGAACCCCTGGTTGCGCGCGACGTCGACGGGAATCTGGTCGGTGCTCAGGTCGAGGGTCGCGATGCGCGCCTCCCGCCCGGCGAACGCCGCCTTCGCCCACTCGCCGACGAGTTCGCCGGCCAGCTTGTTGTCGGTGGCGAAGGTGCCGTCGATGCCGGATCCCGCGCCGAGCGGCGAGTCGAGGGCGAGCACGAGGATGCCGGCCGCCTGCGCCTTCTTGACGGCGGGGATGATGCCGTCGCCGGCCGGGGTGACGAGGATCGCCTTCGCGCCCTGGGCGGTGAAGTTCTCGATCGACTTGATCTGCGAGTCGACGTCGCTCTGGCCGTCGCCGGCGGCGACCTGGAGGTTCAGCCCCTGCTCTTCGGCAGCGGCTTTCGCCCCCTCGGTCATCTTCACGTAGAAGGGGTTGTCCTGGGTCTTGACGACAAGGCCGACGAGCGGCTCACCGGATCCGCCGGGGCTTCCGGCACAGCCGCTCAATCCCAGCACTGCCGCAGTGCCGAGCACGGTCGCGACAACGGCGGCGCGAGTGCGTGAACGCATGAGGTTCCTTTCGGGTCGACGCTGACTTCCTCAGCTGCGGTCACTGTAATAGAAAAGATTTCGCTTGTATAGTTACGCCTAGAAATTTCCTCGATCTGCAAGGGAGCAGCCATGGCCATCTCGTCGACGCCCATCGATCCGTCGTTCGCGAGCGATGCCGAGATCACCTTGTGGTGGCTCGGCCAGGCGGGTTTCGCCCTGAGATCTCGCGACAGATTGCTGATGATCGACCCGTACTTGAGCGATGTCCTCGCCGACAAGTACGCCGGAGAACATTTCCCTCACCGTCGTCTCCACGACGCTCCGGTACAGCCCGCCCAGGTCACGGGGCTCGATCTGGTGCTCTGCACGCACGGGCACACCGACCACATGGACCTCGGGACGCTCCCCCTGCTGCAGCTCGCCAGCGACCCCTTGTTCGTCGTCCCGCGGGCGGAGTCGACGCGCGCGATCGGGCGCGGCGTCCCCCTCGCCCGCCTGCTGGGGATGACGGCCGGCGAGACGTTCGGCACCGGAGCCGGCATCTCGATCACCGCCGTCCCCGCCGCGCATGAAGAACGGGCCCACGACGCGCACGGCCAGGAGGTCTTCATCGGGTACGTGATCGACGTCGACGGCTACCGCATCTACCACTCGGGTGACTGCGCTCCCTACGACGGCATCGAAGAGATCCTGAGGGAGCTCGACATCGACCTCGCACTGCTCCCTGTCAACGGGCGTGATCCCGACCGCAACGGCAACGGCGTGCCGGGCAACTTCCGCCTCGACGAGGCGGTGGCCCTGTGCCGTTCGGCCGGCATTCCGCGCCTGATCGTCCACCATTGGGGTCTGTTCGCCTTCAACTCCGCCGATCCCGACGACCTGGCCCGCGACCTCGCCGCCGTCGACGACATCCAGTGGACGATCCCCCGGTTGGGCGAGCCGATCGAGATCGAGCGGATGGATGCCGAGGTGTCGGCGTGACCGCGATCTTCACCTTCGTCGGGGTTTCGACGCAGCAGTCCGCCATCCGGCGCATCTACCCGCGATGGATGACCGAGCTCGGCGTCGACGCCCGACTGGTCGGGGTGGATCTGCCGCTCGACGCCCCGCGTGAGCAGTACCGCCGGGTCGTCGAGCGCATCGCCGACGACCCCGACCGCATCGGGGGCCTGGTCACGACGCACAAGTTGAACATCCTGGCCGCCTCCGCCGATCTCTTCGACGAGCTCGACGCGTCGGCAGCGCTCCTGCACGAGGTGAGCTGCATTGCGAAGCGCGGCGGCCGTCTGGTCGGCGCGGCGCTCGACGACCGCACCAGCATGCTGGCCCTCGACCGCCTCCGCCCGCCGACCGAGTGGCGGGGCGCCCAGCTCGTGCTGCTCGGAGCGGGAGGCGCCTCCACCGCGACCACCCTCGGCCTGCACGCCGCCCAGCGCGCGGGTCGCGGGGTTCCGTCGCACGTGCACGTCACGGCGCGCTCCCGCGACCGGCTCGACGAGATGGCGGCTCTGCACGAGACGATCGGATTCGGCATCCCGACGACGTTCTCGGTCACGACCAGCGTCGATCAGGCGGCGGCGGTCGTCGCCGGCAGCGGCGAGCGCTCCGTGGTCGTGAACGCGACGGGGATGGGCAAGGACCGCCCCGGCTCGCCGCTCCCCGACGACGTGAGGTTCCCGCCGGGCTCGCTCGCGTGGGACATGAACTACCGCGGCGAGCGCCGCTTCCTCGCGCAGGCCGCAGCCGCGGGTGCCGGGGTCGTCGACGGCTGGGACTACTTCGTGTACTCGTGGACGAAGGTCGTGTCAGAGGTGCACGGGATCGGCATCCCGCCGACGGGCCCGCTCTTCGACCGGCTTTCCGAGATCGCCCGGGAGGAACAGGGCTGAGGTCACGTCGCGCGAACGCCGACGGGGGCACGATCCGGACGGTTTGACCCGAACCGCACCCCCGCCCGCCGTCACGCCACCGGGTTCCCCGCGGCGAACACGTCCTGCGGATCCCAGTGCTCCTTCAGGGCGCGCAACCGCTCGAGAGCCGCGCCGAAGCCTGCCTCCCGATCCACTCCCCCGTCGAGGAAGGTGAGCGCGAGAGCGTCACCGGTCCACGGCTCGAACGCGTCGACGAACGCGGTCACGGCCCCGCGCGCGGGCACCGCCGCCTCGGGGACGGGTACCACCGCGATCCCGTGCACGATGTACTCCCCCGCGAAGGCCGACACCGCCCCACCACCCGGGACGGGACGCGCGATCGCGCCGCCGACGTGCCGCAGCTCGGCGACGAACAACCCCGGATCGGTGGATGCCGCGACGAAGGCCGCGACGGCTTCGGCGGGCAGCGCGTCGAGGACCCGGTGGCGGGTCGCCGCGGGCGTCGGCTGCGGCGGATCCATGTGCACGTGCACGAGCCCGGCCACGGGGATGCGAGCGAACGTGTCGACCTCGGGGCCGAGATCGCGCAGGGGCCGCAGCAGTTCTTCGGCCCGCGCGTCCGACTCCAGCACGGCTCCATCGATCACCACGATCGAGCGCCCCGAGAGGAACGGCGGCAACTCGGGCAGCGGTGGCAGGTGCAGCACCCGCAGCGACGAGGTGACGGATTCGGGCACGGATGCCGTCCACTCCGCCCACGCCTGGCTCACGGCCGCGGTGTGCTCGGCATCCCACAGCAGCATTCCGGCGAACACGTCGGCGTAGGGCAGCAGCTCGATCTCGAGCGAGACGACGATGCCGAAGGCACCGGAGCCGCCGCGGACCGCCCAGAACAGGTCGGCGTTCTGGTGCGCGCTCGCGCGGACCAGCGCGCCGTCGGCGGTCACGATCTGCACGGATCGCACCGCGTTGACGGCGAGGCCGTGCGCGCGGGAGTAGAACGAGACCCCGCCGTTGAGCGAGTAGCCCGCGACCGACACATCCCCGGCGCTGCCGTGCGGAGCGGTGAGGCCGTGCGGGGCGGCCGCGGCCAGGACGTCGTTCCAGTGCGAACCGCCGAGCACGATGGCCGCCTCCGCCTCGGGGTGGACGGTCACACCGCGCAGGCGGGTGAGGCGCACGAGCACGGCATCCGAGAGGTCGGTGTCGGCGAGCGCGGCGGCGCCGTGTCCGGTCGACTGGGGCGCGACGCGCAGGCCGACGGCGGTGGCCGCGTGGACCGCCGCGACGACCTCTTCGGCGGACTCGGGGGTGACGACCGCGAACGGGCGCTGGTCGACGGCGACGTTCCACGGAGTGCGGACGACGTCGTAGTCGGGGTCGCCGGCGAGGATGACGCGGGATCCGAGCGCGTCGCGGAGTTTCGCGGCGCGTTCGTCGAGGGTGGCTTCGGTGGTGGATGACATGGTCTGGACCGTTCTGTTCGGGTGGGTGACGGCATGACTCTGCTCCTCCGCGGAACACACGTCCATCCCAGACGAGAGGGGATTTCCGGCCCCCCAGATTCCTGGGATGGTGGCGACGCGCCGAGCGGAGCACACTGTTCGCATGGTCACCGCCCTGGCCGCCGGACGCGCGCGCAGCGACATCGATGTGCTGTCGCGCGCCGGTCTGCCGCTGCCCGAGTTCATGGCGGAGTCGGCGAGCGCTCTCCTGGCCGTGGTGCCGTACATCGCCGGGTGTTTCTCGAGCACCGATCCGGCGACGTCGATGATCGCGAGCACCCTGAAACTCGGCGATCTCGATGGCAAGAACTTCGCCGATGTCGCCTGGGCGCGCATCGAGTACGGCGGACAGCCCGACCCGACGCGGTACGACGCGATCGCCTCGGCGGGGCAGGTGGCCGTCGGCATCCACGAGGCCACCGACGGGCAGGTCGAGCGTCTCGAGCGCATGGCCGACCTGGTGCTGCCCCGGTTCGGGTACGTCGATGAGGCGCGCGTGGTGTTCGCGGATCGCGCCGGGGTGTGGGGGTCGCTGTCGGTGCTCCGCGGCTCCGACGACGCGGTGTTCACCGCGCAGGAGCTCGCGTTCCTGGTCAGCGTCGCGCCGGCGCTGACGCGGGGGATCCGCACCGGACTCCTCACCCAGCTGGCCCACCGCCCGGCCGTGCCCGCGTCGGGTCCGGCGGTTATCATCATCGACGCGTCTGATCGGGTCGTGCAGTCGAGCCCCGGTGCGCAGGAGCGCCTCGCGCAGCTGGCCGTGCCCGGCGCTGACCCCCTCACCTACATCCAGGCGCTCGTCAGCGGTGCACGCCGGTTCGCCGCCGGAGACCTCCCTCGGATGCCGCGGATCCGCACGCGCACAGCCGACGGCGTGTGGCTGGTGCTGCACGCCGCGCCGCTCGGCGGTCTCGGCGACCGCGCCGGCGACGTCGTGGTCACGATCGAAGAGGCGCGGCCGCAGGAGGTCATCGACATCGTCGCCGCGGCGTTCGCGCTGACCCTCCGCGAGCGCGAGGTGGTCGGTGCCGTCCTGCGCGGCGCCGACACCAAAGAGATCGCCGCGTCGATGCACGTCTCGCCGTACACCGTGCAGGACCACCTCAAGTCGATCTTCGAGAAGGCCAGCGTCACCAGCCGCCGCGAGCTGGTCGCGCGGGTGTACTTCGACCAGTACCTTCCGCGGGCCGGATCGGACCTCGGCGCCGACGGGTGGTTCGCGGGGGTGTGATCCGGCTCAGCGCGGATCTCCCCCCGCGGCAGGCGCCGGCCGGTACCGCTGCACCGTGACACCCGACCCGAACTCCCGCCGCTCGATCAGCTCGAGCGTCAGCTCCACACCGTCGAGGAGCCGCGGCCCGCGACCGGCGATCACCGGATGCACGACAAACGTGTACTCGTCGATGAGCCCCGCCGCGGCGAGCGCCACTGGCAGCCGCACCCCGCCGAGCGAGATCCCCCGCCCCGGCTGCTCCTTGAGCCGCCGCACCCCGTCGACGAGATCGCCGCTGAGGAGTTCGGCGTTCCAGTCCACGGCGTCGAGGGCGGTGGATGCCACGACCTTCCGCATCGGATCCATCACCTCCGCGAACGCGACCTCGCTGTCATCCATCCAGTCGGGCCACCGTCCGGACGCGGGTCGCCGCCACGCGCCCTCCATCAGCTCGTACGTGACGCGACCGTAGAGGAGCGTGTCGGAGCGGCGCAGCTCGTCGGTCCAGACCGCCATCGACTCTTCGTCGGGCGGGAGGCCGGCCTCATGGTGGACGCACCCGTCGAGGGAGACGTTGATGCCATAGCGGAGGGGTTGGGGCATGCCGCTCTCCTTCGACCGGGGCGGGGGGTGGGATGGGGTCAGGCTACTTGCGCTCGCGTCAGGTGGAAACCCAGCCATCTCGCCAGAGACGAATTCCGGGATGCGGGAGGTCAGCCATCGAGTTCGCGGAAACGTAGACGCAACTTGCCGGCACGGACGAGAGGTGCGGTCGAAAGATAGGCTCGAGCAATGGGGACGACGGAGCCGAGGGCCTGGCTTGTTCGAGGATCGAAGAACTACGCATTCGACAGCTGGATGCTCGAGAACGGCTACACCGCAGTCGACTTCAGCGAGGTTGGCGATCTGTCTGTAGCGACGGACCTGCCCGCCATGCGAGCCCTGCTCTCCCCGACGATGCCCGACAAGAACGAGAAAGCTGTCGGCAACTACGCGGCACAGCTCAACGCCTTCGCGAATCGCATGTCGGTCGGCGACATCGTCGTTCTTCCGCTCAAGAATGTCGGTCGTCTCGCATTCGGCGTGGTGACTGGGCCCTATCGATACCTAACCGGGACAGGTGTCCTGAACCATGTCCGGCCCGTCGACTGGAAACGTCCCGACGTGGCCCGATCAGCCATCAATCAGGATTTGCTCTACTCCCTGGGCGCGTTCAGCACGGTCGTGCAGATCAGTCGAAACGACGCCGCGTACCGACTCGGAAGGGTGCTCCAGGGGGCTGAAACTGACCCTGGCGCGCGAGCGGGCGTCCCCCTGGTGTCGTCGAAGACGGACCACGACGTCGTCGATACGGACGAAGCGATCGCGAGCGACGGCCAGGACATCATCCGTTACTCGCGGGACCGCATCCTCACCCTGATCAAAGAGAAGTTCGCGGGGCATGCGCTGCAGGATCTCGTGGCCGAGATTCTCCGAGCGGAAGGGATGACCTGCAAGGTTCCGCCTAAGGGGGCAGACGGCGGCATCGATATCATCGCCGGCTCGGGAGTCCTCGGTATCTCGGCCCCCACGATCATCGTGCAGGTGAAGTCGCAGACCAGCCGTGTCGGATCCGAGGTTCTCGATCAGCTCGGAGGCGTCGTCGGTCAGCATCAGGCGGACCACGGGCTTCTGGTCGCGATGGGTGGTCTTACGGGACCCGCACAGGCCAAGGTAGATGCGCAACGTCTTCGGGTTGCCGCCTGGGATGCAGAAGAGGTTATCGACCGCCTGCTGAAGCACTACGACGTCATGCCCGAGGCGATCAAGGCGATCATCCCGCTTCGTCGCTCTTGGGTGATCGACGAGAGCACGACCCGCTGAGCCCACGGCCCGCCTTAGACGCAGTTCCCGATCGCGTCGGCGGGTGAGACTACATTGAGGCCCCGACCGGGAGCGATCGCGCCCGGTCTCGCACGAGGAGAAACACGAGTCGATGACGCCCACTACGAAAGAAGCGCAGCGCGCGGAGCTCCACAAGACGATCTGGCGGATCGCGAACGATCTGCGCGGGTCCGTCGACGGATGGGACTTCAAGTCGTACGTGCTCGGCATGCTTTTCTACCGGTTCATCTCCGAGAATCTCACCGCATATATCAACGCCAGCGAACGTGACGCCGGGGACACGAGCTTCGATTACGCCCGCCTCCTCGACTCACGCGCAAATTTCGGACGTCGGGACACGGTCGATGAGAAGGGCTTTTTCATCCTTCCTTCCGAGTTGTTCCAAAACGTTCGCGCACGGGCAGCGACCGATGCGAACCTCAACGAGACGCTCGCTCGTGTGTTCAAGAACATCGAAGGCTCTGCACTCGGCACCGATGCCGAAGATGACCTGAAGGGCCTCTTCGACGACCTCGACGTGAACAGCTCGAAGCTGGGTAGCACGGTCGCGAAGCGCAACGAGAAGCTCGTCAAGCTGCTGGATGCGATCGGTGACCTGCCGCTGGGAAACTTCGAGGACAACTCGATCGACCTGTTCGGCGACGCCTACGAGTACCTAATGCAGATGTATGCCTCAAGCGCTGGGAAGTCCGGCGGCGAGTACTACACGCCCCAAGAAGTCTCCGAACTCCTCGCCCGCATCACCGTGGTCGGCAAGACCCAAGTGAACAAGGTCTACGACCCCGCCGTCGGATCCGGCTCACTACTGCTGAAGTTCGCGAAGGTGCTCGGCAAAGACAACGTGCGCCACGGCTTCTACGGCCAGGAGATCAACCTGACCACCTACAACCTCGCGCGGATCAATATGTTCCTGCACGACGTGAACTATGAGAAGTTCAACCTCGCCCACGGAGATACGCTGATCGACCCCGCCCACTGGGACGATGAACCGTTCGAAGCGATCGTCTCCAACCCGCCCTACTCGATCAAATGGGATGGCGACGCCAACCCGCTCCTGATCAACGACCCACGCTTTGCGCCAGCCGGTGTACTCGCGCCGAAGTCGAAAGCCGACCTCGCGTTCACGATGCACATCCTGTCGTGGCTGGCCGTCAACGGCACCGCCGCGATCGTCGAGTTCCCCGGCGTGCTCTACCGCGGGGGAGCAGAAGCCAAGATCCGCAAGTACCTCATTGATAACAACTACGTCGACGCTGTCATCCAACTCCCGCCGGACCTGTTCTTCGGTACCACGATCGCGACCTGCATCATCGTGCTCAAGAAGTCCAAGACCGACAATGCAGTGCTCTTCATCGACGCGTCGACCGAGTTCAAACGCGTCGGCAATAAGAACAAACTCACCGAGGCCAACCAGCAGCACGTCCTCGGCACCTTTACCACCCGAGAGAGCATTGATCATGTCGCGACGCTTGTGTCGAACGAAGGCATCGCGGCCAACGACTACAACATTGCTGTGTCCTCCTACGTCGAGCAAGAAGACATCCGCGAGACAGTCGACATCACTGAGCTTAACGCCGAGATCGCCCGCATCGTCGCCCGCCAGCAAGAACTCCGCACCTCCATCGACGAGATCGTCGCCGACCTGGAGGGCACGAAGTGAGCCGCATCGACGAACTGCTCGCGGAACTCGCGCCAAAGGGCGTCGAGTTCAAGCCTGTCGGCGAAGTAACGGCAAAAAGCTCCAACATCAAATGGGTCAACGCGGGTGACGACGATTTCCAGTACATCGATCTAAGTTCCGTGGACCGCGTGACACGCAGGATTGGTGAGACAGCATCCATCAACGCAAGCAACGCTCCAAGTCGCGCGCAACAGATTGTTCACACAGGCGATGTGATCTTCGCGACCACACGCCCCGCGCAAATGCGATGGGCAGTGATCCCGGCCGAGTATGACGGACAGATCGCCAGCACGGGCTACTGTGTGCTTCGACCAGACACCTCCGTCGTTCTCACGAACTTCTTGGCTCACGTTCTTGGTGCCGACGCGTTCCGTCAATACGTTGAGGCAAATCAGGTCGCGGGAAATTATCCCTCAATCCCCGACAATCGGGTCCGGGCTTACTTAATCCCTGTGCCGCCTCTCGAGGTGCAGCGGGAGATCGTGCGAGTATTGGATCAGTTCACTCAGCTGGAAGCGGAGCTGGAAGCGGAGCTGGAATCTCGACGCCGCCAGTACGAGCACTACCGCACAAGGGCTTTTGAGTTCTCGGCTGATATTGATATTCGCTGGTCGACGCTTGGGGAAATATCGACCCGTGTGTCTTCGGGTGCGACCCCGAAGGCCGGCGCACCTGAATACTACGACGGCGGGACGATTCCGTGGCTTCGCACCGGTGAAGTGACGTTCGGTGAGATTTGGGATACCGAGATGAAGGTCACTGATCGTGCGCTTAAGGAGACTGGCGCTTCATGGATCAAAGAGAATTGCGTCATCGTCGCAATCTCAGGGGCTACGGCCGCTCGGTCAGCGATCAATAAGATTCCGTTGACGACGAATCAGCACTGCTGCAATTTGCAGATCGATGAACTACAAGCAAACTATCGGTATGTGTTCTATTGGGTTAGCTCGAAGTATGAAGAGCTCAAGGCCCTTGGTCGTGGTGCTCGGTCAGACTTGAATGCGAAGCTGATCAAAGACTTTCCTATCCCCGTGCCTTCCCTCAATGAGCAGCGCCGCGTTGTCTCGCTCCTCGACAAGTTTGATGCGCTTGTCAACAACTTGAGCGTCGGCCTCCCCGCCGAGCTTGCTGCGCGTCGTAAGCAGTACGAGTACTACCGCGACAAGCTGCTCACCTTCGAGGAGGCTGCGGCATGACCGATTTGACTCCACGTAAATATGATCCGATCGCTGTGTCGTCGGAGAGCACGGTTGTTGCGGAGTACATCCCTGACGCGGTGGGTGCTGGTTCGTATCAGTCGGAGGCGGAGCTCGAGCGTGAGCTGATCCGGCTGCTCGAGTCGCAGGCGTATGAGTATGTGCCGATCACGTCGGAAGCGCAGCTCGTGGCAAACCTCCGTGCTCAGCTTGAAGCCCTGAACTCGGTGACGTTTTCCGATGCTGAGTGGGATCAGTTCTTTTCGGAGCGGATCGCTGGGGCGAACGACGGCATCGTTGAGAAGACGGTGCGCATGCAAGAAGATCACGTCCAGCTGCTCAAGCGTGACGACGGTTCAATCAAGAACATCCTGCTGATTGATAAGCAGAGCATCCACAACAACCGGCTTCAGGTGATCAACCAGTATGAGATCGGCCAGGGGGACGGTGGTGCGGCTCGCTCGAACCGCTATGACGTGACGGTGCTCGTCAACGGTCTGCCGATGGTTCACATCGAGTTGAAACGGCGCGGCGTCGACATCCGTGAGGCGTTCAATCAGATCGACCGCTATCAGCGCGACAGCTTCTGGGCGGGCTCTGGTCTGTTCGAGTACGTGCAGCTCTTCGTGACCAGCAACGGCACGCTCACGAAGTACTACTCCAACACCACTCGTCGACAGCACCTCAGCGAAGCGGCTGGGTCGAAGCGGGTGCGGAAGTCGTCGAACTCGTTCGAGTTCACCTCGTGGTGGGCGGACGCACAAAACAAGCCGATCCAGGATCTGTCTGCGTTTGCGAAGACGTTCTTCGCGAAGCACGCCCTGCTGAACATTCTGACGAAGTACTGCGTGCTCACCGCCGACCGGATGCTGCTGGTTATGCGGCCGTACCAGATCGTCGCGACCGAGCGGATTCTGCAGAAGATCGATATCTCCACGAACTACAAGACCCTCGGCACCGGCGCCGCGGGCGGCTACGTGTGGCACACGACCGGTTCCGGCAAGACCCTGACCTCATTCAAGGCCGCACAGCTCGCTTCGAAGCTCCCGAGCGTGGACAAGGTGCTGTTCGTCGTGGATCGTAAGGATCTCGACTACCAGACGATGCGGGAGTACGACCGTTTCGAGAAGGGCGCGGCGAACTCGAACACTTCGACCCAGGTGTTGAAGAAGCAACTCGAGGACCCGAACGCGCGGATCATCATCACAACGATCCAGAAGCTCTCAACGTTCATCCGTGCGAACAAGGGCCACGCGATTTACGACGGGCATGTCGTGATCATCTTCGACGAGTGTCACCGGTCGCAGTTCGGCGACATGCACACCGCGATCACGAAGGCCTTCAAGCGGTACAACCTTTTTGGCTTCACGGGCACCCCGATCTTCGCGGCGAACTCCGGTAGTGGCGGGAATCCGCAGCTGCAGACGACCGAGCAGGCGTTCGGTGGGAAGTTGCACACGTACACGATCGTTGATGCGATCACCGATAAGAACGTGCTGCCGTTTCGGATCGACTACGTCAACACGGTCAAGGTCGGCAATGTCGTCGACAAGCAAGTCTCGGCGATCGATACCGAGAAGGCGCTGCTCGCCCCGGAGCGGATCAGTCAGATTGTGAAGTACGCGCTGGAGCACTTCGACCAGAAGACGAAGCGTGCCGAGCATTACACGCTCGGGGAGCGCCGCGTGCGTGGTTTCAACGCGCTGTTCGCGACCGCATCTATCGAGGCTGCTCGTGCGTACTACAACCACTTCCAGATCCAGCAAGAGGGTCTTTCGTCGGATCGGCGGTTGAAGGTCGGCCTGATCTACTCCTACGGCGCGAACGACGCCGTGGAAGACGGCGGGCTCGACGAAGAGGGCTTCGACACCGGCGCGTTGAACATGGACGCGCGGTCGTTCCTGGAAGACGCGATCCAGGACTACAACGACATGTTCGGCACGTCATTCGACACCTCCGCCGACCGGTTCCAGAACTACTACAAAGACCTCTCGCTCAAGTTGAAGCAGCGCGAGATCGACCTGGTCATCGTCGTGAACATGTTCCTCACCGGCTTCGACGCGACCACGATGAACACCCTGTTCGTCGACAAGAACCTGCGCGCACACGGGCTGATCCAGGCCTACTCGCGCACGAACCGCATCCTGAACTCCGTGAAGACCTACGGCAACATCGTCAGCTTCCGTGACCTTGAAGACGAGACGAACGATGCGATCGCGCTGTTCGGCAACAAGGATGCTCGCGGTGTGGTACTTCTCAAGCCGTACGGCGAGTACTACGACGACTACGCCGAGAAGGTCACCGAACTGCTCAGCGCCTTCCCGCTCGGTCAGCCGATCATCGGCGAAGCTGCTCAGAAGGAGTTCATCCAGCTGTTCGGTGCGATCCTGCGGTTGCAGAACATCCTCGCCTCGTTCGACGAGTTCACCGGCAACGCAATCCTCACCGACCGGCAGGGTCAGGACTACCGCAGCGTCTACCTCGACCTGTATGCGGAGTTCCGCAAAGACAAGGACGCCGACAAGGAACAGATCAACGATGACGTGGTCTTCGAGATCGAGCTGATTAAGCAGGTCGAGATCAACGTCGACTACATCCTCATGCTCGTCCAGAAGTATCGGGATGAACGTGGTGACGGTGACGACAAGGAGATTCGCGCCGAGATCTCCCGCGCCGTGGACGCCAGCCCGACGTTGCGCAACAAGAGGGACCTCATCGAAGACTTCGTAGACTCGCTCTCCGTGGATGGTGAGATAGACCAGGAATGGCGGGCATACATCGCAGCCAAGCGCGAGGCCGAACTCGAGACGATCATCACCGACGAGAAGCTGCGACCCGATGAGACTCGCGTCTTCATCGAGACCGCCTTTCGCGACGGCCAGATCCGTACGAGCGGCACCGCGATCACCAAGGTGCTGCCGCCGGTATCGCGGTTCTCTGCTGACGGCGGCCACGGTGAGAAGAAACAGCGCGTTATCCAGAAGCTCGGAGCGTTCTTCGAGCGATTCTTCGGGTTGTCCGCGGGGAACTCGCCGACGACATAGGCCGGGCTATGCGACGCGGCATCCATTCACCACACACCGCCTCCTCACCCCAGCAACACCGGCGCACTGCCCACCGCCGACGTGAGGGTCAGCAATCGCTGGCCGCTGCTGCCGGGGAGGTGGAGCACCTCGCAATGCAACTCGAGGTCACCCACCTAGGGGTGGCGCAGCCTCCTCGTTCCGCTCGAACACAACCGCACGTCGCGCCTCGCCCACAGGCGCGCGAACTCTCGACTTTTCAACGACGCCTCGCCCGCGAGCTCGGCGAGCCCGGGATCGTCCGGATACTGCCCCGCCACGTTCCGGAGCGACGCGACCGCCGACGCCGCCTCAACTTCTCACATGCCGCACGAAGAACCTCCCGGCATCCTCTCCCGCGAACGCCGGAACGCCCGTGTGCCGCCCATGTTGGCGACGAGCGTCTTCTCGCGCGAGCCGAACGCGTCGAACAGGTCGAGCGCCGCCTGACGGTCGTTGCCCTCGTCGTCCCACTGCAGAAGGACATGGATCGGGATGCCGATCCCCTGCGCCTCCTCCATCGTCGAGCGGGGCACGTAGCTTCCGGCGAAGAGCCCCGCGGCCGCGATGCGCGGGTCGGTAGCGGCGAGCCGGACGCCGACCGCGATGACTCCGCCGGAGAAGCCGACTCCCGGACCGACGTCGGGCAGGGCGAGCACGGCATCCAGGGTGGTCTGCCAATCGGGGACGGCCGCATCCACGAGCGGGAGGATGAGCCGGTCGGTCACGTCAGCGCTCGGCTTCTCGCCCGCGGCGAGCGCGGCGCGCAGATCGGCGCGAGCCTCATCGGCACCGGGCAGCGGCGGGCGGTCACCGGTGCCGGCGAGCTCGATCGTCACCGACGCGAAGCCGTCCGCCGCGGCCGCCGCGGCGCGGGCGACGAGCCGCGAGTACATCCGGCGCGTGCCGAAGCCGCCGGGCTGGTTCAGGAGGAGCAGCGGCACCGGCGACGACGGGGTGGCGGTGGGTGGCATCCACAGGATGCCGGCGAAACCGGCGAGCGTGAACTCGCGCTCGAGGACGCCGTCGTCGAGCAGGGTGTGTGAGGTGAAGCGCATGGTCATGCCTTTCGGGAGCACGGGGTGGGGGTGCTCCCGGGCGACCTAGCGCCCGACCGTGACTCCGCTGAGGAGCACCCACGTCGATTCGTTCACGGGGACCACCTCCTCAGGCTTCAGCACGGACCACCGAACAGTATCCCGACCCGCCCCTCAACGGAACAGGTCGGCGTGGTCGACGACCCATGCGCGGAAAGTGCGCGACGGGCGGCCCGTGATGCGCGTGTACTCGTCGGAGATCGGCGGAGTCGCGCCGACCGCCTCGCGCCAGTCCTTGATGATCTGCCGCACCCACACCTCGGGCACGAACCGCGACAGCATCGCCGACGACTCCGCCTCGGTCTGCTCGACCACCGTCACCGGCCGCCCGATCACGTCACCGATCAGCGCCACCTGCTCGCGAAGAGTCAGGCGCTCCGGTCCGGTGAGCACCGGCGCGGCACCGACGAGAGCGTCGGTGGTGAGGGCGACCACGGCGACATCGGCGATGTCCTGCTCGTGAATGGGCGCCTGCACCGCGTCGGGGTACGGCAGCGGAACGGCGCTCTCGCCCTTCACGCCCCAGCTCCAGCGGGCTGCGTTGCTCGCGAACCCGCCCGGACGCAGGAACGTGTACGCGAGCCCCGACCGGGCGACGGCCTCCTCGACACGGAGGAACCGCGAGCCGTTGAAGTCCTCCGCCGCCCCCGGAAGCGTCACGGACGACGACGACAGGACGACCACGTGCCGGACGCCCGCCGCCGCGAAGGTCGCCAGGAGCGGCTCCGGCTCGGCGAGGTCGGCATAGAGGAACACGCGCTCGACACGCGTCAGAGCCTCGGTGAACGACGCCGGGTCATCGAGATCCGCCGCGAACACCTCCACCTCGGCGGGCAAAGCCAGCTTCTGCGGCGTCCGGCTCGTCGCGCGCACCCGCTCCCCACGATCGAGCAGACCCGCCACGACCGCACCACCCACGGCACCACTGGCACCGACAACCAGAATCGACATGATCACTCCTTCACGAACGATGTTCGCGAACAATGTTCGTCACGAATGTCGATCGTGTCAAGTGATAGCGTGTCGCCATGCCTTCGCCCGCAGAGCCGGTCTCACGTCGCGCTCGCCCCGCGAAGGCGCCGCTGTCCCGGCAGTCGATCCTCGACGCGGCGATGGCTCTGATCCGCGAGAAAGGCGTCGACGCCGTCAGCCTGCGACACGTCGCCGCGCGGGTCGAAACCGGCCCCGCCTCGCTGTACGCGTACTTCGGCAACCGCGACATCCTGCTCGAACACGTCCTGGATGCCGCATACGCAGAGGTCACCCTCGTGGATGCCACGGGCAACCGACGCGACTGGCGAGCCGCTCTCGCCGGGACCATCGTCCACACGATCGAGACGCTGGAGACCTACCCCGGCCTCGGCATGATCGCGCTCGGCTCGATCCCCGTCCTCCCCGGCGCGCTGCGCCTCGCGGAACACGAACTGGCACTGATGGAGGCGGGCGGCATCCCCGCCGACCGCGCCGCGCTCGCGATCGACCTCATCGCGCAGTTCGCCGCGTCGACCGCGGTTGAGCGAAGCGTCCGACTCAACCGTGGGGACTCTGGCGAGGAGCGCGGACGTATCCGCGCCTCGTACGACGGCGCCGATCCCGAGCGATTCCCCCGCGTCGCCCGATCTGCCGCACTCCTCACCGGACCCGATGAAGCGGCACGGCGCGACTTCGCTATCGAGGTGCTCCTGAGCGGAATCGAGCAGTCCGGCCGCGACTAGCGCTGTCCCCCGACCTTTGCGGGCGGGCCTGGTCGATGTCGGTGCCCGGGAGTACCGTCGGCGCCATGAAACCGGACGAGCTCTTCCTCCATGCCGACGCCGCCATTCGCGAAGTCATCGACCGCATCGATTCCGCCGACTTCTCGGCGCCCGTTCCGAAGGAGTGGAGCCAGCTCGAATCGCCGACGCTGCTCGGCATCATCGGCCGGCACGCCTACGACGAAGCCTGGATCCCCGACGTGATCGCCGGACGCGCCGCCGCCGACGGCGACCCGTACGCCGACGCCGACCTCCTCGGCGACGATCCGATCGCCTCGTACGACGCTCTCAATGACGTGGCGACCGCCGCCGTTCGCACGGGCGAGTTCGCGGAGACGTTTCGGTTCACGTACGGCGACTACCCGGCGGCGGAGGGCTTCGCGCACATGGCGACCTACCGCGCGTTCCAGGCGTACTCGATCGCCAAGCACTTCGGCATCCCGTTCCACCTCTCCCCCGAACTGATCGACGGGCTCAACGAGCACGTCGTGCCGCACGCCGACGAGTGGCGCCAATGGGGCGTGTTCCCGCCCGCGATCGAGCCGCCCGCGGATGCCGACGACGAGACCCGGCTGCTGTGCGCGGTGGGGTTCTGGGTGGCGTAGGCGCAGAGTAAGTCGACTCCTTCCGCGCGAGGGAACACGGCGACCGGTGGCCGTCAGCGCGTCGACAACCCGCTCAAGAATGCCGCGGTGGAGGTCGAGATCTCCGCCGAACGCGTGTGGTGGAGATAGTGCTCACCGTCGAGCGGGATGACCGATCCGTGCACGCTGACGGATGCCTGTTGCTCGTGGAGCGCGAGCCAGCCGGGGGTCTCGGTGTCGCCGTTGGCGACGAACAGCAGGACCGGAAGGGACGCGGGGAACGAGAGCCCGTCGACCGCCGAGAAGTTCGCCACCGAGTGATTCATTTCGTCGATCATCGTCGGCGCCGTTGAGTTTCTCGTGGTGAGGAGGCGCATCTGCTCTTTCGACTCCTCGTCGTAGGGCATCCCGGCGTACGCGTCACCCGAGGTCGCCGCGAGGAGTCTGAGGATGCCGAGGTCGCGCAGGGCGACGAGCCCGTCGGTGGGGACGGGTTCGTCCCACCCCGGTTGCCCGGGAACGCTGCTGTCGATTCCCACGAAGGCGACGAGTTCATCGGGGTACAGGGTGCTGTAGTGCAGCGCGTAGATGCCGGCGATGGAGTGCCCCATCAGGACATACCGATCCACCCCGAGTCGCTGGAGGGCGGAGTGGACCTCACGGGCGATGTTGTCAGCCGTTCGCGGAGTGTCCGCCTGGTCGCTCAGCCCCGTCCCCAACGGCTCCACGGCGATGACGCGGTGGGAGTCGCCGAGGGCGTCGATGAGGGGCGCGAAGTCGAGCGCCGGCGCGGACGTACCCAAGCCCGGAAGGAGAACGATCGTCTCTGCCCCCTCGCCGCGGTCGACGACGTTGATGTGCTTGCCCCCGATGTCGACGAGCTTCCCGTAGGGCGTGATCGCGCCGGCTTCCGACGAGGTGGCGACGGCATTCACCGTCGACGTCGTCGCGAGGAACAGGACGGGGATGGCGGCGATGATGCCGAGGGTGACGAGGGCGGCCTTCACGGGTTTCTTCATGGTGCTTCTCTCAAAAGGGCGGGTGGGAAGCCCGCGGGATCCTCCCTCCATCACAGCGGCGCGGGATGAGTGAGAGAAGTGTCGCCATGGCACCTCGCACAGTGACATGTGTCACTGTTCCCGGCGACTCCGGGCGCGTCTCGGAGGTTCTCGATGCTGTTCCCGGACCGACGAGGTGGCCCAACCCCGACGGGCTACCGCCCGACGTACCCCATGTGCTGCGCGTTGTAGCGGTCGCCCTGCACGTGGACGCGTTGCGCCAGGCTGTCGAGATCAGCGAGGTCGTCTGCCGACAACGCCACCGCGGTAGACCCGGCGTTCTCTTCGATGCGAGACGTGCGGCGCGTGCCCGGGATGGGGACGATCCACGGATGCTGAGCCAGAAGCCACGCGAGCGCGACCTGCCCCGACGTCGCCCCCCTCGACGCTGCCACCGCGCCAATGTGGTCGACGAGGGCGCGGTTGGCCTCGCGATTCTCCTCGGTGAACCGCGGAATTGTGGAACGGACGTCGCCGTCCGAGAACGACGTGCTCTGATCCACCGTTCCGGTGAGAAATCCCTTGCCGAGCGGTCTGAACGGAACGAAACCGATCCCCAACTCCGCGAGCGTCGGCAGAACCTCCGACTCGGGGTCGCGAGTCCACAGCGAGTACTCGCTCTGCAGCGCCGTCACGGGGAAGACCGCGTGGGCGCGACGGATCGTCGCAGCGGACGCCTCGGACAAGCCGAAATGACGCACCTTCCCCTCGGCGACGAGCTCACCGACGGTGCCCGCAACGTCGTCCATCGGCACGTCGGGGTCTACGCGGTGTTGGTAGAACAGGTCGATCACATCGGTGCGCAGCCGCCGCAGCGAGGCCTCCGCGACGGCGCGGATCTGCTCGGGCCGGCTGTCGAGACCCACGCTCTTGCCGTCTCGGATGTCCCACCCGAACTTCGTCGCGATGACGACCTCGTCGCGCACGGGTTCGAGGGCCTCACCCACGAGCTCCTCGTTGACGTACGGACCATAGACCTCGGCCGTGTCGAAGAAGGTGACACCGAGGTCGACCGCCGAACGGAGAACCTCGATCATGTCGTCACGGGTGCCGGGGTTGGGGCCGTAGCTCTGCGACATACCCATGCAGCCGAGGCCCACGGCCGACACCTTCAGTCCTTGTCCCAATTCGCGGGTGTGCATGATCGATCCCTTCGTGGCGTGACCTCGACGCTACGCCCACCCCGGGGAGTCCGGAACGCCCGCCCACCGCAGCGGGCGGGCGCCCCGCTCACACAGACGCGGCCTGCTCCGACCGGTCGTCGGCCGCCACCGGCGTCGCCAACAGATCGGTGAGGGCCGCGTCGACCTGCGGAATGAATCCCGGGTCGACTCCGAACAGGCCGAGGTGGCCGTGCACATCGTCGATGACGCGGAGTTCGCTGCCGGGCACGAGCGCCTGCTCGGCGGCGCAGTCGCGGACGGGGAAGAACATGTCTTCGCTGATCGGCATCACGAACGTCTTCGCGGTGATGCGTCCGAGAGCAGCGGCCAGGTCACCGCCGGTGTGGCGCGAGACGTCGCCCCGCTGCCACTTCCACGCCGTCGCGAGCAGGGCGTTCGGGTCCATCGCCGCGAAGTACGGCTCGAGGAACTGGGTGAGGAACGCCTCCCTCGATTCGAACCCCAGAGCCGCCCACTTCTCCTGCTTCCAGAACTCGGTGGAGAGCCCCATGGTCGCCCAGAGGTGAGCCTGACGCACGAGGCCGTCGGCGACATCCTCGTGCGACGCGTACTCGCCGCCGTTCCAGCCCGGGTCCGACCAGATCTGCTCGTTGAGCGTCTCGGTGAAGAGGAAGTCGTGGGGCGTGTTCTTCGCGGTGCCCGCGATGGGCGCGGCGCGCAAGACCTTCGCGGGGAAGCGCACGGCCCACTCGTAGGTCTGCTGCGCGCCCATCGACCCGCCGACCACGAGCGCCAACGTCTCGATGCCGAAGTGCTCGCGCAGCAGACGCTCCTGAGCGACGACGTCGTCGCCGATGCGCACCTTCGGGAATCGCGACATCGAGATCGAGTCGTCGTCGGTGTTGTGCGGTGACGTCGACAGGCCGCCCCCGATCTGGTTCACCGACACGATGAAATAGCTCGACGGATCGAGCGCGTGCCCCTCGCCGACGTAGGCATCCGCCCAGATCTGATGCGTGCCCGAGTACCACGTCGGAATGAGGATCGCGTTGTCCTTCGCCTCGTTGAGCGTGCCCCACGTGCGGACGGCCAGCTTCACGTCGGGGATGACCCCGCCCTCTTCCAGTTCGAGCCTGCCGATCGAGATGAGCTCGAAATCCTGGTGCACGGCGTCGGTGTAATACGGGTTGTCGATCATCGGTCCACTCCATCGTGGTCGGGGATAGCGTCGATCCAGCATCTCGACGCCGCGCCGTCGACGCAGCCGCCACGACGGCGCGAATCCTCGCCCTCGACCCACCATTCGGCGGGGCCCTCCGGATTCTCCGAGGTCAGCCCGCCGCCGGAGTGGACGCCGGAGCCGGAAGCTCCAGCACCCGCGACGTCCGCACCCGCCAGCGGAGCAGCGCCACCGCGGCGCGCGTCCGCGCCCACCCGTCGAGGGGCGAGAAGCCGAACTCGGCCGTGATCGCGGCGATCCGCGTGGTCATCGTGCTGTGGTGGATGCCGACCATCCGGGCCGCGTCACGCACCGACGTCGACCGCACCAGCGCGTCGAGCGTCGCGATGCCCCACGGGTGCCCGGCCAACCGCGCCACCGCTTCCTCGTCGGCATCCATTCGGGGACGTATCGGCTGGTCGGCGAGGGTTTCGGCGAGGACACCGAGATCGTCGGCGCGCGAGACCCGCTCGTCGGCGGTGTCCGCCAACCGCAGCGCCACGAGCGCCGTGCGGAACGACAGGGCGAGATCGTCCCGTTCGACGGCGATCCCGATTCCCAACGGGGATGCCGCCACCTCCGCCGCCGCCGGGACCACCGCCGCGTGGACGGGGCCGAAGTCGGTGGCCACGACATCCTCTGGTCCGGCGGGGTGGGTTCGCCACACGGCGAACAGCGGCGCCACCACCGCGCGCAGGAGCGTTCCGGACGGCAGACCCCGCCGGGTGGCGGCATCCCGCCTCACCGTCGGGTCGATCGTGTCGTCGAAGACGAGAGCGAGGTCGCGGGGCGCCATCGGAACCGTCTCGTCGTACCGCATGCGCAGGGCGAGCACGAGGCGCTCGAGGATGAGCGCGTCATTGAGACCGGGTCGGTCGTCGTCGCGCTCGATCCAGACGTGCACGTCGTCGGCGATCAGCCCGCCCGCCGGCGCGGGCCCCGGCGGGAGTCGACGCCCGTCCGGACCGACGCGGACGCCCATCACCTCGGAACCTCGTCGCACCCCGACCGGCCGACCCGCCAATGCGGCGGCGGCGCTCAGCAGCCCATCGGTGCCGACGTGCCCCGCCATCAGCTCGTCGAAGCAGGCGATGACACGCAGCCCCTGACTCGCCGTCGGGTCGAGCGCCCGCAACCGACCGAGGAGTTCCTGCATGACCTGCCTCCTCGCAGCTCGGACCCAGCACCCGCCACCCCAGTCTCCCCCGAGGGTCGTCACTGCGCCAGCAGCCGCCGCAGCCAGTCCTCCCGGGCACGGATCATCGCGCGAGCGATCGAGGTGTGCGCCGCGAAGACATCGCACGCGTGGAACGCCCCCGGCCAGACATGCAGCTCGGCATCCACACCCGCCTCCCACAGCCGCCGCGCATAGTCGACCGCCTCATCGCGGAAGATCTCCGCCGAGCCCACGTCGATGAACGCCGGCGGAAGATCCCGCAGATCCTCAGCCCGGGCAGGTGCGGCGTAGGCGCTGACGTCCGGACCCCCGACACGGTCGCCCAGCAGCGCACGCCACCCGGTCTCGTTGCTGACCCGATCCCAGACGCCGACCCCGTCGAAGGCGTGCATCGACGGCGTCAGACCGCGGTCGTCGAGCATCGGATAGTCCAGCAACTGCCCGCGCAATCGCGGACCGCCGCGGTCGCGCGCAGCGAGCGCGACCCCCGCCGCGAGGCCGCCCCCCGCGCTCGCACCGGCCACGAGAAGGCGATCGCTCCGGACGCCGAGCCGCCCCGCGTGCGACGCGAACCACTCCAGAGCGGCGTAGCAGTCCTCGAACGGAACGGGATCGGGGTGCTCGGGTGCCAGCCGGTAGTCCACCGTCACGAGCACGGCGCCGAGCTGTTCCACCCACCGCAGCGCATGATCCGCACCGCTGAACCGGTCGCCGAACATCATGCCGCCCGAGTGCAGGAGCAGGATGCCGGGACCAGCCGCGCCCGCGGAGGGACGAACAATCGAGGCCCCGATCGCGGCACCCCACCCGGGCACCTCGACGTCCTCCACGGTCACATCCCGACCGGCGAGGAGATCGTCGCGAGGCGGTGACGCGTACGCCCGTCGCATGAACGGGATCAGGTCGGGGGTGATCGTCGGCGGGAAGACCCCTCCCACGACAGCCAGCGCGGCCCGCAGTTCGGGGTCGAAGACGCTGCGACCGGGTGGTGAGGGGTGCACCCCCGCATCGTGCCCCACGACGGCGCCGCGGCGCCAGCGTGGGCGTCGGCTTCCGCGCCCGGGTACGCCGTCTGGGCGAGATGGATGCCGCTGACGCGAAGTGGCGTCGAACGTAGACGGTCGGCGGCCCGGCACGGAGGGCGCCGAGGCTAGGACGCGTCGCGGGTTCCCAGGCGCCGTGCGGTGTCGACCCAGGTGCCGCGGACATCGTCCGTCCGGTGGCGGACCTCCGAGAACCGGGTGATGCCCGTCGTGCGGATACCGCAGTAGCCGAGGATCGCGCGTTTCAGGCTGGTCTCGGATGCGTTGCGGTACGCGAAGCGGTTCCACCATGTCGGCGAGTCCATCGTCATGATCAGCCGGGCGGTTCGCCCCGTGAGCAGACGGTCCCACCCCTTGCCGGACGGGTGATAACGGAACGTCGCGTTGGCGAGGAAGGTGCCGTCGATGAACGCCTTCAAGGCCGCGGGATACGTGCCCCACCACTGCGGGTAGACGAAGGTCACATGAGTGGCCCAGAGAAGGGCGTCGACGTACTCCTTCACCTGAGGGTCCAGGGGGAGATCACTCTCGTCGCGGGGCGCACGCAGCTCGTTCCGCGTACGCGGGTGAGCAGGGATCGGCTGCGTCGACAGATCGATCACCCGAACCTCGGCGCCGGCGCCGTTGGCGCCTTCGACGTAGGAGTCGGCGAGGGCATGGACGAGGCTGCCGGCGATGGGGGTGCCGATGACGACGAGGATGCGGCGAACGGTTGTCACGGTCGTTCCTTCTGTTCGAGGAGGCGGGTCAGGGCGATCAGGCGAGCATTCAGCAGCGGAACGGACAGGTCGCCCTCAGCGTCGGCCGACGAAACGAAGACGGATGCGAACTCCGCCTCGAGCCGCGCTCCCGCGTCGCGCACGAGCGAAATCGCGGACTCCGACGGCGACAGCAGGATCCGTCGGCCCACGTCCGGCTGGGTGAGCACCCAGCCCCCGGCCACGAGAGCCGGAACCCGCTTGCTGACAGCTGCCTTGCTGATCCGCAGGGCACGTGCGAGTTGGCTGATATCGAGAGGCGCGAGTTCGACCAGGGCCGCCAAGACCGAAAAGAGGTTGTAGCCGACTCCGTGGTGGCGACGGAGGTAGTCGTCCGCGTAGGAGTCCATCGCGGAGACGAGCTCATGCAGGGTGACAGTGATCCGGTCCGACATGGCATGAGTCAACCAGTTAACACGAACCGTGTCAACTGGTTGACTCACTGGTGTTCCGTTTTGCCAGGCATGTGCAGCCCGCTGCAGCCTGCGAGCGCGCATCGTCGCTGGAGAGGACGCCGGGGAACTCCACCTTCCGCACGCCAGCGCCCGGCTCGGCCGCGGCCAGCGCGATGCTACGCCCGGCTGCTGCCGCCGGGATCTCCGTCGAAGAACTCCCAGCGCCCCTCGGAGACCACGCGCACGTCGGTGCCGTCGACCACGAGGGCCGTCTGGTCGTCGATCGCGTACGCCGGTCCGGCGATCTTCGCCGACCACCGCCGCGCGTTCTCGCTCGTGTTGAACGACCAGCCCGGATAGTCCAGGTGCGGAAAGATCGAGAAATCGACGAGGCCGAGGGTCTCGTCGGTGCCGTCCGGTCGCCACTCGACGAACTCCGGCCCGATGCGCGGCGTCAACACCATGCTGCCGCCGCTCACCCCGACCCAGACCGTGTCGCGCAGCGACGAGAGAAGCTCCGCGAGCCCGGACTCGCGCATCCAGTGCGCCAGGTAGACCGCCTCGCCGCCATCCACCAGCAGCACGTCGGCCTCGCGCACCCATGGCATCCAGCGCTCCTCGCCGATGGTGGGCAACGCCGTGAGCTCGAGGACGCCGACCGACTTCCAGCCCAGGTCGGCGAAGTGTGCGTCGCCGCCCCACCGGCCCGCGACCGTGCGCCACACGCTCTCCGGCGTGCACATCGGGTGTCCCCACTGCGCGGTCGGAACGACCAGCGCGCGCGACTCTTCGACGGGCTTGCCGAGGAGTTCCACGAGGGCGGCGCGAATGCTGTCGTTCGTGATCCCGCCGGAGGTCAGGAGGAGCTTCACGATTCACTCGATTCGGTCGAACCTGTAGGTTCCCGCTCGAGATGGCGGATAACCCCAGGGATTCCACGCTAGTTGGCGGTGGTCCCGGACTCAGGATTCCACGGGAAATGGCGGATTCCTACACCGCTCTCTGACGCGCCGACCCTGTCTGGTCAGCGGCCTGTCACGGCGGCGAGAGCGCTGGAGGTCACTGCAGCTGGCCGAGCTCGAGCATCTCACCGTCGAGGAAGAACGTCGGAGGGGAATGCTGAAGCTTCGGTTGACTCTGGGACTGCCAATGACCCCACCACGAACGGATGCTCGCGGTCTCACTGTCACCGTTCCAGCACGACGGCGAGGCCTTGACCCACGCCGATGCAGATCGCCACGACGGCGACGCCGCCTCCGCGTCGCGCAAGCTCATGCGCGGCATGCCCGAGAATGCGGCCCCCCGAAGCGCCCAGCGGATGGCCGATGGCCAGCGCTCCGCCGTGGATGTTGACCCGCTCAGGATCAAGTTCAGGCCACCCGGCGACGCATGCGAGCGACTGTGAAGCGAACGCCTCGTTGAGCTCGACCACGTCGACATCGGCCCAGGACCGGCCGGCGCGTGCGAGCGCCTTGTTCGCCGCCTCGATCGGCGCGATCGGGAACAGATGCGGATCGACGCCATGCGCCCCGCGTCCCGCAATCCGCGCGAGTGGCTCGCCGGGCAGCGCACCCTCCGCGGCGATCAGAACGGCGGAAGCGCCGTCGTTGATCGGCGAGGAGTTGCCGGCGGTGACGGTGCCTTCGCCGTCGCGCGCGAACAGCGGAGTAAGCCCGGCGAGCTTGTCCACGGAAGTGTCGTCCCGGATGCCCTCGTCGCGTGCCAGGTCGGCCCCTGGCACGTGCACGATCTCGCCATCGTAGACCCCGTCAGCCCACGCTTTAGCTGCCAGCCGGTGAGAGCGCACGGCGAACTCGTCCTGGGCATCTCGGGAGATTCCCCACTCTCGGGCGATCTTCTCCGCCGATTCTCCATTGGAGATGGTCCACTGCTTCGGCAGCTTCGGGTTGGTCATCCGCCACCCGATGGAGGTGTTCCACAGTGTCTGGTTACCGACCGCCGGCCACGGCCTCGGCGACTTCTCCACGATGAACGGCGCCCGGCTCATCGACTCCACTCCGCCGGCGAGCACGAGACCGGCGTCGCCGGTCTCGACAGCGCGGGCGGCCTGGATCACCGCTTCCAGCGACGACGAGCAGAGTCGGTTGACGGTCACGCCGGTGACACTGGTGGGGAAGCCTGCCAGCAGCGCCCCGAAACGGGCGACGTCGCGGTTGTCCTCTCCTGCTTGGTTCGCATCGCCGAAGATCACGTCATCGATGCGCGCGGGGTCGAGGCCCATGCGCGCGACGGTCGCCTTCATGACGACTGCGGCGAGATCGTCGGGCCGGATGCCGCTGAGCGCGCCACCCGCCCGCCCGAAGGGGGTGCGGACAGCATCGTAGACAAAGCTCGCGGTCATGGCGGGCTCCCTTCCGTGGTCGGCCGAGGGTCAGGCGAACGCCGATATTCCGGTGATCTGGCGCCCGATGATGAGCGACTGGATGAAGTCGGTTCCCTCATACGTGTGGACGACTTCCATGTCGGTGAGGTGGCGGGCGACGTGGTTCTCCAGAAGGAGTCCGTTGCCGCCGAGGAGGTCACGGGCATCCCGGCAGAGTGCACGCGCGTGCTCGCCGGTGAACATCTTCGCGAGCGAGGCCTGTTCGTTCGTCAGTCGGCCTTCATCCTGCAGGGTGGCTGTGCGGAAGCAGAGCAGCTGCATCGCGGTGAGATCGGCGAGCATGTTGGCCAGCTTGTTCTGCACCAGCTGGTAGCTCGCGATGGGCTTGCCGAACTGGACGCGCTCCTGGACGTAGGCCGCTGCCGCCTCGTACGCGGCGAGTGCGTGCCCGAGCGCCTCCCACGCGACGGTGCTGCGGGTGCGATTGAGGATCGCGGAGACGTCCCGAAAGGAGCTCGACTTCGCGAGCTTGTTCCCGGCAGGGATCCGCAGTCCGGAGATCTCGATGTGCGCCTGCTGGATCGCGCGTTTGGCGATCTTCCCGGTGATCGCCTCGGCCTCATATCCGTCGGGGTATCCTCCATCGGCATTCTTCTCAAGGACGAATGCCTTCACCTTCGAGTCTGCGGTGTCGCGTGCCCAGATGATGACGATGTCGGCGACATGGCCGAGGCCGATCCACCGCTTGGCACCGTCGATCACATAGACGTCTCCTTCGCGGCGGGCTGTGGTTTCCAGCGCAACGGAGTCTGATCCGTGCTCGGGCTCGGTCAGCGCGAACGCGCCGAGCTTGCGGAGGGCTGCCATTTCGGGCAGCCAGCGCTGCTTCTGCTCGTCGTCGCCGAGCAGTGCGATGCTGCCCATCGCGAGTCCCGAGTGCACGGCATTGAGCGTGTTCACACTGCCGTCGCCGCGTGACAGTTCCATCGCGACGAGGCCGGTCTGCAGTCGGGTCAGTCCCGGGCAGCCGTAGCCCTGGATCGCGGTGCCCACGATCCCAAGCTCGCCCAGGGCGGGGAGGATCTGGTAGGGGAAGTCCGCCAACTCCCAGTGTTCGTTGATGACAGGGAGGACCTCGGAGTCCACGAATCCGCGCACACGTGTGATGAGGTTGCGGTCGTCGTCGCCGAGAAGATCGCCGATCTGGTAGAAGTCTGTGTCGACCGGGTGTGCTGTCGTCGTGATCGTCATCTTAGTGTCCCTCTTCCCGAATCGCCGGGACGGTGACCCGGCCGCCGACGTGGTCTTCATCGCCTTCCGCGTCTTGCAGCCACCGTCGGACCGCCTCGCCATCCTGGTCGAGTGCAGGAGGCGCGGTGCGGTAGGTCGCGGGGGTGCGGGAGAACGTGATCGGGTTGCGAATGGTGGGCACCGCCTGGTCGTCGGTGCCGGCCGGAACGCTCGGGTCCAGCCCGATCTTGGCGGCGAACTCGACGCCTCCGCGAACATCCAGGACCGGCGCGCATGGGACCTGCAACGGGCTGAGGATGTCGAACCATTCCCATGCGGTCTTGGACGCCAGCCGTGCTGTCAGCAACGGGCGCAGGGCGTCTCGGTGCGCGCTGCGGTCCGCATTGGACGCGAAGCGGGTGTCTGCGGCCAGCTGCGGCAGCCCGATGGTGTCGCAGAACGTGGCGAACTGCACATCGTTGCCGATCGCGAGGACCAGTTCCCCGTCACGGGTGGGGAACGGTGCGTAGGGGTAGATACTGGGGTGGTCGTTGGCCATCCGGGTAGGAGACTGCCCGCTGAGCAGGAACCCGCCGGTCTGGTTGACCATGCCCGACAGTGCGGAGGACAGCAGGTTCAGTTCGACGTGCTGTCCCTCTCCCGAACGCTGTCGGTGGTAAAGGGCGGAGGTGATCGCGATGCAGGTGTGCAATCCGGTGATCACATCGAACACCGCAACGCCCGCGCGGAATCCTTCCGCGTCCGGCGCGCCGGTCACGCTCATCAGTCCGGACAGTGCCTGTGCGAGCAGGTCGTAGCCGGCGAGCCCTGCGCCTCCCGCGGTGCCGAAGCCGGTGATCGACGCGTAGATCACATTGGGGTTCTCCCGCTTGACGGACTCGTAGTCCAGGCCGAATCGCCGGAGCCCGCTGGGTTTGAAGTTCTCTGTGACCACATCGGCTCTGGCCGCGAGACGCTGTGCGAGGACAAGGTCATCGGGGTTGCGGAAGTCCAGCACCACAGACTGCTTGTTCCTGTTGATGGAGAGGAAGTAGGTCGACTCGCCTCGGTACTCCGGTGGCCGGTAGCTGCGTGTCTCATCCCCCAGCGGGCTCTCCACCTTGATGACCGTCGCGCCGAGGTCCGCGAGCAGCATCGTGCAGTAAGGGCCGGCAAGTACCCGGCCGAAATCGGCGACTAGGAGGCCGTCGAAAGGGCCGCCGGGAACGTCCTGCACCGTCCGGTCATCCGGGAGCGAGCTCTTCATCATCGGGAACACCTCAGTCGTCGTCATGTCCATCCAGACTCCCAGCAGCCGTTTATGTCCGTCCAATACCTGATCGGACACGTATTGATGCTGTGATCTCATGAAACGAGGGGCTGTTCCAGAACGGCACACTCGAGACTCCCGTTTGGACATCACCCTGGGGAGCGTCGAGGCGACGGTGCCGACAGCGGCCTGCGCCTGGGCGTGATCAGCAATGAGGCTAAGGAGAACCCATGGGTAGCAGGCTTGCAGGCAAGGTCGCGATCGTCACCGGCGCGGCGAACGGGATGGGGCGCGCGCATGTGCGCCGCCTCGCCCAGGAAGGGGCGAGCGTCCTCGCCACCGACGTCGACTCCGCCGGGCTCGAGCAGACCGTCGCCGAAGCGAACAGTGACGGCGGGACGGCCGTGGGGCTGGAGCAGGACGTCGCGATCGCGGCGAGGTGGGACGAGATCGTGGTAGAAGCCGAGCAGCGTTTCGGTCGGCTCGACATCCTGGTCAACAACGCGGGGGTGCTCATCCTCAAGCCCGTCGAGGAGACCACAGAGGAGGAGTGGGACCTCATCTTCCGCATCAATGCCAAGGGCGTCTTCCTCGGCACCAAGGCCGCGGCGCCTGCTCTGGTCCGCTCAGGCGGCGGATCGATCGTGAACATCTCGTCCATCTACGGCATCGTCGGCGCACCGAGCGCCGCCGCGTATGAGGCGTCAAAGGGCGCCGTCCGGCTGCTGACCAAGGCCAGCGCGGTGGACCTGGCCAAGTACGGCATCCGGGTGAACTCTGTGCATCCCGGTGTCATCGCCACCCCCATGACCACGGGGCTGCTGGCGACGCCGGAGTCGACGAAGGCCGTGCTGTCCACGACGATCCTCGACCGGCCCGGCCAGCCCGAGGAGGTCTCGAACGTCGTGCTCTTCCTCGCCTCGGACGAGGCTTCCTTCGTCACCGGCGCCGAGTATGTCGTGGATGGCGGCTATACCGCGCAGTGATCTCGGTCGGCCGGGGTCTGCGCGACCCCGGCCGACTCATCCAGACTTGTATGCCAATCCACCTTCCATCGGTACGGATTATGCAATAATCCCTGGATGGATCTGCAGCAGCTGCGCGCCTTCCTCGCCGTCGCCGAGGAACTGCACTTCGGGCGGGCAGCCGAGCGCCTGCATATGGCGCAGCCGCCGATCAGCCGCGGCATCCAGCAGCTGGAGCGGGAGTTGGGTGCGCGGCTGTTCGAGCGGAGCACCCGCAAGGTAACGCTGACCTCGGTGGGCGAGGCCCTCGTCGCCCCCGCCCAGGAGGTCCTGGACGCGCTGGACAGGGTGAGCAGGGTCGCCCGCGCAGCCGGAACGGGCGAGATCGGTCACGTCCGTCTGGCGTACGCGGGTGCGTCCTCCAACGTGATGGTCGGATTGCTCGCCCGAGCGGTCAACCAGAACCACCCGGGCATCCACCTCGAGCTGCTCAGCCAGCACTTCGCCCAACCGGCGATGCAGCTGCTCACCCGCGGCGACATCGACATCGCCCTCGGCAGGTGGGACCACATTCCCGCCGCCGTGCGCACCCGCGTGATCGCTGTCGAGGAACTCGTCATCGCCGTCCCGGAGACCCACCGTCTAGCCGACGCCGGTGCCGTGTCGATCGCGCAGTTCGAGGGTGAGCCGTTCGTGTCGCTCCAACCGCAGACCGGCACGTTGCTGCTGGAGCGGCTGCGACAGATGAGTAGAGCCGCCGGGTTCAACGCCGATGTCGTCCAGCACGCACCGGACTCGTGGACGCTGATGTCCCTCGTCTCCGCCGAGATCGGCTGCTCATTGACCCTGTCCTCGGTGATCGACAGCATCGCCGACCCGCACTTGCGCTTCCTGCGCCTGACCGACGACGTCGCACCTGTCGAGCTGCGGATGGCGTGGCTGCGCGACAGCGACGACCGTGCCTTGCACGCCGTGCTCCGGTTGTCCGAATCCGTCCTCCCGACGCCGCAGGACTAAGGGTCGCCAGGTATCAATCCGCCTGCCATTTGGTATTGGAGAGAATCAGAACGAAGTGGAAGCGTGGAGTCCACTGTGCGTATATCAACGGCGAGGACAACCATGCACGCGTTCGCGATCTTCCAAGACGACCACACCGTGACCGATGTGGAACTGCCGACACCAACGCCCGAGGGCACCGAAGTGCTCCTCCGCGTTGTTCGCTCCGGGGTGTGCCACACCGACATGCACCTGCGTGAGGGGTACTACGATCTCGGCAGCCGGGGGCGTCTGAATCTGATCGACCGGGGCGTCACCTACCCGCTTGTCCTCGGCCATGAGGTCGTCGGCGTCGTCGAAGCGGCCGGCCCCGACGCCGACGGGGTCTCGCCGGGTGAGCATCGCCTTGTCTACCCATGGATCGGCGACGGCTCCTGCGACGCATGCCAGGCAGGTCACGAGAACCTGTGCCCCTCGCCCCGTAACCTCGGCGTCGCCCGCCACGGCGGGTATGCCGAGTTTATCCTCGTCCCGCACCCCCGTTACCTCCTCGACGTCACCGGGATCGAAGAGCGGTGGGCCGCAACTCTCGCCTGCTCCGGCCTGACCGCCTACAGTGCCGCGCGCAAGGCCCTTCCGGCCACCGCGTCCGATCCGGTCGTGGTGATAGGCGCCGGCGGTGTCGGGTTGATGGCGATCGCCACGCTGCGCGCGCTCGGCCACGAAGCAGTCCTCGCGGTGGACCTGCAGGAGCGCAATCTGGAACTGGCGCGGCAGCTCGGAGCGACCACGACGATCTCCGCCCGCCAGGAAGACCTTGCCGCCGCCATCGTCGCCGGCGCCGGTGGGCCGGTCGCGGCGATCGTGGACTTCGTCAACAACTCCACAACAGCTCCCGCTGCGTTCGCCGCGCTCCGCAAGGGCGGAACGATGGTTCAGGTCGGGCTGTTCGGCGGAGAGCTGGTCATCCCCACCGCGTTGCTCACTCTGAAGATCATCACCATCCGCGGAAGCTTCGTCGGGTCCCTCGGCGAGCTCGAGGAGCTCGTCGGGCTCGCGCGGCGCGGCGCGCTCCCGCATCTCCCGATCATCGACGGGGAGTTGTCTGCGACGGCGGTGCAGGATGCGCTGGACCGGCTCGCCGCGGGCGGCGTGCCCGGCCGGATCGTGCTCAGCGCGTGACCGCGCCGGGCGTCCAGCCGGCCACGACTCACGCGTAGTCGAAGAAGCCGCGTCCCGTCTTGCGTCCCAGCTCCCCGGCCGCGACCTTGTCGCGGAGGATCTGCGGCGGGGCGAACCGCTCGCCGAGCGTCTCATAGAGGTATTCGGCGATCCCGAGACGCACGTCCAGCCCGACAAGATCGGAGGTGCGCAACGGACCTGTCGCGTGACGGTATCCCAGCACCATCGCCGTGTCGATGTCCTCAGCGCTGGCCACCCCCTCTTCGAGCATCCGCATCGCTTCCAGCGCGATTGCCGCGCCCAGGCGGGAGCTCGCGAAGCCGGGCGCGTCGTTGACGACGATCGGGGTCTTCCCCAGCGATGTCACCCACTGCTCCGCCCGTTGCCGCAGGTCCGGGTCGGTCGACGGCGTCAGCACGATCTCGACGAGTGACGAGGGCGGCACCGGATTGAAGAAGTGCAGTCCGCACACGCGCTCCGGCCTCGCGAGCTGCGCCGCGAGCCTTGTCACCGACAACGATGAGGTATTCGTGGCCAGCCACGCCGACTCCTCCACGATCCCCTCTGCTCTCTGCATCGCCTCGACCTTGAGTGCGAATGTCTCTGGGACCGCTTCGATCACGAGCTCGGCATTCCGCAGCGCCTCGTAGTCGGCGCTGGCCGCGACGCGGCCGGCGATTGCGTCGACGTCGACCGAGGCATCCCGCTCCGCGGCCTTGCGGATCCCATCGGCCAACCGCGCGGCGGCCGCGCCCGCCGCTGCCGGGTCGCGTTCGATCACGGTGACCTGCGCGCCCGCCTGAGCGAATACCTGCGCGATACCGGCGCCCATGCGGCCGCCCCCGATCACGCCGACGGTGGAGGGAACAGTGATCATCGGGTCTCCTGAGAACGGTTGAGGAATCGGGTCATCAGCTGCGTCTTGGCGTCCGACTCGAACAGGATCGCCTGCGCGAGTTCGTCGACAAGGGGGTGGGCGTCCCGCGGCGCAGCGAGCACGCGCTTCGAGACGCGGAGGGCGAGCGGATCCTGGCCAGCGATCCGATCGGCGACGGTATCCGCCGCCGCCGCTAACTGGTCGGGTTCATGCACCGAGGCCACCAACCCACACCGCAGCGCCTCCTCGGCGTCCAGCCGGCGCCCCGTGAACAGGATCTCCTTGGCCAGCGGCTCCCCCACCAGCTCGGCGAGCCGCCAGGTCGCCCCGGCCGCGGCCAGGATTCCGATCGCCGTCTCGGGGTTGCCGAACACGGCGCGGGTGGACGCGATCCGGATGTCGGCCGCGTACGCGAGTTCCGCACCGCCCCCGATCGCGAACCCGTCGACCGCAGCGATCACCGGCATCGGCAGCCGCGCGATACGGATGAACAGCCCGGAGTTGATGCCGGCCAGCGCTTCGTCGCGGCCGCGCTCGAGCAGCTGCCGGATGTCTGCGCCAGCCGCGAACACACCCCGTTCGGGCGTAGAGGTTCCGGTGAGAATCAGGATGCGGGGCTCTCGCTCCAGGCTCGTGCATACCGCGTGAAGTTCGTCGACCATGTCGTCGTTGATCGCGTTTCGCACGTCAGGACGGTTCAGTTCGACGTGAAGCCGGTCCGCGCCCTCGCGGAGTATCAGAGTGGTCACCGTCCCAGCCTCCCATCACCGATCAATGCGCGTCCAATACCCGATCCACGTACATCTGATGCGCCATCGTCATCAATCTGGACCGGGATCAGTATTGGACGAACTCGGCCACGGCGCGACAGGCTGAGAGGGCAGTACCGCGCCAGACGACCGCCGATCTGGGCGGGCGTGGCCCGTGAGACGCACGACAGCAATGAAGCGAGGAGACCACGATGGGTGCATACCGGACCATCAACCCAGCCACCGGTCAGACGGTCGCCGAGTACGCCGTGATCGGCGATGCGGACGTGGCCGACATCGTCGCCCGCTCGCACACGGCCTACCGCAAGTACCGGGAGCTGCCGCTCGCCGAACGGACGGGGATCCTGGCACGCGCGGCGCAGCTGCACCGGGACCGCATTGATGAACTGAGCGCGCTGCTGACACTCGAGGTCGGCAAACCCGTCACGCAGGCCCGCGGGGAAGTCGAGCTGGTCGCCTCGATCTACCAGTACTACGCCGACCACGCCGAAGCGTTCCTCGCCGACGAGACCCTCGACATCGTCGGCGGAGGGGAAGCGCTCGTCCGCACCGAGCCGATCGGGCCGCTGTTGGGGATCATGCCGTGGAACTTCCCCTACTACCAGGTGGCCCGGTTTGTCGCCCCCAACCTCGCACTGGGCAACACGATCATCCTCAAACACGCCCGCAACTGCCCGCAGTCCGCCCTCGCCATCGAACGCGTGCTCCACGACGCCGCGCTTCCAGCCGACGCGTACATCAACGCGTTCGTAGACAGCCGCCAGATTGCCGGCATCATCGCCGACCCGCGCGTGCAAGGGGTGTCGCTGACCGGCTCCGAGAAGGCGGGCTCGGCTGTCGGCGAGGTGGCCGGCAGGCACATGAAAAAGGTCGTCCTCGAGCTGGGCGGCTCGGACCCGTTCATCGTCCTAGAGGATGCTGACGTCGACGCGGCCGTGGCAGCCGGCGTACGCGGCCGCATCGCCAACGGCGGCCAGGCGTGCACGGCATCCAAGCGGTTCATTGTCGTGGATGCCGTCTACGACGAGTTCTCTCGGAAGTTCATCGACGCGATCACGAAGATCATCCCCGACGACCCCACGGACCCCGACACGTTCCTCGGCCCGTTGGCGTCCGCGGATGCCGGAGATGAGCTCGAGGAGCTCGTCGAGGACGCGGTCGCCAAGGGCGCCACCCTGCACATCGCCCCCGGTGCACGCCGAGAGGGCGCCTTCTACCCGCCCAGCGTGCTCACCGGGGTCACCCCGCTGATGCGAGCCTACGAGGAGGAGCTGTTCGGACCGACCGCGGTCGTGTACCGGGTGCCCTCCCCGCAGGCCGCGGTCGCCCTGGCCAACGAGTCGCCCTTCGGGCTGTCCAGCAGCGTCTTCACGCAGGATCCTCTGGCAGCCGCGCAGATCGCCCGCGAACTGGAGGTCGGGATGGTGTGGATCAACAGCACCAGCCGCAGCGCACCGGACCTCCCCTTCGGCGGCGTGAAGCGCTCCGGCGTCGGACGCGAACTCGCCCGGTACGGCATGGACGAGTTCGCGAACAAGAAGCTCATCCGAACCCCCGCCTGATATCCCCGTGTAACGCCTCCGCCGCGCCGAGTACGCAACTGCGAATCCAGGCCTCCCTGGTCGGCAGGCGGGGGCGCTGTTTTCAGGAGATCAGGGTGTTCTGCCCGTCGAAACCGTACGCGCGCAGTTTCCGGTACAGCGTCGTGCGCCCGATACCGAGGATCTCCGCTGCACGCGAACGGTTTCCGTCCGCCTCCCGCAGCGCCGCATCGATCGCCCGGTACTCGGATGCGGCGATGCCGCGCAGCTGGCGGGCACGTGTGCGCATCTCGGCGGGCAGAAGGTCGACGTCCAGGACGGTGCCGCCGGGACGCTGCACCACCATCGCGGCAATCAGAACCCGCAGCTCCGAGGCGCCACCACGCCAATCCCACCGGGAAAGCGCCTGCAGCACAGCAGGACTCAGTGTCACCGAGTACTCCTGAGCGAGTCTCACAGCCAGGCCGATGACACGGTCTGGGTCATCGCGCAGCGCAGGGAGATCGAGCCGCGGCCCTTGGCGGCCCAGGAAATCGACGACGACGCCAGTCAGGTCGTCTGCGACACAGAACACCACCCGGGCGGACCGGACGGGATCTGCCGCGCCAGCCAATTGCTGCAGGACCGGGAAGTCAACGTCGGTCAAAGACTCGACGCTGCAGACGACCACCGATGTACCTGTGCTCAGCGCCTGCACCGCCGTGGCCACGGCCCCCGGTTCCCGAAATGCCGGGGCGCCGATGACGACCGGGTCGTGGCGATCGCGTTCGCGCAGCCAGAGCTGGGCGAGAAGCGTCTTCCCACTGTCGCGCGGACCGTGGATCGCGATGCACCCGCTGCTGCGGCCGAGCACGTCGAGGTGCGCGGCAAGGCGGGAAAGCCGGGTGGGTTCCGGCGCTGCGGCCGGCTCGGACTCGGCAAGTTCCACGAGGTAGATGCTCTCCCCTGCCCGATTCACGATGCGGCGGGCAGTGCTCGGCCGATCCGCGAGCAAGACGGATGCGACATCCCCCTGCCAGTGGTGGGCCTGGAGCTCGTCCCACAGGGTCACGTGCCGCTCGGCCGAGAGCATCGGCAACGCGCCCGTCGAGGCGAGCACGCCGCCACGGCCGATGGCCAGCACACGGTGGCGGGCGGTACCGTCCGCGAACCGGGCCAGCAGCGCCTGCAGCTCCAGCGGTGCGGTGTTAAGCAGCGCGTCCTGGAGGTCACGAGCGGCCTGCTTCGCGATCGCGAGCATCGCGGGGTGGGACGCCCCGACGGGAGAGGCGAGGGCGAGCGAGCCGATGACCCGCCGCGAAAGAGGGTCGTGGATGGGGGCGCCAGCGCAGGCGAGGGTCTGCAGCCGGTCGTTGACGTGCTCGGCGCCGCGCACGAACACTGCGGATCTTTCCTCGATCGCCGTTCCGAGTCCGTTCGTGCCCAGCGCGGACTCCGAGAATTCGAATCCTTCGGCCGCGGACACCTTGTCGAGCCGTCTCGCGTGGCTCGGGTCGCCCACCTTTCGGGCGAGGATCCGTCCGGATCGGTCGCTGACCAGCAGCGCGACACGCATGTCCGCGAGTGATTCCGCCCATCGCGCCAGGACGATCTCAGCGGTGTCCTGAAAGCGTCCCGCCGGTTCGGAGAACGGGTGGTAGGCAGGAGTCGCCGTCGGATCGTAGCCGCCACCGGTGGTGAACGAGCGACGCCAACTGCGCTCGATCACCGGGGGGACGTTCAGTGTTCGGGGAGTGAGACCGTGCGCGCCGACGCCAGCTTCGAGAAGGCGTTCACGAGCCTGCCGCGCGCTCGCGGCGGAATAGGTATCGGTGGACATAGCTGGGACCTCGCGTCACTGCAAGTGGTCCCACCCAGTATCCGCCTCCCTATTAGGACCCGCCAATACCTAGTCCGCTGTGGATCCATCCTCTGTGCGCATGAGTCCATGGTGGTGGGGAAGCCGGTCGCGTTCGTAGGTGATGTCGGTGTAGCCGTGAGGAATGGGCTGGCCGTGGTCGTCGAGGCCGACGAAGACGATCTTCTCGATCGTCAGAATGCGGTCACGGGTGATCATGTTGCGCACCTCGGCGCGCATCGTGAGGGAGGTGCGCCCGAACGCGGTGGCGCGCAGTCCCATCTCGATCAGGTCACCTTGTCGTGCGGAGCTGACGAAGTCGATCTCGGATATGTACTTGGTGACCGCCCGAGGGTTTCCGAGCTGGATGATGGCGTAAATCGCGGCCTCTTCATCGATCCAGCGCAGCAGGCTGCCGCCGAACAGGGTGCCGTACGCGTTCAGGTCCTCGGGACGGACCCAGCGGCGTGATCGGAAGGTGACGTCTTCTGACATGTTGTCGCTCATAGGACGACCGTAGGCCGGGAAGCACACTCCCGGCCTACGGTTACCGTCGATCAGGCCGGGATGGGCTGTCCGATGCTGAATCCTTCGAAGTCCTTCGCCTGGATCTCCGAGAGGAGGCCGCGGTAGGCGCCTAGGCCGCCGAGGTAGAACATCACGGCGTGCTTCTTGCCGGGGATGTTCGCCCCGAAGATCCACGAGTCGGTCTTGGGGAACAGCGTGTAGTTTGCGATCGTCGTGCAGGTCTCGGTCCATTCGTCCTCGACCTGCTGCGACACCTCGATGAGCCCGCCTCTCCGCTCCGCCTCGGTCACCAGAGTCGTGATGAACTCGACCTGCGCCTCGATGCTGGGCACCAGGTTGGTGAACGGCCCGTTGGGGCCGAGGATCATGAACATGTTCGGGAATCCGGCCGTCATGATGCCGAGGAAGCTGGTCGGGGCGTCGGCCCAGTGCTCGTCGACGCTCACCCCTCCGCGCCCGCGGATGTCGATGCGGCGGTAGTTGCCGTCGACCGCGTCGAACCCGGTAGCCAGCACGAGCACATCCAGCTCGTGCTCAACACCGTCCGCGGTCTTCACCCCTCGTGGGGTGATCTCAACGATTGGGTTCTCCTTGATCGACACCAGCTTCACGTTGTCCTGGTTGTACACGTCGTAGTAGCCCTGGTTGCACAGGGGCCGCTTCGCATACGGCTGGGTCGGGGTGAGCAATCGCGCCGTCTCCGGGTCCTTGACCGTCTCAGCGATCTTGCGGCGGATGAACGCAGCGGCTGCCTCGTTCGACTCCGGGTTGATAGCGATGTCGTTGAACGTGCCGAACATGAAATAGAATCCGTTGCCTCGGTCCCATGCCGCCTGGAACACGCGCTCCCGCTCGGCCTCGTCGACATCGGTGGCCGCGACGGTGGACTCCTCGAACCCGAAGGCGACGCCGGAGTTTCGGACCTGCTCCCAGATCTCCGGGAACCGGGACTTGTATCCGTCCACCTCCCCCGGGCCGACCGGTCCGTTGCCGGAGGGGACGCTGTACTGCGCCGAGCGCTGGAACACGGTCAGGTGCGACACCTGCTTGGCCGCGGCGACGATGAACTGTGTTCCGGTCGAGCCAGTGCCGATGACCCCCACCCGCTTGCCCTCGATCGACAGGTCCTCCGGCCACTCCGCGGTGTGCACGAGGCGGCCTTCGAACGAGTCGATCCCGGGGATGTCGGGGATGTTGGTTGCTGCGAGCAGTCCCAGCGCCGCCACCACGTATCGGGCCGTGAAGGATTCTCCGGCGGAGGTGCCGACCGTCCAGGTGTTGGTGGCTTCGTCGAAGACGATCGACGTGACTTCGGTGTTCAGCCGGAAGTCCTTGCGGAGGTCGTACCGGTCGACGACGGTCTCAAGGTAGCGGAGGATGTCGGGCTGGTCAATGTACTTGCGGGCCCAGTCCCACTCCTGCAGCAGTTCGTCATCGAACGAGTATCGGTAGAAAGGGCTCTCCGTGTCGGACATGGCGCCGGGGTACCGGTTCCAGTACCAGGTTCCTCCGATGCCGGCGCCCTTCTCGAACCCGCGGACGCGCAGGCCGAGCTTGTCGCGCAGGGTGTGTAGCTGGTAGATGCCGCCGAAACCGGCGCCGACGACGATCGCGTCGAAGTCCGTGGTCTGTGTGGATGTCATGGTGCAACTCCTTCGGTGAATGAGGTGGGTGGGGTGCTGCAGGTCAGTGGCGAAGCCACTGGCCGATCGCCGCAAGCTCCGCGTCGACGTCCGCGTCGCGGCCAGCCAGGAACGGGTAGACGTGCTGCTGTCCTTCGGCGACATGCAGGGTGACGTCAACGCCGGCGCCCTTGGCGCGCTCTGCCACGCGGATGGCATTGTCGACCAACGACTCGACCGAACCGGCGTTGACGTACAGCGGGGGGAACCCGGTGAAATCCGCGTAGAGCGGGTTCGCGAGCGGCGCCGACGGGCTGGTGGTCTCCCCCAGCACGCCGGCGATCATGCCCTCCAGGAGCGGCACGGAGATCAGCGCGTCGGTCGCATCGTTGGTGACCAGCGTCGCGCCGCGGTTCTCCATGTCCAGCCACGGGGAGAACGCGATGACGTGCCCGGGCAGCGGCCGTCCCTTCGCCTTCAACGCCAACGGGATGGCGATGGCGAGATTGCCTCCCGCCGAGTCGCCGATGGTGGTGACGTCCTCGGGGTGGACCCCCCGCTCCAGCAGGGCCTCGAACGCCGCGACCCCGTCGTCTACCTGGGCGGGGTGCGGGTGCTCGGGCGCGCGACGGTAGTCCAGCACGAACGCTGTTACCCCGGCCGCCTTCGCGACGTGCGCGGCGAGCTTCCGGTGGCTGGCCGCAGAGCCGACGGCGAACCCGCCGCCGTGCGTGTAGAGGAGGACCTTGGAGCGATCGGCTCCGGCCGGGAACGCCCAGATGCCGGGCACGCCGCCGACCGTCTCCTCCTTGTAGGTGACATTTTCCGGTTCGATGGTCGGCTGGTGCCATTCATCGAAGATGCTGCGGAACAGCCGCATGTCCAGCTCGTGGGTGGCCATGAGCTCGGACCAGCCCAGATACAGATCACGCAGGGCGCTCGGGACGACTGCGGTCGCGGTGGATGACGAGGACATCGCATAACTCCTTCGTTGATGCTCGGCGCCTGCAGGAACTAGGCGACCACTCGGTGGATGAGCTCTACTCTCAGGGAGGATTCCGCCACAGCGCTGTGCCGATTTGGAACAGCTCACCCGGGTTGCCCGGTGACCACGACAGAGATCGGCTCCGGCGCACGGCATGATCAGGATCCAGCGCACGAACGAGACCGGATCGGGCACGGTGCCAGACGATCAGCGCCGCCACGACGAGAGTCGCGGCGGTCACCGCCATTGCTCCGACCCAGCCGCTCTGCGTGAAGACCGTCGCCAGGACGAGACCGACAGCCGGGATTCCATCTCCACGGAGAGCGACGGCAGCACACGCCGGACGGCGAAGATCTACTCACCGCCACCGTCTCCGCTTCCGACGACGACGACAGCTTCGGCTTCTACTCCCGGCCCACCAAGGCCCACATCATCGCCGCCGGCATCCGCCGCACCGCATGAACGAGCGCCTCATGAACAGCCGCACCAGCCTCACCATCTACCCCGCCCACGACGAGCAAACCCTGCTCCCGCCGACGCCGATCCTCGTCGACGAGCACTACTTCGTCCGCGCCGGGCTCGAGCAACTCCCCGCCCGCCTCATCGGGTTCAGCCCCGCCGGCGCGCTCGCCATCACGGCGTGGGTTCACGACGTGTTCCGTGCCCCGGAGCTCGCACGCGACCTGTACCCGACTTTCATCATCGCCGGTCGCGTCCAGGCATATCCGATCCCCGCCGCCAGGGTCACCGTGCGCGAGCCCGCCGGCGTCGTCCAGGTCGTGATCACCGACCCTCGCGGCAAGAGATACCGGCCATACCTCGGCGAGGACCGCGACATTGCCGACCGCATCGCCGCGGCCTGGGGCTCCCACCGCGGATACTCCGCCACCGTCCAACCGATCACCTGACAATCACGAACGGAGACACCATGCGCTGCTTGATGTGCGAAGAGCCCACCACGATGTACATCCCCTCGGACGACGTCGACGGCATCGGGCTGCATAGCTGCGGTGTCTGCGGGTTCGAGATCGAAGGCCCCCGCGACGAACCCGCGCATGTCGCCGACCATCGGAAGCTCACTGCAACGACGACCTCGACGACGTGTAGGTTCCCGTTGGAAATGGCCGAGGATGCCGGGAATCCCCGGTAGTTGGCAGTGGCCGAAGGCTCAGGATTCCGTGGGGAATGGCGAATCCCTACAGCCCCACGCCAGTCAGTCCTCGGCAACGCTGTCAGCGGCGTCGAGGCCGGGCAGTGTGAGAGCAGTCGCTTCGATCTCTTGCTGGGGTGCAGGCTCGGGCGGCGCCTGCGCCGGCTTACCGAACCCTGCGATTAGAAGCTCGCTGATGTCGTCCTTCAGAGAGCCAAAGCTTCGCAGGAACGCTGCAATGAGGCTCACGCTTGATCTTGCCGCCGGATCATTGAGTCGAAGCTGAGCCCCCGCAGCTTCTGAGATGTCTCGCCCACGAGCTAGCCGCTCGTGAACGACGAGATCAAACTGTCGAGGCAAGTCTCGGAGCGCGGGCTGACGGCCTAGCCGGATTGCGAGTTCTGCAGCAGAGTCAGCCCACTCCGGCGGTGAGGGCTCAAACGCGCCCATGGCCTCAGTCCGCACCTCGGGCGAGGCCTTCGCCGCCGCGAGCAGTCCACTGATGAACTTGTCGAAGTCGCGCGACAACTGGCGCATGCGCTGAGCGGGCACAACTCCGTCTGCGAGGCGTTCGCGAAGAAAACTTGTGAATGCACTCGGATCCATCGGGCGGACAAATCCCACGATCGTTACGAGGTTGAGTACCCAGATACTGAGGGTCTCTGAAATGAGCCACCGTACCGCGAGCTGTTCGTCATCCTTGACGCCGGGCGTCCAGCGCTGGCAAAGCGTCTCAAGTAGACCCAGGCTCTGCTTCAGTGCAGCGAACGGATCTAGAAACCACACGGTGGAAGTGAGGAACTTGAACGCAGGTCCGAGCGTGGGATCGTCCTTGCTGACTACTTTGACTGTGCGCCGCAGAAGCAGGGCGTTGGGTCCGTGGGCCCCAAGATCTGTGAGTTTCGAGAGATTAAGTGCGGCCTCTCGCGCCTGGAGGTCGTTGATCGATTCGACGCTGACGCGGGAATGGCGGCCCAGCTCCCGGGTTCTGGGCGTCACGCTCGAGGCAACAGTCAGTTCCGCTCGCTCTGCGCCTACCAACTCTTGCAGTCCGCGTAGCCACACAATACGGTCGAGTGGTTTCGGCGCGCTCTTCCCCGTCCCGCTCTTGGACTCGCCAATGGTCCGGTGACTCTCGAGCCCGGGACCAAGCCCGATGGCGAGTAGATCCAGGTCGGTGACTTGGATGAGTTCCGCGCCGTAGTAGCTGATGAGGTCGATGCCTACCCGAGTGAAGTACCCCTCCCAGAACCACACTTGGCCTACGCGGCATTCGAGTCGATCACCGGGGGTTAGCGGGTCGGTCTTGACGGGTGGCACGTTGCAGTTCCTTTCTCAGCTCGAGGATCGCTGATCTCGCGATCTCGTCAGCGGCTCCGAGGTCGCCCGCGCCCGCACGTGTTTGCTCTGGGTTGGTGAACTCGCCTGGAGCTCGGAGGAGGTTCACCGTCGGGTCCGTCGTTCCTGCGGACGTTGATGAGTTCTGAAGCCACGCGAGCCCGCCTTCGACGATCTCCTCCTTCACAAGTTCGAGGTATGCCCGGCCGTGGTCCGTTTCACGGACGCGAACGATGCCGTGCGCCTCAAGCAGGTGGTAGTCGGTGCTGATGTTGCTCGCAGGCCCAACGCTCCCGCGGTTTAGGAGCGCCCGCACGAGGACCACAGGATCGTGTATTCGACCGCCGCTACGTTCCGCTCGTTCATGCCCGAAGAGCATGTGGGCGACAAAAAGCTTGCGCTGATTCAGCGCCTCGGTGGTTGTGAGCCGGTCGTCCTCCGACTCGAGAGTAGGTGAAAAGACATATGTCTGCGCTCCGGATCCTCCCGTCGACTTGACGGTGGCGGCCTGGACGAGTCCGACCTTCTGTGCTGCGCCGAACACGCCGGGGGTCGGTTGCGCGAGGAGTGGAAGTGCGAGGCCGGGGTGTTGCGCTGCCTGTTCACATATGCCGAGAAGCGCGTCGCGCTCGCCCGGGGGAAGGCCACGGAGGAACGACGCGATCTCAATCTGTCCTGACTCCCACACGTAAGGGCTATAAATTACGTCCTCGGCGAGATCGACGGAGTTGACGCGCTTTGTAAGGCCTGTCGCCAGTGCAAGGTTCAGACCGGTTTCGCTGACTTGGTCGTTGAATCCTCGTCGGTGGAGTTGGTCGAGATGTTGGGTGGTCGTCAACGGGGCGAACGATGCGACTTCGATCGAGTGCAGCGTTACGATCTCATCGATGGTCGGGTTGAGCTGCTGTAGAACGCGGTAGGACTGTTCGATGAGGTTCCCGGTTACGCCCAGAAACTCCTGCACCTCGATTACAACGCCTTGTGTGTCCAGCGCGAAGTCTGCAACATTGGCAGCCTTCAGCGCCGGCAGCACGGTCGAGTGAAGTGATTGCCTTCCAATTCCTGCCTGGACGGCGAAAGACTCGAGGGCGGATGCACTCAAGGGGTCGGAGAATCCATGGATGCGGGCGACGAAGTCCATCGCTTCGCCTGCGTGAAGTAGTGACTCGAGTCTGGGTCTCAGAGCCGGGTCGATTGTGCGCGAGGCTTGATGAACCCGCGTCACAGCGCGCCCGAGTCGCCGGTCGGACCTGTTGACGTCCAGATCGGCAGTGGTGCTCTCCGCCATTCGAATCTCCTCACCCGCTACCGAGATGAGCCTACTGATCGGGCGTACGCTCCTCGCAGTGCGCTCGTCTCAATTTGTGGGGAATCGCATTTCGAGCACTCGCTGCCATTTGACGACGTCGGCGGCGTCCTCGGGCCGAAGACTGCGCATGTGTGCCAGACGATTCCGAATCGGCATGATCTGCGCGCTGAACTGTCGCCAGTGAGCGGCGCTCAACCCCAAGTCGCCGATCTGGGAACGGTCCTTTAGTTGGAGCAACTCCCCGAGTGAGAGCCATTCGAGAGGGTCGCGCAATTGCTTGACCGACGTGGCGCCCATGTATGCCGATTCGCTCGCTCGCTCGAGCACTTTTTCCGGAAGGTCGCCGTTCAGGCACTGCGTGCGCCAGTTCTCCGCCCATGCGGCGATTGCGCGCCGACGCACTTCGCGTCGGATGATCCGCTCGATCTTCCAGAGTCCCGAACTCACCTCGGCAAGCTGCTGCTGAGGATCGAGGGCATCCGCGAGAACCTCGTCGAGCGCCTTCTTGAGCGGTCCGAGATGCTTCGGAAAATTCCATGTCCGAGTCGCACCGTCGGGCGCTGTAAGGCTGGAACCATCCAGCGCCTCAAGCTCCCTCGCGTTGAGCAGGCCCAGCGCGCTCTGGCCAATCAGCAGGCTCTCGTACACGACACGATCGAGAGACGCAGCCAGGTCCATACCGAGTTCTGTCAGCGCCCGGCACAGTACGTCGGCCGGGGAGGCGCCGTCTTCAACGCACGTTGGCCACTCGTGAGCGCCTGTGCTCTTGACGACCGGAGCATGCGCCAGGCTGGCGTCGTCAAGGAGCGAACTCCCGACCACTGGAGGGAAAGCAATCCGAGGCGCCCGGGAGAGGAGGATGACCCTGCCGCCGGCCTCGACGTCGCTGAAGACGCGCTCGCGTAGCGCACCCATCTGAGTGGCCTCACTCTGCATCGTGAGCGACTCCATCCCGTCGATCACGACTGTTCCGGTGGTAAGTGGGCCATCTGGCTGCAAGTAGTCCCGGACGCGCGTCACGTTCACCTGCGAAGCCCCCAGAGCGCGGCGGGCTGGCTCGTTGCTCGAGCCCAGCTGCAGGAACACGACGCGGAGTTGCTCCGCTTTTCGGTGAACGCCCAGTATCCAGTCGGAGTAGTCGGTCGCGCTCATACGAGCTCCAGGATCACGCTGACTTCGAACTCGCCGTCCTGTTCGTGAATCAGACCCAGGTCCTTCAGTCGACGAACTGCGACGTGCTCGCTGGATGCGAGTTCCTTGAAGTCGGCTGCACTGTCCATCAGCACGTCCAGCATGACGGCCTCGTTCGCGTAGTAGCGCTTGACGTGTTGGACCATCTCCTCAATGTTGCCTTGGACGCGACTCTTCCAATCATCAAGTTCTGTGAGCACGGAAGCGCGAGTCATCGTACGTTGGAAGACGTCGGTCGGAAGGTGCTGCACGACGGCTGAGCTCAGATTTCGATACAGATAGGCGTGACCACCGGACGCCTCGTGGAGTGCCTCGAGCGCACCAGGTTCGATCTGGATGCCCATCTTGCCGCCGACGGTGCTCGCGAGATCGTCCGCCTCTTCTCGCTCCAGCGGCTTCACGTACACGGCCTTCGCCCAAGAGAAGAGGGGATTCGGTCGACCATACAGTCGTCCACCTTCAACGATGGCGCTTGTAAGGCCGGACAGCACGAAGGTGAAGTTCTCAGACTCCTGCACGATGCTCCTGAGGGCCGATAGCAGCTGCGCAATGCGTGGCATGTCGCCTTCAGCGATATCGATGCGATCCGCTGGGGTCAAGTACTCGATCTCGTCCAGGAGGAGCAGGATCCTATGCCCGTCTTTGTGGAGATGCTTGAGTATCGCCTGGAGAGCGTTCTTCAGGTCGAGGATGCTCGGGCGTTCCTGCAGCTGCGAAAGCTCTTGGGTGCGCAGCTTGTGAGCTTTGAGTTCAGCAATCAGTCGTCGACGCAGATCGCTGACGATGTCGTCGGTGGGGTCTTCCGGCGGAGAGGGGAAGGCCTCCAGGTCCATGAGGACGGTCACCACTTTGTCCTCTTGCAACTCCTCCTTAAGCTGCATGAGGATGCTCGTCTTGCCCGACTTCCGCAGTCCGAAGACGCCTGTGACTCGCTGGTTGAACACGTCGTCACGCATCGACTGCAGCAGTGTCCTGCGGCCGAAGAAGCTCGCGCCATACACGGGAGTCGTCATGTAGAAGAGGTCTCGGGCATAGATGTAGTCGCGAAGAAGGGTAATTAGCGAGAGTTCGTCTTCGTCGTCAATCAAGAGCGGGATCGCTAGTTTCGCGGGGCGCGACCAGTCGTTCAGTTTGATCTGTAGACGCCGATCGGGCGACCACATGAAGAAGATGTCCGGAGTGATGGAACGATCGGCGCCACCGAGCTCGCGGGCCGCAGCCTGGAAGGTCCGGCCCTGGAGATCCTCATGCGGACTGTAGAAGATCATCACCTCGCGGGTAAACCCAAACCCGGCCTCGATCGCTCCACTGAATCGCACATGGACGATCGCGCAGTCCCTGAAGCCATCCTGACGGCAGAACCCCGCGTAGACCACCTGGGAGCCAAGACTTCGCAGAGCGTCGATGTGGTCACGCAGGACCGGGTACTTGTATCGAACGCGCTCGACGTTTGCCAGCAGGTCTGGGTGCTGGGGCGCCGCCACAGCGCCCGATCGCCAGCCGAACTGTCGAGTGGATGGTGCGGTCGGATCGAATCCCGGCCGATCGACATGCGGGTCTACGTGCTCACGTCGCATCGGCGATGGCCGAGGCGAACCGGGTCGAGGGGGTCGGGCACCGAACGACGCCCTCACCTTGCGAGCAACTGGAGCTTCTATCGATGAAGACGGGCTCTTGACGAACTCACCAAGTTCTCGCAGACGGACCAAGACGGCCTTTGCGTCGACTCCCAGTTCGGCGGCGAGCTCGTGCACTCGCATCTTCGCCATCTGTTCTCCGCTCGTGGTCACTTGGCCCGCTGTGTCTGCCAGGGGCTGTGCATTACCGGCGAAGCCGGGTTGCCAGATCAGTCTGTTGCATGCTGCAGACACCGGCTGCGATGACACGGCTCGATATATCAGTCGCCGTCCGCCGTCCCACCGAGGCGGCGCGCCTTGAGCAGCACGTTCATGTGCCTCGGGTGGGCTACCCATTGAGTTGTGATCGGTCCAGCGCGTCGAGTGAAATGGCCTTCCACCGGCTGCTAGGCCTTGCTGGGCCTCGGGCCAAACGGGGTCCAGGCCCATGCCCGCGACGAACGTCACGCAGCGCTGGATGTCGATGAGGTCTTCTGGGGCCGCTTTCAGCCGCTTGAAGTGTGCGATGCCATGAGGCGAGCATCTCACGACGGGCGAGACTTCCTGAGCGAGAGCAACCACTCGACTCGAACAGGCTCTGACCCAATCAGTGGACACAAATTCACCGGTGTGAGAGACTACTCCGTTCGCCAAACGAAGGGTCTGGCCGATGTCACACTCTGACGGCAACACGGACTGGGGGCGGATCATCCGCGACATGATCGCGCGTAGCACCGACTCTGCCCCCACCGAGCCCGGGGTCTACCGGATGCCGTGTGGGAACTGCTACGTCGACTTCTTCCTCGCCTCGGACGGCACCGAACGGTGGCTCGTCCCAGGCGATGAGCGCAGCTACACCCGCGACACCGTGGCCATCGCTCGCCACGGCGAGCACCCGTGGGAGCGGATGTACACCCTCGGCCATGCCGCCGCCGAGATCCGCCGCCGCGCGACCGCCGACGGCACACCCGTTCTTGTCCTGATCGATGAGCTGGCAGCGGTCGCCGCCACGGAGGATGCGGCGGAAGACGAGGAAATCGCCCGTATCGCCCGGGAGCGTCCCGCCGACAGTGCGGAGGTGGCGCGCTCCGATCTCGCCCGGAAATTCGGGATCGATCTCGACGAACTCTAGGAACATCTAGCGGTGTCTACCGAAACGCTAGACACCGCTAGATTCTGCTAGACATCCGTCACATGCGAGGAGCGTTAGCCGTGAGTGAGTATCCGTGGTTCGACTTCGACCGAGTCGACTACGTCACCGCGGACACCCACTTCAGCCACGCCCGGATCAGCGAACTCGCGGACCGTCCATTCACCACCGTCAACGAGATGAACACCGAGCTCATCCGCCGCTGGAACGAGACGGTCGCCCCGACAGATGTGGTGCTACATCTCGGGGATGTCGCGCTCGGGCCGATCGAGGAATCGATCACCCTCACCGCGCAGCTGAACGGTCACCGGTACCTCGTCCCCGGGAACCATGACCGGGTCTCACCAGCGACACAGTCCAGGAAGGCGATCGAACGGTTCGCGCCGCTCTACGAGGCGGCCGGGTGGACGATTCTGCCGGAGGTCATCGAAGGCACCCGGCACGGCTACCGGATCCTCGCATCCCACTACCCGTACAAGGGCGACTCGCAGGAGTCGGACCGACACACGTCGCACCGGCCCCGCTGGGACGATGGGATCCCGCTGTTGCACGGTCACACGCACGCACGCGACCACGGCCCGAATGGGCACCAGTTCCACGTCGGCGTCGACGCCCACGCATACGCGCCCATCCCGTTCACCGTCATCGACGAGTGGGTCCGGGGCCTACCGGATGTCGAGCCGTGGCTCGATGTGGCGGTCCGTGAAGCCCGTCAACTCCTCGCCAACCTCGACGCCACCGAAACCTCGAACTCCGACGCGATGTTCTACACGATGGGCTACAACGAACTGCGCGTCGCGCTGGAGGAACTCCTCGGCGCGCTCTACTCTTCCCACCCCGACTCCCCCGGGAACACCGCCAAGGCTTAGGACTGCCTCGGACGCGCTTTCGGCGCGGGCGACGGTATGAACAGTTCGCCTGCCGCGGGGCCGGATCGGAGGGTCCGCGGTTCTCGTCGGAAGCGGATCCATCCACAACGCTGCCAGTGCACCATCGTCAGGTACCGCGGCGACGACGACGTCCAGGCAGCCTGATGCTCCGCGGCGCTGAGATCGTGCGACGCGAGCTCCGGGAATACTTCCCGGAAGGTCGGGGATTGGCCGTGTTCGCGGGCGTAGCGATGGAGGAATGTCACAGCGCGACGCGCCCACACCGGCGCCGTCTCGTCAGCGGTGAGTTCAATGAACAGCGGCGCGAGGTGAGGTGCCGACCACGGCTTGTCCTCCCGGCCTGAGTCGGCCGACACCACGCATTCCTTGCCCTCGACCGTCATCGCAGAGATCCCACCCCGGACTCAGCTCCGGTCACGGGTGTCGTCGGGTGCGCGTTGCGTGTCGGCGGGACCCGCAGGCTCCTCGCCCTGATCTCGTCCTCCAGCTCGGCTGCTGGATGAACCCGCATCCATGACTGCCTTCAGCGCCGTGGTGTACTTCTCTCCTGTCACCTTCACGCGTTCCCGCGCGTCGTGCCGCAGCCGACTGGAAGTTCGTTTCTTCTGCGTCATGCCGACGTCCTTCGCGTGTCTGGAATTCGAGTATTCGTCGATGGCTCGACGGGAGTGCTGCGACGGAGTCCGTGAGCCTGTGATGGGCCCCGCGGGGCGGGCGGGTCAGATCGTTGCCTGCCTGCGTCCGAGGTAGACCCGTTGATGCGCGCCCCGCGTGGGCGGACCGGGATGCCGGCGCTATGCAAATGCCGGTTGATGGTCATCTCGCTACAGCCGGCGAGCTGCGCGATCTGTGCGATGGTCCAGTGCTTCGTTTCATAGTGATCGCGGAGCCAACGGGGGTCGAGGTCGAAGGTGCGGGGTCGTCCCCTTCGAGTCCGGGTGCCCGCGTCGGCGAGAATGCGACCCACTGTCTGCCGAGACACCCTCGTGTCTGCGGCGATCGTGTAGGTGGAAGCTCCCGCCGCGTACACCTGCGTCAGCCGGTCTGGTGGCATGGCTTCTGTCGCTGTCGCTCGTGCCGGCCGGATGGGCGGCCACGACGGCGCGATCTGGGGTCCGACTTCCGGGAGCTGAGGGGTGGGTTCGGGTGTCCAGGTGACGGGCTCCTGAATGCCGTTGGCGACGAGGAACTCTGCGGCGATCTGATCGAGCGCCGCCCGCACCGCCGGCGGGAGCTCCTCTACGAAGCGGGCTACGGCGGGCGGGCTCGCCCTGGTCGTGTGCCACGCCGTAGGCATCGCACGCAGCGGGTTCCCGGAGAGTTCTTGGTACAGGGCTGCGCGCGCCAACTCCCAGCGTCGTCCGCTCCCTGGGGACACGCCCGCGTCCCGGCAGAGCTGCCCCCACTGTGATTCGGGCAGGAGATCGGTGTAGTCGAGGTGGCGGCGGCGGGCGTAGTCGATGGGCACGTCTTGCGTGTCCAATAGAGCTGCCAGGCGGAGGACCGCGTGCAGGGTCGTCACGTGGTGAGTGCTGCGGCCCAGCTCACGCATCACGTGCGTCACCTGCCGTGACGGTGCGTGCGGATCGAGCAGCGCGAGCGCGGCGGAGTGTGTGAGCCTCGTGCCGGTAAACACGACCGCTGCTGCCAGCGCGGACGCGGCGATCTCGTTGTCGACCCGCAGTGGGGCGTACTGGGCGATCCAGTCCCCCCACAACTGTGCCGGCACTTTCCGTGCTCGCTCTTCCGGGCTGACGCCCGACGGCGGTGCGGACTGCAGAAACACGGTGGGGCGGCGGCGGCGACCCAGCGCGGCCGCGATCAGGGTCTGTAGTTGTGGTGTGTGCGCGGTGTACGACGTGCTGTGCGCCAGCCGCCCCTGCAGCAGGGAGATGATCGCGGCCGGATTGGTCAGTGCGCGGTGACCGAGGGTGGTGCCGACAGCGGCCCCGACGGCAGAGTCTGGTCGCGCCCGGATCGCCCTCGTCCAGTCCTCGCTCATCTCGAACAGCCCAATGAGCTCCCGGCCCAGCGGGCTCGCGTCGATGCTGTGACCGCCGACGATTGCGTCCCGCGCGGTGCGGGACAGTAGCCGAATGTCTTCCAACACAGGCACGGCCGGCTGCGGTGCATCAGCATAGATCCCGAACTGCGCCTGACCGGTGGAGACGATGCGCATCATCGCCCGTTGCGCATCCAGCACCGCCTGCGGCACCGGCGTGCGGGTCCGGTCCTCGGTGAGGTCCGCGCGACACCGGTTGGCCTGCGGACCCCTCCCCGGACCCCGCACGGGATTGTGGCAACGCCCGGGAACGGGAACAAGTGCGAGCGGGTGAGCGCGGTGTCGGGCAGGAAGATCACAGGTCTGGCACCGATCCACGAGAAGGCGGCGGTGGCGGGCACAGGCGAACCCGAACGGGAACTGCCACGACATCCGCCACCGTCCACCCGAATCGACCAGGCATTCCGGGCAGTATCGTCCCGCGGTCCCTGCAGCCGGGCATTGCGCGCTGATCCGACCCTGCCGGGTATAGCGGATCGCGTGACGGGCGAAGCGCATCCTCGTCATCTCGTGAAACTGATCGGCAGGGATGCCCGTGGAAGCCTCAAGCCGGGCAGCCTGCTCCTCGGTGAGGGTTGTGGCCCACTTGTCCGCCATCCACGCGGTCGCCGATACAGCCAAACCCTTCTCCTGCTCGATGAGACCGAGCGCGCATGCCATCTCGTTCATCGTCGCCCCATAGGTGGCCGCCATCTTCTCCAGCCAGGAATCGAACGGCTCATCCGGCAGTGGCCGCACCCGAAACGGCAGCACCCGCACCTCGTCGGAACGCGTCGCGGCCTTGCCGGTCATGCGGCTGCCACCTCGCCACCCTGGGTCTTTCGGCGGCGGCCCGCTCTCTGGCTTCGAAGCTGCCGTTCCAGCTTCGCCTCCAGCTCACGACGTTCCGTCTCGGCGCCCTCGTCGATGCGAATATCATCGAGCAGCTCCCGATCGATGCGTTCCCTGCCGGTGCGGATTGCGCGCGATGCGCCGCGGCGGATCAGGTCCATCAGCGACCCGATGTTCCCGGTCGTGCGGGCGAACAGGTACCGCGAGAGGTCGACGAGCATCCCGTCTCTCCCGTCGGTCAGCACGAGGGCCTGGTCGATGCCGAACAGCAGCCGGTCCCATTCATCGCGGCCGCGTTTGTGGGCGAGGGTGAAAGGTTCCAGGCTGAGGACTGTCCACCGTCGGAAGGTCTGCGCCATTGCTGCGCCTTCGCCGGTCTGGCCCTCCCCGACGAGTCCCCGCTTGCGGAGGGCGACACCGGCGAACAGGAACGTGGCGTTGTATTCATTCGAGAGCCACTTCAACTGGTTCGCGACCTCTACCCCGTCACGGGTATTCATCCGCAGGAAGTGGAGATCATCAACGATCACCAGGCGCGTGTCGTGGCGTTCGATGCACTCCGCGGCTGCCCGGGCAAGATCTCTACCCGCCATCGAGCGGTGCAGGATCCCGGCGGTGGCGGGGTGGGCGTAGAACCCGAGGATCATCATGTGCAGACCCTTGATCGTCGGCCGGCCCGTCAACGTCACATGACACACCGGCAGGTGCCGCACGTCCCGGTCCTGATCCAGCCACTCCCCGGCCTCCGCGATCCGCTGCTGGTGGAACACTCGACCGAAGTTGTTCACCACCGTGGACTTCCCGAGCGCCGGCGGCGCGTCGATCGCCGCCGCTGACTTCACCCGGTCGGCGTCTTGCAGGTTCGAGTCCAGGATGTCGCCGAGTTGCAACTCGATCTCCTGCACCTGTCGGGTGCGCAGCAGGATGTTCGCGTGCCACTGACGCCGCGCCAAGTCATACCCGACACGCTCCTGCGTGGATAGCGCCGCCAGCCGCTTCAGCGTGAGGGTGTCCGGACGGGTCCGGGCTGGGCGTTCTGCGAAGTCGTTCCACCCCTCGTAGGTGGACAGGCTCCGCTGCCGTGCTCCCGCCTGCGGCTGGGGCTGGGTGGTTGTCATCGGAGCATCTCCATCGGCTCGAAGCGGTAGTCGCCACGGATGGTGGGCTCGTCGATGTCGTCCTCGTCGTCATCATCTCCGGTCTCCGGCACATCGACCCGTGTCCTCGGATCCCTCACCCCGCCGGTCAGCTCCGTCGCCAGGTCCGACCCGGCCGTGAGTTCTGCGTCCAGCATCCGTTGCACCGTCCGCAACGACCACACCCCTTCCGGATCGGGGTTCTTCTCATCCAGGCGGGCCGCCATCCGGGCGCTCATCCGCCGCTCCGACGGTGTCAACCCTCGGCCCGCGCCCCAGTCCTCGAGCAACTGCGCGGCAACATCATCGACCTGCGAGGGGCGGCCCTGCCGGATCGCAATCTTCTTCGCATACTCCAACGCGTCCAAACTGAACGGGGTGTCGAACGCGTCCTTGTGCTCCCACTCCAGGGTGTGCCAGGTGTGATCCTCCGGGTCGTGGAAGTAGATCTTCGTCAGGTCGTCCGGGTTCACCACGAACGGCCACTCCGTGCCCGTGTCCCGGTGGATCGACCGGGCCCGGTTGCGGTACTTCGCCACCGAATCCCCCGTGTAGCGAAGATTGTGAATCTCCACCCCATAGTGGTTGAACTGACGCTTCACCACCGGCAGCAGCTCCAACAGCACATTCCGGTCCGTCGGCATCCGCAGCGAACCCGCGACAGCGAGCCCCTGGTCATACTTCTGCGCCGGACTCAACTTCACACCCGGGAGGCTGGGATCGGCGAGCGACTCATGCGGGCGGAGGTGATAGACCGTCGCGATCCACTCGCGGATGATCTGCTCCAACTGCGGAACCGTATACACCGCCTCACCCTCAACATCGTCCCCACGACCCGACACGTCCGCACCCTTGTAGCCGGGGAGCTCCTGCAGGAGAGAGTCGAGAGTGCGAAAGAAGCGCTCCACCGGGCTCTTGTCGGTGGGCTGGTAGATACGGGCTGGCTGGATTGATATGCCCAGTCGGGCGCACGCGGTGGTGACATGCTCGGAGAGGAAAGGGCGACCGTGGTCCACGACGATCGTCTCGGGCAAGATGCCGGCGCGTGTGAAACGGGCGACATCGGTTCGGGTGGGGTCGACGAGCACCGTGTCAGGCACGCCGTGATACGGGACACGAGCGGCGGTATCCCAACTGCCCGGTAGGTCGAACGGCAGCATCGCTTCGACGAGAACACCGGACACGTCGATGGACTTGGTCGATCCTGGCGTCAAGCGCAGCCCGAGAATGCACCGTGAGTAGAGATCGATCGCGACCGTGAGGTCCGCGCAGACCCACTTGCCCGTCACCGGAGCGACGGCGAACACATTCAGTGGGGTGGTGTCAAGAAGTACGAACTCACCGGGACGTGACGCGGTCAACCGTCCGTAGGGAGCGGCGGGCCGGTTCGCGATCGATCTCTTTGCCTTCGTGGAACCCGCGAAAGTGCCTCGTCCGCGGGTGAGCTCGTCCAAGCCCCGGTATGCGCTGGCGGTGGACGGGAATGTGACGACGTCGGGGCCGTGAAGTCTCTCGATGCGTGCGCGGATCCGGGCGAGGATGATCTTCTTCTGCACCTTGGACTGATCGTCCTGCTCATCGAGTATCGTTCGCGCGGCGTCAACCCACCGCGGGTCGAAGTTTGTCAGTGCCGCACCCGTCCGTGACATCCGGGTATCGATGAGACCCGCTTCCCCGGTGTCTCGATACCGGGAGACCCATCGCTCCAGGGTCCGTAGGCCTATGTCGAGCTCTTTGGCCTTGGCCTTCTGTCGCTCTCGGAGCGGCCGTTGCGGGTGGTACTCCAGTCGTGGCTCGCCCTCTCGGGCGACCTCACGACTGCCCGACCGGTATCCCGTGAGCACCTCACGGACGTGATCCGCCCGATGGTGAGCACCCGCCTGAGCGGACTGGGTTGCGTCCGACCAGACAAGCATCAAAGGTTGCGTCTGCTCGTCGTCGCCCACCCTGCCTGGCACGTGCACTCTGCCGCCTTCCGACTCCGGTTGCAGCACATCGATCATGCGGAGACGGCGAGTGCGCCCATCCGCGGTGCGGACGATGACGGCGCCATCACCGATCTCCGCGACCGTGCACATCTTTCCGTCGTAGGCAATCTGGGCCCCCGGGCTGACCTTCCAGGTGTTCTTCATCGGACGCGTTTCCCTTCTCGTTGATCTGCGGGTGTGTGGATCGTCGCGCTCGACACTCATGTCTCCAGGAGGCTGGTGATGTCGAGCACGCGGGTGAGGTCCGTGTGCAGGCGCCGCGTCCACATCAGGTGCAACACAACGGACCGAGCCAATCGCGGATCGGCAGTGATCGCCGTGACAGCTCGCACCGCTTCGCCGAATGTGACCGGAGTGGATAGCAACTCTGCTGCGCCATCGACTTCGGACTCGAGGAACTGGAAGCGCCGCCTATACCCGGCGAGGAACCGCACGTTCGCCAGCACGACAGGATCGGGCTCGGATTGCACCCGGTACTCCCAGCCGTGCCCCTCGATCACGCGCCGCGACCATCCCAGAGAATCGCGCACTTTCGGGCGTGACAACTTCTCAGCCGGCTTCACATCAACCACGCACCCCGACTCATCGGCGTGGACGAACAGGTAATCCGGGACGTGCTTGCGGCGCGTGCCGCGATCATCGCCGTCGAGCAGAAACGGCTGCGAGAGGATCCACACCACCCGCGGGTCGAAGTCGGCCAGCAGCAGGTTCACATACTCCAACCGCGACTCGTACCCCACCGGGGCCTCCATCGTCGCCGACCAGTACGAGCCGGAGAAGTGTCGCTGCTTGCGGTACCAACGAAACTCCCGCCACGGCACCGCGGTATCGAACTGACGAAGACGAACATCATTCAAGGCGATGACATCGACGTGATCGTCTGACCTGCGAATCTGAACCGTCGACGCCAGCCCGGTCACAGCCCCGACGCTCCCTGGTACGACAACGGAAACGAACCAGCCCCTGCGGTCCGGCGGTTTGTGAACATGTCGCCATCATGGGCGCCCACACACGCGTGCATCCATGCACGAAACCACCACGAATACGTAACACACGTCATACCGAGTTGCTCTTGCGAATCGGTCAATTACGTACTACGTGACGTACGTTCTAGTGAATGTCACATTCACTGTACTCTCGAAACGACCAGAATCAAGTTGTGTACGTCAGATAGACAACACCGGGAAGGAAGTCGCCTCGGAATCACCTCGCGCACGTGCCGGACGTCGGTGACGTATGCGAAACTCGGGGCATGACGATAGTGGAGCCGATCGCACCAGCGGAGTCGCGGCTGTTCTTCGGCAACAGCTACATGAACGCTGTCGTCATAGAGATCGCCGCCCTCGAAGGCGACACCTTCTCTCCCAAGCAGATCGTCGAAGCGACTGGACTGTTGGGGAGCATCGTCCACCCACTGATCCACAAGCTCCGCGACGCACACTTCCTTGAGTTCGTCGGACGCGTGCCCGGAGAGCGGACCCTGCTCTACCGGATCCGTGACAACTACTGGTGGGAAGCCGCGCGACGCTACGCCGCCGACCGGGAAGCCGCATCGGCCGAGCGCACGGCTTCCTAACTGCCTGGGGACTGCAGCGGAACGTAATAGGCATCCAGATCGATTGCTAGAGCTGTTCCCAGCCGGGAAAGTGCGCGATACAGACGCGTCGCGAACCAGATCAGTTCCTGTCCTCCTGGGGAGTACGCGACCCCGTCAGTCTGATCGAAGGCGCCTCCTCGGACAGCAATGCCGAGATCGAGCCCCGTGGGCTGAGGCTCGGTGATCGAGCCCACAGCTGCAGCACCGCGGATATCTCCCCAATCAAGATCCGTGCTGAGAAAGACACCCAGGATCGGCTTGGCTTCCGGATCCTGAGCTGGATACGTACCGCCTGCATGCCGGATCTCCGCTGAGGTGCGGTGAAGTCGGCGAACGCTGGCGACCTTGTCCCGGGCGTAGTCGAGGTTCTCCTTGTTCATTCTGGGCTTCACCTCACAAACGGCGTACAAGCTCTCGACCGGCACGAAGCGGACGTCGCCCTGCTCGAAAAAAAGGGGCGAGTACTGTCGATCGAAGATCGCAATGTCGATCTGTCCGCTCTGTTGCCCGAGGGAGTCGATTGCGAAGATTGGCCCGACCCCGTATCGCTGGGGAAGAAACTCCCGGAGCACGCTGACCCATTGCTCCTCGGTGGCGTCACCCTTGGTGCCGGGATGATCTGTGAACTGCGGCATGAGCCCCAGCCCTGTGAGCATGTGGTCCTGCTTCGCCGTATATGCCTTGGCAAGGTCGAACGGTTCGGACATGGGTGGTCTCGCTTTCAATGGACGCGGCTGGGAGATCGCCCGCGGGGATGGTGTCGAATGTTCGTGTTCGGACGCCACGCGCTTTGTGTAGGTCCACGACGTAGTTCTACCCGTCGCGCATAGCGGTCAGCAATGATGTGGGCAGCGGCCGGTACTGGTGAAACCTCAACTTCGATGTTGGACTTCAGTGGCTTCGCCGGGTGGCATCTGGTTCCGCGAGCCCTGATCGGTTGCTGTGAGTGCGAGCGCGGCACGGTGGAGTTCGATGCCGTCTGGCGATTGCGCGAGCACCCATACGCTCAGGTGCGGGCGGGGATTCGGTGACCCAATAAGCGCGATGAATCGATGGAAGCGAAGTTCCAAGTCGACGAGGTGGGAGATGTAGGTGTTGAGATCCAGCGGGCTGGGTTCTGGCGGACCGTTGGGATGGGTGTGCCATTCTCCGATCCATTGTGAGCGGTCGACCTTGTGGGCGCGGTCCGCGGCGAGTTGGGTGTATTCGAGGTCACGGAGGAAGTAGCCGGGTTGGTGGACGGCGTTCGGACCGGGTGCGGAGGCGGATGTAATGACGAGGGCGTTTTCGTGTCCGAAGAGTGCACCGCCGGTTTCGAGCGTGGGGTCGCTTCTCGCGATGATCGTTCTGATCGATGTGAGCGCACCCTGGGTGATACCGACGGTCCAGCTCACGGGTGGCGATGGCATGCGGGGCAGTCCGGGTAAGGGGGCGTCGCGGAGGACCAGTGCGGGTGGAGTGCTCGTCGCGCATCGAAGGGGGCGGCGTAGCCGGGTGATGGGCGGAGGGCGATGACGAGGTTGTCATCGGTGAGGGTCTGATCGACTTCACCGGCGTTTTGCAAGAGAGTCGCGACGGCGACTTTCGCTGCGATGCTCCCAACGAGGTGAAGGTCTCCACCTATTGCGGTCATCGGGTTGTGTCGGGTGCCGTCCCCGTAGCCTCGGTCCAGGCTCGGTTCGGGATCGATCATTCCGTTGTCGCGCATGTATCGACGCTGACAGTCGAGGCATCCGACCTCGGGCAGTGCACGGATGCGCAGAATCTCTCCGTATCTGCCGTCGGCGAGGACGCAGGCGAACACAATCGGTTTGCCCGCACGGCGTGCAAGGTAGTTTGCGACGCGTCGGGGTTCGACTCCGTCGACGGTGCAGATGATGATGTCGGCGGCGTCAATCAGGGGTCGGGTGATGTTGGCGTTGGCGGTGAGGTCGATGGGCCATGGGCTGATGTTGCTTTCCGGCCACTGCCTGTTCAGGGATGCCTTTAATCCATCCACTTTGGACATTCCAACGCTCGCGGCAGCGAGGACGTGCCGGGGAACGTTGTGGAAGAGGATCTTGTCAGGATCGACCAGGTCGATGTGGCCAACTCCGTAGCTTGCGAGTGCTTCGGCTGCGGCTCCTCCGATGCTGCCGGCGCCTAGCAGGAGCGCCCGCGAGGTCGAGAGGAGGCTGGTTGGCCAGAGGCTTCCAAGGGCGGTCACATGCTGGGTTCCGTCCTGGATGTCCAAAGAAATGGGGCGGACGGTGTCGTTCGAGATCGTCCACGCCGACCAGGCCGGAAGCCGTTCCCCATCGCGGATCTCCGGAGGGTCGGGACAGAAGGTCACGGCGATGTGCCATTGGCCGGGAAGCGGTGCGATCGCCTGCGGGACGAGGGTCTGGAAGGCGTCGAAGGGCATTGTCGCGTGTTGGTGGGTGAGAAGGTACGCGCAAAACGCGGCGTCCGCCGGCACTCGGTACCAGTGGCCGACGCGATTGAAGTCGGCGACCGTGAGGAAGTGGTCGGGATCCTCCGTGAGATGGACGAGGTCCGAGTCTTCGTTCGAGAGGGCGACGACTATGGCGGCCTTGTCCGGTGCGGACAGACGGCAGGTGAGATTGCCCCACGCGTACGACTTGTCGATGACCTCCATCGCTTCGGTGGGCAACAGCACCAGCCAGTTCTCGCCACTCATGCGCTGTGCTCGGTCACGCTGTCTCTTCCGCGGTCGCGGTGATCAAGTGATCGAGTTGCTCGTCGGTGACGATGCCGTTGACTGTCATGTTCGGGATCTTGCCGCGCTGAAACAGGGCGAACTCGATCATCCATCCCGACGCTTTCAGGATCAGATCGCTGGTCCGCGAGAAGAGGTCCCACTGGTCGGCATCACGGAGCAGGCAGAGGCCGCCATTGGGGAGCACGTGGTACTGGGTGAAGCTTCGCAGGGTGACGTCGGGCTGCGGTTCCAAAGGGTAGAGGATTGGTGGGACCGCGGGGAAGCCGTGCCCGTACGCGACCCGCGCGCGCAGCGGCTGGTCGACGAGGTTTGACAGCCCGGCTGGTTCGGGTCGTGTGAATGGCCATACCGGGAGTGCGCCGCTGAAGTGACCGGCACCTTCGGGCGTCCACTCGAGGGCGGGGGCCACCGAACCGATGTCGTCGATCTCCTGCGCGAGACGACCCGGGTCATCCTCCCACCAGCTGCGGAGGATCAAGGTCAGCCCTGCGGGGAATCGCGAACCGGACGCGGCCCAGTCTCTCCCGCTCCACCGGGAGGCAGTACGAGCGGGAACGCAGTCCCGAAGACGGACTGCCAGTGACGTGTCGCGGCCGGCTGATCATTGGAGGCGACGGCCCGAAGCGCCGCGACGGCGTCAGCTGCTGCATCCTCTAGGGACCTGCGCAGACCGGCCACGTCCAGACTCGGCTGGATCAACCCGGAGAGCTCCGCGGGATCTTCAACGCGCAAGGAGTGCGTCGAGGCGTTGACGAAGAAGTTCTTCAACGCCTCGGGTCGGTTGTTGCTCACCGACAGGCAGTCCAACGCGAGAACCTCCATCACGAGCGACTTGACCGTGCCGGTCACATCTTCATGCTGACGCGACCAGTACTTGAGGACCCGGACCAGCGGGCGAAACAACGACCAGTCCTGCTGCCGCCGTGCGACCTCGTTGATGAGGTACTCAGGGTCTGCGAGCGACCAGCGCTCCTCCTTCTTGAACGGGATCAGGATCCCGTCCGGACGTCGCAACGCTGGCATCACATCGACAGTGAACGCGTTGTCCTGCTCCGGCGGATCGACGAAACACTTCGCGGCGCGATTGCGGTCGGCGGTGCGGATCAGGCGCACCAGCTGCGCGCGCGATCCGTGGGACACGGAGAGGAGATCGTTCACCAGATCATGGCAACGCTCGATCGCCTCTTCGGCAGAGCCCCCGTCCTCGCCCCAGTCCGGGTGCTCGTCCTGATCGAACTCGACCACGAGATCCACATCATGCACCGGCTGCAGCTGGGTGCTGCGGGCGAGCGAACCCGACCCCCACACCACCTTCACATCCGGCGCGGTCAGCAACGCGGACGTGAAGGTGTCGCGACGGTCACGGGCAATCTGCACGACCTTCACATCCGCGTCGACAACCGACTGCAGGGTAGCGAAAGACTCGAGAACCGTCATGGAGCACCTCTCCCCAGCGGCCCGGGTGCGGGCGCTGATTCAGCGTACGGCCGACCTCGGACATCTTGCGGAAGAGTCGCCGTCTCTCGTCCCGCATACTCGGCGCCCTCACGTCCGACTACATGCAGCGTTCTCAGGAACATGGCGGATCCGCCATTTGTCCGCCACTTCATCTGAGAATCCGCCATCTTCGCCGAGAACCTACAGAACCGACTACATCCCCGGCGCCATGTCAGCGAACCGTGAGTAGTGGCCCTGGAACGCCACGGTGATCGTGTCGGTCGGACCGTTACGGTGCTTCGCCACGATTAGGTCGGCCTCACCGGCACGCGGCGAGTCCTTCTCGTACGCGGCCTCACGGTGGAGGAGCACGACCATGTCGGCATCCTGCTCGATCGACCCCGACTCACGCAGGTCGGACAGGGCCGGCTTCTTGTCGGCGCGCTGCTCGGCACCACGGTTCAGCTGCGACAGCGCGATGACCGGAACCTGCAGCTCCTTCGCCATCAGCTTCAGCGCACGCGAGAACTCACTGACCTCTTGCTGACGCGACTCGACGCGCTTACCGCTCGTGAGCAGCTGCAGGTAGTCGATGACGACCATCTTCAGACCCTCGCGCTGCTTCAGGCGACGGCACTTCGCCCGGATCTCGACCAGCGTCATGTTCGGGCTGTCGTCGATGTACAGGGGGGCGTCGTTGATGCGACCGCGGGTCGACGCGACGGTCGTCCAGTCGCGCGAGTCGAGCGTTCCCTTGCGCATGCTCTGCAGCGGGATCGATCCCTCGGCGCTCAGCAGGCGCATCGCGATCTCGCTGCGCCCCATCTCGAGCGAGAAGAAGATGCAGGGCGCGTTCGACTTGATCGCGGCGGCGCGGGCGAAGTCGAGCGCGAGCGTCGACTTACCCATGGCGGGACGCGCGGCGAGCACGATCATCTGACCCGGGTGCAGACCGTTGGTCAGCTGGTCGAGGCCCGCGAACCCGGTCGGGATGCCGGTCATCGATCCGTCGCGACCGCGAGCGGCCTCGATCTCTTCGACCGCGGCATCCACGGCCATCGTCAGGGGGATGTAGTCCTCGGCGCTGTCGTCGCCCGAGACGTTGTAGATCTCGGCCTGCGCGCTGTTGACGAGCTCGGTCGGGTCGCCCTCGCCCGCGTAGCCCATCTGCACGATGCGCGTGCCCGCCTCGACCAGGCGGCGCAGCAGCGCGCGCTCGGCGACGATCGAGGCGTAGTAGCCGGCGTTGGCGGCCGTCGGCACGATCGAGGTGAGCGTGTGCAGGTAATCAGCACCACCGGCCCGCTGCAGCTCGCCGGTCTTGATGAGCTCGTCGGTGACGGCGACGACGTCGGTCGGCTCACCGTGCGAGTACAGCGTGAGGATTGCCTCGAAGATCAGCTCGTGCTTCGGCACGTAGAAGTCGGGCCCGCGGAGCGTCTCGATGACGTCGGCCACGGCGTCCTTCGACAGCAACATGCCGCCCAGGGCGCTCTGCTCCGCCAGGATGTCGTGCGGCGGGGTGCGCTCCGGCCGCGGCGACGACCCTCCGAGACGCTCGTTGGCGATGTCGGTGATCGACACAGGCACTCCTTCTCAGTTTCGGACGCACTCCCCCACCGGCCGATTCGCGCACGTGAAGCGCAATCGACGCATCGGATGACGACCTCGGGCAGCATCGAATCACCGACCTCCGACATCGACGCGCGTGAGTGGAGCGGGTGTGCCCGATGGGATGCACCCACGCTAAGGACCACCCCTCCTCCACGCAAACAGCCCTGTGGATAACTCTGTGGACAGCTTGAGAGAAACGCCGCGATTGCTGTGCACAACTCCTGTGGACAACTCCGTGGATGATGTGGAAACTGCCTTGCTAAGATGCTTCTGACCTGGGCTTTATCTCTCCACAGGAAAGCTGTGGGAATCCTGGTTGAAGCATGGGTTGAAGGTTGCTCGACTTGACAAAAGTGTGTGGACAACACGGGGGATAACTTCGCGGAACAGCTAGTGAGAACCGCGGCGGCTGTCAAGTTATGTTCACGTGCGGCGTGTCGGTCGGTTCCCCGGTCGACACCGCGTGGTAACTGGGCGTTCCCTGAGCCTCTGGCCTTCTCCGGGGGACCGGCGTAAAGTCGCCCGCCATAGACACGTCATAGGCGAGTGTCTATGGACTTTGGGGAGTCAGACATGGATGCCGTGACCCGGCGAAGCGCGATCCCGGCGCTCCGCGTGCTCGGGTGGGCGTTCGTCGCGGCACTGGCCTGGGTCTTCCTCTCCCTCTCTTTCTCGTCGTCCTCCGCGTCGGCGAACGACGACTCCGGCTCCGGTCTCCTCGGTCTCGTCTCCGACACCGTGAACAGCACCACCGGGGCGGTCGGCGGCGTGGTCGACGACACCGTGGCATCCGTGGTCCAGACGGTCGAGCCCGTGACGGCCCCCGTCGCAGAGGTCGTCCCCGCGCCCGTGAGCGAGCCGGTCCGCGCGGTCACCGAGACCACGGTCGACACCGTGAACACCGTGGTCGGCACGGTCAACGACACCGCGGCGAGCGCCGTCGACACGGTCACCGACACCGTGTCGGACGTCGCCTCGTCGGAGGTCGTCGGAACGATCGTCACCCCGGTGGTCGACACCGTCGTCGCGGTCCCGGTCGTGGGCGGAATCGTCTCCGGTATCGGCCTCGACGACGTCGTCACCGGCGTGGTCGACACCGTCGACGGGACCCTCCCGGTGGTCGTCGGAACGGCGCCGTCCACCGACCCGATCCTCCCCACCCTCCCGGGCGGCGGCTCGCTCCCCGGCGTCGGCCTCGACCCTTCGACGCCGACGCACGCCGATCCGCTCGCCGAGGTCTTCGTCCCGGCTCCCGCCACGGCATCCGCAGCCCTTCCCGCGGCCGTGCCGAGCGCCATCGACGCCACGGCCGCGCGCGTCGAAGCCGCCACGGAAGCCTTCGCCGCGACCGCGACGGGCAGCGTCCCGGGCCACACCTCCGCCCACGGCACCACGCCGCCCACCGAGACGCCCGTCGGCTACGGCCTGGGCGATGGCATCCCGGGTTCGGCTTCGGCATCCTTCGCGTCCGGCGCCGGCGGGCCCACCGCCGCGTGCCTCGACGACCGTTCCGGCGCGCCGACCTTCGTTCTTCTCTTCCGCAGCGCACTCGTCGACGACGATCTCCCCGGCGCTCCCACCTTCGCCACCGACGTCTCCCCTGACTGAGGCGGGCCGCGTCGTGCTCCGGCACGACAGACGGTCCCGCGCGTTCCGCGCACCTCATTCACAACTCAGGAGAGAACTCTCATGCGCAAGATCTACTCGCGTGCCATCCTCGGCGCGCTGATCGGCGGCGGCTTGGCCGTCGTCGGAGCCGGCATGGCAAATGCCGCGGAGACGTCGGGCACCGACGGCCTCCTCTCGGGCGATCAGGCGATCATCTCGGTCGACCTGCCCGTCACCATCGGCGGCAACGCCGTGTCCGTCATCGGAGACAGCCATTCCTCGGATGCCGAGACCTCGGCGCCCGCGTCACAGCCCGCGCCGGAAGCCAGCACCGACGGAAGCGACAGCATCCTCGGCGGCAACCAGGGCCTCGTCTCGGTGGATGTGCCCGTGACCGTCGGCGGCAACGCCGTGTCGGTCATCGGCGACAGCCACTCGTCGGACGCGGACACCACGGGCGGCTCGGCCTCTGGCGGCTCGGGCGACGTCACCACCGACGGCACCGACAGCCTCGGCGGCGGCAACCAGGTCGAGGCTCCGGTCTCGGCGCCCGTCACCGTCGGCGGCAACGCCGTCTCGGTCATCGGCGACAGCCACACCGAGGATGCCACCACCACCGGCGGCTCCACGGGTGGCGGCGCCGGCGACATCGAGACGGACGGCACCGACAGCGTGCTCGGCGGCAACCAGGCCGTCCTGCCCGTCTCGGTTCCCGTCACCATCGGCGGCAACGCCGTATCGGTCATCGGAGACAGCCACACCGAGGATGCCACCACCACCGGCGGCGGCTCGGGCGGCGGCTCCACCTCGGGCGGCGGCGTCGGCGACGTCGAGACCGACGGCACCGACAGCCTCGGTGGCGGCAACCAGCTGATCGCCCCGATCAGCCTGCCCGTAACGATCGGCGGAAACGCCGTGTCCGGCATCGGAGACAGCCACACCGAGGACGCCACCACCACCGGCGGCGGCTCCACGGGCGGCGTCGGCGACGTCACCACCGACGGCACCGACAGCATCCTCGGCGGCAACCAGGCGATCCTCCCGATCAGCCTCCCCGTCACGATCGGCGGCAACGCGGTCTCCGGCATCGGAGACAGCCACACCGAGAACGCCACCACCACCGGCGGCGGCTCCGCTGGCCTGATCGGCGACGTCACCACCGACGGCACCGACAGCATCCTCGGCGGCAACCAGGCGATCCTCCCGATCAGCCTCCCCGTCACCATCGGCGGCAACGCGGTGTCGATCATCGGCGACAGCACCACGACGGGTTCGGAGACCGGAACCCCGGGAACGCCGGGAACGCCCGGCACCCCCGGCACCCCGGGCACCCCCGGAACCCCCGGCACGCCCGGAACCCCGGGCACCCCCGGCACCCCCGGCACCCCGGGCACCCCCGGAACCCCCGGCACCCCCGGCACCCCGGGCACCCCCGGAACCCCCGGCACCCCCGGAACCCCGGGCACCCCCGGAACGCCCGGCACCCCCGGAACGCCCGGAACCCCCGGAACGTCCGGCGTGACCGGCTCGGTCGCCTCAGTGTCGTCGGCGTCGGCGGTGTCGTCGACGGCCGCGGCTCAGGGTTCGCTCGCCGTCACCGGAGTCAGCGGCGGCATGGTGTGGGGTCTGCTCACCGCAGCTCTGCTCCTGCTGGCCATCGGAGGGGCGCTGGTCATCCGTCGCCGCCTCACTGCCTGACACCCGTTGAGGAGGGGCTTCGGCCTCTCCCGACGGGGCACCGGATGCCGTGACTCATTGGGGGCATGGCATCCGGTGTCCGGCATGTCCGGCGTCGGCGGTCCGGTCGACGCCGCGACCGGGATCGCGCCCCGCACGGCCGGAGGGGATTCGGCGGAGGAGCGAAACCCACAGCGGCATCCTCCCTCCGCCGAATCCCCTCCGCTCGCGCGGCTCAGCACGGCCCCCGCGCGACTCCGAGGCCGCGACCCGAACGCGCCGCGCAACGACTCAGTCGGCGAGGCGCCAGTCCTCGAAGCTGAACCCCGGCGAGACGAGGCAGCTCACGACCGCTTCGGCATCGTCGACGAGACGCGCCGACTGCCACACGCCCGCGGGGACGGTCGCCTGCAGCCTCTCCCCCGCCGCGAGGTCCGCACCGAGGACGACCGGGACAGCATCCGAAGGCGCAGCCCCGTCGCCGCCGAACGACAGCTCGAGGCGGCCCGGTCCGTGCCACAGCCACACCTCGTCGCTGGTGACGACGTGCCACGCGCTGTGCTCGCCCGGGGTCAGCAGGTAGTGGATCAGCGTCGCCGCGGGACGCGCACCCGCGGAGGTGTCGACCGCGTACGTACCGGTCCACATGCGGCGGAACCATCCGCCCTCGGGGTGCTGCTCGAGGTCGAGCAGCCGGGCGGTGGTGGGGCGGTCGTCAGTCACGGGACACTCCGGTCTCTCGGGTGAAAGCGGGGGATGCGACGCGCACTTCGCCGTCGATGAACGTCGCGGCCGCGCGCCCGGCGCCGTCGACCACGAGGTGCTCGATCATGTCGTCGGCGGCGGCCATGTCGACGTCGAAGAACGCGAGGTCGGCGACGGCACCCACCGCGAGGTAGCCGGTGCGCTGCGGCCCGGTGTCGAGTCCCATGGCGTGGGCTCCCCCGAGCGTCGCGGCGCGCAGCAGCAGCGCCGACAGGTCGCGGTGGGCGTAGCCCTGGTGCCGCGCGAGGCGGTGCAGCGCGGCCACGTCGCCCAGCAGGTCCAGCGACGGAGACGACGACAGCGAGTCGGTGCCGACCGCGATCGCGTTGCCCTCCACGAGGTACGCCGCGACGGGCGGCTCATCGAGCCCGATCACGGCGTTCGACCGCGGACACAGCGCGACGGTCGTCCCCCGCTGCCGCAGCACCGACCGGTCGCGGGCCGTCATGTAGACGCCGTGGGCGATGTGGCAGTCGGGTCCGAGCACGCCGAGCTCGTCGACGAACTCCGTCGCCCCCGTGCCGAAGCCCTCATCGCGCAGCGCCTGGAAGCTCGCCGGACGCCGCTCCCGCCACGGCAGCGCCTCGCCGTGCTCGAGCTCGAACGCGGCCTCGCCGAGGTGGATGTGCAACCGGCTCCCCCGCTCGCGCACGATGTCGGGGATCTCCAGCAGCGGCTCGACGTCGAGCGAGTACGGAGCGTGCGGCGACAGGCCGGTTCCGGGCGGCGACGGCAGCGAGTCCAGCCGCGCCTCGACCTCGGCCCTCCCCCGCTCGGCCCACGCGGCGTTGGTCCAGCTCATCACCTCCCAGTAGGTGATGCCGTGCAGCCGCGCATCGTGCAGCGCGGATGCCGCCTCGACGTCGGTCACGATGTCGGCCACCGCGGTCGTGCCGGCGGCGATCATCTGCGCGGCGCCCGCCCTGGCATCCATCGCCCAATCCAGGCCCGACTCGTAGACCGGCTGGAAGGCCGCGGCCCAGTCCTCGAACCCGGTGTAGGAGCCGCGCCCGACCTCGGCCATGCCGGTGTACTGGAGGTGCGAGTGCGCGTTGACGAGGCCGGGCGTCAGGATGCCGGGCCAGTGCACCTCGTCGAAGTCGACGCCGCGCTGGCGCAGCTCGTGCCGCACCCACTCGCGGTCGCCGACGTGCCGGATGCGCCCGCCCGCGACGGCGATCGCCCCCTCGACGATCGGCGGGGCGGTGATCGGGACGACGAGGGATGCCGAATACAGCACGACCCGCGGGCGCTCGGGTGCGCGATCGACGGTCATGCTGCCCAGCCTAGGGACGCGGTGTGACGGCCGCGTGTCGCGAGGATCCCGCGCTGCCGCGTCACCCAACGCCGAAGCACAGCCCGTTTGGGGCGGATTCCGCGCATTGGGGCGCGCAATTCACGCCCCAAACGACGAATCACGCCCCAAACCCGAAACCGCAGCAACCGCAGCGCCCGCCGAAGCACCGCGACCACCGCAGCCAACGCAGCCGCAGCCGCCGACCCGCACCGCGCCAACGCAGAACGGCCCCGGTCCGCCGAAGCGGGACCGGGGCCGTTCTCAGACGCGAATTACTTCGCGGCGACCACCTGGAGGGTGATCACAGCGGTGAGGTCGTCGCGGAGGCGAACGGTCGCCTCGTGCTCGCCCACCGACTTGATCGCCGAGGTGATCTGGATCTTGCGCTTGTCGAGCTCACCGAGACCGGCGGCCTTGACCGCGTCGGCGACGTCGCCCGTCTTGACGGAACCGAACAGGCGGCCCTCGGCACCGGCCTTGACGGCCAGCTTGACGGTGTTCGACTCGAGCGTGTTCTTCAGGGCCACGGCCTCGTCGTGGTCGTGGATCGCGCGGGACTCGCGAGCGGCGCGGATCGACGCGACCTGCTTCTCGCCACCGCGGCTCCAGGACACGGCGAAGCCCTGCGGGATGAGGTAGTTACGGGCGTACCCGTTCTTGACCTCGACAACATCACCGGCGCTACCGAGCCCGGTGACCTCATTCGTGAGAATCAGCTTTGCCATCGGGTGCTCCTTAGCGGCCGGCGCCGGCGTAGGGCAGGAGAGCCATCTCGCGCGCGTTCTTGATGGCGCGGGCGATCAGACGCTGCTCCTGCACGGAGACACCGGTGATACGACGGGCGCGGATCTTGCCGCGCTCCGAGATGAACTTGCGGAGGGTGGGGACGTCCTTGTAGTCGATGACGCCGACGCGGATCGCCTTCGCGGGGGCTGCGTTCTTCGCGCCCTTCCGCGGCTTGCGGCGGTCGCCAGTGGCCTTTCCAGCCATGCTTCCTTCTTTCGTGTGGATTCGGATGCCGGGGGCGCTTGCGGCGTCCGGGCTCGGCATCCGGAATTTCGGGGGTCGTCACGCCCTGAGGCGTAGCGAGATCAGAACGGGGTGTCGTCTCCGTAGGAACCGGGAGTGCTCCACGCATCGGCGCCGCCGCCCTGGTTCGACCCGGGGGTCGACCACGGCTCGTCGGAGCCCTGCTGCACCTGTGCCCGCTGACCGCCGCCACCGCCGCCGCCCGAAGAGGCGGCACGGGTGACCTGCGCGGTCGCGTAGCGGAGCGAGGGGCCGATCTCGTCGACCTCCAGCTCGATCGAGGTTCGGTTGTTGCCCTCGCGGTCCTGGTACGAGCGCTGCTTCAGGCGACCGGTCGCGATGACGCGAGACCCCTTCGTCAGCGATCCGGCGACGTGCTCGGCGAATTCGCGCCACACCGAGGCGCGCAGGAAGAGCGCCTCGCCGTCCTTCCACTCGTTCGCCTGACGGTCGAACGTGCGGGGGGTCGACGCGATGGTGAAGTTCGCCACGGGCAGCCCGTTCTGCGTGTACCGCAGCTCAGGGTCGGCCGTGAGGTTCCCCACGACGGTGATGACGGTTTCGCCGGCCATCGTCGTTACTTCGCAGCCTTCTCGGCGGACTCGACCTTGCGGGGAGCGGCGGCCTTGCGGGCAGCCTTCTCCTCGGAGCGCTTCGCCTCGGCGGCGACCTGCGCGATGGCCTCTTCCGCACGGAGGACCTTGGTACGCATGATCTGCTCGCTCAGCTTCAGCTGGCGGTCGAGCTCCTGCGTGGCCTCGCTCGTGGCGGTGAAGTCGACGACGGCATAGATGCCCTCGTTCTTCTTCTTGATCTCGTAGGCCAGACGGCGGCGTCCCCAGACATCCACCTTCTCGATGGTTCCCCCATCGTTGGTGATGACCTTGAGGAACCCGTCGAGCTTCGGAGCGACCTGGCGCTCGTCGATCTCGGGGTCGAAGATGACCATGAGTTCGTACTGGTGCGTCACTAACCCACCTCCTTCGGACTAGAACGGCTGACGGGCATTTCCCGGCAGCAGGAGGGTGTGGTGCACGTCGTCTCGGGCTTACACGCGCATGGGCGTCGCCAGACAACCTTCGTAGTCTAACGGATGCCACCCCGCAGCGGGAATCGAGCTTCCGCGCCGCTCTCGGTAGCGTGGGGCCATGAGCGGCTCGACGCTGAACACCTCTGCCCTGACGCAACCGGTCTCCCGCGCGGAGGTGCGGGCGTTCACCGCGCAGCTCCGCCGCGAGGGGAAGCTCACGAGCGTGGTGGTCACCACGGTCGGGTTCGTCGTCGTGGGTGGCATCCTGCTCGTCGCCGCCTCCCTCATGGCCACGGTCGTCAGCTTCGGACTGTTCGCGGACGAGGGGCGACCGAATCCGATCGGCATCGCCTTCCTGCTGTTCTTCGTCGCGGTGATCGTGCTGATCGCGTACGCGCTGGTCGTGCTCTTCCGCGGCCGCGCGACCCGCCGTTACCGGCTCGCGCACTTCGCCGAAGCCAACGGGCTGACGTGGTTCCCGACCGTGCCGAAGCCCGACCTGCCCGGCATGATCTTCAGCGAGGGCCACTCCCGCGAGGCCACCGACGTCATCCACGGCCCGCGTCCGCGCTGGGTCGAGGTCGGCAACTACACGTACAAGACCGGGTCGGGCAAGAACGAGCAGACGCACCGCTGGGCGTACGTCATGCTGCGGCTGGACACCCCGCTCCCCCACATCGTCCTGGATGCCGTGGGCAACAACGGCCTGTTCGGGGTGTCGAACCTGCCGACGACGTTCTCGCGCGATCAGCGCCTGAGCCTCGAGGGCGACTTCGACCAGCACTTCGCGCTGTACTGCCCGACCGGGTACGAGCGCGACGCGCTGTACCTCTTCACCCCCGACGTCATGGCGCGGTTCATCGACAACGCCGCGGCCCTCGACGTCGAGATCATCGACGACCGCCTCTTCCTCTACGCGCGTCGCGAGCTGTCGACCCTCGACCCGGCGGTGTGGCAGTGGATTTTCGGCACAGTGGATGCCATCGACGAGAAGCTCGGCCAGTGGGCGCGGTGGCGCGACGAACGGCTGCCCGCGGCTGCTGCGCCCGTGGCATCCGGTGTTCCGCTGCTCACTCCCCCGCCCGTCGGCGTCGCGCGCGAGGGACGCCGGCTGCGCCGCGGCTTCTCGTGGGTCGGCGGCGTGCTCGCGGTGCTGGCGATCGGCTGGTGGCTGTTCACCGTGATCTCCGACACGTTCCTGCGCTAGCCCTCCCCCCGCGTGAGTCGCCAGAATTTGTCGCCTCGGCGGCCCGGCAGGCGACAAATGTTGGCGACTCACGCGAATGCGCGCGCGGCGCGGGGCGCGCGCGGGGCGCGTCAGCCGCGCGTTGCGCGCCAGAGGGCGCGGCGCTGCTCCTGGGCGACAGGGTCGGGCACCGGGAGGGATGCCAGGAGCCGCTTCGTGTAGTCGTCGCGAGGTTCCGTGAGCACCTGCACCGTCGTGCCCTGCTCGCGGATCACGCCCTGGCGGAGCACCACGACGCGGTCGGCCACCTCGTCGACGACCGCGAGGTCGTGGCTGATGAAGAGGCACGCGAACCCGAACTCCTTCTGCAGCTGCGCGAAGAGCTGCAGCACGCGGGCCTGCACCGACACGTCGAGCGCGGAGGTGGGCTCGTCCGCGATGAGCAGCTTCGGGTCGAGCGCGAGCGCCCGGGCCAGCGATGCGCGCTGACGCTGGCCGCCCGACAGCTCGTGCGGATACCGGTCGCCGAACGCGGTCGGGAGCTGCACGGCATCCAGGAGCTCGTCGACGCGCGCACGCGCCGCGCGGGCGCCGGACGCCCGCCCGTGAACGAGGAGCGGCTCGGCGATGCACTCCGCGATCGTGAGGAGCGGGTTGAAGCTCGTCGCCGGGTCCTGGAAGACGAAGCCGATGTCGGGGCGCGTCTTGGCGAGCGTGCGGGGCTTCGCGCCGCGCATCTCGGTGCCGAGCACCTTCAGCGACCCTCCGACGACGGAGGTGAGGCCCACCATCGCGCGGCCGATCGTGGTCTTGCCCGAGCCCGACTCCCCCACGAGACCGAGCACCTCACCGGGGCCGATCCAGAAGTCGACGCCCTTCACGGCGATCACGCCCGTCGTGCCGAAGCGTCCCGGGTACCCGATCTCGACCTTCTCGGCGACGACGAGGCTGCCCGCGGGCGGCGCGGTCGGGGCGGGGGCATCGAGCTTCTGCTGCGCGCTCTTGCCCCGACCCACGTGCGGGACGGCGGCGAGCAGCTCACGGGTGTACTGCTGCTGCGGAGCGGCGAACAGCGCGCGCACGGGGGCCTGCTCGACGATGTCGCCGCGGAACATCACGACGACGCGGTCCGCGAGGTCGGCGACCACGCCCATGTTGTGGGTGATGAGCACGATGGTCGCGCCGAACTCGTCGCGGCAGGTGCGGAGCAGATCGAGGATCTCGGCCTGCACGGTGACGTCGAGGGCCGTGGTCGGCTCGTCGGCGATGATGAGGCCCGCGTTGAGCACGAGCGCCATGGCGATCACGACGCGCTGCTTCTGCCCGCCCGAGAACTGGTGCGGGTAGTCGTCGACTCGGTTCTCGGGATCGGGGATGCCGACGCGGCGCAGGATGTCGACGGCCTGCGTCTTCGCCTCGGACTTCGACAGCTTGCCGTGGGCGCGGAGGCCCTCGGCGATCTGCCAGCCCACCGTGTAGACGGGGTTCAGCGCGGTCGACGGCTCCTGGAACACCATGGCCGCGTCGTGTCCGCGCATCGCGCGCAGCTGCGCGTGGGTCGCGTGGACGATGTCGGTCTCGTCGCCGTCGCGCCCGCGGACGATCACGGCCCCCGACAGCGTCGCCGTCTCGGGCAGGAGCCCCAGCAGCGTGTTCGCCGTGACGGTCTTGCCCGACCCGGACTCGCCGACGATCGCGAGCACCTCACCGGCGTGCGCCTCGAGCGAGATGCCGTTGATGGCCGCGACGGGCTCGCCGTCGGTGGCGAAGGTGACCCGCAGGTCGTCGATGCGGGCGACGGGCGCGGTGGTGGCGGTCATGAGGGGCTCCCCCCGGGAGAAGTGGATGCCGGGGGCCCGGCCGGAGCGGCGGTCGCCGAGGTCGGAGCCGGGGCGGGGTCGACCGCGGTGACGGGCGCGGGGGCGCGTCCGGCCCGGCGGCGCGTGCGCAGCCGCGGGTCGCTGAGGTCGTTGAGGCTCTCGCCGACCAGCGTGATGCCGAGCACCGCGAGCACGATGGCCACGCCCGGCGGGATCGCCGTCCACCAGATGCCGCTGGTGACGTCGCTGACCGAACGGTTGAGGTCGTAGCCCCACTCCGCGGCGGCCGTGGCCTCGATGCCGAAGCCGAGGAAGCCGAGGCCCGCGAGGGTGAGGAGCGCCTCCGAGGCGTTGAGCGTCACGACGACCGGCAGCGAGCGCGTGGAGTTGCGCAGCACGTGACGCAGCAGGATGCGCGCCGTCGGCACGCCGATCACGCGCGCCGACTCGACGAACGGCTCCGCCTTCACGCGCACGACCTCGGCGCGGATCACGCGGAAGTACTGCGGCACGAACACCACGGTGATCGAGATCGCGGTGGCGAGGATGCCGCCCCACAGGGTCGACTGCCCCTTCGTGATCGCGATCGACATGACGATGGCCAGCAGCAACGACGGGAACGCGTAGATCGCGTCGCACAGCACGACCAGGACGCGGTCGATCCAGCCGCCGAAGTACCCGCTGACCAGGCCCAGGAAGATGCCGAGGAAGATCGAGAACGCGATCGCGCACAGGATAACCAGCAGCGCCGTCTGCGCGCCCCAGATCACGCGGGACAGCACGTCGTACCCGCCTACCGTGGTGCCGAGCAGGTTCGTCGCGCTCGGCGCCTGCTGCGTGCCGAACTTCGTCCCGCCCGCCTCCTGCTGCGAGAAGCCGTAGGGCGCGAGGATCGGCGCGAGCGCCGCCGTCAGCACGAACACGGTGGTGATGATCAGGCCGATCACGAGCATGGTGCGCTGGAGGCCGACGCTGCGGCGCAGGTGCGAGACGACCGGCAGGCGGTCGCGCAGCGGGACCTTGCGTGCGGTCAGAACCGCGGGGGTCGTGGCATCCGTCATGTCAGTACCTCACTCGCGGGTCGATGATCGCCGCGATGACGTCGACGAGGAAGTTCGTGAAGGCCACGAGCACGGCGATCATGACGACGATGCCCTGGACGGCGACGAAGTCGCGCGCCTTCAGGTACTCGCTCAGCATGAAGCCGAGGCCCTTCCACTCGAACGTGGTCTCGGTGAGCACCGCGCCCGAGAGCAGCAGCGCGATCTGCAGGCCGATGACCGTGATGATCGGGATCAGCGCGGGACGGTACGCGTGCTTCGTGACGAGGCGGTACTCCCCCACGCCGCGCGACCGCGCCGAGGTGACGTACTGCGCGCCGAGCGTGCCGATGACGTTGGTCCGGACGAGCCGCAGGAAGATGCCCGCGGTCAGGATGCCGAGCGCCAGGCCCGGCAGGATCGCGTGGGTCAGCACGTCGCCCACCGCGGCAGCATCGCCGAGGCGGATGGCATCCAGGAGGTAGATGCCACTGGGGTTGTCGAGGGCCTGGAGCTTCAACTCGGTGCGGGTGCTCGCGCGGCCGGCGACCGGCAGCACGCTCAGCCACACCGAGAACACGAGCTTGAGCAGGAGGCCCACGAAGAAGATCGGGGTGGCGTAGCCGAGGATCGCGCCGATGCGCAGCACCGCGTCGGGCCAGCGGTCGCGGCGGTAGGCGGCGAGGAGACCGAACGGGATGCCGATCAGCAGGGCCACGATCAGCGCGTAGATCGCCAGCTCGAGGGTGGCCGAGCCGTACTGCAGCAGGATGCCGAGGACCGGACGGTTGTCGGTCAGCGTGGTGCCGAAGTCGCCGCGCAGGATGCCGCCGATGTACTCGAAGTACTGGATGTAGAGGGGGCGGTCGTATCCGGCCGCGGCGATGCGCTCGGCCAACTGCTCCGGGGGGAGGCGTCCGCCGAGGGCGGCGGTGATCGGGTCGCCGGTGACTCGCATCAGCAGGAAGACGACGGTCACGAGGATGAAGACCGTCGGGATGATCAGAAGGAGGCGGACGAGGATGTAGCGCCAGAGACCGCCGCCCTTGGGGGCGACGGGCGCGGCGATGACGGGGGCGTCGACGGCGGTGGCCATGAGTACCTAACGGGGAGGAACGCGGCGGGTGCCCGGCCCCGAGAGGGACCGGGCACCCGCCCGTCGATTACTTGTGCAGCGGGGCGTAGCGGAACTTGAAGGATCCGTCGAGGACGGCACCCTCCACGCTCGCGCCGACGATCGCGACCTGCTTGCCCTGGAGCAGCGGCAGCGTCGACAGGTCGGCCGCCACCTTGTCCTGGATGTCGCCGATCTCCTGCTCGCGCGTCGTCTTGTCGGTCTGCGTCGCCTGGTCGGTGAGCAGCTGCTGGACCTCGGCGTTGTCGTAGTGGTTGCCCACGAAGTTGTCCGCCGAGAAGAACGGGGTCAGGTAGTTGTCGGCATCCGAGTAGTCCGGGAACCAGCCGAGCTGGTAGGCGGGGTACACGTCGGCGACGCGGTCCTTGGTGTACTGCACCCACTCCGTCTGCGCGAGGTTGACGGTGAACAGGCCGTCCTTCTCGAGCTGCGCCTTGACGGCGGCGTACTCGTCACCCGACGAGGGGCCGTAGTGGTCGCCGTTGTACTGCAGGTTCAGCGTGACGGGCGTCTGGACGCCGGCGGCCTCGAGGGTCGCCTTGGCCTTCGCCGCGTCCGGGTTGCCGCTGCCGTCGCCGTAGAGACCCTTCAACGCCTCGTTGGCGCCGGCGAGACCCTGCGGAACGTACGAGTAGAGCGGCGAGTAGGTGTCCTTGTACACGTCGGTCGCGATGGCCTGACGATCGATCAGGTCGGCCGCGGCCTGACGCACCGCGAGCGACTTGGCCGCGTCGGCCTCGGGCGTCGTGGCGCCGAACGGCATCGTGTCGAAGTTGAAGACGATGTAGCGGATCTCGCCGCCGGGGCCGTCGACGACCTTCACCGCGTCGTTGGACGACAGGTCGGCGATGTCGGTCGCGCTGAGGCTGCGGAACGCGACGTCGATCGCACCCGACTGCACGTCGAGCTTGAGGTTCGAGGCGTCGGCGTAGTACTTCGCCGAGATGCCGCCGTTCTCGGGCTTGGGCAGCGAGCCCTGGTAGTCGGCGTACGGCGCGTAGGAGATGAGCTCGTTCAGCTTGTACGACTCGATCGTGTACTGACCCGCGAAGGCCTTGCCCTCGACGATGGTGTCGTCGGGCGTCACGGCATCGGCCGAGAAGACCTCTTCGTCGACGATCGGCGCGGCGGGGCTCGACAGGATCTGCGGCCAGACCTGGTCGTTGCCGTTCTTGAGCGTGAAGACGACGGTGGTGTCGTCCGGCGTCGCGACGCTGTCGAGGTTGCCGAGCAACGACGACGGGCCGTTGGGGTCGGCGATGGCGACCTGGCGGTCGAACGAGAACTTCACGTCGGACGATGTGAGGTCGTGGCCGTTGGCGAACTTCAGGCCCGACTTCAGCTTGACCGTGTACTCGGTCGGCGAGGTGAACTCGGCCGACTCGGCGATGTCGGGGGTGACGTCCGACGTGCCGTACTGGCTGTTGAGGAGGAACGGGTAGACCTGGTTCATCACGGCGAACGAGCCGTTGTCGTACGAGCCGGCCGGGTCGATCGAGCTGATCTTGTCGGTGGTGCCGACCACGAGCGGGTCGGTGGAGCCGCTGTCGGAGCCGTTGTCTCCGCCGCCGGCGGAGCAGCCCGCCAGGACGAGAGCCGAGACGCCGAAGGCGCCGAGTGCGAGACCGAGACGGGCTCGACCACTGGTGTGCAGTGCCATTGAGTTACCTCTGCTGTGAAGTGTCGATCGCGACAGATGCCGCAGTCCTTCGGACATCTTGGTCGCCAGCAGGCCACACACCAACTATTGGACCGTCTTTTTACGATAACGAAACCTCGGATATCTTCCGGTTTGCGTCATTCGGCGGCGGAGATGTTCCGGGCGGGAGCGCTCCCGGCGGGGGTGTGGGGTCCGGGGGCGGGGGCTGCTGCGGTGGGGGCCGCGGGCCGCCGGTCAGTGCGCCGACCAGCCGCCGTCCATCACGTAGCTCGTGCCGGTGACCATCGCGGCATCCGGGCCCGCGAGCCACAGCGCGAGCGACGCCACCTCGGACGGCTCCACGAGCCGCTTGATCGCGGCATCCTTTAGCAGCACCGTCTCGAGCACCTCGGACTCCGGGATGCCGTGCGCCCGCGCCTGATCCGCGATCTGCTTCTCGACGAGCGGCGACCGCACGTACCCGGGGTCGATGCAGACGCTCGTGACCCCGCGCGGACCGCCCTCGAGCGCCGTGGTCTTGGAGAGGCCCTCGAGTCCATGCTTCGCGGTGACATACGCCGACTTGTATGCCGATGCGCGTATACCGTGCACGCTCGAGACGTTGAGCACCCGTCCGAACGACCGCTCGTACATCCCGGGGAGAGCCGCGCGGATGAGGAGGAACGGCGCCTCGAGCATCAGCCGGAGCATGAACGAGAACCGCTCGGGAGCGAACTCCTCGATCGGACTCACGTGCTGGATGCCGGCGTTGTTGACGAGGATGTCGACGTCGAGGCTGAGGTCGGCCAGTGCCGCCGTGTCCGAGAGGTCGACCGCCCAGGCGCGGCCGCCGATCTCGTCGGCGAGAGCCTGAGCGCCCTCGGCGTTGAGATCGGCGACCGTCACGGTGGCTCCGGCCTCGGCGAACGCCCGCGCGATCGCGGCACCGATGCCGCTGGCACCGCCGGTGACGAGGGCGCGGCGTCCGCTGAGGTCGATGGTCATGATTCCTACTTCCCCCGCGCGGCGTCGGCGGCGTCGATGTCGCGGAGCGAGATTCCGCGCGTCTCCTTCAGCGACAGTACGGCGACCGACGTGACCACGCAGGCCACCACGATGTAGATCGCCACCGGCAGCCACGACCCGAAGTCGCGCAGCCACTGCGTCGCGAGGATCGGGGCGAGCGACCCGGCGAGGATCGCGGTCACCTGCGCACCGAGGGAAACGCCCGAGTAGCGCATGCGCGTCGGGAACAGCTCGGCCATGACCGCCGGCTGCGGCGCGTACATGCCGGCGTGGAACACCAGGCCGAGGGCCACGGCGGCGACGATGACGACTGGGTTGAGCGTGTCGAACATCGGGAAGGCGAAGAACGCCCAGGTCGCGCTGAGGATCGCGCCGGCGAGGTACACGGGCTTGCGGCCGATGCGGTCGGCGAGGCGGCCGAGTGGGGGGATCACGGCGAAATGGATGACGTGCGCGATCAGCAGCGCGAGGAGGAGCTGGCTCGTGTCGTACGAGTGCACGAACTTCAGGTACACGATCGAGAAGCTCACGACGATGTAGTAGACGATGTTCTCCGCGAAGCGGATGCCCATGGCCTGCACGACACCCTTCGGGTACCGGCGCAGCACCTCGACGACACCGAACGAGGTCGCCTTCTCCTGCTCGACCTGCTTCTTGGCCTCGAGGAAGATCGGCGCCTCCTCGACGTGGGTGCGGATGTAGAACCCGACCAGCACGATCACGGCCGACAGCCAGAAGGCGACGCGCCAGCCCCAGTCGAGGAACGCGGCGGGGGCGAGGATGAACGACATCACCAGCAGCACGGTCGTGGCCAGCAGGTTGCCGACCGGGACCGCAGCCTGCGGCCAGCTCGCCCAGAACGCGCGCGAGCGGTTCGGGCTCTGCTCCGCGACGAGCAGGACGGCACCGCCCCACTCACCGCCGACCGCGAAGCCCTGGATGAAGCGCAGGGCCACGAGCATCGCGGGCGCCCAGTACCCGACGGAGGCGAAGCCGGGGAGGCATCCCATCAGGAACGTCGCGGCACCGACGATGATGATCGTCGCCTGCAGCGTCGGCTTGCGGCCGAACCGGTCGCCGATCTGCCCGAAGACGATGCCGCCCAGGGGGCGGGCGACGAAGCCGACGGCGTACGTGACGAAGGCGGCGATGATCCCGTCGAGCGGCGAGCCCGACGACGGGAAAAAGAACGTGCCGAACACCAGGCTTGCGGCCGTGGCGTAGAGGAAGAACTCGTACCACTCGACGACGGTGCCGGCCATCGAGGCGGCGACGACGCGGCGGATCTTGCTGGTCGAGATTTCAGGGGAGGCGCTGCGTTGCGCGGCGGCGGGGGATTCCATGCTGCTCCTTTGGTGTCGACGGTGACATCCGGAGACGAGTCTGCGGTGCGGCTGATTTTGCGGCAATGCCCAGACGTGCGGGTCGGGTGTGCAGAATTGCACACATGGATGCCACGAACGTCCGCGCCGACGACCTCTTGATGCTGCTCGCGGTGGCGCGCACCGGCCGCTACACCGCGGCCGCGCAGGTGCGGGGCGTCGACCACACCACCGTCGCGCGGCGCATCGCCGCCCTGGAGGATGCGCTCGGCGGACGGGTCGTCGCCGCATCGGGCCGCGGCTGGGAACTGACGACGCTCGGCAAGCACGCCGTCGAGACGGCGGGGCGCATCGAGGCCGCGATGTCGCGGCTGTCCGGTGGGGAGGAGGAGCCGGATCCCGTCTCGGGCGTCGTCCGCATGTCGGCGACGGACGGCTTCAGCGCCTACGTCGCGGCTCCCACGATCGCGGCGTTGCGGCAGCGGCATCCGGAGCTGTCCGTCGAGATTGTGGCGACGCAACGTCGTGCGGCGCTGCACCGGCCCGGCCTCGACCTCGAGGTCGTGGTGGGGGAGCCGCAGACCTCCCGCGGGACCGCGACGCGCCTGGGCACCTACACGCTCGGCATGTACGCCTCGCGGGAGTACCTCGAGCGCGAGGGGACGCCCCGCGACCTCGCCGAGCTCGAACACCATCGCCTGGTGTACTTCGTCGACTCGATGCTGCAGGTGGAGGCGCTCGACCTCCCGCGGCGGCTGGTGCCGCGCATGCGCGACGGGGTGACGTCGACCAACGTCTTCGTCCACGTGGAGGCGACACGCGTAGGTGCCGGAATCGGCATGCTTCCGTGCTTCGCCGCCGATCGGCATCCGGATCTGGTCCGTCTGCTGCCGACGGTCGTCGCGGAACGCCTGCCCTACTGGATGATCGTGCGCCCCGATTCGCTGCGGATCCCCGCCGTTGCGGCGCTGGCGGAGGCGCTCCGCGCGCAGACCGCGGCCGCGCAACACATGCTCGACGGGGCATAGACGCTCGCGGCGGCCTCGCGCGCCCGGTCGAGTGTCCAAGACACGCCGCATGACGCGGGCCCGATACGGCGTGTCTTGGACACTCGGTGGATTCGCGGCGCCGTTCAGCGGGCTGGGGCGGCACTACGGGCGTTCGGTGTCCAAGACACGCGGACCGAGGCCGGCGGCATCCGCGTGTCTTGGACACTCAACGTGGGCGTCAGCCCCGTGCGACGCCGATCGGGTCGCCGGTACGGGCGAGGTCCGTCTCGAGCTCGCGCACGATCGGGATCACCGTCTCGCCGAACCGCTCGAGCTCCTCCTGGAAGTGCAGGAACCCGAGGAGGAAGAGATCGACGCCGCGCTTCTTGTACTCGATGATCCGCTCCGCGATCTGCTCGGCATCCCCGAAGAGTTGTGTACGGAAGCCGTCGTTGTACTGCACGAGGTCGTCGAACGTCGAGTCGGCCCACATGCCCTTCTTGTCGGCGGTGGCGTTGCCCGCCTGTTGCACGCTCTTGCGGAAGCCCTCGACGGCGCCACCGTCGGCATGCGCGATGATCTCGCGCAGCTGCTCCTCCGCCTCGGCTCGGCTATCGCGCTGGATGACGAAGCCGTTGAGGCCGAAGCGCGTGCGGCGGCCATGTTCGGCCGCGATACGGGTCACGTCGTCGTACTGCTCGGTGAAGCCGTCGAAGTCCTTGCCATTGGAGAAGTACCAATCGGCGTAGGCGCCGCCGTTGAGCCGCGCCGCCGTGGAGTTGCCGCCCTGGAAGATGTCGGGATGCGCGCGCCCCGGCACCTCGTAGGGGAAGGGGCGCAGCGTGAAGTCGGTGATGTCGTAGTACTTCCCGTGGAACGAGAACTTCTCCTGCGTCCACAGACCGCGCAGGATCTGGATGAACTCCGCCGCGCGCTCGTACCGCTCGTCGTGTTCGAGCCACTCGAGCCCGAGGTCGGTGTACTCGTCCTTGAACCAGCCGCTGACGACGTTCACGGCGGCACGGCCGTGCGAGAACTGGTCGGCGGTGTTGATGAACTTCGCCAAGACCGCCGGATGCCAGATCCCGGGGTGGATGGCCGAGATGACCTTCAGCTTCTCGGTGGCCAGAAGCAACGCGAGGCTGATGGACGTGGATTCGTGCTGCTGAGCGGCGCCGTAGCTCGAGGCGTACCGCACCTGGCTCAGCGCGTACTCGAACCCGACGCGCTCCGCCGTCCGCGCGAGCTCGACGTTGTAGTCGAGACCCCAGTCGGTGCGCTGCTCGATGGAGCTGATCACGAGCCCGCCGCTGACGTTGGGAACCCAGTAGGCGAACTTCAGGGGCTCGTGCGTGGGGGCGTTGTCGGTCATGGGGTTCTCCTCGGGGATCGGAACCCGGCTACCGTCGCACTGCCCCCGCCGACGGTCAACGACATGTGACGGACCGTGTCCTCGCATGACGACACATGCCGTTCGACCGGGTGAGGATGGATGCCATGACCTCCCCCCAGCGCGTGCGTTTCGGCTACTGGACCCCGATCTTCGGCGGCTGGCTCCGCAACGTCGACGACGAGCAGACGCCCGTGTCGTTCGCCCACATCGCGGAGATCGCGCGGGCGGCGGAGGAGGGCGGGTTCGACCTCACGCTCATCCCGGAGCTGAACCTCAACGACATCAAGGGCGTCGAGGCGCCGTCGCTCGACGCGTGGGCGGTGACCGCGGGACTCGCGGCCGTGACGTCGAAGCTCGAACTGCTCGCGGCCGTCCGGCCGGGGTTCCACAACCCGTTCCACACCGCGAAGCAGGCGGCGACGATCGACGAGATCAGCGGGGGACGCTTCACGCTGAACGTCGTGTCGGCGTGGTGGGCCGAGGAGGCGAAGCAGTACGACGGGCTGTTCAGCGCCCACGACGACCGCTACGCGCGCACGATCGAGTGGGTCGAGGTGCTCCGCGGCTTGTGGACGCAGACGCCGTTCGCGTACGAGGGGGAGTACTACCGCACCGAGGGCACGTTCCTCGAGCCGAAGCCCCGCGTGATTCCGCGTCTGTACGCCGGCGGTGAGAGCGAGGCCGGACGCACCGCGATCACGCGTTTCGCCGACGCGTACCTGACGCACGGCGGCACGCTCGACGAGCTCGAGGCGAAGGTCGCCGACATGCGGCGTCGCCGCGCCGAGGCCGGCGCGACCCCGTTCGAGGCGTTCGGGATGGCGGCGTACGGCATCGTCCGTGACACCGAGGAAGAGGCTCAGGCCGAGATCGACCGCATCACCGACGTGCGCGGGGGAGCGGCGTACGGCTCGTACCAGGACTTCGTGAGCAAGTCGAAGCTCGACACCCAGGTCGACCTCAAGGAGTACTCGGTCTCGAACCGCGGCCTGCGCCCGAACCTCGTCGGCACGCCCGACCAGGTGGCCGAGCGCATCGTGGAGTTCGCGAACGTCGGCGTCTCGACGCTGCTGCTGCAGTTCTCGCCGCACCTGTCCGAGCTGCAGCGCTTCGCCGCCGAGGTCATCCCGCGCGTGCGTCGGCTCGATGCGCTGCGCGACGCCTGACGCCCGCGCGGCGGGTTCGGTCCGACGCCTGCGCGCCGCGAGTTCAGTGTCCAAGACACGCGGACAAGCCGCCGCGGCATCCGCGTGTCTTGGACACTCACCGCGAAGACAGCGACCGCCGGCGCCGCTCTCGACGCCGCGCCTGTTGGTTGAGTGTCCAGAACACACGGACGCACCGCCGCGGCATCCGCGTGTCTTGGACACTCAACGCCGAAACGCCGCGCGCCCGCACCGCCGGCCGACGCCGACGCGCGAGAACCCCGCGCCCTACGCCGCCGCGCGGAGCGCCTGGTCGAGGTCGGCGATGAGGTCGGCGGCATCCTCGAGCCCGATCGACAGGCGGATGAGCCCGTCGTGGATGCCGAGGCGGTCGCGGACCTCTTGCGTGAAGCCGAGGTGGGTCGTGGTCGCGGGGTGGAGCGCCATGGAGCGCGTGTCGCCGATGTTGGTCATGCGGCTGAACAGGCGCAGCGCGTCGAAGAAGCGCTCCGCTCCGTCGCGTCCGCCGCGCACGGTGAACGAGAACACCGAGCCGGTGAGTCCGCCGTAGTCGCGCACGGCGAGCGCGTGCTGCGGGTGGGAGGGGAGTCCCGCGAAGTCGACGCTCTCGACCAGCTCGTGGCCGTCGAGCCACTCGGCGATCTCGCGAGCGGATGCCAAGTGCTGACGCATCCGCACCGAGAGCGTCTCCATGCCCTGTTGCAGAAGGAAGCCGTTCAGCGGCGACAGCGCGGGGCCGGTGTCGTTGGCGATCCCGAAGCGCAGGTACAGCTCGAACGCGCGGGGGCCGAAGGCGTCGACGTACGAGGGGTGTCCGGCGATCGCGGTGTCGGTGATCCCGGGATACGGACGGGAGGCGCCGGCCCAGTCGAACGTCCCACCGTCGACGACCGCTCCCGCGAGGTTGGCCCCGTGGCCGGAGAGGAACTTCGTCGCGGAGTGCACGACGATGTGAGCGCCGTGCTCGATCGGTCGCAGGAGGAACGGCGTCGCGATCGTGTTGTCCACGACGACCGGCAGACCGTGGCGCTCGGCGATCCGTGCCACGCGAGCGATGTCGACGACGTCGTTCTTGGGGTTCGGCAGCGTCTCGGTGAAGATGGCCTTCGTTTCGGGCCGGATCAGGGCATCCCATTCGGCGTCGTCGTCGGGATCCCAGACGTACTCGACCGTCACTCCCAGGCGCGCGAAGGTGCGGTCGAAGAGCACACGCGTACCGCTGTAGATGCTGGCCGTCGACACGATGTGCTCTCCCGCGCCCGCGAGTCCGAGCAACGTCGCGGTGATGGCGGCCTGCCCCGACCCGACGACGAGCGCGCCCGTTCCGCCCTCGAGTGACGCGAGCCGGGCCTCGGCGACCTGGTTCGTGGGGTTGAGGTTGCGCGAGTACAGGTGCCCCAGGTCGGCGCCGGCGAAGCGATCTGTCGCCTCCTGGAACGACGCGAAGCGGTACGCAGCCGATAGATGCACGGGCGTCACGCGCGAGCCGTGGGTGAGGTCTTCCACCTCGCCGGCGTGCACCTGGCGGGTCGAGAACCCGAAGCCGTCCCAGTCGCGGTGGGGTTCAGCGGGCTCAGCCACGCGCACCCACCGCCTCGTGCGGAAGCAGCGCCCCGAGCCAGCGGGCGATCTCGCGCGGACCGGAACGGGGAGCGGATGCCTCGACGTCGGGGTTGTAGTTCGTGTTCGTGTTCACGTCATAGGTGACGACCCGGCCGTCGCGCGTCTCGATGAACTCGATGCCGGCGACGCCGATCCCCTCCGCCGCGAGGAAGGCGAGGTACCGGTCGATGATGGCCGGGTCGACGTCGTCGCGGAGGCGGAACAGCGGCTCAGGCTCCACGCCGTCGGCACCGGGGATCGCGCACGCCTCGGCCGGGCACAGCTCGAAGCTGCCCGCGCTCGTGTCGACCCGCACGGCGTAGACGAACTGGCCGCCCACGAATTCGGCGCGCGTGATGAACGGCGCGCGAGCGACCAGCAACTCCTGCAGCAGCGTGATGCCGTCGGGCGACGGCTCGAAGTCGGCGCTGTCGACCCACGCCGCGAACTCGGCGTGCGACTCCCACCGGCGTACGCCCAGGCCCTTGCCGCCCTGGTTGTGCTTGCTGATGAAGGGCGCCTCGAACTCCTCGGCCTTCGCCGCGAGCTGCGCGGTACCGAACACGGCCGTCGTGCGCGGGACCTCGACGCCCGCGTGCCGGAGCGCGGCGTGCTGCGCCACCTTGCTGACCTCGAGCTCGAGGACGTCGGCGCCGTTCACGACCGTGCGACCCCACGAGGCGAGCCACCGCAGCACCGCACGGCCGTACTCCTTGCTCGCGGCGTGGTCGCGCGTGTGCGCGGAGGCGCTCAGCCGCGACCAGAACACGCCCTCCGGAGGCTCGACGGAGAGGTCGATGGACCCGTCGGTCAGCAGCCATTCCTCCAGCGGCACCCCTTCCGCCTCGAAGGCCGCCTGGAATGGCGGAAGCCACTGGGGGTTCTCATGGATCACGTACACGCTGCCCGACATGCCGCCAGGCTAACCCGGCCCTCCGACACCGGCACAGGCCCGCGTCACGCACGGTCACGGCGGCCTTTCGATCCGAAGGCGCAGCCTGGTGCCCTGGCATCCACGTGTGTATCGTCGCAAGGCTGTGCCGCCGGAAGGGATGCCATGACCACCGAGTACCTCGATGCGAACCGCGCCAACTGGAACGAGCGCGCCACCCTGCACGCCGCTCGCGACGGATCCGGCTACGGCGTGCTGCGCTACGTGGAGGACCGCGACGCGCTCAGCGATGTCGTGCGGTTCGACCAGCCGCTGCTCGGCGACCTCACGGGGAAGCGCGCCGTGCACCTCCAGTGCCACATCGGCACCGACACGCTGTCACTCGCGCGGCTCGGCGCCCGGGTGACGGGCCTCGACTTCTCGGAGAACGCCGTCGCGGAAGCCCGCCGGCTCGTGGCCGAGACCGGGGATGCCGTCGATTTCGTCCGATCGGACGTCGCGCACGCCCTCGACGTCCTCTCGGCGGGGGAGTTCGACCTGGTCTACACGGGCATCGGGGCGCTGTGCTGGCTGCCGTCGATCACGGAATGGGCCGGTGTCGTCGCGGACCTGCTGGCTCCCGGGGGCACGCTGCACATCCGCGAGGGACACCCGGTGCTGTGGTCGATGAACGAGACGCTCCCGGGGCTGACGCTCGCGTTCCCGTACTTCGAGCAGCCCGCACCGCTGGAATGGGATGACGACAGCACCTACGTCGAGGTGTCGGCTCCCCTGCAGTCCACACGGACGTACGAGTGGAACCGCAGCCTCGGGGAGATCGTCACCGCGCTGCTCGACCGTGGCCTGCGGCTCGACGCGCTCATCGAGCACGACAGCGTGCCGTGGGAGGCCCTCCCCGGCCGCATGACCCTGCGCCCCGACGGCGAGTACGCCCTCACCGAGCAGCCGTCGGTCATGCCGCTGAGCTACACGATCCGCGCGTCGAAGCCGGCCTGACCGAGACAATGGATGCCACCCGCCCCGCGCTCGCACTCCTCGCGGCAGCCGCGCTCGCGCTCGCCGGCTGCGCACCGACCTCGTTACCGACCTACGAAGCGGTCCGCGGCCAGGCACAAGCGGCGATGCAACGCGTCGTCGACGAGCTCTCGCCTGACGTCCGCGTCGAGAAGAATCCCTCGGACAAGCCTTTCGGATGCGAAGGGGAAGGCGTCTTCTACACCGGCCAGTGGACGGTGTTCCCTCCCGAGGGCTTCGACGGTCAGAGTTTCGTCGATGGGCTCCCCGCGGCGCTCGGTTCCGACTTCCGCACCGATGACCGAGGTCTCGAACTCAACTATCCGGCCGCGAGTCTCATTGCCCCCGGATACTCCAACAGCACTGTCGACGTTTCGGTGCTCACACGCGACGAGGGAGTCGTCGTCGATATCCTTTCGACTTCGCAGTGCGCGCAGCGGCCCGCGACCGAAGCGCCGTAACCGCGCCACCCATGACGAACGTCACCCCCACGAGGTGACCCCCGCCCCAGGCACGGGGCACGGCGCCGGGCCAGCATGAGGACATGACCTCCTCTACCACCGCTCCCGCCGCGATCGACGCGCGGGGCGTCGTCAAGAGCTTCGGCTCCGTCCACGCCGTCCGCGGCGTCGATCTGCGGGTGCAGCCCGGCGAGATCGTGGCGTTCCTCGGCCCGAACGGCGCCGGCAAGACCACCACGATCGACATGATCCTCGGCCTCACGAACCCCGACTCGGGCTCCATCAGCGTCTTCGGGCACACCCCGCGCGGGGCGGTGTCGCGCGGCCTCGTCTCCGCCGTCCTGCAGACGGGGGGTCTGCTGAAAGACCTCACGGTCCGCGAGACGGTCGAGCTCACGGCATCCCTGTTCGCCGAGAAGCGTCCCGTAGACGAGGCGCTCGAGCGGGCCGGCATCCGGGATCTGGCGAATCGTCGCGTCGGACTCTGCTCGGGCGGAGAGCAGCAGCGGCTGCGTTTCGCGATGGCGCTCGTGAGCGATCCGGCGCTGCTGATCCTCGACGAGCCGACCACCGGCATGGACGTCGAGGCCCGCCGTTCGTTCTGGAACGCGATCCGGACGGATGCCGCCCGCGGCCGCACCGTCATGTTCGCGACGCACTACCTCGACGAGGCCGACGAGTACGCCGACCGCATCGTGCTGATGCGCAGCGGCCAGATCGTCGCCGACGGCACCACGGCCGAGATCAAGAACCTCGTCTCGGGTCGGGTGGTGCAGGCGACGATCCCGGATGCCGACATCACGGCGCTCGCGTCCCTCCCGGGCGTCGATTCGGTCGAGGCCGCCGGCGAGCGCGTGACGCTGCACACCCGCGATTCCGACGCCCTCGCGCGCCACCTCCTGGCGGAAACCCCCGCGCGGGATCTCGAGATCACCGCGCGAAACCTGGAGAGCGTGTTCGTCGCGCTCACCATCGACTCCCCGGCATCCGCCGACGCCTCGAACGGAGCAACCCGATGACCGCCATCAGCCTCGACCGTCCCGCCCCCGTCCTGGGCGGCTTCACGCTCACGTATCTGCGGATCGAGCTGGTCCGCAAGCTCCGCAACCCGCGGGCGCTGTTCTTCACCGTGGCGTTCCCGGTGCTGATGTTCTTCATCATCGGGTACCAGATGCTCGACGAGCCCCTGACGCAGGTGCCGGTGGCCGACGGGGGAGTGTCGGTGGCCGCGTACATCATGGTGTCGATGGCGATGTACGGAGCGATGATGTCGGCGACCCAGACGGGCGCGGCGGTCGCGGTCGAGCGCGCGCAGGGGTGGACGCGGCAGTTGCGCCTCACGCCGCTGAACCCGCTCGTCAACGTGATCGTGAAGCTCCTGGCGGGCATGCTGTTCGGACTCATTGCGGTGATCGCGACGTATGTCGTGGCATCCATGGTCGGGGTTCAGCTGTCGGCGGTGCAGTGGATCGTCACGGGTCTGGCCGCGTGGCTGCTCGCCGGGGCGGTGTTCACGACGCTCGGACTGATGGTCGGGTACATGGTGCCGGGCGAGAACGTCGCGCAGATCACGAGCCTCGCGGTGGTGCTGCTGTCGTTCCTCGGCGGGCTGTTCTACCCGCTGTCGTCGATGCCCGACTTCCTGCAGGCGGTCGGCAAGCTGACGCCCGTGTACGGCATCGCCGAGCTGGCGCGTGCGCCGCTGACGGGGGATGCCTTCGATCTCGGCGCCCTGATCAACGCGGTCGTGTGGCTCGCGGTGTTCGTCGCCGGCACGGTGTACTTCTTCCGGCGGGACACGCGGCGTTCGTGAGCCGCTCTATCGTGAACGACATGGACGAGACGACCAGCCCGGGGCGCTTCCGCGTTCCGGGCCGGCGCTCGTTCACGCGGGGCTGGTTCATCGGCGGGGGCATCTCGCTCATCTGGACGTTCCCGACGCTGGTGTCGATCTGGGAAGTGCCCGATCCCGTCGCTCATGCCGTGGGAACGCTGATCGTGGTGGTGTTCGCGGCGGTGTTCCTCGCGTCCGTGCCGTTCGCGCGTCGGACGACCTCCGGGTGGCGCCGACTGATCCCGGCCGCGGTGATGTTCGCTCTGAGCCTGAGCCTGACGCCCTGGATCGGCGAGGACGTGCGGTGGATGTGGACGTTCGTCGGTGTCGCCGTCGCGGTGTCGAGCGTCGCACGGCGCCCCACGTGGATCCTCGTGCTGCTGCTGAGCGCGCTGTCGTTCGTGGTGGGGGAGTGGAGCGGCGCCGACACGTTCACGAACGTGCTGAACTCGGCGATCATCCTCTCCATCTCGATCATGATGTTGAGCTTCGTGCAGAACATCACGACCCTCGAGCGACTCCGCGCCGCGCAGGAACAGGTCGCCGAGCTCGCCGCCGAACGCGAGCGCAGCCGCGTCGCGCGCGACGTGCACGACATCCTCGGCCACTCGCTGACCGTGATCACGGTGAAGGCCGAGCTGGCCGGAAGACTGATGGATGCCGGCTCCCCGGCCGCCCGCGACGAGGTGGCGCAGATCGAGCAGCTGTCGCGCGGTGCGCTGGCCGACGTCCGCGCGACGGTGCACGGGTATAGAGGTGTGAGCATCAGCGGCGAGCTCGCCGCGGCCCGCGCGGCGCTGGAGAGCGCCGGCGTCGCGCCCGAGCTGCCCGGGTCGACGGATCAGGTGCCGTCCGACCGGCGCGAGCTTGCGGGGTGGGTGGTGCGCGAGGCGGTGACGAACGTGGTGCGGCACGCCGAGGCATCCGTGTGCCGGGTGTCGCTGGACTCTCGCTCGGTGGAGGTCGCCGACGACGGGCGTGGGCCGTCGGGCGCGTCGTCTGGCTCGGGGCTGTCCGGGCTGCGCGAGCGCGTCGAGACCGCGGGCGGCCGCATGTCAGTGGGGCGCAGCGACCTCGGCGGATTCCGAGTGAAGGTGACCTGGTGATCGGTATGACCTTGGGCCGCAGCGGCCTCGGCAGATTCGGGGCGGGGTGACGTGGTGATCCGACTTCTCATCGCCGACGATCAGGCGCTCGTACGCGGCGCTCTCGCCGCGCTGCTCGGGCTGGAGCCAGACATCGAGGTCGTCGCCCAGGTCGGCCGCGGCGACGAGGTGGTCGAGGCCGCGCGCGCGTCGGAGGCGACCGTGGCGCTGCTCGACATCGAGATGCCCGGCATCGACGGCATCGCCGCCGCGTCTCTTCTGCGTACGCAGGTTCCCGGATGCCGCGCCCTCATCGTCACGACCTTCGGCCGGCCGGGATACCTCGCGCGTGCCATGCAGGCCGGGGCGTCAGGGTTCGTGGTGAAGGACACCCCCGCGGCGGAGCTGGCGGATGCGGTGCGGCGGGTCTCCGCCGGGTTCCGCGTCGTGGACCCGGTTCTGGCCGCCGAGTCGCTGGCGCAGGGGGATTCTCCCTTGACCGAGCGCGAGACGGACGTGCTCGCCGCCGCCCGCGCCGGCGGGTCGATCGCCGACATCGCCCGGATGGTGCACCTGTCGGAGGGGACGGTGAAGAATCACCTGTCCAGCGCTATCGGGAAGACCGGCGGGCGGAATCGCGCGGATGCCGTGCGCGTGGCCGTGGAGCGGGGGTGGCTTTAGCCGGCATCTTCGGCCGCTCTTTCAGAGAGCGGCCGACGGCCGCAAACTTCTCCCTGCCTCTAAATGAAGGCCAATCTTGTGGGCTGAGGTCGATGCAATTTCTGCGGCGCGACTCGCGGAGTTGCGCGCCAACGGGCGCACGAATCAGGATCGGCGGCGGGACGCCCAACACACGGCATTGTCCGCCTGCGCGGCGTAACCGTTGTCGAGGCTTGCCAACCTGTACGTGTCCGACTAATGCTCGACGTACACAAACACACTGCGCGCCAACTCACCCTGCGCCCGACGTCGCTTCGAGTTTGAAGCGTAGTCCAGAAGATGTTGCACAAGCGTGTGAGCAGGGTTGTAGGGCGGTTCGGGTTCAAGTGGATCGGGTACCACCCTGAACGCCTGCTGGGAAGGCGCGCTGGATAGCGGCGAGCGGAATGCTTCGATATCCGCGCGGTTCGCATGCGCGAGCGCGCTGTGACTCTCAGTTGTGATGGACGCCGGAGTCAGCCCAAGGGAGCCGAGAACGTCACCCCTGTACACGGAGCAGCCGTCCGCATCGAAGCGGAGCGCACCTCCCTTGAGATGGCGGACACCGCTCCCCTCATCCCAGATGGTCGAGTCAAAGTGAGCGGGATCGGTAGCGTCAAAGCGCCTCCATAAATGCACGTTCGCTCCGACCGCCCCCGGATTGCCTCTATCGACCACCGCTAGGCAAGGGGTATGGGGTACGCCAAGCCTGAAGACATGTCAGCCAAGATCTGCCGCGTGGCTACGATCGCCGGATCACGATGCTCCCACCAGGCGGTGATCGTCACTTCGAATTGAAGCCCGCCTCGATCCGACGCCACGATCAAGATTTCGGTTTCATCCTCGTAGTCGATGGTCAGAGACTGACCGTTGACCAGCCACTCAACAAGGATGCCGCCCTCGCCATTGGAACCGATCTGCGGCGTTGGCGCCCCGTCAGCAAGAAGTGTGCCGAGGAGTCGCAAAATCCGGGCATATGCAGCCCCAGATGCAGCATTTTGACGGATAGCAAGCGCGCGCAACTGGCGGTACGCAGACATGATCAGAAGCCGTCGGGGTCGAGAAACGTTGAGGCCGAGCTCTCCGTATGTGAAGGAGGGCGTCAAAACGCTGGCATGGACGTCACCAACCGTGAAGGATTCGGTCTGGGGAATCGTCAGGCTCGGAGTCAATTAGGCCTCCCACTCATTGATCGCGTCGCTGGAGACTACAGCAAAGAACATTTGCTTCGAAATTTTGTGTGCGTCATCGATCATCATGATCGTGTCGTCGGTAATTAGCTGCGTTGTGGCGAACAACTTAGTGGATACAGTCAAGACTGTTTGGTTTGGCTCGCCGGCTGGTTGGATCGAGGCTGTGACTTGCGCCGTTCCATATTCAAGGACAACCTGAGCCGCAACTTCGTACCCTTCTGCGATAACAGTTCCCGGAACGGGCGTATCGAGCTGTCTAAAGGGGGCATACTTCGCGTGCAATCCTGACTCCGAGGTGGGCACACGATTCACATAAGAGAACTCTGCAATCAGAGGGATCAGACCCTCCCCGTCCACTGATGGAGCGAGCTCGCCGATAAGCGCGAGCATTCTCGGCCGAATCGCGTCATCGAACCCAGGATAGGTGCCTGCCTCATCGGAGGTCCGTCGCCAGTTGAGCAGTAGCCGATCGTCCTGGGTCTGGACGAGCCAGGCCTTGTCCGGAGAGGTAGACCAGAGGCGGGTAGGCGGGGCGGAAGCCACGAACTGCATCTCAAACTCTGGGCCGGATTGTCCAGATGGTCGTGACGGAGGAAGCGTCGGTTGCGCGGTTACGTCTGGATACTGGTCCATCCAGGCTGAAGTTTCCCGCACCAGTCCCACAACGTCCAGCCCCCGCGGGCGGAACTCGATCCCTGCGACGGCCTCCACGACGGGCGGATTCGTCAGACTGCGATCAGTCACACGGCCGGTAGACACACGTCAACTGTATCGGAACACGATAGAGGCCTCTCTAGCGGGTGAATAAGGGATTGTGGGCCGGAGCTCGTCCGTTCACCCATCGCGACGCCGCCGTCACCACCGTCGGTCTTCGCACGCGGGCGAGGCGGGTGTGAACCGTCGCACTCCCCCCTCGAGCTCGGGGAACATGGACACTGCATGCTTGCAAGATCAGGACGCATCCGGCTACCTACACCCCCACCCCGAATGCCACCGCCTCCTCCTCGGTCAGCATCCGCGACCGGATGAGGAACCGCATCCCCGTCGGCCCCTCGACCGAGAACCCGGCACCGCGGCCCGGTACGACGTCGATCGTGAGGTGCGTGAACTTCCAATACTCGAACTGCGACTCCGACATGTAGACCTCGATCGGGTCGTCGAGGCCGACGCCGATGGTGCCGAGGTGCACGTCGCTGGGACCGGTGAGGAACATCCCCACCGGGTAGCACATAGGGGAGCTGCCGTCGCAGCAACCGCCCGACTGGTGGAACATCAGCGGGCCGTGCTTCGCCGTCAGGTCGCGCAGCAGCGCGGCCGCGGCATCCGTCACATCCACGCGGGAGAGTTGTGTCGTCATGTCCCACTCCTTCCGATTCATGTCCCAAGAGTTGTCGATATGGCGGCCCCGAAACCGCAACAAGTGGGACGCACCTGCCCAGGGAACCGCAACAAGTGGGACGAGGCCCCGGCGACGCCGCAGCGCCACCGAGCAAATGGGTGTGACCCCCGGGGGGCATCCCGGGGGTCACTGAGCGTCGGCGACCCGCCGCCCCGGCGCTCCGTCCGCGAGGCGCCGGCTTAGAAGAAGCCCATCGCCCCTTCGGCGTACGACACGAGCAGGTTCTTCGTCTGCTGGTAGTGGTCGAGCATCTTGAGGTGGTTCTCGCGGCCGATGCCCGACTGCTTGTACCCGCCGAACGCGGCGTGCGCCGGGTACTGGTGGTAGGTGTTGGTCCAGACGCGTCCGGCCTCGATGGCCCGGCCGGCGCGGTAGGCGGTGTCGCCGCTGCGGCTCCACACACCGGCGCCGAGGCCGTAGAGGGTGTCGTTCGCGATCGAGATCGCGTCGTCGAAGCTGTCGAACGACGTGACCGCGAGCACCGGACCGAAGATCTCCTCCTGGAAGATCCGCATGTCGTTCGTGCCCTCGAAGACGGTCGGTGCGACGTAGTAGCCGCCCGACAGCTCGCCGCCGAGGTCGACCCGCTCGCCACCGGTGAGCAGCTTCGCGCCGCCGGCCTTGCCGATCTCGATGTACGACAGGATCTTCTCGAGCTGGTCGTTCGAGGCCTGAGCGCCGATCATCGTCTCGGGGTCGAGCGGGTTGCCCTGCTTCACCTTGCCGACGCGCGCGAGGCCGTCGCCGAGGAACTGGTCGTAGATCGACCGCTGGATCAGCGCCCGCGACGGGCACGTGCACACCTCGCCCTGGTTCAGCGCGAAGAGCGTGAAGCCCTCGAGCGCCTTGTCGTAGTAGGCGTCGTCGGTCGCGCGGGCCACGTCCTCGAAGAAGACGTTCGGGCTCTTGCCCCCGAGCTCCAGCGTCACCGGGATGAGGTTCTGCGACGCGTACTGCATGATCAGGCGGCCCGTGGTGGTCTCACCCGTGAAGGCGACCTTGCGGACCCGCTTGTGCTGCGCCAGCGGCGCCCCCGCCTCGATGCCGAAACCGTTGACGATGTTCACGACACCGGCCGGCAGCAGGTCGCCGATGATGTCGAACAGGAACAGCAGGGATGCCGGAGTCTGCTCGGCCGGCTTGATCACGACGCAGTTGCCCGCGGCGAGCGCCGGGGCGAGCTTCCAGGCGGCCATCAGGATCGGGAAGTTCCACGGGATGATCTGCGCCACCACACCGAGCGGCTCGTTGAAGTGGTACGCGACGGTGTTCTCGTCGAGCTGGCTGAGCGACCCCTCCTGGGCCCGCAGCACACCCGCGAAGTAGCGGAAGTGGTCGACGGTCAGGGGAATGTCGGCGGCGAGCGTCTCGCGCACCGGCTTGCCGTTCTCCCACGTCTCGGCGACGGCGATCATCTCGAGGTTCTGCTCGATGCGGTCGGCGATCCTGTTCAGGATGACGCTGCGCTCGGCGGGCGTGGTCTTCTTCCAGGACGCGAACGCCTTCCAGGCGGCATCCACTGCCCGATCGATGTCGGCGGCGTCGCCACGGGCGACCTCGCAGAACGGCTTGCCGGTGACGGGGGTGATGTCTTCGAAGTACTCGCCGCTGTGCGGCTCGACCCACTCCCCGCCGATGTAGTGGCCGTACCGCTCGCGATACTGGGCGACGGCCCCGCGCGAACCGGGGGCGGCGTAGACGCTGGAAACGCCTTCTTCGACGATGGTCATGCGTGTCTCCTTCGACGGTCATGAGACGCCGCGACGGCTTCGGGCGGCGATGCGCCGAACGTACGCCGCGCCACGTTGCATCCGGTTGCACGGGGTCGGACCGGGGGGTCGGGACCGCGAGAGCACACGATCCGTGCGAAAGCACACGGTACGGCCGCCCATAGCGTGTGACCTCGCACGGATCGTGTGCTCTCGGCGCCGCGCGACCGCGACCGCACCACGCGCACCCCGCCCCGCGCGCGCACGCGCCGCCCGACCCGCCCCTACGCCGGGTCGTGGATGCCGCGCACCACCCGCGCGGGAGACCCCACCGCGATCGTGGCCGCCGGGACGTCTCGCGTGACCACCGATCCGGCGCCGACCACCGCATCGTCGCCGATCGTCACTCCGGGCAGGACCGTGACGTTCGCCCCGAGCCACACGTTGCGTCCGAGGACCACCGGCGCGGGCAGCAGATCCGCGCGGCGAGCGGGGTCGATGCCGTGCTGCAGCGTCGCGATCACCACGTTGTGGCCGATCAGGCAGTCGTCGCCGATCGTGATGCCACCCTGGTCTTGGAAGCGGCATCCGGAATTGATGAACACCCGCTCGCCCAGCCGGATGTTGCGACCGAAATCGCTGGTGAAGGGCGGGAAGAGCGTGACGGATTCGTCGATCTCACGCCCCGTCAGCCGCGCGAGGAGGGCACGCACGTCGTCGGGCTCGCGGTACGCGGAGTTCAGCTCGGCCGCGATCCGCAGGGCCTCCTGACTCGCGGCGTGCATGACGTCGTGCAGGGGCGATCCGCCGGTGATCGTGTCACCGCGGTCGAGGGCTTCGAGAAGATCATCGACGTTCACGGGCGACCCGCCTCGCTGAGCGACCAGCTGGCGAGCATCTGCAGGCGCTCGGCCGACGGCGACCCGGGTTCGGCGGTGTAGACCAGCAGCGCCATCCCGTCTTCGGCGGTGACGGCGAGTTCTTCATACGCGAGGGTGAGCTCGCCGACCACCGGGTGATGGAACCTCTTGGTCCCGGTCCCGTGGGTGCGCACGTCGTGCGCCGACCACAGGCGGGCGAAGGTCTCGCTGCGGGTCGTGAGCTCACCGACGAGGTCCTGCATCGTGCGGTCGTGGGGGTCGCGCCCGGCCTCGACCCGCATGATCCCGACGCACATCTGCGCGAACAGCTCCCAGTCGGGGTAGAAGTCGCGCGCCGCCGGGTCGAGGAACTGGAATCGCGCCAGATTCGGCGCCCGCCCGCCGGCACCGATGACGGGGGAGTAGAACGCCGCTCCGAGGGCGTTCGTGGCGACGAGGTTCTGGTGGCGGTCGCGGACGAACGCCGGCCCGCCGGTGATGGCATCCAGGGTCCTCTGCAGACCCGGACGCGCGGACACAGTGGCGCTCGACCGTCGCCGGGGTCGCCCGGAGGTCGGGATGCCATCGGCCGCCCGGGCGAGATCGAGGAGGTGCATCCGCTCGGTCTCGTCGAGCAACAGGGCGCGGGAGAGCGACTCGAGCACCGCGGCGGAGGCACCGGCGATCTGTCCGCGCTCGAGCTTGGCGTAGTACTCGACGCTCACGTCGGCGAGCATCGCGACCTCCGCGCGCCGCAGACCCGGAACGCGCCGATTGGCGCCCGCCGGCAGCCCCACCTGCTCGGGGGCGACGCGGGCGCGGCGGGTCGTGAGGAACTCCCGCACCTCGGCCTTGTTGTCCATGCCGTCCACGCTAGGACCGTCGCGCGGAGGAAGGGATGCCCTGGCGGTACACCTTCCGTCAGGGCCTCCCGCGGGAGCCGTCGACGGAGTGTGCTGGGCGTACCGCCCTGACGAACGGAGCACACCATGCGTACCCTCCCCATCCCACCGACCGTGAAGAACCCGCCCGAATGGTTCACCGGTGACGTCTGGCTCGACCCGGTCGTGTCACCGCAGCACGACGGTCAGCGGCTCCACGCGGGCCTCGTGCGGTTCGCCCCGGGCGCGCGAACGGCGTGGCATTCGCATCCGCTCGGCCAGACCCTGCGGGTGGTCGAGGGCACCGCGCGGGTGCAGGCGCGCGGCGGCGACATCGTCGAGGTGCACGCGGGCGAGACGGTCTCGTGTCCGCCCGGCGAAGAGCACTGGCACGGTGCCGCACCCGACAGCTTCATGACCCACCTGGCCCTGTGGGAGACCCCCGAGGGCGCGGAGAGCGCGACGTGGGGTTCCCACGTCTCCGACGACGAGTACAACGGCCCCACCACCGAGGAGAGCAAACGATGAGAGCCACACTGATGTACGGCGCGGGCGACGTCCGCGTCGAAGAGGTCGCCGATCCCACCATCGAAGAAGCCACGGATGCCGTCATCCGGGTGACGTACGCCTGCGTGTGCGGGTCCGACCTGCACCCGTACCACTCCCTCGAGCACACCCCCGAGGGGCGCCGGATGGGTCACGAGGCCATCGGCGTCGTCGAGGAGATCGGTGAGGACGTCCGCACCCTCGCGGTCGGCGACACCGTGATCGTGCCTTTCGCCTGGTCGGACAACACGTGCGTGTTCTGCCGCGACGGCATCACGACGTCGTGCGTACACGGCGGCTTCTTCGACGGCGCCGGGTCGGCGACCCAGGCCGAGCGCCTGCGGGTCCCGCAGGCCGACGGCACCGCGGTCGTCGTCCCGGCCGGCACCGACGAGGCGCTCATGCCCTCGCTGCTGACGCTGTCGGACGTGTACCTGACCGGACACCACGCCGCCCACCGGGGCGGCGTCGCGCCGGGGAAGACCGTCGTCGTCATCGGGGACGGCGCCGTCGGTCTGTCCGCGGTCCTCGCCTCGCGTCAGCTGGGTGCCGAGAAGATCATCCTCATGGGGCGCCACGAGGCGCGAACGAGCCTGGGTCGCGACTTCGGCGCGACGCACGTGGTCGCCGAGCGGGGCGACGAGGGCGTGACCCGCGTGCTCGACCTCACCGGCGGCGAGGGCGCGCACGTGGTGCTGGAAGCCGTCGGACACATGCCCGCCTACGAGCAGGCGTACCGGATCGTCCGCCCCGGCGGAGTCATCTCGCGCGTCGGCGTCCCCCAGTACGAGGACGCACCCGTCGGCTTCACCTCGCTGTTCGGCAAGAACGCCACCCTGACCGGCGGACCCGCGACCATCCGGGCGTACATCGAAGCGGCGCTGCCCCAGGTGCTCGACGGCAGCATCGACCCCGGCCGCGTCTTCGACCGCGAACTACCGCTGTCCGAGATCGCGGAGGCGTACCGCCTCATGGACAGCCGCGAAGCGCTGAAGGTGCTGATCCGGCCCTGACGCCCTTCACGAAGGAGGGATGCCGCGACCCCGAGGCCGCGGCATCCCTCGCTTCACGCGCTCACGCGTCGGCGTCGACCAGCACCGACCGCAGCGGGGGGACGTTGACCTCGTGCAGGTCGACGTCGTCGAGGCGCTCGATGCTCACCACGCGCGGAGCGATGGCGCGGTCGTCGGCCACGATCCAGCTGCCGACGAGGAGGAAGCGGTCGTTGCCCGCGGTGATGGGCCCCGTCACGGCGAACGTCGCGGCCGTCGGCGTGACGAACGTGACGCGGACGGGAGTGCCGTGGGGGAGGGTCGAGGGGTCGACGACGTCGGCCGACAGGGCCGGCTCGGGCGCGGAGATGCCGAGATCGATGCGCTGGATCTCGGCGCTGGTCGCGAGGATCACATCACCGACGAGCGGCTGCCCGCCCACGCCGATGCGGACGGCCCCCTCGATCGCGTACAGACCGTAGCGGGGCGATCGCACCAGGACGCGGGCGATGTCACCCGCCTTGACCTCGGCGACGGCCTCGCGGATGCGCCCCACATCGCGACGGGCGCGAGCTGCCGAGAAGATGTCGAGCGTCTGTTCGTCCATGGATTCAGCGTAGCCACGGGGTCCGACATCAGTCCTGTTCGAGACGCTCGATCCGTGACACGAGCCCGGCGCGCTTCGGCGACCGCGCGGGCAGCATGCCGAGGCACAGCCGCAAGACCTCGGCATCCTCCCGCCCGTCGACGGTGTCGGCGTACGCGAGCAGCACGTCGATCCCCGCCTCCTCGATCAACGCCTCGCGCAGCGCCTGACGCACCGACTCCCGCACCTCGGCCACCCCCGGCGCCACCGAATCGGGCAGCACCGGCCCGCGGTAGGCGGCGAGCGCGACGCGGTGCGCCCCGCGATCGAGCAGCGACACCATCTGCTGGGCGTCGGTCTCGAGGCCTTCGGGCAGCCGGTAGGGGCGGGAGGCCGGCACCAGCGCGGGCGCGAGGGGCTCGAGCACCTTCCGCAACCGCACCATCTCGGGGCGCAGCGTCTCGGTGGCGGGGTGCCCGTAGACCGCTTCGCTGAGCGCCTCGGCCGACATCCCCTCGCGGTGCACGGCGAGCAGCAGCAAGATCTCGGCGTGCCGCGCGCCGAGCTCGACCACCGTCTCGCCGGACTCGCCGGACACCTCCAACAGCGCCCGATCCCGGCCGAGGATCCGCAGCAGCGCGCGCGTCCCGGGGGAGCGCCGCGGTCGACGCGGCGGGGGGTCCTGCTGCGCCCGGAGCCGCCCGACGAGGATCTCGCTCTCGATCGCCCGGGCCGTGGCATCCACCAGCAATTGCGCTTGCGGGGTCACGGCCTCGGGGCCTCCCGTGACGTCGATCATGCCGAGCAGCCGCCGCGTCTCGGGATCGTGCACGGGTGCCGCGGTGCACGACCACGGCTGCACGAGACGGTTGAAATGCTCCGCCCCGCGGATCTGCACCGACCGGTCGAGCGTCAACGCCGTGCCGGGCGCGGACGTGCCCACGACGTCCTCCGACCAGTTCGCCCCGGCGATGAATCCCATGTCGCCGGTGCGCGCGCGGATCTGTCGATCACCCTCGACCCACAGCAGGCGACCGGCGGCATCGCCCACGGCCACCACCACGCCGGAATCCTCCGCCGACCCCGGCAGCAGCAGGGCGCGGATCATGTCCATCACCCCGGCGAGCGGGTGCGCGCGGCGATACGCCTCGAGCTCCTCGGACGCGAGATCGAGTGTCGGCAGACCCTCCGGACCGACGAGGGATGCCAGCGACCGCCGCCACGACTCCTGCACCAGCGGACGCACGTCGCTGAGCCGCCGATCCTCGTTGCCGGCGAGCAGTTCGTCGTGGGCGCGCGCGATCAGCAGCCCCGAGTTCTCGGGGGAGACGGCGGGTCGCGACCATGGCGAAGACACAGGACTCCCATCGGCGGTGACGGTGTCGTGCCCAGTGTAGGTCGCCGTCCGGGGGGAGTGGGCGGGTTCACAGCGGGATGCCAGGGGTCGGGCCGGGATGCCGCCCTCGGCGCTCGCACGACGGGTTCGGGGCGTGATTCTCGGTTTGGGGCGCGGGTTTTCCGCCCCAAACGGAGAAACGCGCCCCAAACCCGGGGTCGGGGCCGCCGAGCTCAGTCGACCTTCCGGCGCCGACGCGCGGCGACCAGGACGACGGCACCGCCGACCAACAGCGACAGCGCGGCGATCAGGGGCACGGTGGCCGGCTCCGCGCCGGTCGCGCTGAGGGTGTGCGGGAGCGCGGCCGACGACGGGGTCGGGGATGCCGATTCCGTCGGACTCGGGCTCGCCGCCGCCGACACGGTCACGACGAGTGATGCCGTGGTGAACGGTGCGCCGAAGAAGTCGGTGCCCGCTCCGGTCAGGGTGACCGTCCCCGGCGTCGACCAGTCGGCATCCGCGGTGTCCCACGTGACCGACGCGGGCGAGCCCGGTCCCGACCGGTAGTTCGGTGTGACCTCCGTGGGGAGGACGGGGGCCGTGCCGACCGTCGTCTCGGCAGTGAGCGGCTCGAACGAGACGATGTCCTCGGGGACCGCCGGCGGGGTGTCGCTCGAGATCCACTGCACGAGCGTGCGACTGAGGTCTCGGCCGGACACCTCGTTGGCGAGCGCGAGGAAGTCCTCCGTGACGACGGACGACGTCGCGTGCTCCTTCGTCCACGCCCGCATGATCCGGTCGAAGCCGTCGGGGCCGACGGCGTTCATGAGGGCGCTGTAGACGTAGGAGCCACGCACGTAGCTCTGGTTGCCGAAGAGTTGGGCGGGGTCGGTCCACCCGACGGTCGGGACCTCCCAGATGTCAGGGTCGCCCTCGGGACCGATCGCCTCGGCGGCGAGGTCGCGCGGATCGCCCTGCTCTCGCACCTCCCACGCGTAATAGGACTCGAAGAAGGAAGCGCCGCCCTCGCTGAGCCAGATCTCCGACCAGGTGCGGGGACTCACCGAATTGCCGAGCCACATGTGAGTGAGCTCGTGGAGCAGCGTGGCCTCGTCGATCCCGCCGTCGAAGAACGGCCGGTCCTGCGTCTCTAGGGCGTACCCCACGCCGGCGTAGTCGTAGATGAGGCCCGTGCTCTCCCCGGGGTACGGTCCGAGCTTCGTCTCGAGCCAGTCGAGCATCGAGGCGATGCGCCCGCGCATGCTCGCCACGAGAGCTTTGTCCTCGTCGGACGCGTCCGCCGTGACGAACGACCACTCGGGCAACACGCGGCCGCTCGCCAGCGTGATGGTGGAGTTCTGGATGTCGTAGTGCCCGACCGCGAGCACGAGCATCGACGTCGACAACGGCGTCCCGACGTGCCACGACCATCGCGTGCGATCGGCGTCGACGGGCTCCTGTCCGACGAGATCGCCGCTGCTCGCCACCGACAGGTCGCGAGCATCCGTCTGGGTCGGAGCGGTGACCTCGATGTCGTAGGTCGCCTTGTCGCTGGGGGTGTTGTTGCTCGGCAGCCACGTCATCGTGCCCACCGGCTGCCCCAGCGCCACCACGCCGCCGCTCGTCGGCATCCACCCCTCGAACGACCCGTCCGGATCCTCGTGCGTGCCCGGAGCGCCGTGGTACTCCACCGCCACCGTGAAGTCGCCGGACACCGGAGCCGCCGGCGTGACGACGAGCTTGTGCAGCGTCGCGTCGTTGTCGTCCTCGCGTGCGAAGGTCGCCGCGACCCCGTCGACGGTGACGGTGTCGACGGTCAGCCCCTCGAAGTCGAGGCGGATCGTGTCGAGGGTCGCCGCGGCGGAGGCGGTGATCGTGGTGACCACCGAGATGTCGTCGTTGGCTCGGTAGTCCATCTGCACGTCGTAGTGCTCGACATCGAAGTCCGACGTCCCCACCGCGGGGAAGATGTCGGCGGCCGGGTCGATGGTGTCGGCCACTGCGGCGCCCGGCAGGACCACGGCGGTCGCGAGGATTCCGATCGTCACCGTGGTGACGCTCAGCGCACGGAATGCGGGAGAGAGGGGGGTCATGAGGATGACCCTAGACACTGGGCGTTTCCCCAGCATTTCCATGGCGGAACGCCGGGCGGCCTCCTCAGCTCCGCGCGGCCCACCATTCGCGCAGGCGCTTCTCGGCCTCGTCCTCGCCGAGGACGCCCTCGTCGAGGCGCAGGTCGAGCAGGAAGCGGTACGCCTCACCGACCTCGCGGCCGGGCTTCAACCCCAGGATTTCCTGGATGCGGTTGCCGTCGAGCTCGGGACGGATCGAATCGATCTCCTCCTGCTCGCGCAGCGCCACGATGCGCGCCTCGATGTCGTCGTAGGCGGATGCCAGACGCTGGGCCTTCCGCTTGTTGCGCGTGGTCACGTCCGCCCGCGTGAGGATGTGCAGGCGTTCCAGCTCGTCGCCGGCATCACGGACGTAACGGCGGACCGCGGCATCCGTCCACGCCCCCTCGGCGTAGCCGAAGAACCGCAGGTGCAACTCCACCAGGCGAGCGACGACCGTCGTGGTCGCCGCGTCGAAGCGCAGCGCCTGCAGGCGCTTGCGCGCCATGCGCGCGCCCTTGATGTCGTGGTGGTGGAACGTCACGCCGCCGCCGGATTCCAGACGCCGCGTCGCGGGCTTGCCGATGTCGTGCAGCAGGGCCGCCAGGCGCAGCGGCACGTCGGGCGCAGCGCCGGGGTGGCGCTGCTTCTCGAGCGCGATCGCCTGACGCAGCACCGTGAGCGAGTGCTCGTACACGTCTTTGTGGTGATGGTGCTCATCGACCTCGAGGCGCAGCGCCGGGACCTCGGGGAGGAACTCCTCGATCAACCGCGTTTCCACGAGCACCCGGATGCCACGCACCGGGTCATCGGTCTGGAGCAGCCGCACGAGTTCGGCCTGCACGCGTTCGGGGCTCACGATCTCGAGCGTTCCGCGCAGCTCGGCGACGGCATCCAGTGTCTCGGGGTCGACCGCGAACTCGAGCTGCGAGGCGAACCGGGCTGCCCGGAGCATGCGGAGCGGATCGTCGCCGAAGCTCACCGCGGGGTCGATCGGGGTGCGGAGACGCTGCGCGAGCAGGTCTTCGACGCCGCCGGTCGGATCGACGAGCGTGCGCGAAGGGACGCGCAGCGCCATCGCGTTGACGGTGAAGTCGCGCCGCGTGAGGTCGGCCTCGAGGGTGTCGCCGAACTCGACCGTCGGCTTGCGGGTCACACCGTCGTAGCTGTCGGCCCGGTACGTCGTGATCTCGACCTGCTCGCCCTGCACCTTGGCGCCGATCGTCCCGAAGGCGCGGCCGACGTCCCACTGCACCGACGACACCGGCTTCACGAGCGCCAGGATCTCGTCGGGGCGCGCGTCGGTCGTGAAGTCGAGGTCGTGCGTCGTGCGTCCGAGCAGCGCGTCGCGCACCGGACCGCCCACGATCGCCAGATCGCGCCCCGCGTCGGCGAACACCCGCGCGAGAGTGGCGACCACCGGGTGTTCGGCGAGCTCACCGAGGCGCGCGACACCGTCGGCCATGTTCAGCATGCCTTCGAGCCTAACCGGGGGCACCGACGCCCCGGGTGCGCGGGCCGCGGGGGCCCGCGGCGGCTGAGGCCGTCGGCGATGTGCTCGTTGCGGGCACTCGGACGGGAAGCTATGCTCGCATCACACATTATGAGTTACTGAATATGTGTAATCAAAGCTTAGTGCGAGTAGCGAACTCGCGCCAATCATCACGTACCAACGGGGGAACCTGATGCCATCGAAACCGTCCGACGGAACCTACGACATCGTCGTGGTGGGGGCAGGAGCGGGTGGGCTCGCGGCTGCCGTCTCGGCCGCCCACCGGGGAAGCTCCGTCCTCGTCCTCGAAGCCGACGAGACCTGCGGCGGGGCGACCGCGTGGTCGGGCGGATGGCTGTGGGCGCCGCGATCGATCCTCGCGAAAGCCGAGGGCGTCGATGAGTCGATCGACGACGTCAAGAGCTACCTGCGCGCGGCGCTCGGCGACGACTACGACGAGGAGCGGATCACCGCCTTCCTCGAAGCTGCGCCCGAGATGATCGAGTTCTTCCACACCAGAACCGCGCTCAAGTTCGTGCCCGGGTCGAAGATCAACGACATCTACGGCGATCTCCCCCATGCGGGCACCGGCAACCGCTCCGCGGGTGCGAAGCCCATCAACGCCCGGAAGCTGAGCCCCGCCGTGCGCAGACTCCTGCGCGGACAGCTCTACGAGACGTCGTTCCTGGGCATGGGCATCATGGCGGGGCCCGACCTGGGAGCATTCCTGTCCGCAGCGCGCGGCAGCGTGAAAGGCCTCTGGCACTGCTTCTGGCGGTTCGGGTTCCACCTCTGGGATCTGGTCCTCCACCGTCGGGGATGGCAGCTCGTCAACGGCACGGCACTGGTCGGCCGCCTTCTGCAATCCGCCGAGGATGCCGGCGTCGAGATACGCGTCACCTCGCCCGCCCGCAGGATCCTCACGGACGGCGACGGCCGGGTCACGGGCGTCGTCGCCGACACCCCCGACGGGGAGATGACCTTCCACGCTCGCGCGGGAGTCGTGCTCGCGGGCGGCGGATTCCCGAATGATGTGGAGCGACGGCGCGAGCGGTTCCCCCGCACGCCGACCGGGCGAGAGCATTGGACGCTCGCGCCGCGGACGGCCGACGGCTCCGGGATCACCCTGGGCGAGAGCGTCGGCGGCGTGCTCGTGCAAGCTGCGTCGGCGGGCGCCTGGTGTCCGGTCTCGCTCGTGCCGTATCGCAACGGTCGCACCGGCGTGTTCCCGCACATCATGGACCGAGCCAAGCCCGGCAGCATCGGCGTCGTCAGCACCGGCAAGCGGTTCGTCAACGAGGCCAACGGCTACTTCGACTACGTCACGGGCATGTTCCAGGCTGCGCCCGAGGGTGAGCCCGTGCAGTCGTGGCAGATCGCGGATGCGACGTTCGTGCGCCGATTCCCGCTGGGGATGGCCAAGCCGCGGCCGGTGCCGCTGTTCCCGTACCTGTCCAGCGGGTATCTCGTGCGAGCACGGACGCTGCCCGAGCTCGCCGCGAAATGCGGCATCGACCCGGACGGTCTCCTCGCGACGGTGGAGAAGTTCAACGCCGATGCCCGCCGGGGTGTCGACACCGAGTTCCAGCGCGGCTCCACACCCTTCAACCGGTACGGCGGAGACGTCTCCTACACACCGAACCCCTCGCTGGCGCCGCTGGAGAAGGGTCCGTTCTATGCGGTCCGAGTCGTTCCCGGCTCATTCGGCACGTTCGCCGGCCTGGCCACCGACGGTCACGCCCGGGTCGTGGATGCCGACGGGCGACCGATCGAAGGACTGTATGCGGTCGGCGCGGATCAGGCGAATGTGATGGCCGGCCACTACCCCGCCGGTGGTGTCAACATCGGCCCCGCCCTCGCATTCGGCTACGTCGCCGGACGCGAGCTCGCACGGATGAAGAAAGAGGCACTCCGATGAAACGGTCCCTGGGTGTCGCCCATCTCACCCTGCTCTCGCTCACACCACCGGAGGTCGTCACGACCGCCGCGGCCGCCGGGTTCGACTTCGTCGGCCTCCGAGTCAAGGCGGTCACTGCGACCGAGCGCGCCTTCCCGATGCACGCCGGCTCGCCGATGCTGCGGGAGACGATCGCCCGAATGGATGACACGGGCATCATCGTGCGCGACATCGAGTTCCTGCCGATCACCCCCACCACCACGTCGGGCGACTGGCTCGCCGCCTTGGAATCCGGGGCGGCGCTGGGCGCCACCGCGCTCACCGTGACCGGCGCCGACCCCGACCGCTCCCGCCTGCTGGACACGCTCACGCGACTCACCGCAGACGCGGCCGGGTACGGCATCCGTCCCGTCCTGGAGCCGATCTCGTACCAACCGGTGAGCCGCGTCGCGGACGCGGCAGCCGTCGCCCGCGCCGCCCGCGCCGCGATCATGCTCGACCCGCTCCATGTGCACCGCGGCGGCAGCACGCTCGACGAGATCCGCGCCCTCGAACCCGATCTCGTCCCCGTCGTGCAACTGTGCGACGCGCCCCTGGAGGCGCCCACCGGGCCGGATCGGGTCGCCGCGCTCCAGCGGGAGGCGCGCGTGCAGCGTCTCCTCGTGGGCGAGGGCGCCTTGCCGCTTGCCGAGCTCCTCGACGCGACCCCGGCCGGGACCCCGGTGAGCGTGGAGATCCCGCACGCCGAGCTGCAGGCGCGATGGAGTCCGCTCGAGTACGCGACTCTCGCCGCGCGCTCCGCCAGGCAGCTCATCGACCGCGTCGACGAAGCCCGCGACACTGCCGCCGCGTAGGCGCACGGCATCCGCATCGAAGGAGAACCCATGACCGACAGCGCCCCCTGGCACGACACCGTCGACCTTCTCGTGCTCGGCACCGGCGCGGCGGGCCTGTCCGCCGCGACCACCGCCGCCGCGAAAGGCCTGAGCACGCTGGTGCTGGAGAAGACCGAGTACCTGGGCGGCACGACCGCCTACTCCGCCGGCACCTGCTGGGTTCCCGGCCACCGCTACCAGCGCGCCGCCGGCCAGGTCGATGAGCAGCGCGACGCCTCGCGCTATCTCGACCTCGTCGTCGGCGACAAGGCACCCCGGGAGATGCGGGAGACCTATCTGGCGCGCGCACCCGAGATGATCGACTGGTTCCACGACCTCGGCGTGCGGTTCTGGCACTCGCAGACCGTGGTGGACTACCACCCCGAGATCGAGGGGGCGGGTGTGGGCCGTGCCCTGGAACCCGAGACGTTCGACGGCCGCAGGCTGGGCATCGACGATTTCCGTCGAGTACGCCGACCCGTTCCGGAGTTCGCCCTCTTCGGCGGCACGCTGATGGTGCGCCGCGCCGAGGTCACGCAACTGCTGAAGCTCTTCCGTTGGTCGCCACGCGCCGCCCTCCTCGCACTCCGGCTCGGCGTGCGGTGGTTCTTCGATCGGATCACATACCCGCGCGGAACGAGACTGGCCATGGGCAATGCCCTGGTCGCGAACCTGTTCCACACCCTCAAGACCCGTGGCGGCGAGGTGCTGTTCAACAGCACGGCCAAGGAACTCCTCGTCGAGAATGGGGCGGTCATCGGCGCCGTGATCGAAACGGCCGGACAGGAGCGGCGCATCCGCGTCCGCCGTGGCGTCGTCCTGGCCGGCGGTGGTTTCTCGGCCAGCCGGTCGTGGCGCGAACAGCACCTTCCCACACCGACCCCGCAGTTCACCCGCGCGGCCGAGAGCGCCACCGGCGACTCGATCGCCCTCGGCCTCGCTGCGGGCGGCGCGCTGGGACCCGACCACGACGACAACGGCTTCTGGTTCCCCAGTTCCATCGGGCATCGCAAGGACGGCTCGCTCGTGGTGTTCCCGCACATCTGGGACCGCGCGAAGCCCGGAATCGTCGCCGTCACGGCATCCGGCCGTCGCTTCGTCGACGAGTCCGTGTCGTACCACCGGTTCGTGAGGGCCATGTACCGGACGCAGGCGACCGACGAGGCGGTGCCGGCGTGGCTCATCATCGACTCGCGATCGCTCTACGAGTACGGGCTCGGCATGATCCGCCCCCACACACCCGCAGCGTTCCTGCGCAAGTACGTCACCGGCGGGTACATCCACCGGGCGGATTCCCTCCACGCCCTTGCGAAGCGGATCGGCATCGACCCCGACGGTCTGGCCCAGACGGTGCGCACCAACAACCGCGCCGCCCTCACCGGTGTCGACGAGGAGTTCGGCAAGGGATCGAGCCCGTTCGGCCACCAGTACGGCGACCCCCGCCACACCCCGAACGTCAACCTCGGGCCGATCGAGAAGGGCCCCTTCTACGCCCTCCCTCTCGTGCCCACACCCCTGGGCACGGCTCTCGGACTGCGCATCGACGAGAGCGCTCACGTGCTCGACGCCCACGGCGATGTCGTTCCCGGGCTGTACGCCGCCGGCAACGACGCCGACTCACCCATGGCGGCGGAGTACCCCGGCGCGGGCGGCCAGGTCGGTGCGGGAATGACGTTCGGCTACATCGCCGCCATGGATGCCGCGCGCCGCGAGAGCGCCGACCCACGCGACGACGCGCCACGAGACCTGGCGCGCCCCCGACAGGGCTCGCGAACTCGTGCGACGGTCGACCGCTGACACCTGGACGAGAGAAGGACGACCACGATGACCTCCCGCGACTCCCTCGGGCAACCGACGTCGAATCTCCGCGATCTCGCGTCCGCCCTCGACCAGGTGGGAATAGTGGTCCCCGATCTCAACGCCGTCGAGGTCGGGATGCGCGCGATCTTCGGGCTCGAGCCGCGCTCCCGTTCCGAGAACGTGTACACCGGCACCTCCTATAGGGGCCGCACGATCGACACGCGAGTCGGCGCGTTGTTCTACGACCTCTTCGGCCTCGAGCTCGAATTCCTCTCCCCGCGCGGCGGTCCCGACATCTGGCAGGAGTTCCAGGACGAGCACGGCCCGGGCCTGCATCACATCCGATTCGCGGTCGAGGATCATGACACCGTCGTCGACGCCATGGCGGCCATCGGCATCCCCGTCCACCAGGAGGGCGACTCGGTGCGCGGGGGAGGCGTCCGGTACGCGTACTTCGACGCTCGACCGAGCCTGGGGTTCTTCGTCGAGATCCTGTCGACCCCACCCGGCTGAGACCGCACCATCGGGGACTGTGACTGACGGCATCCGGAATTATGTATTCTTCCGGTATAAAAGGGCAGGCATCAGGTGCGGTTCTGGCTTCGGCCGGGCCGGCGAATGGATGCCTCCCGCACGGCAGATCGGGGAGATCACAGTGGAGATCCGGTGGTTGGAGGCCTTCATCGCCGTCGCGGAGGAGCTGCACTTCGGTCGCGCCGCGCAACGCCTCCGTATCGCGCAGTCGCCCCTGAGCCAGACCATCCGCAGGCTCGAGGCGAGCGTGGGTGCCGACCTGTTCGAACGCAACACCCGCAGTGTCGCGCTGACACCGGCGGGATCGGCGCTGCTCCCCATGGCCTACCGCGTCATCCAAGACCTCGCCCTCGCGACGGCGGCCGCCCGGGCCGCGTCCGGCGCGGTCCACGGGACTGTGCGTATCGGGTTCTCCGGGGCGTTCAATCATCTGACCCTCCCGGTTCTCGCCCGCACCGTGCGCCGCGAACTGCCGGATATCGATCTGCAACTCGTGAGCCGCGTGCGTACCGGCGACGGTCTGGTGAAGCTGCGGAACGGCACTCTCGACATCGCCTTCGTCGGTCTGCCCATCACGGCCGAGGGTGTCGCCTCCCGGTTGATCGCCCGCACCGAACTCGGGGCGGCGCTACCGGTCGATCACCCGCTCGCCGACGAGGCCTCGATCAGCGCGGCGCAGCTCGCCGACGACGACTTCCTGTCGATGCCGATGGACGGCTCCTCCTCGATGGCGGAAGCATTGATGCGCTGCTGCATCGCGGCCGGCTTCCGACCTCGGGTGACGCAGGAGATCACCGACCCCTACATCATGCTGACGCTGGTCGCGGCGGGTCTTGGCGTCTCGGTCATCGCCGAGGACCTCGCGCCGATCATGCCGCGGGGAGCCCGGTGGGTCCGATTCCACGACGAACCCCAGTACATGCTCCACGGCATCGCCTGGATGACCGACGAGCAGTCCGCGGCCGTGAGCGCCGTGCTCGGACTGTCCGAGAAGATCCTGCCCACTCCCGCAGATTAAGCACGATCACGGCTTAGTCAGTGACGCATAAAGTCATTTACATGTCTCAATGCGGCTGTCAGTGTGACTCCATCGACTGCGGGCCGCAGTCGGACCCTGGCAGACAACGACGCTGACCCTCGCGTCGTCCAATGGAAGGCAGACGACATGTCAACGACGACATCTCCACCCAAACCCAAGAACAACGCTCGCATCGCCGCCGTCTCCGGCTTCATCGGCAGCGCGCTGGAGTACTACGACTTCTTCATCTTCGCGTCCGCAGCTGCGCTGATCTTCCCGCAGCTCTTCTTCCCCGCCGGTGAGCCCGGCGTCGCCACCCTCCTCTCGCTCGCCACCGTCGGGGTCGCCTACGTCGCGCGACCCTTCGGTGCGATCTTCTGGGGGCACGTGGGCGACAAGTGGGGCCGCAAGCGCGCCCTGCTGGCCTGCCTGCTGGTGATGGGCATCGCGACGTTCGCCGTCGGGTGCCTTCCCACCTGGGACGTGGTCGGCATCCTCGCGCCGATCCTCGTCGTCTTCCTCCGCCTCATCCAGGGATTCTCGGCCGGCGGCGAGTCCCCCGGCTCCAGCGCCCTCACCCTCGAGCACTCGCCCGCCCACCGTCGCGGCTTCTTCACGAGCTGGACGATGAGCGGCATCATGTTCGGGATCGTGATCTCCAGCCTGGTGTTCATCCCGATCGCCGCGATGCCGGAGGAGGCTCTTCTGAGCTGGGGCTGGCGCGTTCCGTTCCTCGCCTCCGCGTTGGTGACGATCGTCGCGATCTTCCTGCGCCGCATGCTCGACGAACCCGAGGTGTTCGAAGAGGTCAAGGAGAGCGACGAGGTCGCGAAGATCCCGCTCGTCACGCTGCTCCGTTACAACGGCCTCACCGTGCTCCGCGTGATGCTGATGGCGCTGTTCACCGTCGTCAACACGATGTTCAACGTCTTCGTCCTCGCCTACGGCACCAGCGTCGCCGGCATCCCGCGCGCGGATCTGCTGTGGGTGATCACCATCGCGAACTTCACCGCCGTCTGCGTCGGCCCGTTGGTCGGCGCCCTGTCCGACCGCGTCGGCCGCAAGCCCGTGTTCCTCGTGGGACTCGTCCTGCAGTCGATCACGATCTACGCGCTGCTCGCCGCCGTCGACGCCGCCAACATGACACTCGTCTGGGTGCTCGGCATCCTCCTGGTCGGCGTCGCGTACACGCTGTCGAACTCGGTGTACCCGGCGTACTTCCCCGAGCAGTTCCCGGCGCGGGTGCGCTACTCCGGGATGGCCGTGAGCCTCATGCTGGGGCTGCTGCTCGCGGGCTTCGCGCCGGCCATCGCGCAGGGCTTCGTCACCGGTGCCGGCAACGAGCAGAACTGGCCCGCCGTCGCGCTGTTCACGATCGGCATCGTCGTCGTCTCCGGGATCGCCGCGATCTTCGCTCCCGAGACGGCCCGCACACCCACGCAGCACCTGGGCCTCACCCGCCGCCAGCTGGCCGAGATCGACCGGCGCGACGCCGTCGGCGAGCCCCTGACCGCGTCGGTCCGCACCACCCCGTACGATCGGCTCCGCTGATCGACCACCGTCGGGGTCGCGCCGTTGCGGCGCGGCCCCGATCCGTCTTCCGGGAAGGAAGCCCCATGACCGCCTCGTACCTCGTCGGGCTCATCGGCTCCGGCATCCAAACCTCCCTCACTCCCGCCCTGCACGAGGGTGAGGCGGACGCTCTCGGCCTGCGCTACCTGTACCGCCTCATCGACATCGACCGGCTCGGCAAGACGGCGACGGATGCCGCGGCGCTCGTCCGCGCGGCACGCGACGTCGGGTATGACGCCCTCAACATCACCCACCCGTGCAAGCAGACCGTGTTCGACGCACTGGACGAGCTCTCGCCCGACGCCGAGCTCCTCGGCGCGGTCAACACGGTCCTCTTCCGCGACGGTCGGACGATCGGTCTGAACACCGACCATTCGGGCTTCGCCTCGGGGCTGCGCGACGGGCTCAGGGCTCCCGTGGTGGACAGGGTCGTGCTCCTCGGCTCCGGGGGTGCCGGGTCCGCGATCGCCTACGCGCTGCTCAACGCCGGGACGACACGACTCTCGGTGTACGACCCGGTGATCGAGCGCGCCGACGCGGTGTGCCGCGCCCTCGGCCCCGCCTTCCCCGGCGTGCGGGTCGTCGCCATCACCCCTGACGAGCTCGCCGCGGCGATCGCCGCGGCCGACGGGCTCGTCAACGCGACACCGATCGGCATGACCGGACACCCCGGGATGCCGATCTCTGCGACGCTGCTGCACTCGCGCCTGTGGGTCGCCGACGCCGTGTACCGTCCCCTGCGAACCGAGCTCATCGAGACCGCCGACGCGCTCGGCTGCGCCGTGCTCGATGGGGGCCGCATGGCCGTGGGGCAGGCCGCGGACGCGTTCCGGCTGATCACCGGCGCCGAGCCCGACCCGGTGCGGATGCGCGCGCACTTCCTCCAGCTCACCGGCGCGCTGAGCGCCGCCTCGCGCTGACAGCACGCGCGCGGGTGCCGGGCGGGACTCAGTAGTCGGCGCGTCCGCCGGACAGGTCGAACGTCTGCCCCGTCGTGAAGCCGCACTGATCGCTGGCGATCCACGCGACCGTGGCCGCGAGTTCATCGACGGTCAGGAATCGGGCCAGGGGGATCAGGGCGCGGGTTCGATCGATGAACTCCTCCGTCAACTGTGAGAACAGCTCCGTCTTCACCATCGCCGGCGCGATCGCGTTGACGGTGATGCCGTCCTTCACCACCTCACGGGCGAGCACCTTCGTCATCCCCACCACGCCGTGCTTCGCGGCGGTGTACGCCGACAGCGAGGTCGTCGCCTCCTTGCCCGCGATCGAGGCGACGGTGATGATCCTCCCGTAGCCGCGCGCCCGCATGTGCGGCACCACGGTCTTCGCCGTCAGGAATGCACCGGTCAAGTCGATGTCGACCACGCGCCTCCAGTCATCCGCGTCGTACTCCCACAACGGTCCGACCGGGCCGGTGATCCCGGCGGACGACACCACGATGTCGACCGAGCCCAGGTGATCGAGGGTCTGCGCGAAAGCCTCCCGCAGAGATGCTTCGTCGGTCACGTCGGCGGCGAGGAGCGCGGCGGGCTCCCATCCGCCGGGGAACGCGCCGGGATCGCGATCCCATACCGCCACCCGTGCGCCGGCCCTGGCGAACAGTGCGCCGATGCCCGCGCCGATTCCACCCGCTCCCCCCGTGATGACGACGGAGCTGTCTCGGAAGTCGAAGGTCACCTGTGACATGACACCAACGTAGTCCGGATTATGACTGAACAAGAGTATAAATTGAGACGAATTCAGTCGTTCAGTTCACACTATCCGCCTCCCATACTGAGACCGTCAGACACTCAGGACAAAGGAGTCAGCATGACGACGTTCGCGGTCACCTACCGCTACAGGGACGACAGCGATGCGGAGCGCCACACGCATCGCCCCGCCCACGTCGAGTTCCTGCAAGACCTCCACTCCGACGGCTACCTCTACATGAGCGGCCCCCTGGCGAGCGAACCGTCACGTGCGCTGCTCGTGTTCGAGGACACCGACGCCGACACCCTGGAAACCCGGCTCGACGGCGACCCGTTCTTCGAGAACGGGCTCATCGCCGAGCGCACGGTGACCGCCTGGAACGTCTTCTTCGACCCGCGCCGGACGACGGAGCGGTGATGCTCACGGCCCGGACTGTCGCGCGCGAGACACTGTCGTTCGACGAGACGCCCCTGCCCGCACTCACCCCCGGTCACGCACTCGTGGAGATCCACGCCGTGAGCCTGTGCGGCACCGACCTGCACATCTTCGAAGACGACTTCCCCACCGACCTGCCCCTCGTGCAGGGACACGAGATGGCCGGCATCATCCGCGACGCGGACACCGTTGGCGGTCTGCAGGTCGGAGACCGGGTCGCGATCGACCCCGTCGTCGCGTGCGGCACCTGCCGCGCCTGCCGGATCGGCCGCGACAACGTGTGTCAGAACCTCTCCGTGCTCGGTTGCTACGAGGACGGCGGTTTCGTCGAGGTCCTGAGCGTCCCCGTCGACCGGCTGTGCCCCGTGCCCGACGACCTGCCGCTCGAGGTCGCCGCCGTCGGTGAGCCAGCATCGATCTCGCTGCAAGCCGTCAGCCGTGCCGAACCCGCCGCCGGCGAGACGGCGCTGGTGCTGGGATGCGGCCCCATCGGGCTGCTCGCCGCGCTCGGTCTCTCCGAGCGTGGCGTGACCGTCGTCGCCGCCGACACCGACCCCGACCGTGTCGCACTCGCGCGGACGTTCGGCGCCGCGCACGCATTCGAGGTGGGCCGCGAGTTCCCCGATGCCGGGCAACGCGCGACCTTGGACGCATTGACCGAGGGCGCGGGGCCGGAGATCGTCATCGAGGCCACCGGCGTCCCCGCCTCGCTCGAGAACGCGATCCGCCTGATCGCGCCCGCGGGCCGCATCGTGCAGGTCGGCATCTCATCCCGCTCGGTCGGTCTGAAGATCAAGGACCTCACCGACAAGGAGATCGATCTGCGCGGCAGCCGCAACAGCCGGCGCCTCATCCCCGAAGGGCTCGCGATGCTCGCGCGGCACCCGGAAGCAGCGGATGCGCTGCTGACGCACCGGTTCCCGTTCTCGCGACTCGCCGAAGCGTTCCACACGATGAGCGACCGCACCATCCCGACCGGCAAGATCCTGATCCTCATGCCCGCCGCCCAGGCTGTGACGTCATGACCGGCGCGCTGCTGACCGGCACGGCGGCCCTGCCCGCCGACATCGACGTCCTGGTGCTCGGATCCGGTGCCGCAGGACTGGTCGCAGCCCTCCGCGCGGCGGATGCGGGCGCATCCGTCGTCGTCGCGGAGAAGGCCGACCGACTCGGCGGGACGACCTGTGCGGGCGGAGGGGTCATCTGGGCTCCGGCGACCGCGGTCGGCTCCTCGGCGGGCTTCGCGGACAGCGTCGAGGACGGCGTCGCGTACCTCTCGGCTTCGTCGGGGCATGTGATGGATGCCGAGGCGATCGACTGGTACGTGCGCACCGCCGCCGACGCGATCGACTACCTCACGACTCGCACGCGGGTGGCCCTCACCGCGCTCACTCGACCCGATTACCGGGGCGAATGGCCGGGCGCCGCCCAGGGCGGGCGAAGCCTCGACAACGACGCGTTCGATCCGGCCGGATTCCCCGGACTGGCGGACGCGCTGCGACCCTCCTCCTATTTCCCGCTGCTCACGATGGCCGAACGCGACGGCCTCAACGGCCGCGCACCCGACCCGTCGCTCCTCGAACAGCGCCGTCAGCGCGGTGTGCGCACGATGGGCGGCGCGCTCGTCGGCGCTCTCGTCGCGTCGGCACTGGACCGCGGCATCCGCATCGTCCGCTCCGTCCGGGCCGACGGTCTGGACCTCGCCGGCGATGCGTGGAGCGTGGCCTTCGGGGACACCACCGTCATCGCACGCTCCGTCGTGATCGCGACCGGCGGATTCGAATGGAATCCGCGCCTCCGCGACGCGTTCCTCGCCTTCCCCGTCACCCCCATCAGCGCACCCTCGAACGAGGGCGACGGCCTGGAACTCGGCCTCGCCGCTGGAGCAGCGGTCGCCGACATGACCGCGATCTGGGGCGTTCCCGTGCTCACCTCCCCGACGCAGACCTACGACGGACTCCCGTCTGGACGAATGGGGAACGTCGAGATGACCCTCCCCGGATCGATCGTCGTCAACGCCGAAGGGCGACGCTTCGTCAACGAAGCACTCGCCTACCACGACGCCTGCCGCATGTTCGGAGACACCGACCCCGCGACCGGGCGGCAGCGCAACAATCCCGCCTGGCTCGTGTTCGACAGCGCCTTCGCCGCCCGCTACCCCATCGCCGGGGCGGCGGCAGGGGCGATTCCCGACTGGGCCGTGACCGCGGACTCATTCGAGGAGCTCGCCGACGAGCTCGGCATCCACCCCGCGGGTCTGGTCCAGACGGTCGCGCGCTTCAACGAAGACACCGAGCGCGGTCGCGACACCCAGTTCGGTCGCGGCGACAGCCCCCAGGACCGGTTCCTCGGCGACGCGACCCACAGCCCGAACCCCTGCCTCGCGCCCCTCTCGACCCCGCCCTACGCGGCCGTGCCGATCCACGCCGGGGCCCTCGGCACTTCCGGCGGCTTGCGCACCGACGTCGACGGACGCGTGCTCGGCTGGGACGGCACCCCCCTCGACGGACTGTTCGCGGCGGGCAACGCCGCCGCCGGAGTGTTCCGGAACACCTATCCCGGCGGCGGCGCGACCCTCGGCTCCGCCGTGACCCGGGCCTACGTCGCCGGCGCCACCGCTGCATCGCACGCCGTGTCCGCGGTGGCGCCGGCATGAAGGCCCTCCGCATCGCCGTCGTCGGCGCAGGAGCCATCGGGGCGACCCACGCCGAGACGATCACGGCCACCCCGGGAATCGTCCTGGCGGGGATCGTCGACCCCTTCACCGCGGGGGAGACGCTCGCCGCGCGATACGGCACGGCGCGGTACAGGGATATCGGCGAGCTCATCGGCTCCGGCGGAGTGGATGCGGCGATCATCGCCACACCCAACGAGCTCCACGTCCCGATGGCGCTCGAACTCATCGCCGCCGGAATCCCCATCCTCATCGAGAAACCGCTCGCGACCAGCCTTTCCGAGGCGATGGAGCTCGTGACCGCAGCCGAGGATGCCGGAGTCCCGGTGCTCGTCGGGCACCATCGCCGCCATCACCCGGTCGTGCGCCGCGCGAAGGAGATCGTCGACTCCGGCGGACTCGGCCGCATCGTCGCCGTCAGCGCCACCTACTTCCTGTCCAAACCCGACGACTACTACGACGTCGCCTGGCGCCGCAGCGCCGGCAGCGGCGGTGTCTTCCTCATCAACCTCATCCACGAGATCGACATGCTGCGCCACCTCATCGGCGAGATCACGTCCGTCTCCGCCGTCGCATCCTCCGCTGTCCGCGGGCTGGATGTCGAGGACACCGGGGCGTTGACCTTCACGTTCGACGGCGGTGCGCTCGGCTCGCTCATCATCTCCGACACCGCCGCGGGCCCGTGGAGCTGGGATCTGACCGCCGGCGACTCCCCGCGGTTCCCCGCGCATAACGTCGACTCGCACCGCATCGGCGGAACGGAAGCCTCCCTCACCATTCCCACGCTCGAGGTCTGGAGACACCAGGGCGAGCGCACGTGGACGACGCCGATGATCCCCGTCCGCGAGTCCCGTGGATCGTCGAACCCCTACGCGGGCCAGCTGCGGCACTTCTCCGACGTCATCAACGGCATCGCCGAGCCGCTCGTCAGCGCCCGCGAGGGTGCGGCGAACCTCGCCGTGATGGATGCCGTCACCGCCGCCGTCGAAACGGGTCGGGCAGCCGGCGTCCGATTCGCACCCGGCACCGACTCCCGTTAGACCCTCGCTGGGGGTCGCAGGAGCCGCCCTAGTCCGCGAACCTCAGGAACCCGGTGACGATGAGTTCCCGCACCCGCGGCAGGACGTCCGCGCGGAGCTCCGCGGCATCCACGTCCAGGAGCTGGGCGATCGCGTCGACGAGCGACCCGACCGACAGGTCGCCGTCGCACGCCCCGACGAGGGCCGCGAGCGCCGAGTCGACGTCGAGCGTGCGGGCGAAGCCGCCGCCCTGGCGCAGCTCGATCACCGACGGCGACTCCTCGCCGGGCCGGTGGTGCCGGGCCTCGGTCACGTCGGGAGCGACCTGTAGGACAGCGGATGCCAGTCCCTCATCGTCCAGGAGGGCGGCGCGGTCGTGGTTCTCCAGGCACGCCGCGAGGTGCGGCCCGAACGCGGACTCGCCGCCGCCCGCGACCCGCTCGTAGCGGGACAGGGTCGGTGCGCCGGCCAGCGGTCGCCGGAGCAGCACGTACCCGAAGCCGATTCCGGTGACGCCGCGACTCGCGAAATCGTCGAGCCACGCGCCGATGAGCCGCGCGTACTCGGGCGTGCCCGGAATGGTGCCCCCGTCCCGCACCCACAGCTCGGCGTAGGCGAGGGGGTCGAGCACCTCGCGCTCGATCACCCAGGCGTCGAGCGACGTGTCCACCCACCCGCGGACGCGATCGAGGCCGGACTCGCCCTCGCGGTACTCCCAGTTGCCCAGCGACTGCGCGACCCCGCCGGGCGCGAGGTGCGCACCGACGGAGGAGATCATTGAGGCGACGAGCGCATCGCCCTCCAGCCCGCCGTCGCGGTACTCGTACGCCGGGACGCCCGCGACACGCGGCGTGATCACGAACGGGGGATTGGATGCCACCCGATCGAACGTCTCCCCGTCGACCGGGTCGAAGAGCGAACCGAGCCGGGTCTCGATCCCGTCGACGTCGTTGAGCAGCGCGTTCAGGCGCGTGAAACGCAGCGCGCGCTCGGAGATGTCCGTCGCCACGACCCGCGGGACCAGCCGCCGCAGGCGGAGGGCCTGGATGCCGCAGCCGGTGCCGAGGTCGAGGGCCGAGCCTCCGCGCCACGTCAGCTGCAGCGTGGCCAGGGTCTGCGATGCCCCACCCACGCCCAGGACGTGGTCTTCGGGGAGCGGCCCGCCGAGCGCGGCTTCATCGAGGTCGCTCGCGATCCACCACTCGACGTCCCCGGCGGCATCCGCGAACGGTTGGGGGCGGATGAGGGCCGCGGGGGCGACGCGATCACCGTCGAGCGCGACGAGACCGAGGGCCTCGGCACCGTCGAGCCCGAGCCCCGGGAGAGCCGCCGACGCGTCCTCCCGAGCGACCGGTGCACCGAGGACCCACAGACGCCCGAGGACCGCGAGCGCGTCGCGTCGGTCGCCGAGGGCACGCTCGGCCGGCCCGCGCAGGCCCCGCGGGACGGCGTCATCGGCCTGGACGCCCCACGCCTCGCGCAGCGCCGCACCCGCGAACCCCGCGGTCCGCAGATCGTCGGCGAGGGCACGGCACAGGGTCGGGTCTGGTTCGGGGAGCACCGCCCCATTCAACCGTCTGCGCGAGGCTATCGGGGGGTTCCGAGGCAGGCGGACCTAGACTCGTCGCGGTGCGAGGCCCCCTCGCCCACCGACGCTCGTATGAACGTGACCTCCCTGCCCTCGGGCTCACCCGTGCCGCGGCGCTCTCTCACGCGCCGGTTCCTGGCGACCCTCGCCGCGGCCGCCCTCGCACTCGGACTCACGGCGCCGCTCGCCGCTACGGCGGCGACCACCCCGACGCCCTCGCCGTCCGCTGGCGCCGCTGCACCCACCCTGACCGCGGCGCCGGCCGGGAACGGCATCCTGCGTGCGGGGGAGACTCTCGCGGTCCTCACCACGCTCACCAACTCCGGGGGTGCGACCGTCTCGGCGACCTCCGTATCGCTGTCGATCGGTGCGACACCGCTGGCCGATGACGCCGCCCTCACGCGGTGGCTGAGCGGCGACGCGTCCGGAGTCACGCTGCAGCAGGTCGCGACCGGGAACCTGGATGCCACGGCCCCGGCGGCACAGACCTCGGTGTCGTTCACGGTGCAGGGCACCGACCCGGCCCTCCTCGGTCGCGGCGCCGGCGTCTACCCCGTCCTTGCCCAGACGGGTGGGGGAGCGTCGCTGCAGGCCCCGACGGTCGTCGTCGTCCCCGCGGACGGCGCGAGCACACCGCTGGCCGTCGTCGTGCCGATCACCGCGGCCCCCCGCACCGGCGGCCTGCTCACGGCTGACGAACTGGCCGACCTGACCGCGGTCGACGGCGCGCTCTCGGCGCAGTTGGATGCCGTCGACGGTTCGGTCGCGACCCTCGCCGTCGACCCCGCGATCCCCGCCGCGATCCGGGTGCTCGGGTCATCGGCGCCTCCCACCGCGGTCGCATGGCTGAAACGCCTGCTCGCCCTCCCCAATGATCGCTTCGCGCTGCAGTTCGGCGACGCCGACCTGTCGGCGCAGATCCGCGCGGGTGTCACCACACCGCTCACGCCGACGTCGCTGCAGTCGTACATGACGGCGTCCGACTTCACCCAGCCCGTCTCGGGGGTCACGACTCCGAGCCCCTCGGCCTCGACGGCTCCCGGACAACCCTCCTTCCCCGACCTGACGGCCCTCCTCGACATCGGATCCGCCGACCAGAACGTCTTCTGGCCCGCCACCGGCTCGGTCGACGGCGCCGTGGTGAGCGCCCTCGGGAGCCTCGGCTCGGATGCCGCGCCGACCCGCATCCTCGTCGCCTCGAGCAACCTCGCGGGGGGCGCCGCCACGGCCACCGCCGCCGTGGGCGGGGTGGCGACGCCCGCGTACGACGCGGAGGTCTCCCGTGCCCTGACCGCGGCCGCGGCCGAGAACGACACGGCCCGGCGCGGTGCCGCGCTGGCCGCCGCCTCCGGCCATCTCGCCTTCGCCCGAACGGGTGCGGACGACCGCCCCGTGCTGGCCGTTCTGGACCGGGGCACCGATCGCTCGCGCGTGAGCCTGCGTGCGACGCTGGGCGCCCTGGCATCCGCCCCCGGGTACACCCCCTCGACGTTCGCGGCGATCGCGAGTGCTCCCCTGACGGACGTGTCCCTCGCCGAGGCGACTCCCGACGCGGTCCGCGCAGCGGACGTCGCCGAACTGCTCACCGACGAGGACACGATCGATCGTTTCGCGACGATCCTCGACCAGCCGGAACTGCTCACCGGACGGGAGCGGGCCGAGATCCTGCAGGTGCTAAACGTCGCCTGGACCGGGGATGCCGCCCGCACGGCCGTCGCCGCCCACCGCTCCGCGACCCAGACGACCCTGGACTCGGTCGGCATCCTGTCGTCCGACTTCCGCCTCGTCAGTTCCAGCGCGCCGCTGCGGCCCTGGGTGCGCAACGATCTGCCGTGGCCCATCTCAGTGGTGCTGCGGGCGCAACCCGACGACGTGCGCCTGCGGGTGCAGGCCGACACCCCGATCGACGCCCAGGCGTCGGCGAACACGCGAGCCGAGGTCCCCGTCGAAGCCCGGATCGCGAACGGCGAGGTCAACGTCTCGATGCAGCTCTACAGCCCGACCGGCGAGGTCATCGGTGCTCGGCAGGATGTGCAGGTCGAGGTCCGCGCCGAATGGGAGAGCATCGGCCTCATCGTCTTCATCGTCCTGGTGGCGGTGTTCCTCGGCATCGGTGTCCTGCGCACTGTCAGTCGCCGCCGGCGGGCGCGCGGGGCGGAAGCCCACGTCAGCACCCCCGGCGACGCCGAACAGGTCGGCCAGGACTGACGGTCACGACCCCGCGCCAGCCCCCGGGCCCAAGGAATATTGCGGGGCTAGCATGGGTTTCATCCGGCGGAATCAACGAAGGGAACGCGCTACCGTGCGTCACGTCATCATCATCGGATCGGGTCCTGCCGGCTACACGGCCGCCATCTACGCCGCCCGAGCCAACCTCGAACCCCTCGTCGTCGCGAGCTCCGTCGAAGCCGGTGGCGACCTCATGACCACCACCGACGTCGAGAACTTCCCCGGTTTCCCCGACGGAATCCTCGGACCCGACCTCATGGCCAAGATGCAGGCACAGGCCGAGCGTTTCGGCGCCGAGGTGCTGTACGACGACGTCGTCTCGCTCGAGCTCGACGGCCCCGTCAAGAAGGTCACGCTGGGCAGCGGCAAGGTGCACGAGGCGGCTTCGATCATCTACGCGACCGGCTCCGCCTACCGCAAGCTCGGACTCGAGGGCGAAGAGCGTCTGTCCGGCCACGGTGTCTCGTGGTGCGCGACCTGCGACGGCTTCTTCTTCCGGGAGCGGACCATCGCCGTCGTCGGCGGCGGCGACTCCGCGATGGAAGAGGCGAACTTCCTCACCAAGTTCGCTTCGAAGGTGTACATCATCCACCGCAAGGACTCGCTCCGCGCCTCGAAGATCATGCAGGAGCGCGCCTTCGCGAACCCCAAGATCGAGTTCGTCTGGAACAGCGAGGTCGCCGAGATCCTCGGTGACGAGGCCGTGAACGGTGTGCGCCTGCGCTCCACCGTCGACGGTTCGGAGCGCGACCTCGAGATCGAGGGCCTCTTCGTCGCGATCGGCAACGACCCGCGGACGCACCTCGTGCACGACAAGCTGCAGCTCACCCCCGAGGGCACGATCTGGGTCGACGGTCGCTCGTCGCGCACGTCGGTCCACGGCGTCTTCGCCGCGGGCGACGTCATCGACCCCACCTACCGTCAGGCCATCACGGCTGCCGGCAGCGGCACCGTGGCCGCGCTCGACGTGGAGCACTTCCTCGCCGCGCGCGGTGAGGCGGGCGAGCCCGCCGTCGCCGAGAGCCCCCTCGAAGGGCTCCCCGACGCCGCTGTCGTCTGAGGAATAAACCCACGCTCACCGGGGTTTCCACCGGTAACGCTTCCATCTAAGGAGAAATGCACATGACCGCCAAGGCGACGACCAGCGCGACCTTCGAGCAGGACGTCCTGCAGGCCGAGGGCCCCGTTCTCGTGGACTTCTGGGCCGAGTGGTGCGGACCGTGTCGTATGGTCAGCCCCGTTCTCGACGAGATCCAGTCCGAGAACGCCGACAAGATCACCATCGTGAAGCTCAACGTCGATGAGAACCCCGACCTCGCGATGAAGTACCAGATCACCTCGATCCCCGCGATGAAGGTCTTCGAAGGCGGCGAGGTCAAGACGACCATCATCGGCGCCAAGCCGAAGTTCGCCCTCGAGAAGGACCTCGCGGCGTACCTCGGCTGAGCCCGCTCGCAGCGAAAGCCCCCGGCACCCTCGTGGTGTCGGGGGCTTTCTCGTGGGCGAGGGGATGCCAGGAGCCGACGCGCTCCATTCGGGCCGCCCTGCGGCCTCCTGGCCACCGAGGGCGCTCCCGGGGTGGCCGTGGCGCCAGAGCCGGCTCCGGGAGCTCTCCGTGGCATCCTGGAGCGTTTGGGGCTGAATTGCCGTACGCCGGGTCGCTGGTGGGCTTAGGAGGCGTCGAGGCGCACGGATGCGTCCCAGCGACGGTGGGGTTCCTCATCGCCGAGGATCCGCCACACCGCGCGCGTGAGCGCCGGATGGTCCAGCGCGATCTGTCGCAGCACACGGTAGTTGCGGGACCGGTTCGGCCGGACGCCGCCGTTCTCGGCGATGTTCTCGGCCCGGAGGGTCAACACGACGAGTTCATCGACGCTGGGGAGATCTTCCATGAAGTCCCAGGGGTCCTCACCGCCGCGAAGACGCTCGTGAATGAGGACGGCGAGTTCGTCCGAGGCCTCCGCGCGCAGCAGTTCGAGACTGGCGCGGCGGCGGGGGCCCTGGTCGTTCGCGGTCACCTCTCCAGCCTACGTCGGGCCTCGGACAGAGGAGCCGGTCGGGGCCGGCTCCCGGTATATGCCGAGAAGGGAATGAGCCGATATTCAGCCTGTGTAGCCGTCTTCTCCGAGTACGGCGAGAATCCGATTGAGGTCCTGAATCGTGGCGAAATCAATGCTGATCTGGCCTTTTCTTGCGGTGAGCGACACCTTGACCTTGGTGTCGAACCGATCACCCAAACGTTCGGCGATGTCGTCGAGACCGGAACGACGGCTCCCGGCCTTGGGCTTCTGACGAACGGGGGCGACTCCCGGCATCTTGGCCGCGGCCTCGGCCGCCCGGACGGAGAGGTCTTCGTTCACGATCTTGTCGGCGAGCTTCTGCATCTCGCGCGGGTCGTCGAGCGAGAGGATCGCGCGCGCGTGGCCCGCGCTCAAGACGCCGGCCGCGACCCGCTGCTGCACGGGGACGGGGAGCTTCAGCAAACGGATCGTGTTGCTGATCTGCGGACGCGAGCGACCGATGCGGGTGGCGAGCTCCTCCTGCGTGATGCCGAAGTCCTCGAGGAGCTGCTGGTAGGCGGATGCCTCTTCCAGCGGGTTCAGCTGCGATCGGTGCAGGTTCTCGAGCAGCGCGTCGCGGAGGAGGAACTCGTCGTCGGTCTCGCGAACGACAGCGGGGATCGAGGACAGTCCGGCCTCGCGCGACGCGCGGGTACGGCGCTCGCCCATGATGAGTTCATACGTGCCGTCGCCCTTGTCGCGGACGACCACGGGCTGCAGGACGCCGAACTCGCGAACGGAGTGGACGAGCTCAGCGAGGTCTTCCGGGTCGAAGTGCGTCCGCGGCTGACGGGGGTTGGGCACGATCGACTGCGGGTCGATGTGCACCAGCCGAGCGCCCGGGACGGCGACGAGCTCCGACGCCGTGTCATCCACGGGCTCCGTCGCCGAGGTCGTCGCCTTCGACTCCTCGGTCTTCGTGCCGCCGGGGAAGAAGACGTCGACCGGGCGGGCCTCCGACGACTCGGCGGTGGGGATGAGGGCGCCGATTCCGCGGCCCAGTCCGGTTCTCTTGGCCATCAGTCTTCCTTCGTGGTGGTATCGCGTGCGACGATTTCGACCGCGGCTTCGCGGTAGGCGATCGCGCCCGCCGAGTGGCCATCGTAGGCGATGACCGTTTGTCCGAAGCTCGGCGCCTCCGACACGCGCACAGAGCGGGGGATCACCGTGTCGAGCACCTCATTCGAGAAGTGCTGACGCACCTCATCCGCGACCTGCTGTGCGAGGCGCGTTCGACCGTCGTACATGGTCAACAGGATCGTCGACACGTGAAGGGCGGGGTTCAGATGCTTCTGGATCATCTGGACGCTGCCGAGTAGCTGGCTCAGACCCTCGAGCGCGTAGTACTCGCACTGGATGGGGATGAGGACCTCATCCGCCGCCGTGAACGCGTTGATGGTCAGGAGCCCGAGAGACGGCGGGCAGTCGATGATCACGAAGTCGAGGTGGTTACCGGCATCCGCAAGGTAATCACGCAGCGCCCCGCGAAGCCGATGCTCACGCGCCACCTGGGAGACCAACTCGATCTCGGCCCCGGCGAGGTGGATCGTGCTCGGAGCGCAGAGGAGGTTCGGCGACTCCGGACTGGTCTGGATGATGTCGGCCAGCGGGAACTCGTCAATGAGCACGTCGTAGATGCTCGCCGTGTCCGCGTTGTGGGGCACACCGAGTGCGGTCGACGCGTTGCCTTGAGGGTCGAGGTCGATGACGAGAACCTTGGCACCCAGCGAGGCGAGGGCAGCCGAGATGTTGACTGCTGTGGTCGTCTTACCGACGCCACCCTTCTGGTTCGACACCGTGAATACGCGGGTTCGCCCCGACAACTTCACCTCGACTGCCTCCAGCGCTCGGCGCCGAGCCGAGAGATCCGCGAGCTCACGTGCAATGGGGGAGTCCTCGAAGGAGGTCGAGCCGGACGACTCGCCGGATTGTTTCACGTGAAACGCGCTCCTTCATCTCCGGGGACAACATCCTCAGTCTACGTGGGCACGCCGACCGTGCGCAGGCGCGTGTCGGGTTTCGCGGGGCGAATCCGGGCGATCTCCAGGGCGAGTGCCGCGCAAGATCAACGATCGGCGCCGACGAGAAGATGAACACGCACCACTCCGGACCAACTCGGACCCGTCGCTGCGGCAGCTGTCTACGAGCACGACGCGCTGGACTCGTCGATCGTGCCGCGCGCGGGGAGCGCGTCTACTCGGTCGTGCCGGCGTGGAGAGCTGCCGTCCGCACTGACAGGCGGGCACGCCTCGTCATCGCGCCGAAGTGTGGATGTTTCACGTGAAACGTTGTGACTGACGAGCGCATGAGCGTCGGAGCTCCTGCGACTGTGCGGCATCTGCACCCTGGTGCTGGACCTAAGTGGTCATGGCGTTCTCGCGAGTGTCGTTTGCTCTCGGCAAGCTCTGGTCATGAAGGGCAGCCCCCGTTCGCCACCGACACAGCCGTTCGTTAGAGTCTCGCGCGTCAGGGGAGTGTGCCGTCACGCCGTCCGGTATCCACTTCCCACGCAAGGATCCGCGCAGAACCCGCGCGCTCCGCGGCCTCGCGGGCCGCGCCGGTTCACCGCGACGGCCCGCACTGCCAGAGTGTCGCCCGTGACGCAGCAACCGTGTGCGCTGGCCTGAGTCCGCGCCTGACGTCCTCCTCGCCACACCGTGTGACGCGACTCCCCCGATGCGCCTCTTCACCGACGGACTCCGTCACGCTGGGATCCCGTGACAATCGAGCTGGCGTCTGCGCACCGGACGCGCATCCGGCCTGGCTGAGCAGCGCGGCCTCGATGTTTCACGTGGAACATTTCGGGTCGGCGCGGGCAGTCGGCGGGTGTCCACGCCGTCAGACCGCGGCTGCTGGCGCCCTGTGTGCCGCCGCACCTCGCGTCGCGCCCCCTGCCACGGCACCACGACCTTCCATGCGCCGCCTGCCCGCCGCGCAGCTGAGGTCTGTGAACCGCATCTCGTTGGGGCATGCGCCGATGCCAGCGGCCCGTGACGCTTGGGACAGCGACTCCCGGGAAGTGCGGACACCCACGTAGCTGTGCGTGCGCTCCATTGAGAAGGCTCGTCGATCAGACCGCTGCCGGCGGCGTTGTCCGCCGCCACCACACGGCGCCCGCGCACAGCATCGCGCGTCGAGAACCGAGATCAGTACTTGGCCGCGCGCACTGATAACCGTCGGCGACCATACCGGCACACTCGGTGGTCCGAGCGGCTCTCGTTTCCAACGTGTCGGCTACGGCGCGGAGACGACAGTTCCACCGATGGCGGCAATCCCGGTCAACACTTGTTCGTCCCTGCGGGACCCGAAGTGTCGAGCGGAAGTGCGCGGGGGCGGGGAGGGAAACGACGCGGGGCTCCCCGATGATGGCCTCCATCGCGGTCATGTTTCACGTGAAACATGACCGCGCCCGGGAGAGTAGATCGGCTGCGTGGGCAGACAGAGAGCGTCGCTGCATCGGTTCCATGGGACGGTTCGATGGTCGACTGATCGCGTGCTCGGGCGTAGCCCGCACGGCGATGGACGTCACCGCGAAACCGCGCGCAGCTCCACACATCGCCTATCCATATCCCACGGGGCGCAGGGGAGGCTAGCGGCAGCCCACCACCGGCCGATCTTGTGCTCCGTCCGCATCCTGTCGGTGGCCGCATCTCGGATCGCGGCCCGGGAGGATGGCGAATGGCGCACCCCCGGCGGCCATCCGGAGGCGTGCCTCCGGACATCAGGCGGGAGCGTCCAGGGCCACCGCCCTCTCCGAAGCCGCCTACACAGACGACGCCGACCCACCGAATGTTGGGCCTCGCCGGGTATGCCCACGGAGGAACGGCCCCGTCGTGGGATCAGGCCCCTCGAACACCCTCGGTTCTCTCCCTTGCAACGGTGTCCGCGCCGAGTGCGAACGTGGTCGGGCGGTCAAGTTCACCCACCGGCGCACCTGACGAGAAGACTTGAACACGGCACGCCACGCCCACTCGCCGCCACGGTGGGCGCGCGATCTCCTCAGGCGATCGCCCGCAGCTTCTTAGCCGCGAGGCTCCCGGGCCGGTCGAGGCACCAGCGGCCGAGCCGAGCACCGTCTGTGCGTCAATCGTGCCTTATTGGGTCGAACGCGATGTTCCACGCGAAACATCCGCAGACGGATTTCGCCCGGAACGTTGTTCGCGGGTGGCGCGTGGCGGCTTACCTCCTCGCGCGACCAGCACGCGCAGGCACCTCAGAGCGACGATGGTGGCGACAAGGCGGGGGGCGGGTGGGGGAGTGGACGCCGGGAATGGCGGATCGACGGTGTCGAGTAGCGATCATCGCCGGAGCCGCCCAGCAACAGCGTCACCAGAATCTGACGGCGCACGCCGCGATGGTGGCTCGATGTTTCACGTGAAACACCGCGCGGGTGCGCTTCTTCACCGCGTATGTGTACGGCGCGACGCGTCACGCAACGCACCCCGGAACACCAGCGCTCAGGCCACGCAACCGGATGCTCCTCTCCAGGATCAGCGCGCGCCGCCGCCCGCGCCATACCGAGGGAAGACCGCGCACCCCATCCCGACCAGCGAGCACACGCGGAGGTGGAACAGACACACAAGCCGATGCCCTTTCGGACGTGGTCCGCGGCATCACGCGGTTCAGTCCGAATGGCTGCGCTCGCCTGCCATCGACCGAGTTCGCGGACTACGCGACATCGCGTGTGCCAGACAGCCTCCGTGCTACCTGCGTGCACTACGGGATGAGCATTCCCGCTCACGGCCGACGTCCTCCGCGCAACGACCGCCTATCCGGACGTCGACGCGTGGGAACCGCATCGGCATGCGGACTCCACCCCGTCATGGTGCGAGAAGGCCAGCAGCCGCCGGCGCGATCGCGGAACTGCGTAGAGCGCGGTACCAACGACGTCCCCGCGACCCCCGCGGTGTGCGCGCCACCGCCCACGCCTGAAGCGATCAACGGTCGTTCGACGCGCCTCAGACACCCAACCTTCGACGTCAGCCCATCGCCGCGCTGGAGCATGGGGTGACAGTGGGGGAGTGTGTGCCGACCCATCGACGTGGGACGCGTCACCGATGACAGGGAGCCTTACATTCCGCACGGCCCCAGTCCTGCTGACCGATGCCTCCCACGAGACCGAACGTCGATCGCCGCGCGACGCCACACCACCACAGGAGGCCGGCGACAGAGTGACAGATTCCGACGACTGAGGCGTCGGCGACACTCACAGCGCGGCGCGTCGAAGCCTCAACACGGCCGAAGCCCGCATGAGCCAGATCCCCAGCACCAGGCCGGTCACGCAGCGCATCTCACGCCGCCGCGAACCGGAGCACGCCCAACTCGCCGAGTCGCGAACTCCCATCTTCTCGGCGCAGCCCCCAAGACGCTCGACCCGCCCCCACTCATTGGTCAAGCAATGGCACCCACCTTACGAACCGTTTCACGTGAAACAGTCACGACCCCGCGCCCGGCAGAGGCGTGGCCCACTCCGACGGCATCCATGTCAGACCTCCACGGCAGACTGGCTGTCATGCTCCGAACGCCGGGTGATCCACTCTCGCCACCCCCGACCTCCGCGCCCGCCATCGACGACGATTTCTCGGGCGGCGAGCTCGCGCCGGTGTGGGTTCCGCACTACCTGCCGCATTGGACGACGGCGGACAGATCGGCCGCACGGCTGGCCTTCACGCCCGAAGGCATCGATCTGCGCATCGAGGAAGACCAGCTCGAGTGGCGTCCCGAGGACGGCCAGATGCGAGTCTCGAATCTGCAGACCGCCACCTTCTCGGGCACGCTCGGATCGAACGTGGGAACACACCGCCACCGTTCGGACGGACTCCTCGTTCGTACGCACACCCCGACGAGCCTTCACTACGCCCCGACGGCCGGCCGTGTCGATGTCACGCTGCGGGCCAGCACCGATCCCGACTGCATGACAGCCATCTGGCTGGTCGGCACCGAACACGACGACCCGCGAGACTCGGGAGAGATCTGCGTCGCGGAGATCGACGCGGATGCCATCGGCGCGAGCACGCGCGTGCGGTGCGGCATCAAGGCCCACCACGACGAACGGCTCCGCACCGACATGATCGCGACGAGCGTTCCGCACGACGCGTCGCGCTTCCTCACCTGGAGCGTCGAGTGGGGCGGGGGAGTGACCACCATCGGGTGCGAGGGACGCCTCGTCGCCGCCTTCGATCAGGCTCCGGCGTATCCCCAGATGCTTCTCATCGACGTGTTCGAGATGTCACCCGATCGAGGCGCCTACCCGAAAGCGGCAACGGTGAGGCGCGTGAGGGCGTGGTCGACAGACTCCCATTGAACGGGAGTAGCTAACGCGTGACGGTCGCCGTCAGGACGCGCGTCGGTTCGTCGACCACGCCCTCGCCCACGACATGCACCTCGATGTCGGACACACCGAAGCGCCGGATCTGCTTCTCCGCCGCGTCGACCTCGGCCGCCACATTCGCGCCCTTGAGGTAGGCGAGTCGCCCTCCCACGCGCGCCAGCGGCGCGGTCCACGGAATGAGCGTCCTGAGCGCACTGACGGCACGTGCGGTGACGACATCGAACACGCGACCCTTGGCCCATTCCTCGGCGCGGAGACGCTCCACGGTGACGTTCTCGAGGCCGAGGTCGGCGACCTGCTCGCTGAGCCAGATGGTCCGCCGCTCCATGGGCTCGATGAGAGTGAACTCCACGTCCGGTCGTGCGATCGCGAGCACGACACCCGGAAGTCCCGCACCCGACCCCACGTCCGCGACTCGCCCCTCGAAGAACGGTGCGGCCACCGCACTGTTGAGGATGTGCCGGGTCCAGAGCCGCGGCACCTCGAGCGGTCCGATCAGACCACGTTCTTCGCCATGAGCGGCCAGCGCCCTCGTGAACCGGCGTGCCAGATCGATGCGGTCGCCGAACAGCGCCGCCGCGGCATCCGGTTCCGCTTCGAGTTGGTTGCCCACGTCGAACGGATCAGCCGCGACGCAGCACGGTGTGTCGGTCCGCACCCTCACCGAAGGACTCGGAGGAGTACCCGCGGTCAGCCGCGATGTCGTGCACGAGCTTGCGCTCGTAGCTCGACATCGCCGGCAGCGACGCCTGCGAAGCACCTTCCTCGAGACGCTGGATGGCACGGTCGACGAGGTTCTCGAGCTGACGCTGGCGCGCATCGCGCGAGCCGCCGATGTCGAGGATCAGACGCGAGAAGCGTCCCGTCGAGTTCTGCACGGCCAGGCGGGTGAGTTCCTGCAGAGCTTGGACTGTGTCGGGGTGCGAGATCGTCGACAGCGCGGAGGCGTCCTCGGCCTCGACGGACACGTACGCACGGCCGGCGCGTACGTCGAGCGCCAGGTCGCCGTCGATATCGGCGATGTCGAGGAGCCCTTCCAGGAAGTCGGCGGCGACGTCGCCCTCCTGCTCCAGCTGCTCCTCGGTGGCGGCGGTGTGCTCGGTCGCGATCTGCTCGGACGTCGTCATCTCATGGTCTCCAGGTGCTCAGGAGGGGGAGTCGGTTCCGGGCTTCGCGGTCGTCCGCGGAGCGGTTCCGGAGGCCTTGGGGGACTGCTGCTGCTTCTTGGCGCGCTGCTTGCCGACGGGCTGCTGACGCTTGGGCTGTGCGGCGCGTGCGCGCTCGGCCTCTTCGAACAGGCGCTGCTGCTCGGCCTCGTACTTCTCGATCGGAACAACCTTGCCGCTCGAGTCGATCGCCTTGCCCTTGCGAGCGAGCCGCTCTTCCCGCGCCTTCGCGGCATCCGATCCGGGAGTCGGCATTTCGCGGATGACGACGAACTGCTGCACCATCGTCCACAGGTTGCTGACGAACCAGTAGATGACGACGCCGAGGGGGAAGAAGACACCCGAGAAGATGAAGGCCAGCGGCAGGATGTAGAGCATGATCTTCTGCATCTGGTACGCCTGACCGGTCTTGGCCTCCGGCGACAGGTTCTTCGAGATGATCTGCAGCTGCGTGAAGAACTGCGACGCGATCATCAGCACGACGAGCGTCAGCAGGATCGCGACGGTGACCTGACCGTCGGACTGGCCCCACGCGGTGACGAGGTTGACGTGCATGGATGCCACGTCGAACAGGCGCGCGTCGTAGAACTCGCGGGTCAGCTCCGGGGTCAGCAGACCCACACCGCCGAGACCGCTCGTGGCGTGCTTGGCGACGTCGTTCAGCACGCTGAACAGGGCGAAGAAGATGGGCATCTGCACGAGCAGCGGCAGGCAGCTCGAAACCGGCGTGGTGCCGTGCTTCTTGTAGAGCGCCATGGTCTCGCGACTCATCGCCTCGCGCGAGAGCTGGTCCTTCTTGCCCCGGTACTTCTCCTGCACCTTGCGCAGCTCGGGGGCGATCTCCATCATCTTGCGCTGGCTCTTGATCTGCTTGACGAAGAGCGGGATGAGCGCCGCCCGCACGATCAGAACGAGGCCGATGATCGACAGCACCCACGTGAGGCCCGCGGCCGGAGGCATGCCGACCGCGGTGAAGAGCGCATGCCAACCGACCAGCACGAGCTCGACGGCCCATTTCAAGGGCCAGAGGACGATTCCAATGAGATCCGGCACGGATCAGTCCTTTCGGGAGGGCACGACGAAGCCGTGCGGAGTGAGTTCGTGACGGAAGGCGCGGTGCGGACGGACGTCGTCGATGCCTCCCTGAGCCCAGGGGTGGCAGCGGGCGAGGCGGGCCGCGGTCAACGCGGCACCTTTGACGAGTCCGTGCTGCTGCACGGCGCCCACCGAATAGGCGGAGCAGGACGGGTAGTACTTGCACACGTCGCCGTAGACGTGCGAGATCGTCGCGCGGTAGGCGTGCAGAAGGGCGAGGCCGGCATTGCGGGGGAGAAGCGGAACGGATGCCGCGATGGTGTCCCACTCCAGATGTCCGACGCCGGTGGACGAGGCGGGCAGCGTTGACGAGCTCATGCGGCGGCCTTGCGCTGCAGGCACCGGACGACGTCGGCGCGGAGATCGGCGTAGTCGACGGTGGCGGCCGACGGGAGCGCGCGGATGACGACCGAGGCGCCCCCGCGGACGAGCGGGAGCGCCTCGGCGCACACCGCCTTGAGACGGCGGCGGACGGTGTTGCGTGTGACGGCGGAGCCGACCTGGCGGCTCACGATGAAGCCGAACCGTGCGGGACCTTCGTCCGGCACGCTGCCGACGTAGGTGACGGTGTGCGTTCCGGCACACCGAGAACCCCGACGGACGGTGGCTTTGTAATCCGATCCGCGGGTGAGTCGGTTCGGCTTCGCGAGCACTAGGTGGGTCAGGCCGAGAGCTCGGTGCGGCCCTTGGCGCGACGCGCCGCGAGGATGCCGCGGCCGGCGCGCGTACGCATACGGGCGCGGAAGCCGTGCTTCTTGGCGCGACGGCGGTTGTTGGGCTGGAAGGTGCGCTTGCTCATGGGTCACTCCGGAGGTGATGTCACCCGATGCTCTTCTGCCGGGGGACGTGGTCGGGACTGCCGTGTAGGCATAAGTCAACCGACTAAGGCTACGTCGTGCGCGACGTTAACTCAAACCGGGAGGTCGACCGCTCATTATCCCCAGGCGTCGTCCACACCCGTGGCAAAGACACGCGAGCGCGTTCTACAGTTGATTTGGCTCCGTGCGGACCGCGAACTAGCGTGTCCCCGGAAGTTATCCACAGGTTCGGCGCGCTGCACGTCGACAGTCGCGCGCCGAGATCCCGGAGGGGATATGTCATTGCACCAAGTACCGGATGTTCCCGTCTGGTCCGCCGTGCTCGACCATCTCCTCACCGATGACCGCGTCACCCCGCAGCTCCACGGCTTCCTGAACCTCGCCGTTCCGCAGGGCGTCATGGGGGGCACGCTCTACCTCGACGTCCCGAACGACCTGACCGCGGCGCAGATGAACAAGCGCATGCGCGCGCCCATCCTCGAGGCGCTCACGCAGGTGCAGGGCGTCGACCCCGAAGTCAGCAACTTCCGCGTGGTCGTGAACCCCGACCTCATCGAGTCGCACCGTTCCGCACCCGCCGCCGACGAACGACCGGTCGCGAACTCGACACCGAACACCCACTCGCCCCTGCCCGAGCAGGCGCCCGACCCGATCGTCCCGGCATCCCGGAACGACACGCGGTTGAACCCGAAGTACACCTTCGACAACTTCGTCATCGGGCAGTCCAACCGCTTCGCGCATGCCGCCGCGGTCGCCGTGGCCGAGGCCCCCGCGAAGGCGTACAACCCGCTCTTCATCTACGGCGACTCCGGACTCGGCAAGACCCACCTCCTCCACGCGATCGGCGATTACGCCGCGAGCATGTACGCCGGCATCCGCGTGCGCTACGTCTCGAGCGAGGAGTTCACGAACGACTTCATCAACTCGATCGCGAACAACCGCGGCTCGGCCTTCCAGGCCCGCTATCGCGACGTCGACATCCTGCTCATCGACGACATCCAGTTCCTGCAGGGTCGCGCCGAGACGCAGGAAGCGTTCTTCCACACCTTCAACACGCTGCACGATCACGACAAGCAGGTCGTCATCACCAGCGACCTCCCTCCGAAGCAGCTCACCGGGTTCGAAGACCGCATGCGCAGCCGCTTCGAGTGGGGTCTCATCACCGACGTGCAGGCGCCCGACCTGGAGACGCGTATCGCGATCCTCCGCAAGAAGGCGCAGAGCGAACGACTCCTCATCCCCGACGACGTCCTCGAGTACATCGCGACCGTGGTCTCGTCGAACATCCGCGAGCTCGAGGGCGCGCTCATCCGCGTGTCCGCCTTCGCCAGCCTGAATCGCTCGACGCTCGACATGTCTCTGGCGCAGACCGTGCTCCGCGACATCATCGACCAGGACGACGCGAACGTGGTCTCGCCGACCGACATCATCACCGCGACCGCGCAGTACTTCAAGCTGTCGGTCGACGATCTCTACGGGTCGAGTCGGTCGCAGGCCGTGGCCACGGCGCGACAGATCGCCATGTACCTCTGCCGTGAACGCACGAGCCTGTCCCTGCCGAAGATCGGGCAGCTGTTCGGCAACCGCGATCACACGACGGTGATGTACGCGTACAAGAAGATCAGCGACCTCATGAAGGAGCGGCGCTCGATCTACAACCAGGTGTCCGAGATCACGACGCAGCTGGGGCGCATGCGCTGAGCGCCCACCTGAACTGAGGGGTTCCTCCGCATCCGCGGGCGAACCCCTCAGTCGTTTTCGCGCGCCAGCGGGGCCGTCAGCGACGTTCGCGGCAGATCTTTTACTCGGTTCTACACAGTGTGGAAAACCTGTGGATAACTCGAATTCTCTGCGGAAGACATGTGAACGACACGCGTCCGCCTGTGGAGGAAGCGGAGAACCCGCACTCGACCGAACGTGTTAACTGCCCAGGCTCTCCGCAAGGCGTCCACAGATCACACGCGTGTAGTTCCCTTGTGTTAACACGCCTCGCGCGAGTTATCCACACTCTCCACAGCTGTTAACAAGATGAAGAATCCATTGATGAGTTAACAGAGGTTCGATGACCTTGCAGTGCGAACGTGTGCCGACGTGTGCCGACTCGGTCGGGCACTAGCATGGGTAAGCCATACCGCCGTCAAGGGAGCGCCCGTGAAGTTTCACGTCAATCGCGATGTCTTCAGCGAAGCCGTTTCGTTCGTGGTCAAGCTCCTGCCACAGCGCAACCCCCAGCCGATCCTCGCCGGTGTGCTGATCGAAGCGGGCGAGCAGGGTCTCACCCTCGCCGCGTTCGACTACGAAGCATCCGCCCGCACCACGATCGAAGCGACCGTCGACGAGCCGGGAACGATCCTCGTCCACGGCCGTCTGCTCTCCGACATCGCGAGCCGGCTCCCCAACGCGCCCATCCAGATCGCGGTCGACGACGACGGCGGTATCCTGCTCACGTGCGGCTCGGCCCGCTTCACGCTGGCATCCATGCCCGTGCAGGAGTACCCGGCCATCCCCGAGGTCACCGGCGAGTCCGGTCTGGTCCCCGCCGACGACTTCGCCACCGCGATCGCGCAGGTCGCCTTCGCCGCGTCGCGAGACGACGTCACCCCCGTCCTCACGGGTGTGCAGCTCGAGGTCACCGGCACGCAGCTGAGCCTCGTCGCCACCGACCGCTACCGCGTCGCGCTCCGCGAGATCCCCTGGGACGGCGGGGCTGCGGCATCCGACGAGCCCACGGCCGCCCTCGTGCCGGCACGCACGCTGCAGGAAGTCGGCAAGACCTTCGCGCACGGCGGCGACATCTCGATCGCCTTCTCGGGCTCGGGCGACCGCGAGATCATCGCCTTCTCTTCGGGCAACAAGACCGTCACGTCGCTGCTCATCAAGGGCAACTTCCCGCCCGTGCGCCGTCTCTTCCCCGCGCAGACCGAGCACCACAGCGTCGTCAACACCGCAGAGCTCGCCGAAGCCGTGCGCCGTGTCGCCCTCGTGCTCGACCGGTCCGCCCCGCTGCGCTTCACCTTCGGTCCGGACGGGGTGTCGATGGACGCCTCGGGCACCGAGCAGGCCCGCGCGACGGAATCCGTCGACGCGACGCTCGTCGGCGACGAGGTCACCCTCGGCCTGAACCCGCAGTACCTGCTCGAGTCCCTCGGCGCCGTCCGCAGCGAGTTCGCGCGCATCACGTTCACCTCGAGCGACAACGCCAACAAGCTCAGCCCGGTGCTCATCACCCCGCAGACCTCGGTCGACAAGGGCGGCGAGGGCTCGTTCAAGTACCTGCTGCAGCCCAATCTCCTCCTGCGCTGAGGGGGCTCCGGCCCGGCGCATGTCGGGGCCGGCGGGTAGTCTGACCCGGTGATCGTGGAGCAGCTCGAACTGACGGATTTCCGCAATTATGCGGCCGCCGACGTGGCGCTCTCGGCCGGGGCGAACCTCTTCGTCGGCCGCAACGGTCAGGGGAAGACGAATCTCGTCGAGGCCGTCGCGTATCTCGCGACGCTGGGCTCGCATCGCGTCTCCAGTGACGCTCCGATGGTGCGTGACGGGGCGGATGCCGCGATCGTCCGGGCGCGTCTGGCCCACGGGGAACGCAGCGTGCTGCTCGAGCTGCAGCTGAACCGGCAGGGATCGAACAAGGCGCGGGTCAACGGCGTGAACGTCCGCACCGCCGAACTGCCCCGCTACGCGCAGGTGGTGCTGTTCGCCCCCGAGGATCTGCAGATCGTGCGGGGCGACCCGTCGGCGCGTCGGCGGTTCGCCGATCAGCTCATCGTCCAGCGGTCCCCGCGTCTGGCCGGCGTCCTGGCCGACTACGACCGTGTGCTCCGCCAGCGCACCGCGCTGCTGAAGTCGGCACGTGCGCGCGGCATCCGCGGCGATGCCCTCGGAACGCTCGACGTGTGGGACGACAAGCTCGTCGCCCTCGGTACCGAGGTGATCGAGGCGCGTCTGGCGTTGGCATCCGATCTCTCCTCTCCCGTGGCCGAGGCGTACGCCGCGATCGCGGGTGCCGACCACGACCCGCGTCTGCGCTGGGCGCTGTCTGTGGGCGGGGGCGACCCCGAGGAGGGCGACGACGCCACCGAGGCGGGGGTGACGGGATCGCTCGCCGACCAGTTCCGCGCCGCGCTCGCGGCCCGGCGCGCGACCGAGCTCGAGCGGGGCCTGACGCTCGTGGGCCCGCATCGCGACGATCTCGTCCTCGAAGTGCGGGGTCTGCCCGTGAAGGGATACGCCTCGCACGGCGAGTCGTGGTCGGTGGCGCTGGCTCTGCGCCTGGCATCCGCTCAACTGCTCCGCGCGGAGTCGCGTCTCGGTGACCCGGTGCTCATCCTCGACGACGTGTTCGCCGAGCTCGACGCCGGTCGCCGCACCCGCCTCGCCGACCTCGTCGCGGGATACGAGCAGGTCATCGTGACCTCCGCCGTCGAAGAGGACGTGCCCGACGGACTACGTGCGCACGTGGTCCGCGTCGAGGCCGGCCGGATCGAGGGCGCCGATGAGTGACGAGCCCGACCTCCCCGAGACCATCGCCACGTACCTGCGGCTGCGCGGTCTCGAGCCGTCGCCGTATCGCAAGAAGAAGCGTCGCCGGCGTGCCGACGACGGCGAGAACGCCCCGTTCACCCCGGGCCGCGATCCGCGCGGGCTCGGCGATGTGCTCTCGACCCTGACGAAGTCGGCCGGCTGGGAGCCGCAGCTGGCGCGCGAAGACCTCGTCCGCACCTGGCACGACGTGGCCGGTGCCGACACCGCCGCGCACACCCGCCCGGTGGCCCTGGATGCCGGGATGCTGACCGTCCAGGCCGACTCGACGGCGTGGGCGAAGCAGCTCCAGTTGATGCGCGCGCACATCCTGTCGGAGATCATCCGGCGCTTCCCTGAGGCGGGGGTCGAGTCGATCCGCTTCATCGGGCCGGACGTCCCCTCCTGGAAATGGGGGACGAGAGCCGTTCCAGGCCGCGGCCCGCGCGATACCTACGGCTAGGCCATGGTCGGGGTTGGCTCGATCCGATTTATCCCCTCCTAGGGGCGTACACACCGCTTTGAGCGGCCTCGCGCGGTAGGATGGAGGTTCCGACGAATCGATCTGGAGCTCGCGAAGTCATGACGTCCGAAAACCCCGACAACGTTTCCGCGGAACCCGAAGCGACGACCAGTGCGAAGGTTCCCAACGAGTACGGGGCAGACGCCATCCAGGTGCTCGAGGGTCTCGAGGCCGTCCGCAAGCGTCCCGGCATGTACATCGGCTCGACGGGCGAGCGTGGCCTCCACCACCTCGTGCAGGAGATCGTCGACAACTCCGTCGACGAGGCTCTCGCCGGCTATTGCGACCTGATCGACGTCACGATCCTCTCCGACGGTGCCGTCCGTGTGATCGACAACGGCCGTGGCATCCCGGTCGACATGCACCGCACCGAGGGCAAGTCGACGGTCGAGGTCGTCCTGACCGTTCTGCACGCCGGTGGAAAGTTCGGCGGTGGCGGGTATGCCGTCTCCGGCGGTCTGCACGGCGTCGGTTCGTCCGTCGTGAACGCGCTCTCCACCCGCCTCGAGGTCGAGGTCAAGCGCCAGGGACACGTGTGGCGGCAGTCCTTCCGCGACGGTGGTGTGCCGTTGGCGCCGCTCGCCCAGGGCGAGGAGAGCGAGGAGACCGGCACGACGATCACGTTCTGGCCGGATGCCACGATCTTCGACACCGTCGACTTCGACTACGACACCCTCCGCACGCGCTTCCAGCAGATGGCGTTCCTGAACAAGGGACTCCGCATCAGCCTGCGCGATGAGCGCCCGGACGCCGTGGTCACCGAGGGCGAGCCCGGCGAAGAGGTGACCGCAGCCCGACACGATTCGTTCCTCTACGAGCGCGGCCTCGTCGACTACGTCGAGCACCTCAACCGCGTGCGCAAGGCCGACGTCGTCAACGACGAGGTCATCGAGGTCGAGTCCGAGGACACCGATCGCAAGATCGCCCTCGAACTGGCCATGCAGTGGACGACGGCCTACACCGAGAACGTCTTCACCTACGCCAACACGATCAACACCCACGAGGGCGGCACGCACGAGGAAGGGTTCCGCGCGGCGCTGACGACGCTCGTCAACCGCTACGCGCGCGCGAACAATCTCCTCAAGGAGAAGGACGACAACCTCACGGGTGAGGACATCCGCGAGGGGCTCACGGCCGTCATCTCGGTGAAGCTCTCGGAGCCGCAGTTCGAGGGTCAGACCAAGACCAAGCTCGGCAACACCGAGGCGCGCGCCTTCGTGCAGAAGGTCGTCGGCGACAAGCTCGGCGACTGGTTCGACCGCAACCCCGCGCAGGCCAAGAACATCATCCGGAAGGCCATCGACGCGGCCACCGCGCGCCTCGCCGCCCGCAAGGCCCGTGAGACCGCTCGGCGCAAGAGCGTCTTCGAGTCCGCGGCCATGCCCGACAAGCTCAAGGACTGCACGTCGAAAGACCCCTCGATCAGCGAGATCTTCCTCGTCGAGGGTGACTCCGCCGGCGGCTCGGCCGTGCAGGGGCGCGACCCGCACACGCAGGCGATCCTGGCGCTCCGCGGCAAGATCCTGAACGTGGAGCGCGCGCGCCTCGACCGGGCGCTCGGCAACAAGGAAGTCCAGGCGATGATCCAGGCCTTCGGCACGGGCATCGGCGAAGACTTCGACATGGCCAAGGCCCGGTACCACAAGATCGTCCTCATGGCGGATGCCGACGTCGACGGGCAGCACATCACGACGCTGCTGCTCACGCTGCTCTTCCGCTACATGCGCGGTCTCATCGAAGCCGGCTTCGTCTACCTCGCGCAGCCGCCGCTCTACCGCCTCAAGTGGTCGAACCACCCGCACGAGTACGCGTACAGCGACCGTGAGCGCGACGCGTTGCTCGTCGAGGGTCAGGCTGCCGGTCGCCGTATCCCGAAGGACAACGGCATCCAGCGCTACAAGGGTCTCGGCGAGATGAACGACCACGAGCTGTGGGAGACCACGATGGACCCCGAGACCCGCACCCTCAAGCAGGTCACGATCGACGACGCCGCCGCGGCGGACGAGATCTTCTCCGTGCTCATGGGCGAGGACGTCGAATCGCGACGCAGCTTCATCCAGCGCAACGCCAAAGACGTCCGCTTCCTCGACATCTGATCCCGGTCGACTCGATACGAAACTGAGAATCCATGGCTGACGACATCACTCCCGAGCCCGCCGGCGCGCCCGAAGTGCCCGCTCACAACCACGGGAAGATCGACCAGGTCGACCTCCAGCTCGAGATGCAGCGGAGCTACCTCGACTACGCGATGAGCGTCATCGTCGGGCGCGCACTGCCCGACGTGCGCGACGGCCTGAAGCCCGTGCACCGCCGCGTCATCTACGGCATGTACGACGGCGGCTTCCGTCCCGACAAGTCGTTCTCGAAGTGCGCCCGCGTCGTCGGCGAGGTCATGGGGCACTACCACCCCCACGGCGACGCCCCGATCTACGACGCCCTGGTGCGTCTCGTTCAGCCGTGGTCGCTGCGCTATCCGCTGGCCCTCGGGCAGGGCAACTTCGGGTCCCCGGGAAATCAGGGCGCGGCCGCGCCCCGGTACACCGAGACGAAGATGGCTCCCCTCGCGCTCGAGATGGTGCGCGACATCGAGGAAGACACCGTCGACTTCGAGGACAACTACGACGGACAGACCCAGGAGCCGACGGTCCTGCCCGCGCGCTTCCCGAACCTCCTGGTCAACGGCTCGGTCGGTATCGCCGTCGGTATGGCAACGAACATCCCGCCGCACAACCTGCGCGAGGTCTCCGCCGGCGCCCTGTGGGCTCTGGAGAACCCGGATGCCAGCCGCGAAGAGCTGCTCGAGGCGCTCATGGAGCGCATCCCCGGGCCCGACTTCCCCACCCACGCGCAGATCCTCGGCACGCGCGGCATCAAGGACGCGTACCGCACGGGACGCGGCTCGATCACGATGCGCGCCGTGGTCAACATCGAAGAGATCCAGGGACGCACGTGCCTGGTCATCACCGAGCTGCCGTACCAGGTCAACCCCGACAACGTCGCGGTCAAGATCGGCGACCTCGCCCGCGAAGGCAAGATCACCGGCATCGCCGACATCCGCGACGAGACGTCGGGTCGTACCGGTCAGCGTCTCGTGGTCGTGCTGAAGCGCGACGCGGTCGCGAAGGTCGTGCTGAACAATCTGTACAAGCACACCCAGCTGCAGGAGAACTTCGGCGCCAACATGCTCGCCATCGTCGACGGCGTGCCGCGCACCCTGTCGCTCGACGGCTTCATCAGCCTGTGGATCGACCACCAGATCGAGGTCATCGTCCGGCGCACGCGCTACCGCCTGCGCAAGGCCGAGGAGCGCATGCACATCCTGCGCGGCTACCTCAAGGCGCTCGACGCGCTCGACGAGGTCATCGCGCTCATCCGCCGGTCGCCGACGGCTCAGGATGCCAACGAGGGACTGCAGAAGCTCCTCGACATCGACGACATCCAGGCGCAGGCGATCCTCGACATGCAGCTGCGCCGTCTCGCGGCCCTCGAACGACAGAAGATCGTCGACGAGGCCACCGAGCTCGAGGCGCGCATCGCCGACTACAACGACATCCTCGCCACCCCCGGTCGCCAGCGCACGATCATCCGAGACGAGCTCACCGCGATCGTCGACCGTTTCGGTGACGACCGCCGCACCGAGATCCTCCACGGCTTCGACGGAGACGTGTCGATCGAAGACCTCATCGCCGAGGAGGAGATGGTCGTCACCGTCACCCGCGACGGCTACATCAAGCGGACGCGCAGCGACAACTACCGCCAGCAGCACCGCGGCGGCAAGGGCGTGAAGGGCGCGCAGCTGCGCGCCGACGACGTGGTCGAGCACTTCTTCGTCACCACGACCCACCACTGGCTGCTGTTCTTCACCAACAAGGGCCGCGTGTACCGCTCGAAGGCGTACGAGGTGCCCGAGGCCGGCCGGGATGCCAAGGGCCAGCACGTCGCGAATCTCCTCGCGCTCCAGCCCGACGAGGAGATCGCGCAGATCCTCGACATCCGCGACTACAACGTCGCGACCTACCTCGTGCTCGCAACGCGCAACGGTCTGGTCAAGAAGACCCGCCTCGACGAGTACGACACCAACCGGCAGGGCGGCGTGATCGCCATCAAGCTCCGCGGCCAGGCCTCGGACGACGGTGAGGATGCCGAGCCGGGTGCGGCCGACGAACTCGTCAGCGCACTGCTGGTCGACGAGGGCGACGACATCCTCCTCATCAGCCGCCTGGGCATGTCGTTGCGGTTCTCCGCTACCGACAGCGCGCTGCGTCCGATGGGCCGCTCGACGTCGGGCGTGAAGGGCATGGACTTCCGCGCGGGCGACAGCCTGCTCTCGGCATCCGTCGCCAAGGACGACGAGTTCGTCTTCATCGTCACCGAGGGCGGCTACGCCAAGCGCACCGCCGTCACCGAGTACCGCATGCAGAACCGCGGCGGACTGGGCATCAAGGTGGCCCGTCTGACCGAGGATCGCGGGGTTCTCGCGGGCGGTCTGATGGTGTCCGAGGGCGACGAGGTCCTTGTGGTTCTTGCCAGTGGCAAGGTGGTACGCTCCTCCGTGGCCGAGGTGCCTGCCAAGGGTCGCGACACGATGGGTGTCGTGTTCGCCCGTGCCGGAGGCGATGATCGCATCATCGCGATCGCCCGGAACAGCGAGCGGAACCTGACCGAGACGACGGAGACGACCACCGATCCGACCGCGCCCGATGCGGTCGAGACCGCCTCCTCTTCCGAGACCCCCGAGGAAAGTACTGACGCATGAGCACGGTAGCCGACAAACTCGCCAAGAAGTCGACTCAGAAGACGTCCGCCAAGCAGGTGCGTCTGCGCCTGGTGTACATCGACTTCTGGTCGGCCCTGAAGCTCTCCTTCCTGGCCGCGGTCGCGATCGCGATCGTCACGGTCGTGTCGTACTTCCTGGTGTACCTCGTCGTCAGCGCCACCGGCCTCATCACCCGGGCCGACGAGTTCTTCGCCAGCTTCACCGACGGGAGCGCCACCCTGTCGCAGTACGTGGGCCTGCCCCAGGTGATGGCGTTCGCCGCGATCGTCGCGATCCTCAACCTGGTCGTCGTGACGGTCATGGGTGCGGTCCTGGCCGGCATCTACAACCTCGCCGTCAAGGTCACGGGCGGCCTGCTCGTGGGCTTCACCTCCAACTGACGCCGATTCGGAAAAACCTCGGGATTCAGGTAAAGTCTTCGAGGTTGACGACGTTGCGTCAGCGAGACGGGGCTATAGCTCAGGCGGTTAGAGCGCTTCACTGATAATGAAGAGGTCCCAGGTTCAAGTCCTGGTAGCCCCACCCGTTCCCTTCCCGGGGCCTTAGCTCAGCTGGTAGAGCGCCTGCTTTGCAAGCAGGATGTCAGGAGTTCGAATCTCCTAGGCTCCACATCGAATCCCTCCTCCGCGGTGCGTGTCATCCACGTGGACGCACGCTCTACGCTGGAGGGATGACGCCGGTAGGACCCCTCCCTCCGTGGCGTGAGAGCGAGACGACGTCATGAGCAGACGCAAATCCCTCGTCAACACCGTCGCCGATGAGCTGCTCGAACGCATCATCGCCGGTGATTTCCTGCCCGGAGATCCCCTCCCCACCGAAGCCGAGATCGGCGACGAGTTCGACGTGAGTCGCGTCACGGTCCGGGAGGCGCTGCGCACCCTGTCGGCGCGGGGGATCGTGCGTGTGCTGTCCGGCGTCGGCTCGCGCGTCGCGCCCGTCGAGGCGTGGCGATCGGTGCCCGACGCGCTCCGGTACCGCGCGGCCCGAGGCGACGACGCCACGGTCTCGGAGCAGCTCATCTCGACGCGCAGGCTGATCGAGTGCGAGGCGGCCGCGCTGGCGGCCCCCCTCATCTCCGAGGTCGCCCTCGGCGAATGCGAGGAGTGCGTGGACTCGATGGTCGCGGCCTCGGCGAAGGCGGACGTGGACGCGTTCGTGGCTGCGGACCTGCGCTTCCACGCGGTGATCATGGAGGCGTCGGCGAATCTCTTCCTCGCCGTCCTTCTCGCGCCCCTCACCGAAGTGATGGCCGAGCGGCGGAAGCAGACGTCCCGGGTGCCACAGATCCAGGAGCACGCGATCGCGGAGCACCGGGCCATCGTCGCCGCCCTGCGGACGGGCTCGAGCGCGGCCGCGCGGGAGGCGATGGACCACCACCTGCAGCAGACGCTCGACGATCTGCACGCCTACGTCCTGAGCTGAGTCGGTTCCGCCCTGCGCGCGGAGACGCGACGGCCCGCTTGACGCTTTCTCCTGCATGCTGCATGCTGTCATACATCTGATAGCTGCTCCCGGAGACGCGAGCACTCTCAATGACGAGGAGAGAACGTGGCATCCATCGATCCGGCGGCGCTGCCCGCCGTCGCCGAGCCCGACGTCGACGCCCTGGCCGCCCGGGTCGCCGATGCGGACCGTGTCTTCGTCGTGCTGGACGACGACCCGACGGGCACGCAGTCCGTGGCGGACCTCCCCGTGCTCGGCGCGTGGGACGTCGAAGACTTCGCCTGGGCGTTCGCCTCGGGCGCCCCCGCCGTCTACGTGCTGACGAACTCCCGCAGCCTCGCGCCCGAGTCGGCCGAACGGATCAACCGTGAGGTCGTGCGCGCCGCCCTTCGCGCCGCGGAGCGGTCGGGGATCCGCGTCGATTTCGTCAGCCGCAGTGACTCGACGCTGCGCGGACACTTCCCCCTCGAGCCGGACACGATCATTGACGAGGTGCGCCGCGCCGGTGGCACGCACATCGGCAACACCGTGGTGGTCCCGGCGTTCCCGGACGCCGGGCGCATCACGATCGACGGGACCCACGGCGTCCTGGCGGATGGAGCGTTCACCCCCATCGGCGAGACCGAGTTCGCCCGCGACTCGACGTTCGGATTCACGGCTTCGCGCCTCGCCGACTGGGTCGAGGAGAAATCGGGCGGCGAGATCGCGGCATCCGATGTCGTCCAGATCACCCTCGCCACACTGCGCCGGAGTGCGGCGGCGGTCGCCGACGCGCTGCGGTCCGCCGCCGACGGCGTGCCGATCGTCGTCGACGCGGTGGTCGAGGAGGATCTCATCCAGCTGGCGCTCGGTCTCGAGATCGTCGAAGCCGAGGGACGCTCGTTCGTCTACCGCGTCGGCCCGCCGTTCGTCCGCGCCCGCATCGGACAACGCCTTCGGGAGCCTGTGGACGTCGACGGTCTCACCGCGGACCGGTCGGTGCGCGGTGGACTGATCGTCGTCGGATCGCACGTCGGTCTGACCAGTCGCCAGCTCGCCCACCTGGTCGACCACCGCGATCTCGCCGTGGTGGAGCTGGAGGTGCCGCGGCTGCTCGAGGCGCACACCGCCGCCGACGAGGTGACGCGCGTGATCGACGCCGTCTCGACCGCACTCCTGGGCGGTGACGTCGTCATCCACACGAGCCGGACGCTCGTGCGCACCGACGACCCGGCCGAGAGTCTCGACATCTCGCGACGCGTCTCGCAGGCCGTCGTCGACATCGTCCACGCGGTGGCCGAACGCCGCACCCCTCGGTTCGTGATCGCCAAGGGGGGCATCACCTCCAGCGACGTGGCGACACGCGGCCTCGACATCCGCCGCGCGCGGGTCCGCGGATCCCTCTTCCCGGGCATCGTCTCGGTCTGGGAAGCCGCGGACGGTCTGGCCGCCGGCATCCCCTACATCGTCTTCGCGGGGAACGTCGGCGACGACACCTCGCTCACCGCGGCGGTCGCGCGCCTGTCCGCGACCGCCTGACCGCGCCCGCCCCTCTTGAAAAGGATCGACCCCATGACCTCGACCCCCACCGTCGCCGTCCTCGGACTCGGAGCCATGGGCCTGCCCATGGCCGCACGTCTGGCCGAGACCCTCCCCGTCCGCGGCTTCGACATCGCTCCCGCCCGCCTCGCCCTCGCGCAGGAGTCCGGCGTCGTGCCCGCCGATTCCGCCATGGATGCCGTGAGCGTCGCGCAGGTGGTGCTCGTGGCCGTCCGGGATGCCGCCCAGCTGAACGACGTCCTCTTCGGTTCGGCCGGTATCGCCGGATCGCTGCCCGCGGGTGCCGTCGTGGTGCTCACCAGCACGGTCGGGACGGACGGTGTCGCCGAGGTCGCCGCCGCCCTCGCCGAGAAGGGCATCGGCCTGGTCGACGCCCCGTTGAGCGGCGGACCCGTCCGCGCGCGCCAGGGCGATCTGCTGATCGTCGTCGGAGCCGACCCGTCCGCGCTCGCCATCGCTCGCCCCGTCCTCGAGGCGCTGGCCTCGACGTTGACGATCGTCGGGGAACGTGCGGGCGACGGCCAGGCGCTCAAGACCGTCAATCAGCTGCTCTGCGGCGTCCACATCGCCGCGGCCGCCGAGGCGCTCGCCCTCGCCGACCGGCTCGGGCTCGACCTCGACCGGACCCTGGATGCCTTGCAGGCCGGCGCCGCCGCGTCGTTCATGCTCGGCAATCGCGGTCCGCGGATGCTGCAGGCCTGGGATGAGGACGGCGCGGAGGTGCTGAGCCGACTCGACATCTTCGTCAAGGACATGGGTATCGTCGGCGCCGCCGCCCGTCGCGTCGGACTCCCGGCGCCCCTCGCGGCGGCCGCGGAGCAGAGCTACCTCGTCGCCCAGACCCAGGGACTCGGCGCCGCCGACGACTCCGCCGTCATCCGCATCGCCGCCCCCACGCGTCGATCCTGAACCCCCTCGGGGCGGCCCGACGGTCGCCCCTCCCGCGCACCCCGCGCACCCCGCCCGCATCGTCAAGGAAGACCCGCGAAATGACCACACCCGTCCTGCTGGCCATCGGAGTCGGAGGCATCCTCCTCCTGCTCTTCCTCATCATCAAGCTCAAGCTCAACGCCTTCCTGGCGCTCCTGATCGTCAGCATCCTGGTCGGGCTGGCGGCGGGTCTGCCGCTCGCGACGATCCCGGCGACCGACACCGATCCGGAGCGGCTGGGCATCGTGCCCGCGATCGTCGCCGGACTCGGAAGCACCCTGGGTTCCATCGCCATCCTGATCACGCTCGGCGCGATGCTCGGCCGCATCATCGAGCTCTCGGGCGGAGCGGCGAGCCTCGCCGGCCGGTTCACCGAGATCCTCGGACCCCGCCGTGTCGGCGCTGCCCTCACGGGTGCCGCCCTCGTTCTGGCCATCCCGGTGTTCTTCGACGTCGGATTCATCATCCTGGTGCCGATCGTCTACGGCTTCGCCCAGGCGGCCGGTCTCAAGCCGGTCCGCTTCGGCCTGCCCGTCGCGGGCATCATGCTCGCCGTGCACGTGTCGGTGCCGCCCCACCCCGGCGTCGTGGGCGGCGCGGCACTCCTGGGCGCCGACATCGGCTGGCTCACCATCGTCGGCATCGTCATGGCGATCCCGCTGGCCTTCGTCAGTCACCTGCTGGCCGGCCGGCTCACCCGGCGCGACATCGACATGCTCCCGTCGACGCGCGAGATGTTCGAGCAGTCCGGCCGCGGGGGCGTGCAGAGCACCGTCACCGGAACGATCACCTCCACCGTCGCGCCGCCCTCCGCCGGAATGATCCTGACCCTCATCGTCACGCCGCTCGTTCTGATCGGCATCGGTACGACCGCTGCGACCCTCCTCCCCGCCGGCGACCCCGTCCGCAACGTCGCGCAGTTCATCGGCGCCCCGCTGTTCGCGCTGCTGATCACGGTGCTCCTGGCGATCTACTTCCTGGGCGTGCGTCGCAAGTGGGGACGCGACAAGATCAGCGACGTCCTCGAGTCGGCTCTGCCCCCCACGGCGGCGATCATCCTCGTCAGCGGGGCGGGCGGCGCCTTCGCCCGGGTCCTGACCGAGAGCGGGATCGGTTCGGCGCTGTCCTCGACGCTCCTCGCCACCGGACTTCCGATCCTCGTGCTCGCGTTCGTGGTGTCCCTGGCGCTGCGAGCGGCTCAGGGATCGGCCACCGTCGCGATCCTCACCACGGCCGGGCTGCTGGCCAGCACGGTCGCCGACGGAGGCTACGCGCCGCTGCAGATCGTCGCGATCACGCTGGCGATCGCCTTCGGCGCCCTGGGCCTGTCGCACGTCAACGACTCGGGCTTCTGGGTCGTGACGCGCTACCTCGGGCTGAGCGTCAGCGACGGACTGAAGACGTGGACCGTGCTGACCACCGTCCTCGGTCTCTGCGGATTCGCCCTGGTCGCCGCCTTCTGGGGCGTTCTGGCAGCGATCGGCTGAGGGACACGGCTCGCCGGGCCCGTCCACCTTCGGGTGGGCGGGCCCTTCCGTCGGCGTCGGGAGTGCTGCGAGAGGACGGGCGATGTCGGAGGCTTCGCTAGAGTCTGGTCATGGACATGCGGGTCGCCGCGTACGCCGTCATCACGGATGTCGACGACCGCGTCCTGCTCGCGCACTGGGTCGACGGACGTCGAGCCGCGTGGACCCTCCCTGGCGGCGGCCTCGAGGACGGTGAGGATCCCGAACGCGCCGTACGTCGCGAGGTGCGGGAAGAGACGGGGTTCCGGGTCGTGGTCGACGAGCTGCTCGGCATCCATTCCCGTGTGATCCCGGCCGAGCGGCGCCTGTCGGAAGGTGCCGACGGGCCGCTCCACGCCCTTCGGATCGTCTACCGGGCGCACATCGTCGGCGGGCGGCTGAGCTTCGAGGTCGATGGCTCGACCGATCGGGCGCAGTGGTTCTCGCTCCCGGCCGCGCGCAAGGTCCGGCGGGTACAGCTGGTCGACATCGCGTTCCGGATGGCGCGCCTGTGACCGCCGTTCAGTCGCGCGGTGCGGTGATGTCGGCGACCGTCGCGCCGTAGGCGCGGATGAGATCGTCCGCCTCGACGAAGAGGCTGTAGCCGTGCGCTCCGGCGCCCATGGCGATGCGGCGGCCGACGATGCTCTCGTCGGCATAGACCGGCCAGTCCGTCGTACTGCCGATGGGGACGATGGTGCCCCGCTCGTAGCCCGTGGCCGCGAGGGCGAGTTCGGGCTCGGGGAGCCGCAGCTTATTGACGCCGACGACCGCCCGCAGCTTCGGCCAGGAGATGACCCGGTCGCCGGGAACGAGGGCGAACAGGAACGTGTCGTCCGACCGCTTGACCACGAGGGTCTTCACGATGTCGTCCGGATGGATGCCGAGGAGTTCCGCCGCCTCGTCGAGGGAACGAGCCGCCGGCCGTTCCCGCACATCGACAGAGAGGCCGCGCTGGTGCGCGGCCTCTCGGACTCTGATGGTGGGATCGCTCACGCGTCGGGAGCGCGCAGGGGGTCGTCGGCCACCCACAGCTCGTCGTCGGCGCGGAGGGTCTGCCAGGCGGCGTACGCGACGCCGGCAGCGGCCACGACACCGAGGATGATGGCGATCACGCCACCGGCACCGATGCCGTCGTGCTGCTTCGGGAGCTTGGCGGCCAGCTGCTTGCTGGCCTTCTTGCCGTACTTCTCGGCGCGCTTGGCGTACTTGTGGGCGTCGAGCTCGAAACCGCGGCCCTTGGCCAGACGGTCACGGGTGTCGCCCGCGGCATCCCACACCGACATCGCTCCACCCACGACGGCGCCGGCCGTCGGGATGACCTTGTCGCTGAGGAAGCGGTTGGTGTACTTCACGCTCTTGTCGACGTACGGCGCGGCGTACTTGTCGTACCCGTCCTGCACGGTCGGAACGAGGTCTTCACGGCTGAAGCGACCGAGCTGGCGACCGGCTTCGCGGGCCACCTTTCCGCTCTCGCCCAGCAGAACCTGCTGGGACTCCCACACCTTCGCGGCGTGCTTCTGGAGCTTGCGCAGTTCCTTCTTGCTCTTGCGGCTGAGGCCCACGGCTTCATCCTCCCTGTCGATGGGATGTACGCGATTCATCTTGCCAGAACGGGGGTCCCGGTCCGCGAACCCTTGCAGATAACTCTGAGAGAATGTACCCATGGCTTCCCACACCGCCGTTGCGACCCTTCACACCAACCACGGCGACATCGTCGTCAACCTGTTCGGAGACCACGCTCCCCGGACCGTCCGGAACTTCGTCGGTCTCGCCGACGGCACCCAGGAATGGACCAACCCGGCCACGGGCGCCAAGGGCGAGGGGCCCCTGTACTCGAACGTCGTGTTTCACCGCATCATCCCCGGCTTCATGATCCAGGGCGGCGACCCGCTCGGTCAGGGCGTCGGCGGCCCCGGCTACACGTTCAACGACGAGATCCACCCCGAGCTCGACTTCGCCGCGCCCTACAAGCTGGCCATGGCCAACGCCGGTCTCCGCCGCAACGCCATCACCGGTCAGCCCGAGGGCACGAACGGCTCGCAGTTCTTCATCACCACCGACCCGACCCCGTGGCTCCAGGGCAAGCACACCATCTTCGGCGAGGTCGCCGACGACGCGTCGAAGAAGGTCGTCGACGCGATCAGCAAGGTGGCCACGGCCGCCGGCGACCGCCCCGTCGAGCCGGTCGTGCTCGAGTCGGTCGACGTCGTCGCCGTCTGACCTTCGGCGGCGGCGGGTGTCTACGACCGAGGAGTTCCGTCGCAACAGCGACAACTTCTGCTACCGGCATCCCGACCGGCAGAGCTTCGTGCTCTGTCAGCGGTGTCTGCGCACGGTATGCCCCGAGTGTCGGACCCCCGCCGCCGTCGGCGTCATCTGCCCGGAGTGCATGGCCCAGCAGCAGGCCACCGAGACTCCGGCGCAGAAGAAGGCGCAGCGCCGCTGGTCGCGTTCGGCCCCGATGGCCGCGGTCGCGAGCGGCAGGCCCGTCGCGACGCTGACGATCATCGCGATCACCGGGCTGGCCTACGTGATCGGCCTCGTCCCCGGCGTCGGCGGCATCATCAGCAACGCGCTGGCGTTCTACCCACCGTTCCTCGTCCCGCAGTTCGGACCGATCGAGCCCTGGCGCCTGTTCACCGCGGCTCTCGTCCACTCCGGGTTCTTCCACATCGGCCTCAACATGCTGGCGCTGTGGTTCATCGGCCGCAACCTCGAGCCGTTGCTCGGCCGCTGGCGGTTCGTCGTGCTGTACCTGCTCGGTGCACTCGGCGGCTCGGTCGCCGTGGCGCTTCTCGCCCCCTCCACGATCGTCGTGGGTGCCTCCGGGGCGATCTTCGCGCTCTTCGGCGCGCTCCTGGTCATCGGCCGGCACATCGGCGCCGACATCCGCGTCATCGCGGTGCTCATCGGCATCAACTTCGCGTGGCCGTTCGTGGTGGCCTTCATCTCGTCGCTGACCACCGGCGACTTCGGTGCGGCGCTCGCTAACGTCGGCGTCTCGTGGCAGGCGCACCTCGGCGGGCTCGTCGTCGGTGCCCTCGTCGGATTGATCTACGCGCGCACGCGGCTGCTCCGCCAGCGTCCCGTTCAGATCGGGCTGCTGATCGCCCTCACGATCGTGCTGTTCGGGCTGCTCGTGATCCCCGTCGTGGTCTACTACTGAGAGTTATCCACAGGCTCATCCACAGGTGGGGATGAATTACACGCGTGTAAGTCGCGCGGGAGTCAGCGCCAGCGCGTCGTCATCAGGAAGCCGACGAAGGCGATCCCGAATCCGATGACGAGGTTCCACGCGCCGATGCCCGGCACGGGGAACTGCGAGTTGCTCAAGTAGAAGACGAGCACCCATACCAAGCCGACGAGCATGAGACCGATCATGATCGGGAGGAACCACACCGGGTTGGGCGTGGAACCGTTCTCGTTGCGCTCAGCGATCGGGTCTTCGCCGTTGCCAGTACGTGCCATGCGGGCCAGTCTAACGGCCAGGTCACTCTCCACCCACGGAACTAGACTCGCCTGGTGTCCACGGTCGAGCAGCCCCTCACGCGCCGCGCGTCCCGACGTCGTCCGCAACGACGACGCCGGGTCACCGTGCTGGGCGTGCTCGGGGATCTGCTGCTGACGGCCGGCGTGGTCGTGCTCCTCTTCGTCGGCTGGCAACTGTGGATCGGCGATGCGATCATCGGCGCCCAGTTCAAGAGCGAAGCCGGCGCCCTGACCGAGGAGTGGGCGGCCGCTCCGGCGACCCCGAGCCCTTCGGCCTCGCCCGACGGCTCCGGTCCCGTGGAGGCTCCCGCCCTGGCGCAGCCCGGGAACGGCGAGGTCTTCGGAGTGCTCCGGGTCCCCCGTCTCGGACCCGACTACCAGTTCAAGCTCGCCGGGGGCGTGAGCGCCTCGGTGACCCTGGACCCCATCGGGATCGGCCACTACCCCGACACCGCGATGCCGGGTCAGCAGGGCAACTTCGCCATCGCCGGGCACCGCGGCAGCCACGGCGCCCCCTTCGCCGACCTGCCGTCGCTGCGCATCGGTGACGCGGTCGTCGTCGAGACGCCCGACGGCTGGTACACCTATCGCTTCCGCAACCTCGAGTACGTCCGCCCCGACGGCGTCGAGGTGCTGCTTCCGACCCCGCAGCAGCCCGAGGTCCAGGCCACCGACAAGCTGATCACGATGACCACGTGCAGCCCGCGGTACGGCTCCACGGAACGCGCCATCGCGTACGGCGTCTTCGAGTCCTTCACCCCCCGCGCGGACGGACCGCCCGCGTCGCTGACCACCGGAGCCGCCTGATGTACGGAGCCCTCTGGCGCGTGCTGCCCGGACCCTGGTGGGTCCGCCTGCTCATCGTCCTCGTGCTGGTCGCCGCCGTCCTCTACGGGCTGTTCTTCTATGCCTTCCCGTGGGTGAGCGACATCCTCTATCCACAGGAGGTCACGGTCGAGTGAGCTTCCACGTCGTCGTCGTGGACAATCGCGACAGCTTCGTGCACACACTCGCCGGCTACGTCGCGGGTCTCGGCGCCCGCGTGACGATGCACCCGGCCACCGCCCCCGGTGTCGTCGCCGCGGTCGCGGCCGCGGACGCCGTGCTGGTCTCCCCCGGGCCGGGGCATCCCGTCGACGCCGGCGCGTCGATAGACGTCGTGCGTGCGGCCCACGCCGACGGCATCCCCCTCCTCGGGGTGTGTCTGGGGCATCAGGCCCTCGCGGTGGCCTTCGGAGCGGAAGTGACCAGAGCGCCCGAACTGCTCCACGGGATCACCAGTTCCGTGCACCACGACGGTCTCGGCGTGTTCGCGGACCTGCCCGATGGGTTCCGGGCCACGCGCTACCACTCGCTCGCCGTGGACCCCGCCACCGTGCCGGACGATCTCGTCGTCACCGCCCGCAGCGAGAGCGGCGTCATCATGGGTCTCGCCCACCGCAACGCGCCACTGACCGGCGTGCAGTTCCACCCCGAGAGCATCCTCACCGAGGGCGGCCACGCTCTGCTCGGCCGCTGGCTCGAGGATGCCGGACTCCGAGGCGCGGCTGAGCGCGGGCGGAGCCTGCACCCCCGACGGGGTCAGGGACCGGTGCAGTAGGTCAGAGTGATCTCGCTGTGCACCGGCACCTCGCCGGGCGCGAGCGACTGCGTCTTGACCAGCGACGGGGTCGTGGCCGGGCAGCCGGCATCCTCTTGCGTGCTCACGGTCAGCTGCTTGTCGTCCGACTCCAGCTCGCGCTTGGCGACGTCGACGGGATAGCCCTCGTAGTTGACGATGACGACGGTTCCGCTGGCGACGACGAGGTTGACGGTGGTGCCCTTGGCGACCTCGGTTCCGGATGCCACGCTCGCCGTCATCACGACGCCCGCGGCGAGGGCCGGATCGGGTTTGCGCTGCACCAGGCCGAGGGACAGGCCGGCGGACTCGAGCGCAGCGCGGGCCTCGGTCTCGGTGATCCCCTCGAGCGTCGGGACCTTCGCGGTATCGGCACCCGAGGAGACATAGACGGACACCTCCTGACCCGCGGCGACCGACGTGTCGGCGCCGGGGGTCGTGCGCACCACGTTGCCGGCCGCGATGGTGGCATCGGCGACGTCGATGCGCTTGGCGGAGAGGTCTTCCTTCTCGAGCGCCTGGACCGCGTCGTCGTAGGTCATGTCGACGACGTTCGGGACCGTGCGTCCGGCCGAGGGCACGTCCGTCGACGGCTGGATCTGGATGACCCAGAGCAGAACCGAGATGAGGAGGACGGCCAGGATGGCGACTCCGGCCCAGATCCACGCGACCGGCGGACCGGGCTGCGTGCGGCGCATCGTGGTGTCGGTGCTGAGCTGACGGAGCGACCGCGCGGTCTCCGCCGCCTGACGCGGGTTCGGGCCGTACAGCTCGTTCGACAGCGCCGACATCTGACGCTTCGTGGGTTCCTTGCCCTCGACCGTGGCATCCAGGTCTTCGCGGAAACCGGCGGCGTCCTGCGGGCGCTGGAACGGGTCTTTCGCGAGGGCGCGGAGGACGACCGCGTCGAGCGCGCGCGGGACCGTGTCGTTGATCTCGCTGGGAGGGAGGGGCGCCTCGCTCACGTGCTGGTACGCCACGGCGACCGGGGTGTCGCCCCGGAACGGGGGACGGCCGGTGAGGAGCTCGTAGAGCACGACACCGGTGGAGTACAGGTCGGCGCGCGCGTCGACCGACTCGCCCTTCGCCTGCTCCGGCGAGAAGTACGCCGCCGTGCCCACGATCGCCGTGGTCTCGGCGACCGTGGAGGAGGAGTCGGACACCGCGCGGGCGATCCCGAAGTCCATGACCTTGATGCGACCGGAGTCGGTGATCATCACGTTGCCGGGCTTGATGTCGCGGTGCACGACACCGGCACGGTGCGAGTACTCGAGGGCCTCCAGGATGCCGTCGACGTAGCGCAACGCGTCGTCGATGGGCACCGGGCCCGCCGCGACGACGTCTTTCAGGAGGCGCCCGTGGACCAGCTCCATGACGATGTACGGAACGGGACGTTCGTGCCCGTCGGCTCCCACCTCGACGTCCTCGCCCGCATCGAACACCCGCACGATCGTCGGGTGCGCCATGCGCGACGCCGCCTGGGCCTCGAGACGGAACCGCGTGCGGAACGCGGCGTCGCCGGCGAGGTCGGCCTTGAGGATCTTGATCGCCACCGTGCGCCCGAGCGTCTGGTCGTAGCCGCGGTAGACGCTGGCCATACCGCCACGACCGATGAGGTCGTCGACGCGGTAGCGTCCGGAGAGGACGCGCGTCTCAGTGGTCACGGGGGAACTCCTGGCGTGGTGGGGGATCGGTTTCGCGGGTCAGCGGCTGGCGCTGGGGTTCGGCGTGGGCGTGCTGGCGCCCGTGATCGCCGCGGTCGCCTCGCCGGACGAGACGGTCCGGTCGGTGCCGGAGCAGCTCACCGTGTACGTCACCTTCAGCGTCTGCCCGGGCGAGTTGCTGACCTGGAGCTGCGCGCTGCGTGCATCGGGCGCGAACGACGACGTCGACTGACCGTTCTGGAACGTGCCCTGGGTCGCGGTGAAGTTGTACGACGCGACGTTTCCGGTGCCGGACGGGCAGGTGTACGCCTGCCAGGTGACCTCGACGGTGCCGCCGGCCGTGGCCTGGCTCGGCTCGATGGTCGGCGTGGCCGGCGTGGGAAGCTGCGTCTGCTCGCCGAACACGCGCAGAGTGATGACCGTTCCCGCGGGGACGCGACCGGTGGGGGTCACGGTGTCGACGGTGCCGACCTGCTCGGGCGAGGTCGCGGCATTGCCGGTCTCGCAGTTGGCGCCGAGGTCGGCGTCGCCGAGGATCGCGCTGGCCTCGTCGCACGTCTTGCCCGGCAGGCCGAGCGCGTTGACGTCGATGAGCTGCGAGGACTGCGTCGGGGTCGACGACGGGGTCGAGGCACTGCGCGAGGGAGTCGCGGAGCCGGACGTCGACGGGGACGGGTCGGGATCGGCCGAGTTCTGGTTGCTGAGCACCGCGAACAGCGTGCCGCCCAGAACGAGCAGCAGCAGCGCGATGAGAGCGACCAACGGCCACGTCCACGGGCTGCGCTTCTTCTTCTGCGGGCGGGCGTCCTCTTCCGTGTGCTCCTCGGAGAGGAGCGACGTCGCGGCGGGTGCAGGCAGCAGGCGCGTCGCGGCGGAGGTCTGCCCCGCGGTGAGCAGCTGCGTGGCCTCGTCGGCGACCGCGACACCCGCGGCGATCGCGGGGACGGCACCGGCGGCCGCGGCCAGGTCTCCGCGACGAAGCGCCGTCGCCGCGCGCGACACGGCAGCAGCTGAGGCCGGGCGGTCGTCGGGCTTCTTCGCGATCATCGCCATCACGAGGTTCTGCACCGGGACGGCGACGGTGGGCGGCAGCGGCGCGGGCTGCTCGTTGATCTGCGCCATCGCGATCGCGACCTGCGACTCGCCCGTGAACGGACGCTTGCCCGCGAGGGACTCGTACGCGACGATGCCGAGCGAGTAGATGTCGGTCGCGGGGGATGCCGGGTGGCCGGACGCCTGCTCGGGCGACAGGTACTGCACCGTTCCCATGACCTGACCGGTCGCGGTGAGCGGCACCTGGTCGGCGATGCGGGCGATGCCGAAGTCGGTGATCTTCACCCGACCGTCGGGCGTGATCAGCAGGTTGCCGGGCTTGATGTCGCGGTGGACGAGGCCGGCGGCGTGCGCGGCCTGCAGGGCCGCCGCCGTCTGCGCCACGATGTCGAGGGTCTTGTCGGTCGACAGCGACCCCTCGCGTTCGAGGATCGTGGAGAGCGCCTCGCCGGGCACGAGCTCCATCACGAGGAAGGCGCTGCCGTCCTCCTCGCCGTAGTCGAACACGCTCGCGATGCCCTCGTGGTTGACGAGTGCGGCGTGGCGCGCCTCGGCGCGGAAGCGCTCGAGGAAGCCGGGGTCGCCCATGTACTCGTCTTTGAGGATCTTGATCGCGACGGTACGTCCGATGACGTGGTCCGTCGCTTCCCACACCTCGCCCATCCCGCCGATCGCGATCCGCGAATCCAGCTCGTAGCGTCCTCCGAAGGTCACTCCTTGCGTCGGTCTCATTTGCCCAGCACCGCCTCCATGACCTTCTTCGCTATCGGGGCGGCGATCTCGTTGCCGCTCCCGCTCTGACCCTGGCCCCCGCCGTTCTCCACCACGACAGCGACAGCGACCTTCGGGTCGTCCGCCGGGGCGAATCCGGTGAACCAGAGAGTGTAGGGACGAGTGTCGTTCTCTGCGGTGCCGGTCTTACCCGCCACCTCGACCCCGTCTATTCTTGCATTCGACGCCGCGCCGTCCTGGACGTTCGCCTTCATCATCGTGACCATCTGGGCCGCGAGGTTGGAGTCCAGCGCGCGGCCGTACTCGCTGCTGGATCCCTCGGTGCTCGAGAGGTCCGTTCGGATCACCCGGTCGATCATGCGCGGGTTCATGACGACGCCGTCGTTCGCGATGCCGGCCGACACCATCGCCATCTGCAGCGGAGTCGCGCGCACCTGCCCCTGGCCGAAGCCGCTGAGCGCCGTCTGGGGCGCGTCGAGGTTCGAGGGGTACGTCGAGGGCGTGGAGGCGAAGGTCGAGTCCGGGACCATCGCGAACGAGGAGTTGAAGCCGTACTTCTCGGCCTCGGCGCGGATCGCGTCGTCGCCGAGCTCGACGGCGAGCTCCGCCATCGGGATGTTGCAGCTCAGGCGCAGAGCCGTCGCGATCGTGACGGTGTCGCCGTCGCCGCACGCTCCGCCACCGGCGTTGCTCACGACGCTCGAGGACTGGGGCAGCGTGTACGAGGAGACGTTCGGGAACGTCGAGTCGGGCGTGTAGCGGCCGGATGCGAGGGCTGCCGAGGCCACGACGAGCTTGAAGGTCGAGCCGGGCGGGTTGAGATCGCCCTCGATCGCCCGATTGTCGAGCGGCTTCGACGGGTCGGCGGTGAGCTGGTCGTACGCGGCGTTCACCGCGTCCGCATCGTGCACGGCGAGCAGGTTGGTGTCGTAACTCGGCTTGGACACCATGGCCAGGATCCGGCCCGTGGACGGCTCGATCGCGACGACGGCGCCCTGCTGGTCGCCGAGGGCGTCCCAGGCGGCCCGCTGGACGTCGGCATCCAGGGAGAGTTCGACGTTCGACCCGCGCTGCACCTCGCCCGTCACGGTGCGTTCGATGCGGCTGAAGAAGTCGTTCTCGTCGGAACCGCTGAGCACGGCGTTCTCGGCGGACTCGATCCGGGTCCGCGCGTCGAGGACGGGGTTCATGTAGCCGGTGACGGGCGCCCACATGTCGGCATCCACGTACTGACGTTGCCAGCTGTAGACGTCCTCGGAGGGGACGGACGAGGCGATCGCCGTTCCGCTGACGATGATCGAGCCGCGCTGGATCTCGTAGGAGTCGTACAGCGCACGCCGGTTGCCGGCGGTGTTCGCGAGGTTGGCCGCCTGGCCGACCTGGATGACGCTGGTCGACACGAACAGCGCGAGGAACATCGCCAGCATGACGATGCTGAGGCGTCGGAGTTCTTTGGTCACGGTGCCTCCTCCAGGGTGCGGGTGCGGACGGACGGGACGGTGCTCATCAGCCGATCACCACCCGGGGACGGCTGCGGACGGCATCCGAGATGCGCAGGAGGAACGCCACGATGATCCAGTTCGCGACCAGCGACGATCCGCCGGCGGCGAGGAACGGAGTGGTGAGGCCGGTGAGGGGGATGACCCGGGTCACACCGCCGACCATGATGAACACCTGCAGCGCGATCGTGAAGGAGAAGCCCGTCGCGAGGAGCTTGCCGAAGTCGTCCTGGCCGGCGAGACCGACCCGGATGCCGCGGCTCGCGAAGACCATGTAGAGCGCGAGGATCGCGAACAGGCCGACGAGACCCAGCTCCTCGCCGAGGCTCGGCACGATGTAGTCGCTCTGCGACAGCGGCGTGATGTACGGGCGGCCCTGACCGAGTCCCGTGCCGAAGAGACCGCCGTGGGCGAGGCCGAAGATGCCCTGGGTCAGCTGGTAGCTGCCGCCGTCGGCATCGATGACCTCGGGGTTGAAGGCGTCGAGCCAGTTCGTGAAGCGGCCGTTGACGTACGGCAGGACGCGGGATGCCAGGAACGCCCCGGTCGCGGCCAGGACGACACCGATCAGGACCCAGCTGGTCTTGCCGGTGGCGACGTAGAGCATCGCGACGAACATCCCGAAGATCAGCAGGCCCGTGCCGAGGTCGCGCTGGAGCACGATGATGCCGAGCGAGACGAGCCAGATGATCAGCAGCGGACCCAGCTCGCGGGCGCGCGGCCACGTCATGAACAGGAAGCGCGTCCCCGTGGAGGTGAGGCTCTCGCGGGTGCGCACGAGGTAGCCGGCGAAGAAGATCGCCAACGCGATCTTGGCGAGCTCGCCCGGCTGGAAGGACACGAACCCGAGCGAGACCCACACGTCCGCGTTCTGCTCGGTGCCCAGGCCCGGGACGAAGGGGAGCAGGAGCAGCAGGATGCCGATGAGGCCCGAGAGGTACGTGTACCGGAACAGGACGCGGTAGTTGCGCACGAAGACGACCACGAGCAGGGCCGCGACCAGGGCGATCGCCGCCCAGGCGATCTGGCGGATGGCCGTGGCATCCCACCCCTTCAGACCCACCGCGAGGTCGATCCGGTAGATCATCGCGATCCCGAGGCCCGTGAGGACGGTCGCGATGGGGAGCACGAACGGGTCGGCGTCCCGGGCGCGCAGGCGCAGCACGACGTGGAGGACGAGCGCGAGCAGGGCGGGGATGCCGGCGAGCATCAGGTAGCCCGACTCGATCGCGCCGTTCACCCCGAGCTGCACCAGCACGATCGCCGCGCCGTAGACGGCGATCGCGAACAGCAGCAGGCCGAGCTCGCGGTTGCGCTGCTTGGCGGGCGTCCGGATCTTCTTCAGCGCGCGCATCACGGCGGTGTCGGTGGACACCTCTGGCGATCGCGTCAGCTTCTGGTCGGTCATCCCGTGGCCTCCGGTTCCGGACGCAGACGATCCACGATGAGCTCGGCGTCCGAGAGGGAACGCGCCGAGATGGTCGCCTCCACCGTCTGCCGATCGAACTCGGACAGGTCGGCGAGCACGATGTTCGTGTCCTCGTAGACGGTCGACAGCGACAGCGGCCCGATGGACTGCTGGATGCCGCGATAGATCACCACCGAGTTGTCGTCGGCGCCGACGTAGTAGCGCGTCTGCGTCCACTGGTAGCCGGCGAACAGGCCCGCACCGATCCCGGCGAGCACGAGGATGAGGGCGGCGAGCCAGCCCAGGCGCCGGCGACGGGCGCGGCGACGATCCTCCTCGATGAGTTCTTCCAGGAACTCGGCCGCCGGCTCGAAGTGCGTCGGTTCGTTCGCCGCCTGGCGCGCCGAGTGCAGCCACGTCGACCGCGCGGGGCGCACGGGCGAGACCATGACGCCGCTGGGGTTCGAGGCCGAGCCGACGATCGTCGGCGTCCCGATGAACACGGGGTGCTGACCGCCCACATCGACGATGACGACGGTGACGTTGTCGGGGGCACCGCCGTCGAGCGCCTGCTTCAGCAGCGCGTCCGCGGTGCGGGCGGGTGGCATCCCGAGCGCGAGCGCCTTGGTCGTGTGCGCGTCGTCGACGACGCCGGAGAGACCGTCGGAGCAGAGCAACCAGCGGTCGCCGTCCTGCGTCGGCATGATGAACGTGTCGACCTCGGGATCGGGATCCATGTCGCCGAGCACGCGCATGAGCACCGACCGGCGCGGGTGGTACCGCGCCTCTTCGGGGGTGATGCGACCCGAATCGACGAGGCGCTGCACGAAGGTGTGGTCCGTGGTGATCTGCGTCAGCGTGTCGTCGCGGTACAGGTAGACGCGCGAGTCGCCGATGTGCCCGATGACGGCGTAGTCGTCGACCATGATGACCGCGCTGACGGTCGTGCCCATGCCGGCCAGCTCCGGACGACGCGCAACCGTGTCGATGAGGGTCGTCGCGGTGTCGGCGAGGGCGTCGCGGAGGGCGTGCTCGGCCGCGGTCGTGCTGGGGAACGGCTGGTCCAGCTCGGTCAGTGCCGCGATCGCCAGGCTCGAGGCGACATCACCTCCGGCGTGACCGCCCATGCCGTCGGCGACCACGAAGAGGTTGGACCCGGCGTAGCCGGAGTCCTGATTGTTGGAGCGCACCTTGCCCGTGTGGGAGATGGCCGCGCTCGAGCCCTGGAAGACCATGGAGGCGGGTTACTTCCGCAACTCGAAGGTCGTCGCGCCGACCTTGATCGGAGCGCCCACCTTCACCTGGACCGGGGATGCCACCCGCACCCCGTCATGCGTGGTCCCGTTCGTGGAGTCGAGGTCCTGCAGCATCCACTGGTCGCCCCATAGCACGAGTCGTGCGTGGTGGCTGGAGGTGTAGTCGTCGCGGATGACCAGGCCCGACTCGCTCGAGCGGCCGATGGTGAGGGGTTCGGTTCCGAGGGGGAGTTCGAGCCCCGCCTTGGGACCGCTCGTGATGACGATGCGCGAGACGGACGCGGTCGTCGCGAGGCCGCCGGCGGGGGCGGGGACCGGTGCGGCGGGACGCTTCACCTGCGTCGTCTCGGCGTTCGGCGACGACGTGGGGGCGGGGGCTGAGGGAGCCGGGGCGGATGCCGAGGGCTCGGGGAGCTTGCGGACCTTCACGCCGAACAGATCGGCCCGCAGCGAATAGACGACGCCGAACACGAAGAACCAGAGCAGCACGAGGAAGCCGCCCTGCAGAAGAAGAAGAGTCAGTGGACTCATGACAGGGGCCCCCGGTCCCGGACGTCGAAGAGCTGCGTCGCATCGGACGGCGCCGCTCGCCGTGCGGTCTGTGCCTGCGCGACCACACGGAAGACGATAGCGGTGCGGCCGATCGAGATGGTCGAGTCCGGCGGAAGTGCGGCCTCGGATACCTTCCGACCGTTGAGGGTCGTTCCATTGGTCGAGCCGAGGTCGCGGACCATCGCGCGCTCGCCGTCCCACAGGATCTCGACGTGCTTGCGGCTCGTGCCGGCGTCGGGGATCGTGATGTCGGCGTCACTGCCGCGGCCGATGACCGTGCGGGCCTTCACGAGCGGGTGGCGGGTGCCGTTGATGTCGACGACTCCGCGCCACGACACCTGACCCTCGCTCGTGCGCGAATCCACACGAAGGGTGCCGGTCGACAGTGAGGTGTCGCGCTCGACCGAGATCGTCACCGGTCCGGCGAACGAATACCCCTGCGTGCGGGCGTGCTGCTTGACGAGGGTGTCGAGTTCGGTCACGAGGGTCGAGCCGAGGGCGCTCATCTTCTCGTCGTCCGCGGGCGACAGGCGCACCGTGAAGGCGTTCGGCGCGAGGATGCGCTCACGGCTCACGACGACGGCGTTCTTGTCGAGCTCGCTCCGCAGCGCGGAGGCGATCTCCACGGGCTGGATGCCACTGCGGAAGGTCTTCGCGAACGCACCGTTGACGGCGCGTTCGAGACCCTTCTCGAAACTGTCGAGTAGCCCCACGAGACTCCTTCAGGCAGGCAGACCAGTAGGCACATCGTAGTCAGCACGCCTGGACAGGTCATGGATGCCGGTCCCGGACACGTTTCATCGGGGGTCCGTGGCCGTGATATTCTCGGGAAGTTGAGTCTGCGGCATCCGTGGACGCAGCGAATCGCGCGAGTGGCGGAATAGGTAGACGCGCTGGCTTCAGGTGCCAGTGCCCGCAAGGGCGTGGGGGTTCAAGTCCCCCCTCGCGCACAGAACGAAGAAGGCCCCGGATTCATCCGGGGCCTTTCGTCGTTCTCGGTGGGTGCGGGAGGTCCTCGCGGCGGTCCGGGAAGCGTGGAGTTGCGCGAAATTCGCGCCTTCGCGGCTCGCCCCGGCGCGGACTCACCCGGGGGCCGGGAGAATGCCGCCTATGACGTACCGGCTTCACCTCACCCTCATCGCGGCTCGACCGGACTCCTCATGACGACCCGTCTGTCGGAGCCCGGGCCGCTGCTCGATGAGACCGCCTCCGACGCGGTCGTCACACCTCCGATCAGCGCCGTGGCGCGGACGCTGCGGTCCCCCGTCTTCGTCGCGGTCGTCTTCGTGGCGACGGTGGTGCAGGTCTGCAGCGATCCCGTGCTCGCGATCTTCAGTGGCACGGGCCAGTGGGACCACACTCTGCCGCCCCAGGCGGTCATCGCGTTGACGGCGTTCATCTGCCTCGCGCAAGCGGTGTGCGTGTCCCGGTCGGGGACGGGACCCGAGCTCGGGATGCTCGGCGCGGTGGCGTGTTATCTCGTGGTGGCCGTGGCGCTCGGTGTGCCCACCTGGGCGACACCGATGCAGTTGGTCATCGCGATCTCGATGGCAGCGCTGGGCAGCGCGCGTCGGATCCCCGTCGCGGCGACGTGGGCGGCCGGAACCGTCGCCCTGTCCGCCTTGGCGCTCGGCGGGTGGGCGGCGAGCGTGGGGGCGCCCCCGGAGGCGGTGGCCGCGTTCCTGCTCACGGAGGGGGTGTCGTTGGCATCCCTGTCCTTCGCCGGGGTGGCGCTCGGCGCCCTTTACGCCGTACTCGAGCGGCGGGCCGAGCGCGAGCGTCGCCGGGCCGCGGACATCCAACTGCAGCAGGCGGAGGCGATCGAGGCGTCGAGGGCCGCGGAGCGGGGACGCATCGCCCAGGAACTGCACGACGTCGCCGGTCAGCACCTCGCCGGGCTGGTGTCGCTGTGCGACGCCTCGGCCGACCTGGCGCCCGCGCATCCGCAGCAGGCGCTCCAACTGATCGACGAGGTGCGCGCGGAGGGCCGCTATGCCGCGGCGAGCCTCTACGGTGCGCTCGGGGATCTGCGTGCCGTCGAGGCGACGGCGCACACACCCACACCCGATCTGCGCCACCTCGAGGGGCTCGTGGAGTTCTGGCGAGAGCGCGGCAAAGAAGTCTCGGCCGAGATCGAAGGCGACCCCGAGGTCCTGCCGGCGGTGGTGTCGACGACCGCCTACCGCGCCATCCAGGAGGCTCTGTCGAATGCCGCCAAGCACGCGGCCGGTGCGCCGATCGGCATCCAGGTGCGGATCCGGCCGGACCGTCTTGTCGCGGTCGTGCGGAACGGTCCTCCGCGCCGGCCGCGGACGGACGAACCTGGTCTCGGGCTGGGCTGGGGGTTGGATAACCTGCGCCAGAAGCTCACTCTCGTCGACGGGACGCTCGCGGCGGGGGCCGACGGCACGGGGGGCTGGCGCGTGGAGGTGGAGATTCCGCTTCCCCGGACGATGGAGGCATGACGTGACGGAAAGCGCATCGATCAGGGTGCTCATTGCCGACGACAACCGTCCGTTCCGTCGCGGCGTGCGACTCCGACTGGAGAACGCGGACGGGATCACCGTCGTGGGCGAGGCGGGCACCGGCCGCGACGCCGTGAAAGGTGCGCTCGCCGAGCACGCGGACGTCGTGCTGATGGACCTGGAGATGCCCGAGATGAACGGCATCGACGCCACGCGCACGGTCGTCGAGGAGTCGGGGGGCAGCACCCGTGTCATCGCGCTGACCAGCCACGGCGAGGACCATCTGGTGATGAGCGCTCTGAGCAGTGGGGCATCGGGGTATCTGCTCAAGACCCACGACAGCTCGCAGCTCGTCGATGCCATCCGCGCCGCGCACCGAGGTGAGGCGCTGATGTCCTCGCGCGTGACGCGCTCGGTCCTCACCGACATCGCCCGGCGCCGCATCACCGACCAGGATCGGGCCAAGGCGGCATCCCTCAGCCCGTCGGAGGCGCGGGTCGTCAGCCTCCTCAGCGACGGGATCACCTCGAACGAACAGCTCGCGGCGGAACTCGTCGTGTCGATCAACACCGTCCGGAGCCATGTGCAGTCCTCGATGCGGAAGACCGGCGCCGCCGACCGCACCCAACTTGCGCTGTGGGGCGTCCGGGTGCGTTCCGTGCTGGCGGCTCATCCGAACGGATGAATCTCGTCCCGCTTCGCCGCGGTCGGCGCGGTGAGGTGATCTCGGCGGGAAGAGGGAGGGGCGGGGGCTGCCCCCAATACAGCCCCCGCCCGCCTCGGCATCCGACCCGAGCGGATGCCGCCTGCATCGAGACCGTCGACGCGTGAGCGGATGTCCCTGCGTGCGACGGTAACCCCGGCTCTCGCCCGCCACTCCGCGGCTTTTTCATCCCGCCGAGTCAAGTCCCGCGGAATATCGCGGGGTTCGGCCGCGAATCCGATGCGCGGCCGGGTGGAGAGCGGGAAGAAAGTCATCCGAATGGACGACCGGGGCGCGCGTCGAACGCCGCGTGGATGCCTCTGGTGCGCGCGCAGTATCCGCGATATGCTCGCCAAACGAACAGGCGTTCGCTGAACGAACAGAGGAACCATGATCGACAAGACCGTGCCCGACCTCGCGGCGGCCGTGGCGGGCATCGCCGACGGCTCGACCGTGATGATCGGTGGATTCGGCCGTGCCGGACAGCCCGTCGAACTCATCGACGCGCTCATCGCGCACGGCGCCCGCGACCTCACCGTCGTCAACAACAACGCCGGCAACGGCGACACCGGACTCGCGGCTCTGCTCGCGGCAGGCCAGGTGCGCAAGATGATCTGTTCGTTCCCGCGGCAGAGCGACTCGTGGGTCTTCGACGGCCTGTACCGCGACGGCAGGATCGAGCTCGAACTCGTGCCGCAGGGGAACCTCGCCGAGCGGATCCGCGCGGCCGGCGCCGGAATCGGCGGCTTCTTCACGCCGACCGGGTTCGGCACCCAGCTCGCCGAGGGCAAGGAGACGCGGCGCATCGACGACCGCGACTACGTCCTCGAGTACCCGATCCACGCCGACGTCGCGCTCGTCAGCGCATACCGCGCCGACCGGTGGGGCAACCTCGTCTACCGCGAGACCGCCCGCAACTTCGGGCCGATCATGGCCGCCGCGGCGAAGACCAGCGTGGTCCAGGTCGACGAGATCGTGCCTCTCGGCGACCTCGACCCCGAGTCCGTCGTCACGCCCGGGTTGTACGTCGACCGGGTCGTGGCCGTGGGCGAGCGCCGGTGGCTGCAGGACGGCGTCTTCGTCGGCGGCGTCGACATCGAGGGGCGCCCGCTCGCCCGGAACGGAGCGGACTCATGACCACACGCGTCTCCCGCACCGCGCTCGCCGCGCGCGTGGCATCCGACATCCCCGAGGGAGCCGTGGTGAACCTCGGCATCGGCGCGCCGACCCTCGTGGCGGACTACCTGCCCGAGGGGCTCGAGATCGTGCTGCATACCGAGAACGGAATGTTGGGCATGGGCCCCGCGCCGGTCGAGGGGTCGGTCGATCCCGACCTCATCAACGCCGGAAAGCAGCCGGTCACGGCGCTCGCCGGAGCCGCCTACTTCCACCACGCCGACTCCTTCGCCATGATGCGCGGCGGGCACCTCGACGTGTGCGTGCTGGGTGCCTTCCAGGTCTCGGCATCCGGTGATCTGGCGAACTGGTCGACCGGCGAGCCCGGGGCGATTCCGGCCGTCGGTGGGGCGATGGACCTCGCCATCGGAGCGAAGGACGTCTATGTCATGACCGACCTGCTCACCAAGCAGGGCGCCCCCAAGCTGGTCGAGGCGTGCACCTACCCGCTCACCGGCGTCGGCTGCGTCTCCCGCGTGTACACCGACCACGGCGTCTTCGACGTCACCCCCGACGGCCTCCGCGTGCGGGAACTGTTCGGCGACAACACGCACGCCGAGATCGAGGAACTGCTCGGTCTCACGCTGATCGAGCAAGGAGCCTGACATGACCGCCAGCTACGTCTACGACGCCGTTCGCACACCGTTCGGTCGCGCCGGGGGAGCCCTGGCATCCGTTCGCCCCGACGATCTGGCCGCGCTGGTCATGAAGGCGGCGGTCGAGCGCACCGGACTCGACCCCGCCCGCATCGACGACGTCGTCTTCGGGGATGCCAACCAGGCCGGGGAGGACAACCGCAACGTCGCCCGTTTCGGCGCGCTGCTCGCCGGCTTCCCGACGTCGGTCACCGGCGCCACCGTCAACCGGCTCTGCGCGTCGTCGCTCGAGGCCGTGATCCAGGGGTCGCGCGCAATCGAGTCCGGCGACGCCGACATCGTGCTGGCCGGCGGCGTCGAGTCGATGAGCCGTGCGCCGTACGTCGTGGAGAAGGCCGCGAAGCCGTTCCCGGCGGTCGGCAACGCGACCATGTGGAACACCGCGATCGGGTGGCGCATGACCAACCCCGCCCTGCCGAAGAACTGGACGATCTCGAACGGCGAATCCGCCGAGAAGATCGCACGCGAGTGGGGCATCACGCGGGAGGCGCAGGATGCCTTCGCCGTGCGGTCGCACCAGCGTGCGGCATCCGCGTGGGCGGCGGGCGTCTTCGACGGGGAGATCGTGGCCGTGCCCGGGGTCGCGCTGACCCGCGACGAGGGCATCCGCGACGACACCTCCGTCGAGAAGCTCGCGGGCCTGAAGGCGCTGTTCGCCGCCGACGGGCAGGGGAGCGTCACGGCCGGCAACTCCTCGCCGATCAACGACGGAGCCTCGGCCGTGCTCATCGGCGGCGAGGGAGCCCTGGATGCCGAGCCGCTCGCGCGCATCGCGGGTCGCGCGGCCCACGGCGTCGACCCCGACGTGTTCCCGATCGCCCCGATCGAGGCCGCGAACAAGGCGCTCGCGCGCGCCGGGAAGACGTGGGCCGACGTCGATTTCGTCGAGCTCAACGAAGCCTTCGCGTCGCAGTCGCTCGCGTGCTTGGCCGGGTGGCCCGACCTCGACCCCGAGAAGCTCAACGTCCACGGCGGTGCGCTCGCGATCGGGCACCCGCTCGGCGCGTCCGGCGGCCGCATCATCGGCCGTGCGGCGCACGAGCTCGCGCGCCGCGGCTCGGGAATCGCGGTCGTCGCGATCTGCATCGGCGTGGGCCAGGGGCTCGCCGTCGTGCTCGAGCGGTGAGGTCGCTCACCGACGGATCGATAGGGTGAGCCGGTGACCGACGCCGAACCTTTCGCCCCCGCGCCTGAGGACGACAGCGACGGCCCCGGCGAGGTCGTGCAGGCCTTCGTGCGCGGGCTCGCGGTGATCCGCGCGTTCGACGCCGACAACCCCGAGCTGACGCTGAGCGACGTCGCGCGCCGCGCCGGTGTGACGCGGGCCGCCGCAGGACGGTTCCTCCGCACGCTGCAGAGCCTCGGGTACGTGCGGAACGACGGGCGCTCGTTCGCCCTCACCCCGCGCGTGCTGGAGCTGGGCTACAGCTACCTCTCTGCCCTGTCGCTCCCCGAGGTCGCGCAGCCGCACCTCGAGGCGCTGTCGCGCGCGGTCGGCGAGAGCGCGTCGGCTGCCGTCCTCGACGGCGCCGAGATCGTCTACGTCGCGCGCGTACCCGTGCGCCGGATCATGTCGGTCGGCATCACCGTCGGCACGCGGTTCCCGGCCGCGATCACGAGCATGGGTCGCGTCCTGTTGGCCGCGGCATCCACCGACGAACGAGATCGGATCCTGGATGCCGAGCCCCTGGCGCCCCGAACCCCCCGGACGCTGACCGACCCCGCCGCCGTGCGGCAGGAACTCGAGCGGGTGCGCGCGCAGGGCTGGGCCCGCGTCGACGGCGAGCTCGAACCGGGGCTGCAGTCGCTCGCAGCTCCCGTCCACGGCCGGGACGGCGCGGTGGTCGCAGCCATCAACCTGTCGATGTCGAGCGGCCGTTACCCCGAGGCCGAGGTCACTGACCGGCTGATCCCGGCGCTGCTCGCCGCGGCCCGCGCGATCGAGGCCGACCTGCGGGTGGCGTGACCGGTGGACGTCGTGGGCTCCATCTCGGCGCCCGCGACCTAGGAAGAGAGAACCTCACATGGCGAGAAAGATCATCCTCGACTGCGACCCCGGCCACGACGACGCCATCGCTCTTCTGCTCGCTCACGGACACCCCGACATCGAGCTGCTCGCGGTCACGACCGTGGCGGGCAACCAGACGCTCGAGAAGGTCACCCGCAACGCGCTGGCCGTCGCGGAGGTCGCCGGAATAACGGGAGTCCGATTCGCGGCGGGTTCCCCTCGCCCTCTCGTCCGCGAGCTCGAGATCGCCGACGTTCTGCACGGCGACACGGGGATGGACGGGCCGACGCTGCCCGACCCCACGATGAGAGTGGAAGACCAGCATGCGGTGAATCTCATCATCGAACTGGTCATGTCGCATCCCGCCGACACGATCACTCTCGTCCCGACCGGCGCGCTCACCAACATCGCCCTGGCCGCGCGTCTGGAGCCACGCATCGTCGACCGTGTCCACGAGGTCGTGCTCATGGGCGGCGGACACAGCGAGGGCAACTGGGGGCCGAAGAGCGAGTTCAACATCGTGGTCGACCCCGAAGCCGCGCACATCGTGTTCGATGCGCCCTGGCAGGTGACGATGTGCGGTCTCGACGTCACCCACCAGGCGCTGGCCACCGATGACGTGATCGACCGCATCGCCGCCGTAGGCACCCGCCCGGCGGCCTTCGTCACCGAACTCCTGCACTTCTTCACGACGACGTACGCCCACACGCAGGGCTTCGCCGCCCCTCCCGTCCACGACCCCGTGGCCGTCGCACGAGTCATCGATCCATCCGTCGTCCAGACCGTTCCGGTCCCCATCGAGGTCGAGCTCACCGGGACGCTGACACGAGGGATGACGGTCGCCGACTTCCGTCACCCGCGCGACCCGGAGAGCCACACGCACGCTGCCATGGAGCTGGACCACGCGAAGTTCTGGGACCTCGTCGTGACGGCGCTCGAACTGATCGGCGACCCCGCCCGGAGGTCGACGGAATGACGCGACGTCAGTGCGCCGCCGTCGGCTCGGCGCGGAAACCCCGCAGCCGCAGGCTGTTGGTCACGACGAACACCGACGACAGCGCCATCGCGGCGGCCGCGACGACGGGGTTCAGCAGCCCCGCCATCGCCACGGGGATCGCGGCGACGTTGTAGGTGAAGGCCCAGAACAGGTTGCCCTTGATGGTGCCGAGCGTGCGTCGCGCAAGACGGACGGCGTCGGCGACGACGAGCAGATCGCCCGACACCACCGTGACGTCGCTCGCCGCGATCGCCGCATCCGTCCCTCCGCCCATCGCGATGCCGAGGTCGGCGGCGGTGAGGGCCGCCGCGTCGTTGACGCCGTCGCCCACCATGGCCACGACCCGTCCCTCGGCCTGCAGCGCGCGGACGACGTCGAGCTTCTCGGCCGGCGTCACCTCAGCGCGGACGTCGTCGATCCCGACGTCGGCGCCGACGCGGGTGGCGGTCGCGGCGTTGTCTCCGGTGAGCAGCACGGGGCGCAGGCCCAGGCGGCGGAACCGCGCGACCGCCTCGGCGCTCGTCGGTTTGATCGTGTCGGCGACGGCGATCGCGCCGAGGTACCGCCCGTCGCGCGCGACGGCGACGACGGTTCCACGCGACTCCGAATCGGAGACTCCGGATGCCGGCACCTTCACGCTCCACTGATCCCGCAGCCACGACACCCGACCGGCGACCACGGCGGAGCCGTCCACGACACCCTGGACGCCGTATCCCGCGTGCGCGGCGAACGACTCGACGGGTGCCGCCGTGCCCGCGGCCGCGGCGATCGCGCGACCCACCGGGTGCTCCGACCCGCCCTCGACGGCCGCGGCGACCGCGAGCAGTTCGGCGCGGTCCACGCCCTCGGCGGGCAGCACATCGGTCACGGCCATGCGGCCGGTGGTCACAGTGCCGGTCTTGTCGAGCACGATCGTGTCGACGCGGCGCGTCTGCTCGAGCACCTGCGGACCGCGGATCAGGATGCCGAGCTGCGACCCGCGCCCGGTGCCGACCAGCAGCGCGGTGGGCGTCGCGAGGCCCAGCGCGCACGGGCAGGCGATGATGAGCGTCGCCACGGCGGCGGTGAACGCGAGTTCGAGCGGCGCGCCCGCGCCGAGCCAGCCGGCGAACGCCGCGATCGCGAGCAGGATGACGACCGGCACGAAGACCGCCGAGACGCGGTCGGCGAGCCGCTGCACCTCGGCCTTGCCGGTCTGCGCCTCCTCGACCAGGCGTCCCATACGGGCGAGCTCGGTGTCGGCGCCCACGCGCGTGATCTCGACGACCAGACGACCACCGACGTTGATCGTCGCCCCGACGACGCCGGCACCGGGGGCCACCTCGACCGGGACGGATTCGCCGGTGAGCATGCCGGCATCCACCGCCGAGGTTCCGTCGATGACGAGACCGTCCGACGGGATCTTCTCGCCCGGACGCACCACGACCACGTCGCCGACGACGAGGCTCGCGACCGGGACGGTGCGCTCGCGGCCGTCCTCGAGCTTGGTGGCGGAGGTCGCGCCGAGGTTCAGCAGGGCCTTCAGTGCGCTCGCCGATGCCGTGCGCGCCCGCGCCTCGGCGTAGCGGCCGGCGAGGAGGAACACCGTCACGAGGGCGGCGACCTCGAGGTAGATCTCGTGCGCGCCGGCGGTCGGTGCGCCGAACAGCGTGAAGCTCATTCTCATGCCGGGCATGCCCGCGCCGCCGAAGAACAGGGCGTAGAGCGACCAGCCGAACGAGGCGATGACGCCGAGGCTGATGAGCGTGTCCATGGTGACGGCGCCATGGCGGGCGTTGACCGCCGCCGCGCGGTGGAACGGCCACGCGCCCCACACCGCGACCGGGGCCGTCAGGGTGAGCGCGAGCCACTGCCAGTTCGAGAACTGCAGCGCCGGGATCATCGACAGCACGGCGACGGGCACGGCCAGCGCGAGGCTGATGAGCAGACGTCGGCGGAGGGCGTCGGTCTCGGGGTCGGTCGCGACCTCCTCCGGGACGGGCGGCGCGGGTACCGCGGCCGCGTAGCCCGCGGCCTCGACGACCGCGATGAGATTCGCCGGGTCGAGGTCGTCGCCGCGCACGCGCGCCTTCTCGGTGGCGTAGTTGACGGATGCCTCGACGCCGGGCAGCTTGTTGAGCTTGCGCTCGATCCGGGTGGCGCGCGAGGCGCACGTCATCCCGGTGATGTCGAGCTCGACGTCGGTGGTGCTCATGACGGGTCGGCCGCCAGGGCGTAGCCGGCCTCCTCGACGGCGTCGCGCACGAGGGCGGCGTCGAGCGGGGAGTCGCTGGCGATCGTGACGCGCGAGACCTCCCCGACGCGCAGGTCGACGGACACGCCGTGCACCCCCGCGATCTCGGAGATCTCCTCGGTGACGCTCCGGACGCAGTGCGCGCACGTCATCCCGGTCACGCCGATCTCCTGAATGACCGCGCCCTCGGGAAGAGGAGTGGATGCCGCAGCCTCGCGGAGACCGAGATCGATGCGTTCGTTCATGGTGTTCTCCTCGGTGATCAGGACCGGACGAGCCGGGCGATGGCGTCGTTGGCTTCGCGGATCTTCTCGGCGGCGACCTGGCCGCCCTCCGCGCTGGCCTCGGCGACGCAGTGGCTGAGGTGATCCGACAGGAGTGACAGCGCGACGGTCTCGAGCGCCTTCGTCGCGGCGGACACCTGCGTGAGGATGTCGATGCAGTACTTGTCTTCGTCGACCATCCGCGCGATGCCGCGCACCTGCCCCTCGACGCGGCGCAGCCGTTTCTGCAGGTCGTCCTTGTGTCCGTCGTATCCGTGCATGTGGATACCGTACCCCCCTAGGGTATGTGGAGGGCCGGTTCGGCGAACATTCACCGAGGTCCGCTTCACTGTGAGGATGCCGACCGCTGCGCGCCGCCGACTTCCCCTCCTCGTGACGCTCGCGATCGGTGCGGTCTTCGCCGTCCTGGCCGTCTGGCCGCAGGTGATCGGGGCGCAGCGGTGGCAGTTCGTCGCGCTCGCCATCTCGTTCCGGGCGCCCCTCGCTCTCGGACTCGGGCTGCTCGCCGTCGTGGCGGGGATCGTCGCGCTCGTCCGCCGGCGGGCCGCCGTCGCCCTCGGGCTCGCCATCGCCCTCGGTGCGGCCGCGCTCGGCAACGGTGCGGTCCTCCTCGCCCGCGGTGTCGGTGGGTCTGTGGGCGAGGGCGACCTCACCGTCGCGGTATGGAACACCTACGGCGGCGGCGCGCCCCCGGAGGCCATCGCGCGGCTCGTCCGCGAGAGCGGGGCGGACGTCGTCAGCCTGCCCGAGACCGACGCGGACGCGGCGGCCGAGGTCGTCGGCATCCTGCGTCGCGACGGTATCGAGATGACCGCCGCGACCGTGCAGGCGGCTCCGGGCGATCGCCCGGTTCCGACGTCGCTCCTGGTCGCCGACGCGCTGGGCCCGTACGTCCTCGACGCGGGGGCCGGCTCGACCCCCGGCGCGCCGAGCGGGGTCTGGCGACCGATCGACGGCACCGGACCCACGATCATCGCCGCGCATCCGCTTCCCCCGCTGCCGCTCATCGTCGACGAGTGGTCCACCGGCATCGACTGGGTCGCCGCGCAGTGCACCGGGCCCGATGTCATCCTCGCCGGCGACCTCAACTCGACGCTCGACCACCTGTGGGGTCTCGGACGCGACGGCGGAGTGGTCGGCGATTGCCAGGATGCCGCCCAGCAGGCGGGCGCAGCTGCCCGGGGCACCTGGCCCACGTCACTGCCGGCGGCGCTCGCCGCCCCGATCGACCACGTGCTCGTCGGATCGGCGTGGACCGTCCGCGGCTTCGAGGTGCGTACTGATTTCGACGACGCCGGGAGCGATCACCGCCCGGTCGTCGCCATCCTCGCGCGGCGCTGAGCCCGGCGCGTCACTCCAGGGTCGGCGGCAGCACGTAGACGATGTCGGCGCCGTCGCGCCCGTGCTCCACGAAGCCCAACCGGGCGAGCGTGTCGTGCGAGGGGTCGTCGTCTGCCGCGACGCACGCGTACAGCGGGCGCTCCGGCTCGGCGAGCGTGAGGAGCCGCAGCGCCTCCGTCGCCGACTCGCGGGACGTGTCGGGCGACACCGCGAGCAGGGCCTCCCGATCCCCGTCGACGTCGAGCGTGGCGGCGAGCCCCACCACCTCGTCGCCGTCCACGATCGCGCGGGCCGTGACCCGGTCGGCATCCACCCACGCGTCGAAAGCCGCGCGATCGTCCACCTGCCCGCGTGGCCACGTCGACGCGCTCGCGCGCACCGCCGCGTAGGCGGCATCGCGGTCGTCGTCACGGAGGTCGCGGAGCTCGATGCGGGTCATGACGTCACGGTAGCGGGAGTGCCCCGGACGAACGGATGCCTTGCGCTCGCCGCCGCGGGCTCAGTAGAGGCCGTGCAGCCGCAGCCACAGGTGCGCGGCCTGTGCCGTGTCGCGCTCCCTGATCCGGTCGGCGAGTTGGAGGAAGAGTTCTTCGCATCCCTCCACGTGCGCGCACATCCAGCCGCGCAGGTTCCGCCGCAGGAGGAAGGCGGTCTGCTTCAACGTCTCGATCAGCACGATGTTCTGCGAGGCGCGGGTGAAGTGGGCGAGGAACGCGTACCCCGCGTCGACGTACGCGGGGGAGGAGTCGGCGCGGGCGGCATCCATGAGACCGCCGAGCAGGCGGGCGCCCTCCGCGATCTCGTCGTCCGAGCAGCGGGGGAGGGCGAGGTGCATGGTCATCGCGATCATGTGGACCGCGTAGTCCTGCATGTCCGCGATCTCCTTGTCGCTCGGCGACGTCACGCGCGTGAACCGATGGGGCGCGATCTCGACCAGACGGATCGCCGCGAGTCGCTGCAACGCCTCACGCACGGGGGTCCGGGAGATGCCCATGTGGGCGGCGAGTTCGACGTCGCGGAGCCGGTCGCCGGGCCGCAGGCGTCCGTCGACGATCGCCTCGCCGAGGGCGGCGTACGCCTCGTCGACGAGGGCGGAAGGCTGGCGCCGCTCGTCCACACGCGGATTCTATGACGCCCGACTATCACAGATCATCGTCATACGTGAAGAATTCCCAGCTTTCGTGTCGCGCGAAGGGCTCGCGCGGCGGTACAGTTATCGCCGTCACGCCTCGCGTGACATATCCGGGGGGATCCGTCGACGCCCGGGCTTCGAGCTTCTGCTCAGCCCGGGCGTCGTATGGGCTTAAGGGCCGATCGCCTCCATGACGTCGTGCAACGTTTGTGTCACGGGTCGATGCGCCCGCCCGGTCCGTGCCGTTACCGTGGGCACAGATCGGCGCGCTCGGCGCCGGCAGGAGCGGGAAACGGCACGTCGATGAGCACGCAGGGCACGGTCAAGTGGTTCAACTCGGAGAAGGGCTTCGGCTTCATCGCGCCCGATGAGGGTGGTCAGGACGTCTTCGCCCACTACAGCGCCATCCAGTCGGGCGGATACCGCTCGCTCGAGGAGAACCAGCGCGTCGAGTTCGACGTCGCGCAGGGCCCGAAGGGTCTGCAGGCGGAGAACATCCGCCCCCTCTGATCCGGGCGCTACCGCTCGGTCCGCACAAGGTCGACGCCCGCGGCCGCGAACTGCCGCAGCGTCGCGTGCGGAAGGAAGGCGCGGGTGAGGGCGGCGCCGATGCGGGTGAGGTCGGCCTCGTCCCGGTAGAGCAGATGCATCGTCTCGTACCGGGGATGGAACTTCTGCTTGAACCTGTGCAGCGAGGCGAAGCCGTAGACGGGCTCGAGCATCGTGGCCATGCGCTCCTGCAGGTCGGCGATCGCTCCGGCATCCGGGGGATATTCGTGCGCCAGGGGCGCTCCCGACAGCGACAGCACCTCCGCGCCCTCGGCCGAGAACTGCTGAGCCGACGATCCGATCAGGTACTCCATCACCGGGCCGAAGCCGCCGTCGCGGCGGCGCATCAGATCGAGCGTCCACCCGCGCACCCGCCCCTCACCGTAGACGGGCAGCCACGACAGGAAGCCGTCGACGTCGCCCGCCGGTGAGACCGCCAGCGCGACGCGAACCTCCGGATCGGCGGCCTCGTGGAGCGTGCCGAGAGTGAATCCCATCTCCGGCAGCCCCTTGTCGCCGACCCAGCTCTCGGAGATGGCCCGCAGCTGCTGCCGCACACCCCACGTCTCATCGGCCAGACGTGACAGGCGGAACGTCATGCCCTCGCGTTCGGCGCGATTCAACGAGGTCCGCACCGCCCCCCACGCCTTGCCCGTGAACTTCAGGCCCGGCAGGTCGACGATGGTGTCATCGGCGACGACGATGCTCCGCCACCCGTCGGGGACGGCGGCCCGGGTGGCCTCTCCGGCGCTGAAGAAGCACGGTGCCAGACCCGCGTTCTCGGCGCGCTCGACGAACGCGCGGACGGTCGCCGCGCGCGCCTCCTCCGGGCCGAGCGGGTCGCCGAGCACGAGCGCGACCCCCGACCGGCGCTGGAAGGCGACGATCCCGCGTCCGAATCGGGCGTAGGCCATGCCGTCCCACGTCGTCATCCACGACAGGGTGCCGCCGCCGGTGGCGCGCAGCTCGGCCTTCACGTCGTCGAGCGACGGAGCCGGCGCGTCGCCGAGGGTCGCCTTCGGCCGAGCACGGAACGCGGCACGCACGAGGATGAGGTACACCAGGGCGATGGTCCAGGTGGCCGAGGAGGCCAGGGTCACGGTGAGGTCGACATCCACCGTCTGCTGGATGACTCCCGTGCCGATCGCGACGACGAGCAGAGCCACGAACAGGAGGATGAGGGCGTTCAGGATGCCGTACGCCACCAGCAGGACCCACGCCCACCGGCGCCCCCTCCGGATGCCGTTCGCGACGAGGAGCACCACCACGGTGTTCACGGCCACATCGACCCACGATCCCGACACGGGGGCGGAATCTCCGAACGGGCCCGTGGTCGGACTGAGATAGGTGAGTATGTCGATCGCGCCGAGGCCGCACACCACGACGAACGCGATGAGACGCTGCTCGCGGACCGAGACCCGCTGAGGGCGGAGCGACCGGTCGACGACCAGCACGAGACCCACGGCGATGAGGTGCTCGAGGTCGTTCAGCGACCCCCAGTACAGGAACGTCACCGACAGGACCGCGATCAGCACCGTCCACGCGCGCAGGCGCCACGGCGACGGGAAGAGCGTCACGGCTGCCGCCAGACACGCGACGACCCCGGGAGAGGGACCGACGTCGAGCGCCCCGGCCTGCTCCTGCGCCCACGGCCAGGGGAGCAGCGCCGCGAGCCACAGCACCAGCGACGCACCGAGGACGGCACCGAGCTGTCCGCCGATGAAGTAGGACGCGGCGACCCGCGACCCGCGGCGGAACTCCAGGAAGCCCATCCCGATGAGCCCGACGATCACCGGCGCATACAGCCACGGCACCGACAGGAAGAACGTGCCCGTGACCGGAGTCCACCAGCGGCCGGCTTCGAGCGCCGGGAGCCCGTAGGCCACCGTCTCATGCAGGGACGACGCCGCGAACGGTGTCCACAGAGCCGCGGATGCCGCACCCACGACGAGCAGGACCAGCGCCAGCGCCGCCGTGGCCGGAACGCGACGGACGGTGGCGGTGAGGCGATGGACGGTGACAGGCTCCCCCATGCCGCCCACGATATCGGGCGACAGGCCGTCAGCGGCCGTCGACCGCGCGCCAGGCCGCCCGGGCGGAGGAGAGCGCCTGAACCGCCTCGTGCGCCGCACGGGCGGCGGCCAGCTCGCGCCGGGCGGCGTCCAGGCGCAGCCGCTCCTCGATCGGAGGCGCGCCCGCGAAGGCCTCGGCTGCGGCGACGGCGGCCCGGGCGCACGCGAGCGTGCCCGGCAGCGCCGCGCGCGCCGCCTCGAGACGTCGACGTGCGGTCAGGGCATCGCCGATCGCGTCGTCGCGGACTTCGCGCGCACGCGCCACCGTCTCGATCGCCGCGCGCGGGCGGAGCGGGAGTCCCTCGGCCGCCGCGTGCAGTTCCTCCTCCGCGGTGCGCAGGCGATCGGTGGCGTCGGGGGCGACACCGGTGGGCCGGGCGCCGGCGAGCTCGAGGGCGGCGACGATCTCGGACCGGGCGGCGGAGACCTCGGCCTCGGCGTTCTCGGACGCCTGCAGCACGGCACGGTGGGCATCCTCGACCGCTCGCAGCAGCCGCGCGGCCCGGCGGAGCTCGAGGGACGCCTCGAGCACCCGCGCGTCGGTGGCTTCCGGATCGTCGATCACGGCATCCGCGGCATCCAGCGCCGTGTCCGCGCGCGCGAGCGCCGCCCGTGCCTCGCGGTCGGCGCGGTCGGCATCCGCCCACTCGGTGTCGTCGAACCGCGCGCGGGACTCGGCGACGAGCCGTGCGGGATCTCCCGACGTGCGGGCGATCTCCGCACGACGGGCGCGGGCCGCGGCGACGCGCTCGGTGACGCTGCCGTGCGCGCGAGTCCACGCGGTCAGGCGGTCGCGGGTGTCGCCGGCCGCGGCGACCCGCCGTTCGAGGTCGTCGCGCAGACGCAGCCCGTCGGTGCGGCGCTGGGCCGGGAGGCGGGAGGACACCGCGAGCGCCGCCACTTCGGTGAACCCGCGGTCGCGTCCGCGCAGCACCGCGGCCCGCGAGCGGCGCAGGTCGGTCGGCCCGTCATCGCCGAGGGCGTCGGCCGCTTCGAAGGCCGCGTCGAGTTCGGTGGCCGCGTCGTCGAGGCGCAGGAGCGCCGCCTCCGCGGCCGATCGCGCGTCCACCGCCGCCGCGGCCGCACGCGGCGACCTCCGCCGGGCGCGCACGACGATCGCGACCACGCCCGCGACGAGCAGCGCCGCGAGCAGGGCGATCGTCACGGGCAGCGCCCAGGGGATGTCAGACACCGTCGGAGGCGGCGAGGTCGTCGTCCGGTACGAGCAGGAGCGCGCGCAGTTCATCGGCGGTGTCGACGGCCGCCTGGGCGCCGTCGGCCTCGTGCGGCCAGCTGAAGCCCCACCGGACGAAGATCACCGGCACACCGGCATCCGCCCCGCCCTCGACGTCGTGATGGCGATCGCCGATCAGCACGGGGCGGGAGGTGTCGTACCCGCGCACCTCGAGGCGCCGCAGTGCCTCGCGCACGATGTCGGACTTCGCACTGAGCGTCCGCTCGTCGGGGCTCGCGCCCACCATGGCTTCGAGGTCGGGGGCGAGGCCGAAGTGGTCCATGAGCGCCACGACCTGCACCTCGGGCTTCGAGCTGGCCGTCGACTGGGGGACGCCGGCAGCGTGGAGATCGTGCACGATGTCGGCGACGCCGGGGTAGAGCTGCGCGCTCCCGGTGTAGCCCTCGCTCTTGTTCAGGGTGCGGTAGAAGGTGACGGCCTCGGTCGCCTCGTCGGGCGTCATTCCGACGTTGGCCTGGAACGACTCGAACATCGGCGGACCGATCCAGTGCGACAGCTCGCCGCGGACGGGAGGCCTGCGCCCGAAGTGCTCGAGGGTGATGGTGAGACGGCGGAGGATCCCCTCGGACGCGTCGACGAGGGTTCCGTCGACGTCCCAGAGGACGCACGACCAGGGGGAGCGCACGGGCATGGGCTCCACGCTACCGGCCGCACGTCGCTGTGACGGTGGGGAGGGGACGGGAGGACATTCGGCGAAGGGAGGACCCGGAAGCGGGAGCGCGTCCTCCGTTCCCCGTTTCTCCTCCGCTCCCCACGCCGAGCGACGCGAGCGCCCGGCTCAGAACAACCGCGGAGCCCCCGACTCGATGCCCTTCATCTCGTCGTAGTCGAGGGTCAGGCACCGGATGCCGCGGTCGGTGGCGAGCACGCGGGCTTGCGGCTTGATCTCCTGCGCGGCGAACACGCCGCTCACCGGGGCGAGCAGCGGGTCGCGGTTGAGCAGGTCGAGGTAGCGGGTCAGCTGCTCGACGCCGTCGATGTCGCCGCGGCGCTTGACCTCGATCGCCACGGTCCCGCCGTTGTCGTCGCGCAGCAGCAGGTCCACGGGACCGATGGCCGTCGGATACTCGCGCCGCACGAGCGTGAGACCCTCGCCGACGACCGAGACCTGCTCGGCGAGCAGCCGCTGGAGGTCGGCCTCGACGCCGTCCTTGATGAGACCCGGGTCGATGCCGAGGTCGTGCGACGTGTCGTGCAGCACCTCGTAGATCTTCACCACGAGCGCATCGCCGGTCTTCTTGTGCGTGACGCGCCACTGCTCGGTGACCCCGACGCTCGCCGCCTCTTCCTCGGGTGCTTCCACTGTGAGGGTGCAGGGCGGGCTCATCCAGTTCAGCGGCTTGTACGACCCGCCGTCGGAGTGCACGAGCAGCGACCCATCGCCCTTGTGCACGAGCAGGCGCGTGGCGAGGGGGAGGTGGGCATTGAGTCGACCGGTGTAGTCGACGGAGCAACGGGCGATGACGAGACGCACCCGACGAGCCTAATCGCGGCGGACGGCCTTCTCGGCCTCGGGCTCGGTGACGACGAGGGGCTTGGCCGCCCCGGAGAAGAGTCCGGATGCCACGATCAGGCCGACGACGATGAAGAGCGTGTTGAGCAGCCCGATGTGGTCGCCGATCCAGCCGAGGATCGGCGGACCGCAGAGGAACGCGACGTAGCCGATGGTGGCGGCCGCGGCGACGCGCGAGGCGGCCTTGGCCGGGTCGTCGGCGGCGGCGGACATGCCGATCGGGAACCCGAGCGAGGCCCCGAGGCCCCAGAGCGCGGCACCGATGTACACGAGCGGTCCGAACGGCGCGACGATGAACAGCAGCAGGCCGGCGGCGGCGGTGACGGCGAGGATCCGCAGCACCCAGACGCGTCCGAACCGGTCGACGACCGGGCCGCCGAGCAGGCGCCCCGCGGTCATCGCGATCGAGAAGACCGCCAGCACCGCGGGACCGGCCTCCTCCGGAGCGCCGTGTCCGAAGACGACGGCGGACGGCAGCCAGTCGTTCGCGCTGCCCTCGGCGAACGCCATGCCGAGCATGATCACGCCCAGCGTGTAGGTGCGGGGCTCGCGCCACGCCGACAGTGAGGCGGCGAGGCGTTCGCGCCAGTGCGCGCGCTCCTCGGCGGAGGGCGCGTCCATCGCGATCTCGCGAGACGGGACGTTCGCGATCGCGGCGAAGGCGACCACCGCGATGACGATGCCCATCGCCACGCAGTGCGCGACCACCGGGATGCCGCCGCGGACGGCCAGGAACCCGATGCCCGCGCCGATGACGGTGCCGAAGCTGAAGAACGCGTGGAGGAGCGGCATGACGGTGCGCCCGGTGGCCTTCTCGAGCGCCGCGCCCTCCACGTTCATCATCACGTCGACCGAGCCGTTGCCGAAGCCGAACAGGGCGAGGCCGACCAGGGCGACGCCGAACAGTTGCAGGGTGTCGGACCCGAACCCGATGATGACGACGCCCACCGCGACGAGGAGCAGCGCGATGAGCATGCCCCGTCGGGCCCCGACCCGCGCCATGATCGCGGGCGCGACGGTGAGTCCGATGATGGATGCCACGCCCATCCCCAGCAGCAGCAGGCCGACGCCGGAGTTCTCGATGCCGAGCGCCTCGCGGATGGCCGGCACGCGCGAGGCCCAGGTCGAGATGCTCAGTCCGCTCGCCAGGAAGATCGCGCAGATGGCGATGTACCAGCGCACGAGGCGCGAACGGGTGAGCGTGGAGTCCATGCGGCAACAGTAGCCAGGATCCCGGTCGGTATCGAATCGATTCGAGGGATCGATTCCACGCGAGGTACGATCGGGCGGTGAGCACGCGCCGCGCGACCATCAGCGACGTCGCCCGAGAGGCGGGCGTCTCCGCCTCGACGGCATCGGTCGTCTTCAGCGGAAAGACGCCGACGTCCGAGGCGACCCGGGCGCGCGTGATCGCCGCCGCCGAGAAGCTCGGCTACACCGGTCCCGACCCCCGCGCCGCGTCGCTCCGCCGCGGGCGTTCGGGCATCGTCGGGGTGGTCTTCGACCAGCATCTCGGCACCGCGTTCCTCGATCCCGTGACGACGCACATGATGGACGGTCTCGCCGACGGCGTCTCGCGGCTCGGTGCGGCCCTGCTCCTCCTGCGCGACGACGGCCACACGGTCAGCGAACCGTCGCTGCACACCGCGCCGATCGACGCCGCCGTGCTGATCGGCTGCAGCCCCCGCATGCGCGATTCGCTCGAGATCGTCCGGGCCCGCGGCATCCCGGTCGTCGTCATCGAGGGGGATGCGGGCGAAGGGATCCCGCGCGTCCTGCTGGACAACACCGAAGCCCAGCGCCAGGCCGCGCAGCATCTCGCCGACCTCGGACACGCCGACGTCGTCATCGTCACCCTGCCGATCGACATCGACCGGCGTCGCGGCTGGATCCCCGACGACGCGGAAGCGCGGGTCGACGTGACCGCCGATCGCCTCGCCGGTGCGCGCCAGGTGTTCTCGCACGCCCCCGCGCTCGCCGCGGCCACCAGTTCGATCGACGAGGGCGCCATCGCCGGCCGCACGATCTTCGCCGACCCCGCGCGCCGACCCACCGCCGTCATCGCGCAGAGCGATCTGCTGGCGGCCGGTGTCGTCCGTGCCGCCGAGGAGGCGGGACTCCAGGTACCGCGCGACGTGAGCGTGACGGGCTTCGACGGCGTCGTCGTCGACGGGCTCGCGCCCCACGTCCTGACGACCCTCGTGCAGCCGGCCACGGCGAAAGGACGCGCGGCGGGCGAGGCCGTGGCGGCGATGCTCGAGGACGCGACGCCCGCGGGCCTCGACCTCACCTGCACCTTCCGCGCGGGGACGACGACGGCCCCGCCCCGTAGCACGTGAGGTCCGCCGCGCGGGACGACGAATGCTCCGGGTAGAATAGATCCGACACCCCGAGAGCCCGGGCATCCGCCCGTCGACCCCGAGGAGGCCTTCCCGTGCTGGCATTCCTCGGCGCCTTCGCCCTCGTCCCGATCCTTCTGCCGTTCCTCGTGGCGAAGATCGGCGCCCGCGCCTTCTACGTCGCGGCGGTCCTCCCCGCCCTGGCGTTCGCGCACGCGATCGTGCTCGCGCCCACGGTGCTGTCCGGCGGCATTCCCTTCGAGGAATACAACTGGATCCCCGGTCTCGGCGTCTCGCTGTCGATGCGGATGGACGTGCTCGGCTGGCTCCTGACCCTCGTGGTCACCGGGGTCGGCGCGCTCGTCATGCTCTACTGCCGCTGGTACTTCCGCGGGAAGACGCAGGGCGTGGGTCAGTTCTCCGCGGTGCTGCTCGCCTTCGCGGGGGCGATGTACGGACTCGTGCTCACCGACGACATCGTCGTGCTGATCATGCTGTGGGAGATCACGAGCGTGCTGTCGTACCTGCTCATCGGCTACTACCACGGCCGTGCCGCGAGCCGCCGTGCGGCCCTGCAGGCACTACTGGTCACCACGCTCGGCGGCCTCGTGATGCTGATCGGCGTCGTCCTCATCGTCGTGCAGTCCGGCACGACGAGCCTGTCGACGATCCTCGCCGCACCGCCGGTCGGCCCGGTCGTCGATGTCGCGGTGCTCCTCCTGCTCGTCGGCGCGCTCAGCAAGTCCGCGATCTTCCCGTTCCACTTCTGGCTGCCCGGCGCCATGGCGGCGCCGACGCCGGTCAGCGCCTACCTGCACGCCGCCGCGATGGTGAAGGCGGGCATCTACCTGATCGCGCGCCTGGCGCCCGGGTTCGCCGACACCCCGCTCTGGCGTCCGACGCTCATCGCGCTCGGTGTCTTCACGATGCTGCTCGGCGGCTTCCAAGCGCTGCGCGAACGCGACCTCAAGCGCATCCTGGCGTTCGGCACGGTGAGCCAGCTCGGCTTCCTGACGATCATGCTCGGGTACGGAACCCGGGATGCCGCCCTCGCCGGCGTCGCTCTGCTGCTCAGCCACGCGCTGTTCAAGTCGTGCCTCTTCCTCATCGTCGGCGTCATCGACCGTCAGCTCTCCACCCGTGACATCGGGGAGCTCTCCGGTCTCGGGCGCCAGGCGCCCGTCATGGCCACCGCGGCCTTCCTCTCCATCGCGTCGATGGCGGGCGTCATCCCGACACTCGGCTTCGTCGCGAAGGAGACCGCGCTGACAGCTCTCCTGCACGAAGCGACGGAGGGGGCCGGCTGGGGGGTCGTCGCACTCGTGGGCGTCGTCGCCGGCTCCGCGCTGACGGCGGCGTACGGCATCCGGTTCCTGTGGGGGGCGTTCTGGACCAAGCGCGCGGTCGAGCGCACCGAATGGCCCGACCCGCCGATCGGGTTCCTCGCCTCGCCCGTGCTGCTGGCGACGGCGTCGCTCGCGCTCGGCTTCCTCGCACCGCTGGTCGACGGGTGGCTCGCGCCCTACGCCGACACCGTGCCCGAGGCGACGCCCGGCGTCCCCGCGCCCGATCACGTCTACCACCTCGCTCTCTGGCACGGTCTCGAGCCCGCGCTGTTCGTCTCGCTCGGCACCCTCGCGCTCGGCGCGGGCATCTTCTGGCTCGTCCGCCGCACGCAACTGCACAAGCGCAAGCGCCTGCTGCCGTTCACCGCGAACGACGTCTACAACCTGGCCCTGCGCGGCATCGACCGCTCGTCCGAGTGGACGACCGCGCGATTCCAGCGCGGATCGCTGCCGTTCTACGTCGGCACGATCTTCGTCGTGCTCGTCGTGGCCGAGGGCACCGCGCTCGTGGCATCCGATGAGTGGCGCGCACAGCTCGACGCCTGGCAGTCGCCCGCGCAGCTCCTGGCCGCGCCCGTCATGATCGCGGCCGGGATCCTCGCGGTCCGCGCCCCGAAGCGGTTCACGGGTGTCGCGCTGGTGTCTGTCACCGGTCTCGGCATGGTGGTGCTCTTCGCCACGAGCGGCGCCCCCGACCTCGCCCTGACGCAGGTGCTGATCGAGACCATCACGCTCGTGGTGTTCGCGCTGGTCCTGCGGCGCCTGCCCGCCCGGATGGGGGAGCACAACGCCTCGGTCGCGCCCCTCGCGCGCGCGGCGCTCGGCGTCGGCGTCGGACTCACGATGGCGCTCGTCGCCGTCGTCGCCACCGGCGCGCGGCAGGACGCCCCGATCTCCCTCGAGTGGCCCGCGCTCGCATACGAGATCGGCCACGGGCGCAACGTCGTCAACGTCGCCCTGGTCGACCTGCGCGGGTGGGACACGATGGGCGAGCTGTCGGTGCTCATCCTCGCGGCCACAGGCGTGGCATCCCTCGTCTTCATCACCGACCGCAGCGACAACCTGTCGCGCCGACGCTCGGGAACCGCGCGCAGCCGCGTAGGCCTCGGGCGTCGCCGGCCGCTGGTCGAGACCGACAACGGCGTGCGCGCGCAACGCGCGGGCGAAACCGACGCCCCCCGCGCCTGGCTGGTGTCGGGCGCGAAGGTGCAGCCCGAGAACCGCTCCATCCTGATGGAGATCATCATCCGCGTGCTCTTCCACGCGATCATGCTCATCTCGATCTATCTGCTCTTCGCCGGTCACAACCTCCCCGGCGGCGGCTTCGCCGGCGGGCTCGTCGCGGGCATGGGGCTCGTGATGCGCTACATCGCCGGCGGCCGCTGGGAGCTCGGCGCAGCCGCTCCCACCGACGCCGGACGCCTGCTCGGAGCCGGTATGGCCCTGGCGGTCCTGTGCGCGATCGTGCCGCTGTTCTTCGGCTTCGCGCCGCTGCAGAGCTTCACGTTCGAGGGCGAGCTGCCCCTCATCGGGCACTGGGAGTTCGTCACCAGCACGATCTTCGACATCGGCGTCTACCTGGTCGTGATCGGCCTCGTGCTCGACGTGCTCCGCAGCCTCGGCGCCGAGGTCGACCGGCAGTCCAAGGACGCCGCCGACACCGAGGCGGTGACGGTGCCGTGAGCGTCTCGTTCGTCCTGATCGTCGTCATGGCGGTGCTCTTCGCGTGCGGCGTGTACGCGATGCTCGAGCGCAGCCTCACGCGCGTGCTCATCGGCTTCCTGCTGCTGGGCAACGCCGCGAACCTCCTGCTGCTGATCGTCATGGGCCAGCCCAAGATCGCGCCCTTCTACGACGGCGGCACCACGGATTCCGCCGACATGTCCGACGCGCTCCCGCAGGCCCTCGCGCTCACGGCGATCGTCATCACCTTCGGCATCTCGGCCTTCCTCCTGGCTCTGATCTACCGTTCCTGGCAGCTGGGTCAGGCCGACACCGTCGTCGACGACGCCGAGGACATCGCCATCCGCGCGCGGACGGCATCCGAGCCCGAGGATGCCATGGACGAGGAGTCCCGCTCGGACGACGAGGACGTCACCACCGACTTCGTCGGCGACGCGGTGTCGCCGATCCGGGTGCTGCACCAGGGCGACCTCTCGCAGCTGATCGACGACGCCCCGGTGGACCGTGTGGCGGTGGGCCGCGACCGGCCGCAGGGCGACACCCGTCGCCCGGAGGGCTCCGCTTCCTCCGACGACGACACCCGCGACCCGGAAGACGGTGATCGCCCGTGAGCGCCCTGGTCCCCCTGCTCGTCGGCATCCCCCTCTTCGGTGCCGCGATCAACCTCGTCTTCGGGCGGCGCAAGAAGACGCAGATCGTCGTGTCGGTCCTGTCGCTCGCGACCGTGCTCGTCCTCGGCGCGATCCTGCTGGTCGCCGTCGACACGAACGGCCCGATCGCGGTGGCCATCGCGGGGTGGCAGATCCCGCTCGGCATCGTCCTGTACGTCGACGTGCTCGCGGCACTCCTCGTGGTGGTCACGTCGATCGTGCTGCTCGCGGTCCTGCTCTTCTCGATCGGGCAGGGGGCCGCCGACAACGACGAGGACACCCCCGTCTCGATCTTCTACCCGGCCTACCTGATCCTGGGCGCGGGCATCTTCAACGCCTTCATCGCCGGCGACCTGTTCAACCTCTACGTCGGCTTCGAGATCCTGCTCGTCGCGTCGTACGTGCTGATCACGCTCGGCAGCACCGAGTCGCGCATCCGCACCGGCGTCGTCTACATCGTCGTGTCGCTGGTGTCGTCGATCCTGTTCCTCGCCGCGATCGCGATGGTCTACGGCGCGCTCGGCACGGTCAACATGGTGCAGATCAGCGAGCGGATGGCCCAGCTCCCGCAGGACGTGCAGACGATCCTCCACCTCATGCTGCTGCTCGCGTTCGCGATCAAGGCGGCCGTCTTCCCGCTGTCGTTCTGGCTGCCCGACTCCTACCCGACCGCCCCCGCCCCCGTCACGGCGGTGTTCGCGGGCCTGCTGACCAAGGTCGGCGTCTACGCGATCATCCGCACCGAGACGCAGCTGTTCGTCGACAACGACCTGAACTTCCTGCTGATGATGGTCGCGCTCGCAACGATGATCGTCGGCATCCTGGGAGCCGTCGCGCAGGCCGAGCTCAAGCGCATCCTGTCGTTCACGCTGGTCAGTCACATCGGCTACATGATCTTCGGGCTGGCGATCAACACCCCGCTCGCGGTGGGCGCGACGATCTACTACATCGTCCACCACATCATCGTGCAGACGACGCTGTTCCTCGCCGTGGGCCTCATCGAACGCCGCGCGGGCAGCACGTCGATCCTCAAGGTCAAGGGCCTCATGCGAGCGGCGCCGGTGCTGGCGGTGCTGTACTTCATCCCGGCGGTCAACCTGGGCGGACTCCCGCCGTTCTCGGGATTCATCGGCAAGTACGCGCTGTTCGACGCCGCCGCCCAGGTGGGCACGCCCGTGATGATGGTGCTGATCGTCGGCGGTATCGCGACCTCGATCCTCACGCTCTACGCCCTGATGCGCGCGTGGAACCTGTCGTTCTGGCGCGAGGAGAACGACTCCACCGAGACGCTCGAACGGATCGCCTACCTCGGCAACGCCCCGGCCGCGGCCATCTCGACCGAGCGCCGCACGATCCCCCGCATCATGACCGCCGCGACCGCCGGCATGGTGGCCGTGACCGTCGCGCTGACCGTCTTCGCCGGCCCCCTTCTCGACGTCTGCCTGCGCGCGGGCGAGCGCATCACCGACGGCATCACGCTCGTGCAGCTGCAGGACCAGGAGGCGGAGCAGTGAGCCCCTCGCGTCGTTCCCAGGTCGGCTTCTTCCTGCACCAGCTGCCCTTCTTCCTCGTCCTCGTCGCCCTGTGGATGCTGCTGTGGGGCCAGTTCACCTGGCTCGCCTTCCTGACCGGAGTCGGTGCGGCGATCTTCGTGACCCGCGTGTTCCGGCTGCCCCCGGTCGACCTGTCCGGGCGGTTGAACCTCTGGTACGGCCTGGTCTTCGTCGTGACGTTCTTCGCCGCCGTCGTGCGCGGCTCGCTCGTGGTGGCCTGGCAGGTCCTGGACTTCCGGCGTCCGCCCGGCGCCGCGATCATCGCCGTCCCGCTCCGGGTCGACGACGACGTGATCATGGCGCACACGGCGGTCACGGCATCCCTCATCCCCGGTTCGCTCATCGTCGACGTCGACCGCGAGGGACGCACGCTGTTCCTCCACACCATCGGGGTGCGCAGCGATGAGGATGCCGAGCACCAGCGCCGCGTCGTGCTCGGCTGGGAAGCGCGGATCACGCGCGCCGTGGGGTCTCGCGCGCAGCTCGCCGACCTCCGGCGCCAGATCGCCGCGGCCGACGACCACGCCCACCTCGGTGCCGAGACGCCCCGTGACGGACGGACCCCGCTATGACCGCACTCGTCGTCGTCATCCTGATCGTCTTCGCCGTCGCCGCGGTGCTGGCGCTGATCCGGCTCGTCGTCGGCCCGTCGATCCTCGACCGCGCGGTCGCCGCCGACGTCCTGCTCACCGAGGTGGTGTGCATCCTCGGCGCCGACATGGTCATCAACCACCACACCCGGTCACTGCCGGCGATGCTCATCATCGCCGCGGTCGGCGTCTTCGGGTCGATCGCCGTCGCGCGATTCGTCGCACGGAAGGAGAACCCCCGGTGACCCTGGAGTCGGTCCTCGACGTCGTCGCGCTCGTGCTCGTGCTGATCGGTGCGGTGCTGTGTCTCACGGCGACCATCGGGTTGCTGAGGTGGCCCGACGTCCCCTCGCGCCTGCACGCGGCGACCAAGCCGCAGGTGCTCGGCGTGCTGCTCGTCGTCACGGCGGTCGTGCTGTCGGTGCGCACGTGGGAGGCGCTGGCCTTCGGCATCCCGATCGTCCTCATCCAGTTCGCCACGGCGCCCCTCGCCGCGCACATGGTCGGCCGCGCCGCGTACCGCAACCGCACGATGGACGAGCAGGGCCTCTACGTCGACGACCTGCAGCACCGCACCGAGGAGGGCGGCTCGATCGCCGCACCCTCGCGTCCCGAGAGCTGAGCGCGGCGCCGGGGTCGGCAGGGCACCGCGGCTGCGCGGTGGTTGCGCTGCGCCGCGATCGCGCTCCCGCACGCGGGCTCGCCGCCCCACGCATAAACACTTCTCGCTCGCATAAACGCGATGAGAGAGCGTTTATGCGAGCGAGAAGTGTTTATCGAGCGGATGCCACGGCTCGATGCATCGGCCCGGGCGGCGCTGCGATGGCGCCGACCCGGGCCGCGCGTCAGCCGAGGGCGACCGGCTCGGGGTGGCGCTCGGCGTCGGCCGACTCCTGCAGCGCCGACTTCGCGCGCAGCGGGGGCGTCCGGAAGAACAGCGTCAGCACGAAGGCGATGAGCGCCACCCCCATCGCGACCCAGTACACCGCGACGGTCGACTGGTTGAACGACACCAGCAGCGGCTTGGTGAGTCGCGGGTCGGCGCCGTTGAGGAACGACGTGTCATCCATGGTGCTGCTGTCGAACGACGACTCCGACGACCCCGACATGTTGTCGATGATCTGCGGGACGGCCTGGTCGACGAAGGCGCGTCGCGCGGTGGCGTCCGAGAAGTCGAGCGTCACGGTGCCGTCCGCGGCGACCTCCGCGACGGGGAGCTGCTGCTGGATCGCGGCGGCCGCCTGCTGGATCGCCTGTTCCTGCGCGGCCGCGGTCACCTGCGCCTGCGCGGCGGCGGGGATCGTCCCTGCGGCGACCTGCTGCGCGACGGCGTCCGCGGCGGCGGTCTTGGCCTGCTCCACGCCCTGCTGCGCGCCGGTCAGTGCACCGTCGGTGAGCTTCTCGACGAACGGGTCGTAGACCTTCGACATGATGCCCGCGTTGGCCGGCGCGCTCGCGACGGTCGGGTCGAGGGCGGCATCCAACGCATCGGTCAGCGTGCCCTGGTCGCGGAAGTTCGTCTGCAGGTTCAGCGGCACGAGCGCGAACAGGAGCGACAGGAGCACGGCGGTGCCCAACGTTCCACCGATCTGACGGAAGAACGTGGAACCCGAGGTGGCCACGCCGATGTCGCGCGGGCCGACGGAGTTCTGCGAGGCGATCGTGAGCGTCTGCATCAGCTGACCGAGGCCGAGGCCGATGAGGAGCATCGCTCCGGCGATCTGCCAGTACGACGTGTCGTACCGGATGAACGTCAGCGTGAAGAAGCCGAGCGCCATGAAGGCGGTGCCGATCGTGGGAAAGATCCGGTAGTGCCCGGTGCGCGAGATGATCTGGCCGCTCACGATCGACGAGATCATGAGGCCGAGGATCATCGGCAGCAACTGGATGCCGCTCTCGGTCGGGCTCGAGCCGAGCACGAGCTGCAGGTACAGCGGCAGGGTCAGCATGGCGCCGAACATCGCAAAGCCGACGAAGACTCCGATGATCGTCGCCATCGAGAACGTGGAGGAGCGGAAGAGCTTCAGCGGGATGAGCGCGTCGTCCTTCATGCCGCGCTCGATCAGGATGAACGCCAGGATGCCGAGGGCCCCGACGACGTAGCAGGCGATCGAGATGGGCGAGGTCCAGCCCCACTCGCGGCCCTGCTCGGCGACGAGCAGCAGGGGGACCAGCGCGATGATGACCGCCATCGCACCGAACCAGTCGATGCGCACGGCCCCGTGCGGGTGGCGGGGGATGTGCAGGAACCGCAGCACGATCGCGAGGGCGACGAGTCCGATCGGCACGTTGATGAGGAACACCCAGCGCCATCCGGCGAGGAAGAGGATCTCGGGCGCTCCGGCAAACAGGCCGCCGACCAGCGGTCCGATGACCGAGGAGATGCCGAAGACGGCGAGGAAGTAGCCCTGGTACTTGGCGCGTTCGCGGGGAGCGAGGATGTCGCCCATGATCGCGAGCGGCATCGACATGAGGCCACCGGCGCCGAGTCCCTGGATGGCGCGGAAGGCCGAGAGCTCGATCATCGACGTGGAGAAGCTCGCCGCGATCGACCCGACGATGAAGATCGCGATGGCGATGATGAAGAGCGGGCGGCGGCCGAAGATGTCGGAGAGCTTGCCGTAGATCGGCGTCGCGATCGTGGACACGATCAGGTAGGCGGTGGTCACCCACGCCTGCTGGCTGAGACCGTTCAGGTCGTCGCCGATCGTGCGGATCGCGGTTCCCACGACGGTCTGGTCGAGCGCGGACAGGAACATGCCCGCCATGAGCCCGAAGATGACGAACAGGATCTGGCGGTGAGTCATCACCGGGGTGCTTCGGGTGGTCGGGGTCGACACGGCAGCAGTGGTCACGTTTCCTCGGAAGGGCGAAGGGGGCCGACAGGAAGGCCGCGCGAGAGGGCGGGCGCGGCTCGGGCGGGGCCGGAGGAGGGAGGCCGCCGGCGCCGAAAAGAAGTTGTGTTTTGTCAACTATAAGGGCGTCGAGGCGCTGCGCATTCCCGTTCGCCCCGAGTTCAGATGTCGGCTTCCCGCGCGTCGCTCGCCGCCTGGGGCGAGGCCGCGCCCTCGGCCGGCTCGGGTGTCTCGGGGCGGGCTTCGAGTTCGCCCGTCTCCCGCTCTTCGCGCCGACCCTCGGCGAGGAAGGCGAGACGGTTGAGGCATTCGTGGTTGCGGAGCACCAGCAGAGGGCGCCACAGGATGCCGGGGAGCACCGCCGGCAGCCCCGACACGGGCTCCTCCGCGATGGTGACGGCGATGCCGTCCCCGTGCGGGCGCACGTCGAACCGGATGACTCCGCGGCCCAGCAGCCCGGCCCTGGGGCGCAGGCGGACCCGCCGCGGCGGGTCCCACTCGACCATCTCGGTGGTGTCGTGGATCATCACGGGCCAGACGCCGAGCGAGTGGTGGATGCGCGCGCCCTCCTGCGGCCATTCCGGGTCGACGTCGCGCATGCGCGCCGCCCCCACGACCCACACCGGGTACAGCCAGCCGTCCGCGAGCACGGCGAACAGGTCGTCGGGGGTGCAGCGCATCAGGCGGGTGTTGCGGGCGGCCATGGCATCCCTCCGTGATCGTCGTGTCCCGACCCTATGTCGCGGCCACCCCTCGGCGCACGGTCTTGACGGCGCGTGCGCAGCCGCGTGCGCGACGGCACCGCGAGGCCGCGTACGTGACGGCACCGAAAAACGGTATCGGCGGTGGGAAACGACGGGACGTGCCGTTTCCCACCGCCGACGCCGTTTCTCGCGAAAGCCGCCGAGTGCGGGACTCAGCCGATCAGGCTGGGCTGGAGGTCGCGGAGCGTGCGGTGGTGCGTCATGCGCGTCACGCCGATCGCCGCGAGCAGCACGCCCCCGACCATCCACGCGCCGAGCACGAGCAGGTCGGGACCGACGCGGCCGATGTCGCCTCCGTACATCACCTGGCGCATGGCATCCACGACGTACCCCATGGGCAGCACGTGGTGCAGGGCGGCGAGCGGGCCGGGCAGGGTCTGCCACGGGAACGTGCCTCCGGCCGTCACGAGCTGCAGCACCATGAGCACGAGCCCCAGGAACTGACCCACGGATCCGAGCCACACGTTCAGGGCGAGCACGATCGCCGCGTACGTCGCCGAGGCGAACAGCAGGATGCCGAGCGCCGCCCACGGGTTCGCGAACGAGAACTGCAGCGCGACGGCGAGGACGGTGAACAGGCCCACCATCTGCACCGCGCCGAGACCGGCCGGGGTGAGCCATCCCGCCAGCGTCACGCGGAAGGGCGAGCGCAGCGCCGTCACCGCGCGCTTGGAGACGGGCTTCACGATGAGGAACAGGGCGTAGATGCCGATCCAGCCGGCGAGGGCGGCGAAGAACGGGGCGAGACCGGCGCCGTAGTTCTGGGCCTTCGTGACGGCGCTCGTGCCGACCGCGACGGGGTCGCTGATGGCGGCGGCCTGGGCCTGCCGCGTGGCGTCGTCGGAGTCGGGGATCTGCGCGACGCCCTCGGCCAGGCCGTCCCGAAGCTGCGTGGCCCCGTCGGCGAGCTGGCCGATTCCGCTGTCGAGCTGGCTCGCGCCGTCGCGCAGCTGAGCGGCGCCGGAGGCCGCGCTGCTCGCACCGTCGGCGAGGGCGGACGCTCCGTCGGCCGCGGTGGAGGCTCCGGATGCCACCTGGGCACTGCCCGCGGCGACCTGCCGCGCCCCGTCGTCGAGGGTGTTGATCTGCTGGACGGTCTCCTGCACGCGGGTGTTCGCGGCCTCGAGACGGTCGCCGACCGGATCGAGGCGGGAGAGGATCTCATCGATGCGCTGCTGATCGAGTCCGGCGTCGGCGAGGGCCTTCGCGATGTCGGCGCGCGCCTGCGGCAACTGGGCGGCCGCGTCGCCGGCGATCGTCCCCACCTGGCGGGCGGCCGCGTCGATCCGGTCGACACCGCCCGCGACCTGCTGCGCACCGTCGGCGACCTGCGCCGAGCCGTCGCGGAGCTGCGCGGTACCGTCGCGGAGCTGCGCCGCACCGTCCGAGAGCTGGGCGGTCCCGTCGGCGAGCTGCGTCGAGCCGGAGACGAGCTGGGCGGAGCCGTCCTTGGCTGTCGCGAGACCGTCGACGAGCTGGGTCGCCCCGGTGGTGGCATCCACGAGCTTGACGCGGATCGTGTGAAGGGCGTCGAGCAGGGTCCCGCTGGCTTCGTCGATCACCTTCTGCGCGACGGAGGTCTGGATGCGGGCGACCGCCTGCGTCCCGATCGTGGAGGCGAGGTAGTTGTTGGCGTCGTTGGTGCGCAGCTCGATGTCGGCCTGCCGGGGCGTGTCGGTCGACAGCGAGGCCACGGCATCCGTGAAGTCGGTCGGCAGGGTCACGATGAAGTCGAAGTCGCCCGTCTGCAGGCCCGCGTCGGCCTGGTCGGACGACACGCGGTGCCACTCGAACGTGCCGTCGTCGAGCAGCTGCTCGGCCGCTTCGTCGCCGAGGTTGCGCTGCTCGCCGTTGACCTCCCCGCCCTGGTCGTCGACCACGAGAGCCACCGGCACGTTCGAGAGGTTGCCGTAGGGGTCCTGGTTCGCCCACAGGTACAGGCCGCCGTAGAGGATCGGCACGGCCAGGAGCGCCACGAGCGCGATCACCGACATGCGCGTCGACGTGAGGCGGCGCAGTTCCGCCGCGATCATCTGGGGGATCTTCACCGGGCGTCCTCCTTCTCGGTGTCGACGGTCTCGAGCGCCGTGCGCGAGGCGTGCCCCGCGATCACGAGGACGGCGTACCCGCGCTCGGCGAACTCCTGGGCGATGCGCCACCAGGCCGCGGGCTCGCCGCCGTGCCGGTCGGGCGCGACGAGCACGAGGCCTTCGACGTCCTTCCGCAGGGCTGCGAGCTCCAGCAGCAGCCGGATCCGCGCGGATGCATCGACGTTGCCGATCGGCAGGGCTGCCAACGAGTCGAGCCCGAGCCCTTCGAGCCACCGCTGCGCGGCGAAGGGCGTGGGCGCCTGACCCGCGAACATCAGCTCTTCCGCGACGACACCGGTGACGGTGACGTTGGACTCCGGCTCCGACACGACGGGGGCGTCGACGAGGGCGACACGGCGGCGGATGGCCCCGGCATCCACGCGTCCGTCGATCGTGACGGATCCGCTGTCGATCTTCATGCGACCGGATGCCACGAGCCCGAGCACCGTGGGGCGCTGCTCGGTCTCGGCGACGGCGAGGGTCGCCCGCCCGGTCTCGTACGAGGTGGAGGTCTCGGGGAGGGCGCGCTGCGCCCGTCCTTTCGCGACCGCGTCGAGCACGATCTTCATTGCGCCTCCAGGTCGGGGTGCTGATCCATCAGGTCTCGGGCTTCGGTCCACGACAGTCCGGCGATGCCGAGGACGGCGGTGACGGCGATCGAGCGGGCGGTCGCCGATTCGGCATCCACCCGGGCGATCACCATGCGGCCGGTCTCTTCGAGCAGGCGCGACAGGGTCGGCGCGGGCAGGTCGGTCCGCAGCTCGCCGGAGTCCTGCCCGCGGCGGACGATCGCGTCGATCCGGCGGCGCAGCGGCGCCAGGGCGGCGGAGGTCTCGGGCAGATGGGCGTCGTCGAGGGCGAGAGCGGCCGCGGCCTGGACGTGCGCGGCCTCGCGCCACAGCTCGGACGCGAGGCGCGCGAGTGCGAGACGGGAGTCGGCGTCGTCGATGCGGTCGGCGATGGCGTTGAAGCGCGCAGCTCCCGCCGCGATCACCTCGCGGACGATGGCGTTGCGGTCGTCGAAGTGGCCGTACAGCGCGCGGCGCGAGAGTCCGGCGCGGGCGGCGATCGCCGCGATGGAGGCGTGCGGGTCGTGGCCGATCGCCGCGGTGGCGGCATCGACGATGCCGGCGCGGTTCTCGACGGCGTCGCGGCGGCGGGCAGGTGTGGACACGGGTCCTCAGTGTACGCCACAACTTGCACTTACGTGTGCACTTTCTTGCTCCGCCTGCGCCCAGGTTCGGGGGCCCATTTCACGTGAAGTGGCTGAGATCACCCGCGGTGGCGCGGCATGAGGGGTGACCTCGACCAGTTCACGTGAAATGGGGCGCGGGGCGCGGGGTGCGGGGCGCGCGGCGCACGGCCCACGCCGCCCGGGCGCGCAGCACGGGACCGACGCGCGCAGCACGACGCCGCCCGGCCGGGACGGCGGGCGGCGTCGGGGAGGTGCGTCAGTCGGTGCCGGAGTCGAACGCGGCGGACTCGCCCGCGGCGTCGGTCGCGTCGGCCAGGCGCTCGCCCTCGGCCGAGAGGGGTGCGGCCGGTTCGATGATCTCGCGGGCGCCACCGGCGGCGACGTCGCCGACGAGCTCACCGGTCGGACCGCCGATGAGCCCGAGCGCCGCGTACTGCTCGAGGCGCGCGCGCGAGTCGGCGATGTCGAGGTTGCGCATCGTGAGCTGGCCGATGCGGTCGACGGGACCGAACGCGGCGTCGCCGACGCGCTCCATCGACAGCTTCTCGGGCGAGTACGACATCCCGGATGCCACGGTGTCGAGGATCGTGTAGTCCTCGCCGCGGCGCAGGCGCACGGTGACCGAACCGGTGATGGTCGAGCCGACCCACTTCTGGATCGACTCGCGCAGCATGAGCGACTGCGGCTCGAGCCAGCGGCCTTCGTACATGAGACGACCGAGGCGGCGGCCCTGCTCGTGGTAGGTCGCGAGGGTGTCCTCGTTGAGGATGCTGTTGACGAGGCGCTCGTAGGTGAGGAAGAGCAGCGCCATACCGGGGGCCTCGTAGATGCCGCGCGACTTGGCCTCGATGATGCGGTTCTCGATCTGGTCGCTCATGCCGAGACCGTGGCGGCCGCCGATCGTGTTCGCCTCGCGCACGAGTTCGACGGGGTCGGCGAAGCGCGTGCCGTTGATCGCGACGGGGCGACCGGCCTCAAACTCGACGGTGACGTCTTCGGTCTCGATCTCGACCGCGGGATCCCAGAACCGGACGCCCATGATCGGCTCGACGATCTCTAGCGACACGTCGAGGTGCTCGAGGGTCTTGGCCTCGTGCGTGGCGCCCCAGATGTTGGCATCCGTCGAGTACGCCTTCTCGGCGCTGTCGCGGTAGGGGAAGTCATGGGCGACGAGCCACTCGCTCATCTCTTTGCGGCCGCCGAGCTCGGTGACGAAGTCGGCGTCGAGCCACGGCTTGTAGATGCGGAGCGCCGGGTTGGCGAGCAGGCCGTAGCGGTAGAACCGCTCGATGTCGTTGCCCTTGTAGGTGGAGCCGTCGCCCCAGATGTCGACGCCGTCCTCTTTCATCGCGCGGACGAGGAGCGTGCCGGTGACGGCGCGGCCGAGCGGCGTGGTGTTGAAGTACGTGCGTCCGCCCGAGCGGATGTGGAACGCGCCGCACGCGAGGGCGACGAAGCCCTCTTCGACGAGCGCGGTCTTGCAGTCGACGAGGCGCGAGATCTCGGCACCGTACTGCGTGGCGCGGCCCGGGATGGAGGCGATGTCGTCTTCGTCGTATTGACCGAGGTCGCCGGTGTACGTGCAGGGCACGGCGCCCTTGTCGCGCATCCACGCGACGGCCACCGAGGTGTCGAGACCACCCGAGAAGGCGATGCCGACGCGCTCGCCGACGGGAAGGGACTGCAGGACCTTGGACATGCCCTCGATTCTATTCGGGACGGATGCCGCGGCCCGAAACGTCGGCGGTGGCGACCGCCGACCCCCGTACCCGCCCGATCGCGACGGCGCCGATCGCGACGACCACGATCGTCACGGCGATGCCGATGATGTAGCCGACGACGCTGCCCCAGCTGCTCTCGTACGGATTCAGGAAGGGGTAGGGGTACCAGTAGGGCGCACCGGTGCTCGGGTTGGTGATGAAGTTCGCACGCAGAAGCGTGTAGACGATCCACACGATCGGGAAGATCGCCGCGCCGAGGGCCGCTTTCCAGGGGAGACGCCGCCGGCACGGCCCGAAGAACAGGTCGAGCAGGAGGAACAGCGGCCCCCACACGTGCATGATCTCGTTCGACCAGCCCACCGTTTCGGGCTGGAGCGGGAGACCGCGCAGGAGCAGGTTGTAGACGACGCCGGTGATGACCATGTAGGTCGACACCCACGCGAGGGCGGCCGCGAGGGCGAGCGGATCCAGCTCGAGGCGTCGGCCCCGCGAGAGGAACCGGACGCCCGCCCAGGTCAGGACGACGACGCTGGCGGTGTTGGAGAGGATCGTGAAGAAGCTGAAGAAGTTCGTCACGGTGGTGAGCACGTCGCGGCCGCCGTCGACGGCGCCGGCGACGGTGGAGACGAACTGGGCGACGATCGCGGCGACGATAAGCGCGGCCATCGCGAGGCGGAGAGCAGTCCAGACGGTGGCCCAGGTGGGGGAGCGGAGCATGCGCCCAGGGTAATGACGCCGCGGCGACGCTGGGTGGGCTTGTGGACAACCCCGGGAGGGTGTGTCGGGACCGCTCGATAGGATGGGGTGTACCGCCGGATAACACGCGAGGAGCGCACATGCCCGGAATCGTGATCGTCGGCGTCCAGTGGGGCGACGAAGGCAAGGGCAAGGCCACCGACTTGCTCGGTGAGCGCACCGACTGGGTGGTGAAGTTCAACGGCGGCAACAACGCGGGGCACACCGTCGTCATCGGAGACGAGAAGTACGCCCTGCACCTGCTGCCCAGCGGCATCCTGTCTCCCGGGGTGACCCCCGTCATCGGCAACGGCGTGGTCATCGACCTCGAGGTGCTCTTCTACGAGCTCGAGGCGCTCAACGCCCGCGGTCTCGACACGAGCCGTCTGCGCATCAGCGCCAACGCGCACATCATCACGCAGTACCACCGCACGCTCGACAAGGTCACCGAGCGCTTCCTCGGCAAGCGCATGATCGGCACGACCGGTCGGGGCATCGGCCCTGCCTACGCCGACAAGATCAACCGCGTGGGCATCCGCGTGCAGGATCTGTTCGACGAGAACATCCTGCGGCAGAAGGTCGAGGGAGCCCTCGACCAGAAGAACCACCTGCTCGTGAAGATCTTCAACCGCCGTGCGATCACCGCCGACGAGGTCGTCGACGACCTGCTGTCGTACGCCGAGCGCGTCCGCCCGATGGTCAGCGACACCTCGCTCCTGCTGAACAACGCCCTGGATGCAGGTGACGTCGTCGTCTTCGAGGGCGGCCAGGCCACCATGCTCGACGTCGACCACGGTACCTACCCGTTCGTCACCTCGTCGTCCGCGACGGCCGGTGGCGCCTCGACCGGCTCGGGCGTCGGCCCGAACCGCCTGGACCGCATCGTCGGCATCGTCAAGGCGTACACGACCCGCGTCGGATCCGGTCCTTTCCCGACCGAGCTGTTCGACGAGAGCGGCGACTGGCTGCGCTCGCGCGGCTTCGAGTTCGGCACCACGACGGGCCGTCCCCGTCGCGTCGGCTGGTACGACGCCCCGATCACGCGGTACGCCACGCGCATCAACGGCATCACCGACCTCGTCCTCACCAAGCTCGACATCCTCGGCGGTCTCGAGCAGATCCCCGTGTGCGTCGCCTATGACGTCGACGGGGAGCGGTACGACGACCTGCCGGTGAACCAGACCGACTTCCACCACGCGAAGCCGATCCTCGAGTACCTGCCCGGGTGGAGCGAAGACATCTCGACCGCGCGCACGTTCGACGAGCTGCCGCAGACGGCGCAGGACTACGTGCTCGCGCTCGAGGCGATGAGCGGGACGCGCATCTCGGTCATCGGCGTCGGTCCGGCGCGCGACCAGGTCATCGTCCGCCACGATCTGATCGACTGACGTGCGGTTCTGGGTCGGCGCGTACGCCCCCGACGCGGGGTCTGCCGAGGGCATCGGCATCCTGCGGGCCGGTGACGTCGACTCGGTCTGGGCCTCCGGTCCCCTCGGCATGGTCGGCACCGCCGTCGCCGCGCCGGGTTCACCGTCGTGGGTCGCCCCGCACCCGCAGCTCGACGTCCTGTACGCGGCGCTCGAGGCCGAGGGCACGGTGCAGGCGTACCGCCGCACCGGTGAGACGCGCCTCGCCCCGCTCGGCGCGCCCGTACACGCCGGCGAGGCCGTGTGCCACGTCGCCGTCGTCCCCGACGGATCGTTCCTCGTGGCGAGTTGCTGGGGCGACGGTCGCGTCGTCCGCATCGCCCTGGATGCCACGGGCCGCCCCTCATCGCCCGTGATCGCCGCCGCGGCGAACGACCCGTACGGCTCCACCGTCGACCCGTTCGTCGTCGAGACCGGGGCGGCCGTCTCGGGCGCCGCGGTGCCCGACCTCGCTGCCGCGGCGCGCGCCCTGCGCGAGGCGGCGGGCGCGGAGTTCGGGCACCTCGTTCCCGAGTACGACGCCGTGCCCGAGACGGATGCCGAGTCGGAGGAGGCGGCCGCGGGTGCGCGCGTCTCCCGCGCGCACGAGACGATCATCCTTCCGCGTGGGCTCCTGGCCACCACCGACATGGGTCTCGACCTCGTGCGGTTCTGGCGTTCGAGCGGGGCCGGTCTGCGTCTCGTCCAGGAGGTGGTGCTGCCGAAGGGCAGCGGGCCGCGCCACGGGGTCTGGCATCCCTCCGGTCACCTGTACATCGTGACCGAGCTCAGCCGCGAGGTGTTCGTCCTGACCCCGGATGCCGAGGGGCGCTGGCGCGTCCTGTCGGGCGAGCCGCTGCTCGGCACGCTCGACGGCGACACCGCCGCCGAGCTCTGCACCAGCCGCGACGGCACCACGCTCTACGCCGGAGTGCGCGGCAGCGACACGATCGGCGTGCTCGCCGTGCGCGGCGCGGGCGAGGCGCTGCAGCTCACCGCGCTCGCCGAGGCCGGCACGCATTGGCCGCGGCATCACGTCGTCGTGAACGACACGCTGCTCGTGGCCGGTCAACTCGCCGACGAGATCGTTTCGCTCCCGCTGGACGCTCGCACGGGCGTCCCGGGCCGGGTGCGCCACCGCACGGCGTCCCCCTCGCCGACGCGCCTGCTGCCCCTGCGCTGAGCGAACGACATCGGCGCCCCACCGCGAGGTGAGGCGCCGAGTCGGCTTCAGGAGGTGGGGATCCACACCCGCATCGTCGAGGGCCCGCGATTGCCCCAGTCGTGGTAAGCCACGAGGGGAACGGCATCCGCGTCGGCGACCTCGGGTGCCGTCGACTCCCGGTACGGCCACCGGTCGGTCGGGACGACGCGGTGACCGACGCGGACCCACACCCGTCCGTCGCGTTCGAACGGCGCGGGGTCGCCGATGAGGCACACGTCGCCCACGTCGTCGATGCCCGACACGTCGGTCGATTCCAGAGCCAGCACCTCGGGCCCGCGTTCGACGGCGACGCAGCCGCGCACCGCGTCGATGCGGGGGTCGGGAGTGACCACGCGCGGCGCCATGGGGAGCTCGAGCTCGATGACGTCGCCGGCGCGGAATTCGCGACGCACCCGGGCGACCCCCGGGGCCACCGCGTGCGTGTCGACCAGTTCCCCGCCCGAGCGGATGGCGATGTGCGCGCCCTCCGCCCACTGCGGCACGCGCAGCGACAGCGTCCACTCGCCCGCGGCGTCGTCGTTCACCGTGACGCGGATGGTGCCGTCCGCGGGGTACACGGTCTCGACGTCGAGCGACACGGGGCGGCCGTCGTCGAGCACGGTCCGGATCTGCGCCGGGGCGTACTGGTGGAGCTGGATGCCATCGGCATCCGCCGTGGCGATGTAGGCGTCGAGGCTCGCGAGGGTGCGCGCGACGTTCGGCGGGCAGCAGGACACCTCGAACCACGGCGCCCGCAGCGACGACGACGCGCGCGGGGAGGTGCCGTCTGGGTCGGCGACCACGCCGGGGACCCGCTGGTGCAGGGTGTTGGCGTAGAAGAAGCTGCGTCCGTCCGCCGCGGGCGAGGTCGCCACGACGTTGTACAGGGTGCGCTCGATGAGGTCGGCGTACGCCGCGTCGCCGTCGTTGAGCAGCAGTCGCCAGGAGAACATCACCGAGGCGATGCCGGCGCAGGTCTCGGAGTAGGCGCGGTCCGGAGGCAGCTCCCAGTCCACCCCGAACGCCTCGTCCTGGTGGTGCGAGCCCTGACCGCCCGTGATGTACGTCCGGCGACCGCGCGTGCGGTCCCACTGGCGGCGGAGGGAGGTGAGCAGCGCCTCGTCGGCGGTGTCGACCGCCACGTCCACGGCACCCGCGGCGAGGTAGTTGGCCCGCACCGCGTGGCCGCTGAGAGCCTCGGCGTCGCGCACCGGGACGTCGTCCTGGAAGTAGGTGCGGCCCCACTCGATGTCGCGGAGCGTCTCGTGGCCGCGGCGCGAGACGAACAGCGCTGCCTGGTGTCCGTAGCGCGGCTCCCCGGTCACGCGAGCGAGCTCGGCCAGGGCCGTCTCGATCTCGGGGTGACCGCAGAAGGCCGGGATGCCGTCGGGTCCGAACACGTCGCACACGAGGTCGGCGGCACGGCGGGCGATGGTCAGCAGCCCGTCGTCGGCCCCCGGCCGCGTCCGCTCGCGCGCCACGGCCGCCTGGAAGAGGTGCCCGAGGCAGTACAGCTCGTGGCCCCATTCGAGGTCGGACCAGCGGGGCTGCTGCCCGGGGCGGCCGAACTCGGTGTTCAGGTAGCCGTCGGACTCCTGGGCGGCGGCGACGCGGGCGACCACGTCCCGGAAGGTGCGCTCGAGGTCGGCGTCGTCGCTGCGGCCGATCTCCCATGCGGCGGCTTCGAGGAACTTGTAGACCTCGGAGTCGGAGAACTCCCGGCCGTGGCGGCCGGCGGGGAGCCGGCCCGCGGCCGCGAGGTCGAAGTTGGGCAGCCAGCCCTCGGACTCGAGGCGGCCGAGGATGTGGCTGAGCGTGTGGGCGGCGTTCACGCGCTGCCGGTCGCCCCAGAACCCGCCCGTGATCCGGACCTCGCCGAGGCCGAGCGGGCGCAGTGCCGAGCGCGGCGGGACGACGGGGGCGATCACGATTCCGGGGGAGGCGACGTCGAGCGGACGGGAGGGGAGGGTGGTGGACATGGTCATCCCTTGAAGGCGCCGGACATGAAGCCGCGCACGTAGTGACGTTGGAGGATCAGGAACAGGACGATGCACGGCAGCGCCAGGACGACGACTCCGGCTTCGGTGACGCCGTAGTCGATGACGCCCATGGTCTGGCCGCGGAGGTTCGCGACGGCCAGGGGCAGCGTGATCTTGGACTGGTCGTTGATGAGGATCAGGGGGGCGATGAAGTCGTTCCACGCGGTGAGGAAGGCGAACAGGCCCACGGTGATGAGCCCGGGCTTGACCGCGGGGAGCAGCACGCGGCGCAGGGCTGAGAAGCTCGTGCAGCCGTCGACGAGGGCCGCCTCATCGAGTTCGCGCGGGACGGACTCGAACGAGATGCGCATCATGAACATCGAGAACGGAAGCTGGAACATCGTCAGGACCAACGCGACGCCCACGAGCGAGTTCTGGAGCCCCACCGCGTTCAGGATCACGTAGAGCGGGATGAGCAGCGTGGCGTAGGGGACCATCAGGATCGCCAGCACCAGCAGGAACAGCATGTTCTTGCCCGGGAACGAGAAGCGCGCGAACGCGTAGCCGCCGAAGAACGACACGGTGAGCGTCAGCGCGACGGTCAACACCGACACGAACAGCGAGTTGCCCAGGTGCACCCAGATCCCCGACTGGAAACTCGCCAGCTTGGCGTAGTTGGCGAACCCCCACCCGTCGACCTGGCTGGTCCCCGCCTGCGGGCTGACGGATGCCACGCCCGTCCACACCAGCGGGTACAGGAAGATGATCGCCAGCGCGCCGGTGAAGATCTTCGAGGGGAGTCCCCAGAGCACGGGGCCCTGGGAGCGACGGCGACGGCCCGTGGATCCCGGTGCGACGATCGCTCGCGTGCTCAGGGTCGCGGGGCGGGCGGGAGTGTCGGTCAGGGCCATGTCAGGCCTCCTCGGTGCGGCGGAACGCGCGCAGCTGCACGACGTTGATGACGACGAGCGCGACCAGGATGATCACCGACAGCGCGGCGGCGATGCCGAGGCTGTTCTGACCCTGGAAGGCGATGTTGTAGATGAGCTGGACCACCGTCATGGTGCTGTTGTCGGGTCCGCCCTTGGTCAGGATGTAGAACTGGTCGAACGCCAGGAGCGAGCCGGTCACGCACATCACGGTTGTCAGCGCGAAGGTGGGCCGCAGCAGCGGCACGGTGATGTCGCGGAAGATCTGCCAGCGGCTCCCGCCGTCGATGCGGGCGGCTTCGTAGATGTCCTCCGGGATGCCTTGGAGACCCACGAGCAGCAGCAGCATGTAGAAGCCGGCGAAGCGCCAGACGATGAGGAACACCGTCGACCACAGCGCGCCCTCGGGGGAGCCGAGGAACGTGATCCCCCACGACTGCATGAGGCCCGCGAAGGGCCCAGCGATGGGGGAGTAGAGCACGTAGAAGAGGAGGGATGCCGAGGCCAGGCCCAGCGCGCTCGGCAGGAGGAACGCGGTGCGGAGGAACCCCTTCCAGGCGGTGGACTCCTGGACGAGGAGCGCGAGCCCCAGGCCCAGGCCGATCAGGAGCACCGTCGTGATCACGGTGTACAGCACCGTGAACCGCACCGAATCCCAGAAGAGGCGGTGGTTGACGGCATCCGCGAAGTTCTCGGGGAAGTTCGGACCCATGTTCCCGCGCAGGAGGGGCCAATCGGACCCGGACATCTGCAGGACCAGGAGCAGGGGGATGACGAAGAGGGCGACCACGAACAGTGCCGTCGGGGCGGCGTAGAGCCAGCCCTGGACGGGGCCGCCGAGCGCGGAGCGCGCGTACCGGCGGGGGCGCCGGGTCGAGAGGGAGAGAGCCACGGTGTTCCTTCCGAGGGGTGCGGGGGTGCCGACGTGTCCGCCGGCACCCCCGCGAGGATTACTGCGCGAGGACCGCGGTGATCTCGTCGTTGTCCGCGTCGACGGTGTTGCCGTCGCCGAGGACCGCGTTGCGCACGAGGGTCAGCCACGGGCTGCCGGGGGCGTTGAACGCCTGCTGGAAGTTCAGCGCGACGGGCGTCTTGCCCTTGCCCGCGACCTCGTTGATCGCGACCTGGCGGGGGTCCTTCGCGGAGTACTCGTTGTCGGCGAGGTCGGAGCGCGCCACGGTGCTGCCGCCCTTGGCGAGAACGCCCACCTGCGCGTCCTCGGAGGTCAGCCACGACAGGAAGTTCCAGGCCTGGGCCGACTGCTTCGAGTCCTTCGAGATGCCGATGCCGTCACCACCGACGAAGGTGGACTCGCCGCCGTCTACGCCCGGGATGCCCGCGACGCCGGCGTCGAAGGTCAGGCCCGGCAGCAGGGTGGCGGGGAAGGGCATGATGCCGACGTTGCCCTCCTGGAAGCCGGCGACCCAGGTGGCGCCGGTCTCGTCGGTCGAGCCGGGGGCGACGGCGCCCGAGGCCTGGAGGTCCTTCCACGTGGAGTAGACGTCCTTGGCCGCGCTGTTGTTCAGCAGCGACTCGGTGCCGTCGGCGTTGAGCACGTCCTCGCCCGAGGCCCAGATCGAGGGGAACCAGGTGAACAGGAGGCAGCCGCCGCAGTTCAGGCCCGTCGAGGTGCCGGAGACGCCGGGCTTGTTCAGCGCCTGCACGGCCTTGGCGGTCTTGGCGAAGTCGGCGAGGGTCGCGGGGGCCTTCTCGGGGTCGAGTCCGGCCTCCTTCACGAGGTCCTTGTTCCACATCATGACCGACAGGTCGAGCACGAACGGCAGGACGTACTGCTTGCCGTCGAGGGTGCCGGCATCCAGGTGGCCCTTGTTGAGGGTGTCCTTGTAGGAGAGGCCGTCGATCTGCGAGGTGACGTCCTGGAAGAGGCCCTGCTGCACCCAGTTCGGCACGTAGACGATGTCGGCGGCGAAGAGGTCGGGCAGTCCGCCGGAGCCCGCGGCGGCGCCGACCTTGGCGACGTAGTCGTCGTTGGGCACGACGGTCAGCTCGACCTGGTTCTTGTGGCTGGAGTTGTAGGCCTCCACCAGTTCCTTCGCCTGCTTCTCCAGCGGCGCGCGCGTCCACAGCGTCAGGCTGGTGCCGTCGTCGGTGCCCTCCGCCGGGATGTCGGCGGGGGCGGTGGTGGTGCTGCTGCTGCCACAGGCGGTGAGCGACCCCACCAGCACGCCTGCCGCGAGCGCGGCGGTCAGCGTCCGCAGTGCGGTCCGGCTCCGGGAATGCATCATCGGTACTCCTCTTGCTCTTCATCGAGTAAGCGCTGCGGCGGGCGCCGCTGTCGCACATGTGATCGGGACGGGCTCGAAAACTCGAAACCCATTTCGGGACACTATCCACCTGAGGCACTATGGTCAACACATCTCGATAAGGTTTTCGGAAGGAGGCGCCGGTGAGTGGCAATGGAGCGAATCGCGCGGTGACGCTCGGCGACGTGGCCAAGCGGGCGCAGGTCTCCATCGCGACGGCGTCGAAGGCGCTGAACGGGCGCGAGGATGTCGCCGACGCGACGCGCCGTCGTGTGCTGCTCGCGGCCGACGAGCTGTCCTTCACCCCGAACGCGATGGCGCGGGGTCTGGTGGCGGGCCGGACGGGCACCGTGGGCCTGCTCACGAGCGACCTCGAGGGCCGCTTCGTGCTGCCGATCCTCATGGGCGCCGAAGACGCGTTCGGGGCAGGGCAGGTCAACGTCTTCCTCTGCGACGCCCGCGGGGACGCCATCCGCGAGCAGCACCATCTGCGGGCGCTGCTCAGCCGGCGGGTCGACGGCATCATCGTCGTCGGCCGGCAGACCGACCCGCGGCCGTCGCTGGGACCGGACATCCCCGTTCCCGTGGTCTACGCCTACTCTCCCTCCGACGATCCGCGCGACCTCTCGCTCGTACCCGACAACCGCGCCGGCGGGCGTCTCGCCGTCGAGCACCTGATCTCGTGCGGGCGCACGCGCATCGCCCACGTGTCGGGCGACCCGACCTACGCCGCGGCCAAAGACCGTCTCGCCGGAGCCCGCGAGGGGCTCGCGGCGGCGGGGCTGGAGCTGGTGGGCGAGCCGATGTTCTCGGAGTGGTCCGAGAACTGGGGGCGCGACGCTGCGGCGATGCTGCTGGCTCGGCATCCCGACATCGACGGGATCTTCGCGGGGTCGGATCAGATCGCGCGCGGCGTGCTGGAGACCGTGCGCGAGCTCGGCCGCACGGTGCCCGACGATCTCGCGGTGGTCGGCTACGACAACTGGGAGATCCTCGCGACGAACTCGCGTCCGGCGCTGACGACGGTGGATGCCAACCTCCAGCGCCTCGGCCGGCTCGCGGCGCAACGGGTCTTCGAGGCGATCGACGGCGCGCGCCTGGAGTCGGGGACGACCGAGCTCCCGGTGCGCCTGATCATCCGCGGATCGACGATCGCGCGCCGCTGACTTTTCGCTCCCTTCGAAATCTTCGAAAAGGATTGAGAAAACGTAAGCGTTTCCTTAGCGTTTCATCCCGCATGTCTCTCTCGGCGAAGAGAGAGACCGAGAGGATGAGACATCGTGGACTCCCCACATCGCTCGAGCCGTCGCACCTGCCGCGCGGCCATCGGCACGATCGCCTCCGCGGCCATCGTCGCCACCCTGGTCGCCGCAGCCCCCGCGCAGGCCGCCAACACCGACATCGGCTACCCCACGTTCTCGGGTAGCCCGACCCCCGTCCCGGCCACGGGCGTGACCTACACCCCCGGCAACCAGCTCCAGAAGATCTTCGACGCCGATGTCGCGGCCGGCGCGGGCACGAGCGTCGACAAGGACTTCTGGATGGACCGCATGCTCGCCCGCACGGGCGACGCGGGCAGCTTCGGCGACAACAACCAGTGGCTCTTCACCCGCGGGCGCGCGGCATTCATGAAGGAGCACAACCCCGCGGCCCTCGGGTTCGGCGGCCAGCTGGCGTACTGGGAGGCCATCGACGGCCGCTCCGGCTACACGATCACCGCCCGGGTCGGCGGCGCCGACGTCACCCTGACCGAGGACGTCGCGCAGCGGAAGCAGACGCCGAGCTACTGGCGGAGCGTCCACCGCGGCGGCGGCATCGAGGTCGTCCAGACGAAGTTCATCACCGATGCCAACGTGCTCGTGACCGACCTCGAGGTGCGCTCCACGGGTGGGGCGGTCGAGGTCGAGCTCGTGGCATCCTCGCCCTACGCCACCACCGCCGAGGGCGACGAACTCGTCGGCCACGTCACGGCGCTGAACGACCTGACGAAGCTGTCTCCCCGCTTCTCCGGCGACGGCTTCTCGCCCGCGGGCGCGACCCTCGCGCGTACCCTGTCGATCCCGGCGGGCGGCAGCGCGACGGCCAAGGTGCAATTGGGGCTGATCACCGACGAGATCGCCGAGTCGCGGACCGACTACGACGCCACGCGGACGCAGTCGCCGGCCGAGGCGTACACGACCCACGTGACCGCCTACAACCGGTGGTGGGCCGAGAACGTGCCGTACCTGGACACCCCCGAGGACAACATCGACAAGACGTTGTTCTACCGCTGGTGGCTCATGCGGTTCAACTTCCTCGACGCCGACATGCCCGGCAACACCTACCAGTTCCCGGTCGCCATGGAGGGCGTCCTCGGGTACAACAACTCGATCGTGCTGACCACCGGCATGTTCATCGACGACCTGAAGTACTTCCGCGACCCGATCTACTCGTACGGGCCCTGGGTCTCGACGGGAGAGACGAGCAAGAGCTACAAGTTCGTCGACAACCCCGGCGACCCCGCGAACTGGTCGAACAGCTACACCCAGTACATCTCCGAGGCGGCGTGGCGCTCGTACGAGCTGCACGGTGGCCCGACCGCGATCGCGGGAAACCTGGCGAAGTACGCCGAGGACGACGTCAAGGGTCTGCAGGACGCGTACGACTTCAACAAGAACGGCCTCATCGAGTACAACTGGGGCGCGATGACCGGCAACGACGCGGATGCCGTGTCCTTCCACTGGAAGGGCGGATACCAGGACCGCGCCGAGAACGCCTACCTCTACTCCAACGCCCTCGCCTCGGCCGAGGCCTACCGGACGGCCGGCAACACCGCCAAGGCCGACGAGATGGAGGCGTTCGCGCAGAACATCAAGACCCAGGTCATGAAGGTGCTCTGGAACCCCGACACCCAGCTCCTCGAGCACGCGATGGCCAGCAACGGCGAGCACGTGCCCTGGAAGGAGATCAACAACTACTACCCGTTCTCGGTGGGCCTCGTGCCCAAGCCCGGCGACCCCGACTACAAGGACGACTACGTCGAGGCGCTGCGGCTCTTCGCCGACGACAAGCAGTACCCGATCTTCCCCTTCTACACCGCGAACCAGGCCGACCAGGCGGCGTACAACGCCACCGGCGGCCAGGGCAGCAACAACTTCTCGGTCATCAACTCGACCGTGACCTTCCGGATGCTCTCGAAGGTGCTGCGCGACTACCCCACCGACGCGATCAACGCGGAGTGGTACAAGAAGCTCCTGTACTGGAACGCGTGGGCGCACTACCAGAACGGCGGTGACAACCGGCTGCCCGACCAGAACGAGTTCTGGGCCAACGGCTCGGCGGACCCGCAGAAGATCGACTACCGCTCCTGGATCCACCACACGATCCTCGGCGCGACGAACTTCACCATGATCGAGGACGCGATGGGCGTGCGCACCCGCGACGACGCCAAGATCGAGCTCGACCCGATCGACATCGGCTGGGACCACTTCACCGCGAACAACATCCGCTACCGCGACCGCGACCTGACGGTGACGTGGGACGCTCCCGGCGGCACGCGGTACTACGGCGACGACGTGCCCGAGGGGTACTCCGTCTTCCTCGACGGCACGCTCGCCTTCACCGTCGACAAGCTCTCGCACGTCGTCTACGACCCCGCGTCGGGGACGGTCGAGGTCGTCAAGGGCGACGCGAAGGTCACCACGGCCACGGCATCGTCGGTGAAGGCCCCGCAGGACGTGCGCTTCGCCGATGACGCCCGCGTCGTCGATCTGTTCGCCAAGGCGGGTGCGGACGTCCGCACCGCCAGCACGGGCAGTGCGAACCTCGCGAGCTCGGCAACCGCGACCTACTCCGCTTCCGGCCGTGCGCCCTCGGGGGCCGTGGACGGGACGACGATCAACGAGCCCTTCTGGGGCACCGCGGGCTCGCCCACCGCGCAGGACTCCCTCACCGTCGAACTCGGCGGCGAGAAGACGTTCGACGACATCCGCCCGTACTTCTACGACAGCTCCTCTTCGGCGACCGCGCCGGGATACGCCGAGCCGTCGGTCTACACCCTCGAGGTGCGTCGCGGCGGGCAGTGGTCGGTGATCCCGCAGCAGGCCCGTACGCCGGCGTACCCGCGCGCGAACTACAACCACGTGCAGTTCCCGGAGGTGACCGGTGACGCGGTGCGTCTGACGGTGACGCACGCGAGTGGCTTCAAGACCGGAGTCAAGGAGCTGCAGGTGTTCCGCACGGGCGTGGCCGCTCCGGCATCCACGAACGAAGCTCCGCTGGTGACGGCGTGGCAGAACCTCCAGGCATCGGTCGGAGGCGCGGCGGCGTTGGTCGGCACGGTCAAGGACGACGGACTGCCCTCGGGCACGGTGTCGTCGACCTGGAGCGTGGTGAGCGCGCCCGAGGGGGCGACGGTGCTCTTCGACGACGCCGCGGCCGCCTCCACCACCGCGCGTTTCTCCGACAAGGGCCAGTACGTGCTGCGCCTGACCGCCGATGACGGGGAGAAGACGTCGCAGACCGACGTGACCGTCCAGGGCGAGCCGGTCACCGCGGGGACGAACGTCGCCCCCGAGGCGACCCCGACCGCCGAGTACACGGCGGGCTGGAACAACGTCAAGGCCGTCAACGACGGCAAGGTGCTCTTCACCGGCGGCAGCCAGAGCGACATCTGGGGCACGTGGTCGGGCAACCACCCGGCGACCCGCTGGCTGCAGTACGAGTGGAACACGCCGCAGCGCATCGCCGGAGCCGAGGTCGGCTTCTGGCGCGACCAGGACGACGCGAACTCCGCCAACGGCGTCAACGTCCCGAAGGGATGGAAGGCGCAGTACTGGACCGGTTCGGACTGGGCCGACGTCGCCGGCGCCTCGGAGTACACAGTGAAGCGCGACGAGACGAACTCCGTCACGTTCGACGCGGTCACGACGACGAGGTTCCGCGTCGTGCTGCAGGCGGCCGGGAACGGACCGTACGCGGCGGTCGCCGTCAGCGAACTGAAGGTGTTCGCCGACGCCCCCACCTCGATCGAGCCGATCGACGTCCGCACGTCCGTCGGCACGAAGCCGGCGCTGCCCGCGACAGTGGATGCCACTTACTCCGACGGCAGCCACGCCGACCTCCCCGTGACGTGGGCCGCGGTCAGCGACGCGCAGGTCGCCGGTGAGGGCAGCTTCCCCGTGTCGGGCATCGTCCCCGGCTCGCCGGTGTCGGCCAAGGCCACGGTCTGGGTCCGCGCGACGGCTCCGGGGCAGATCAACCAGGTGGATGCCGTGACCAGCCGCACCCAGCCGGGTGTCGCGCCGGTGCTGCCCAAGGCGGTGGGCGTGCTGTTCAACGACGGCTCGCGCCAGGACCTGCCGGTGACGTGGGACGCGGTCGCCGCGGACTCCTACGCCGCCCCCGGGCAGTTCACGGTCGCCGGCACGGTCCAGAGCGACCTGCCCGGCACCAAGGCCGCGTCGGCCGCGGTGACCGTCGGCGAGGGCGGCGACGACACGAAGGCGCCCACGGTGGCGTTCCAGGTGTCGCCCGCGGCTCCCGGCTCGGGCTGGTACACGCAGGCGGTCGCCGTCGACGTGACGGCGCGCGACGACCAGGACGCCTCTCCGCGCATCGAGGTGCGCGTGGACGCCGGAGCGTGGGGCGCCTACACCGGCACCGTCTCGGTGACCGGCGACGGATCCCACGTCGTGCAGGCGCGGGCGACGGACGCGGCGGGCAACACCTCGCCGGTGGCCGAGCAGACCGTGCGCATCGACACCACGGCCCCGGCCGTCGAGGTCACCGCCGACGCGGTCTCGCGCACGGTCAAGGCGCCCGCGACGGATGCCGGGTCGGGCGTCGCGTCGATCGAGTACCGCCTGGGCGACTCGGGTGACTGGACGGCGCTGGCGGGCTCCGTGCTCGTCGGACTCGACGAGACGAAGGTGCAGGTGCGTTCCACCGACAAGGCCGGCAACGTCTCGCCGGTCGTCGAGCGGACGGTGCCGAAGGCCGACGGCTCGCAGAAGCGCAACGTCGCTCTGCTCGCCACCCCCACGGCATCCGGAACCGCCGGATGGAACAAGGTCACCGGCCTGAACGACAACGTCCAGCCCACGTCGTCGGGCGATGTCACGCCCAACGACAACGCGAACGTCTGGGGCGTCTGGCCCCAGGTGACCGACCAGTGGGTGCAGTACGACTGGACCGAGCCCGTGACCATCGGCGAGCTGGGCGTCTACTTCGTGTCGAACATCGACGCGCAGGGGCTCGGCATCGACGTCCCGGCGGAATGGAAGGCCGAGTACTGGGATGCCACGACGAGCGCATGGGTGCCGGTGAAGAACGCGGGGGCCTACGGCACCGCGAAGGACACGTACAACACGGTGTCGTTCGACCCGGTGACCACGACGAAGCTCCGCCTCGCGCTCGACCCGGTCGGGACCGAGCAGGGCAAGGGCAGCGTGGGCATCAAGGAATGGCAGGTGTGGGAGCAGCCGGAGACCCCGGTCCCCGACACCCAGGCGCCCGTCGTCACCACCACGGTCGACCCGGCTGCTCCCGCGAGCGGCTGGCACACCGGCACGGTGACGGTCTCGGCCTCCGCCATCGACGACCGTGACGACGCTCCCGTCGTCGAGGTGCGGGTCGGCGACGGCGCGTGGGCGGCCTACACCGCGCCCCTCGAGGTCGCGACCGACGGGACGACCACCGTGTCGTTCCGGGCGAAGGATGCCGCCCGCAACACCTCCGAGCCCGTGGGCGTCGAGGTGAAGCGGGATGCCACTAAGCCGACCGCGGACGCGGGGTGGAACGCCGCATCGCGCACGGTGACCCCCACCGGCGCGGATGCCGGTTCGGGCGTGGCTGTCGTCGAGTACCAGCTGGGCGAGGGGGCGTGGACCGCGGCATCGGGTCCGATCGCCGTCGGCGATGCCGCCACAACGGTGCGCGTGCGGGTGACCGACGTCGCCGGCAACGTCTCCGACGTCGCCGAGGTCGCGGTGCCCGTCAAGACGACCGACCCCGGCACCGACCCCGGCACCAACCCCGGTGGCGGTGGCGGAACCGATCCGGGATCCGAGCCGACGGGTTCGCTCACCGGCAACGAGGTCGTCCGGATCGGCGTCGCCCAGGTGGCACCGGGCGGGCAGCTGCCGGTCTCGGTCAGCGGCGCGGCTCCGGGAACGGTGTTCGCGGTGGAGTTCCGCTCCACCCCGGCGCGCCTGGGCACCCTCACGGTCGGCGCCGACGGCACCGCCGGCGGAGTGTTCACGGTTCCGGCCTACGCCGAGGCGGGGGTCCACACGGTGGCGCTGGTCGTGCCCGGCGGTGAGCTCACCGCGCAGGTGACCGTGGTCGCCCCCGGGGCGACGTCGTCGCAGACGCCGCCGCTGGCCGTCACGGGACAGGATGCCGCGTCGACCCAGGTCGCGATCGGCATCGGCGTGGGCGTGCTGCTGCTCGGGCTGATCGTCCTGGCGATCGCCCGCTTCCGTCGGCGCCGCTCGGCCTGACATCCCGGGGCCGGGGGCGTTTCGCCCCCGGCCCCTCCCGCTCGTCCCGTCGGTCGAAGGAGACCACCGTGATCCGTCCTGCCCCGCGCCGCTTCTGGGCGGCCGCGACCGTCGTCGGCCTGATGGGAGGGCTGCTGGCACTGGCGCCGGCGAGCCCCGCCGCCGCGCTGCCCAATCCTCTGATCGGCGACGGCTCGGTCTACTCGGCCGACCCCGCCACTCTCGTCGCCGACGACACGCTGTACGTGTACGCCGGTCGCGACGAGGCCGATGCGACGACGAACGACTTCATCATGAACGAGTGGCAGGCGTTCTCCACGACCGACGTCGAGGACGGCGCGTGGGAGCACCACCCGTCGCTCATGCGCCCCGAGCAGGTCTTCTCGTGGGCGACGCCGGGCCGCGCCTACGCGGGTCAGGTCGTGCAGGGCGGCGACGGTCGTTTCTACTGGTACGTCCCCGTGCACGAGGCCGGCAGCAGCTCGCCCGATCCGTTCGGCATCGGCGTCGCGGTGTCCGACACCCCACTGGGCCCGTGGAAGGACGACGCGGGCGGGCCGATCGTGTCGCAGGAGATCCTGGGCAACAACGCCCACAACATCGACCCCACCGTCTACGTCGCCGACGACGGGCGCGTCTGGATGTACTGGGGCAGTTTCGGTCGCCTGCTCGGTGTCGAGCTGGCATCCGACATGAAGACGTTGATCGGCACCCCCACCGAGTTCCGCAGCGGAGTCGACGGTTTCTTCGAGGCCGCGTGGCTGTTCGAACGGAAGGGCACCTACTACCTCGCCTACGCCGCCAACACGGCCGGCCCCGACAGCTGGTGCACCCCGGCGGTGTACCACGCGTGCATCGCCTACTCGACGGCCCCGACGCCGATGGGGCCGTGGACCTCGCGGGGCCGGGTGCTCGCGCCCGTCTCGTCGACCACGAGCCACCCCGCCATCACCGAGTACCACGGCACCTGGTACATGGCGTATCACACGGCGGATGCCGTCGGAGGGAACCATTTCCGCCGATCGGTCGCCGTCGACGAGGTGCAGTGGGACGACTCGGTGACCCCGGCGCGCATGAAGCCCGTGGCCACCACTCCGCCCCACGACGTCACGACGACCCCCTCGGCGAACGTCGCCCCGTGGGCCGCGGTCTCGGCGTCGAACGAACCGGTGCCCGTGCAGTATTGGAAGGCGGCGCTGAATGACGGCATTATCCGCCCGAATCCGCTGCCACCGGACATGTGGGGCTCGTACGCCCCCGACCGACCGGCATCCCAGTGGATCCAGTACGACTGGTCGGAACCCGTGCGCCTCGACCGTTCGTCGATCCAGTTCTGGAGCGATCGCGAGCCGGGGAGCGGCGACGGGGTGTCGGCGCCGTCGTCGTGGAAGCTGCAGTACTGGGCGGACGGGCGCTGGAGCGACGTCGAGAATCCGAGCGGATACCCGACGACGACGCGCGAACCGCACGAGGTGACCTTCTCGCCCGTGACCACGACCCGGTTGCGGGCGGTCCTGAACGCCTCCGCGGGCACCGGTCCGTCGTCGGGCTACTCCGCCCTCGCGGTGGAGGAATGGACCGCGGGAGCCGTCGAGCCGACGGGTGTCGAGCCCGCCGCGTCGAGCACGCTCGTCGGAGAGGCGCCGGTGCTCCCCGACACCGTCGCGCTCCTCTACGGCGACGAGCGCGCGGCCGCGCCCGTGACCTGGGATGCCGTCGACCCCGGCGCCTACGCCGCTCCCGGCGCGTTCACGGTGGACGGCACCGCGCGAGGCTACGCCACCGGTCGCGTGCAGGCCACGGTGACGGTGATCGGCGCGGACGCGTGGCGCACCAACCTCGCGAAGACGGGCACGCCGGTCGCCGACTTCACCGCCGGCTGGAACTCGCTCGCGTCCATCAACGACGGCACCATCGTCTACGAGGGCGGCCAGGGGTCGCAGGTCTGGGCGACGTGGGCCGGTGTCCGTCCGGCGAGCCGCGACGTGGGGTACACCTGGGAGGAGCCGGTCACCGTCGACGCGGTGACCGCGCACTTCTGGAGCGACGTGCCCGGAGCCTCGGGCGCGGGCAACGGCGTGGCGCTCCCCGCCGCCTGGCACGTCGAGGCGCTCGTGGACGGGAACTGGACCGAGGTCTCGGGGGCCGGCGGGTACCCGGTCGAGGCGTCGGCTCCCAGCCGTGTGTCCTTCACCCCCGTGACGACCACCGGCATCCGTGTCGTGCTCGACGCGCAGTCCGACGGCACCACGCATGCCGCCGTGGGGCTGTCCGAACTCGAGGTGCTCGGCGAGACGGTGGATGCCACCGCCCCCGAGGTGTCGCTCGAGGCGCGGGGTCCGCGGGGCGCGGACGGGTGGTTCGTCGGTCCCGTGACGGCGCGGGCCGAGGCGACCGACGACCGCGACCTGCGCGTCGCCATCTCGGTGGCGGTGGACGGCGCACCGGAGGCGACCACGACCGATGTGCGCCGCGTCGACACCGTCGTCCGTCAGGACGGATCGCACACGGTCACCGCGAGGGCCGCGGACGCCGCGGGCAACGTCTCGCCCGAGGCGACGGCATCCTTCCGCATCGACGCGACCGCCCCCGCGGTCACGGCGACCGTGGACGAGGGGGCCCGATCGGTCTCGGCGACGGCGACGGATGCCGGTTCGGGCCTCGCGGGCGTGGAGTACGCGCTGGACGACCCGCTGCAGTGGAAGCCGTACACGGCCGCCGTCGCGGCGCCCGACTTGGAGCGCCACGTCGTGTACGTGCGCGCCACGGACGCGGCCGGCAACGTCTCGAACCCGACGGCGGTGACCGTTCCGCGGTCGCCGGACGCGCCGCTGACCGGCAACATCGCGCTGTACGCGACGCCGACGGCCTCTTCTGCGTCCGGCTGGGCGCCCGTCGGCGGGGTGAACGACGGCAGCACGACGGGGACCCCCTGGGGCACCTGGCCGCGCGTCGGTGAGCAGTGGGTCCAGCTGACCTGGGATCGCGCGGTGACGGTGGACCGGGCGAGCGTGCAGTTCGCCCGAGACGCGGCCGACGACGCGAACGCCGGTCTCATCCCGCCCCGCTCGTGGGTGCTGCAGTACCGCGACGACTCGGGCGCCTGGAAGGACGTCACGACCTCGGACGCCTACGGCCGGTCGTCGGATGCCGCGAACGAGGTGCACTTCGCCGCGGTCGAGACCACCGCCGTGCGCGCGCTGATGCAGTCGTGGGGCGCCGCCGAGAGCCAGGGGTCGGCCGGTATCGCGGAGTTCGAGGTGTGGGCGGCTGCAGACCAGCCGCCGGTCGACACCACGCCGCCCGCGCTGACCTTCGAGACGGCATCCCCGGCCCCCGCGTCGGGCTGGTATCGCGAGGCCGTGCGCGTCGCCGCGACCGTCACCGATGACACGGATCCGTCTCCGGCCGTGCGCGTGCGGATGGACGGCGGGGCGTGGACCCCGCTGACCGACGACTTCCGGGTCACCGGTGACGGCACGCACCTCGTCGAGGCCGAGGCGGTCGACGCCGCAGGCAACGTGTCCTCGCGGATCGCTGTGACGGTGAAGATCGACGGGGCCGCGCCGACCGTGACGACCGTCGTGACGTACGAGGCCTCGGGGCCCGTGGTCGAGGTCGTCGCCGCCGACGAACTGTCCGGCGTTGAAACGATCGAGCGTCGCGTGGACGAGACGTGGGTCGCCCTGGCTGACGGCCGCGTGGCGCTCCCCTCGGGCGGCGGAACGGTTCCGGTCGTGCTGCGGGCGAGCGACGTCGCCGGCAACACGTCCGACGCGCTCACCGTGGCGGTCGACACGGGTACGACCGGGCCGGTCGACCCGTCGCCGTCGCCGACACCGACACCGACACCGACACCCTCGCCGTCCCCGACCGGGGCGAGCGCGTCGGCGGGGGGATCGGCGGCGGCCGGGGTCACGGGTCCCGCGACCCTCGCCCGGACCGGCACCGTCTGGCCCCTGTCCGCGCTCGCGCTCGCGGTCGTCCTGCTCTACGTCGGCGCGGTCGTCCGTCGCCCGCGGCGGGATCGCTGATAGGCGGTGGCGTGGCTATGCGGCGGGTGAACGCAGCGGCGCCTGCGGCGTCGCGCTGCTAAACTGCGTGGACACCCCCGGGCGCTTCGGCTACCGGTTAGAAAGCCCCGCTCCGGCGGGGCTTTCGGTTTTCGGCCGCCATCGCTCAGGTCGACGCAAGGTCTGGCGCCCAGATCGGACTTCTTCGGGTAGTTGGCTCGCCATCACGGCATCGAGGGTTACGCAGGCGATCAGCGCCGGCCCCGTCTGCTGCAACGCCTTGCTCTGGCGCAGAGTCGGCATCGGGCTGATCCACCCGACCGAGACGCCCACTTCCTCCTGGAGCGTGCGGATCGTCGTCACCTGGTCGGAGTCGTTGGTCAGGAGGCAGTAGAGGTCGGCCTCGCCTCGGTGAGCGTCGAGCAACATCCGGACGGCGAGGTTCACATCTGATCCTTTCTCCTCGATCTTCCTCACGGAGACACGTGCGAGCGACCCGTCGTCATCCAGCTCTGCCGGATGTTTCGGCATGAGCCTTCTATCGATGCGGTACGTGCCGTAGTGGGGCGTGACTCGTCCTGTTGCCTGCAACGCCCGGATGTACGTCTGCTGACGGATCGGCCCCTGCGCGTCATCGCCCGCACCTGCGCGGATCAACGCCGTGAAGTAGTGCACGTGGCGGACGTCATGGTGGGGCAAGAGCCGGTCCATCAGTGCCGGGAGGTCGAGCCACTTGGCGCCGGGGTGCTGTTCGAGGCAGCGTCGATACAGATTGAACCCGTCGACGTAGACGATGGCGGTCGGGCGTGCGGGCTCTCGCATGCGGCGCAGTCTACGAGCGGGCGAGGGGAACCTTCGGGCGTCTGTGGAGAACTCGCAACGGTCGGAGCATCCCCTACTTCTTGGCATCCTGACGCGGGATGATGATCTGCTTCACGACCAGCAGCAGCGAGGCCGTGACGGGGATCGCGACGAGGGCGCCGAGCAGACCCAGCAGCGTGCCGCCGACGAGTGCACCGATCACGACGAGCGACCCCGGGACCGAGATTGTCCGGCTCATGACCCGCGGCGTCAGGATGTATGCCTCGAGCTGCATGTAGACGAGGTACACGATCGCGAAGATGAGTCCCGCGGTCGGGTTGACGATGAGGGTGAACACGGTGGCGGTGCCCCAGAAGAGCACCGACCCGACGAGGGGGATCAGGGTGATGCCGAACGCGAGCGCCGCGAGCAGGGCGGCGAAGGGCTGCCCGACGATCGTCAGGACGATGAAGGCGAAGACCGCGTTGATCAGCGCCAGCACGACCATGCCCGACAGGTACCCACCGACCGAGTCGGTGATCTGACCCGTCATCTCCGACACCGTCGCGCGGTTGCGGGCGGGGCTGAGGCGCACGAGCGAGTTCTTCATCGACGGCAGGGATGCCAGGAAGTACAGGCTCAGCACGAGCACGATGATCGCGCCGGAGATGCCCGTCGCGATCGTCACGCCGGCCTGCAGCAGACCGCCGCCGATCGCGGTGAGGTTCGCGGGGTTGGTGAAGAACGTCTGCACTTCCTTGAGGATGTCACCGAGGCTGTCGCCGAAGTTCGCCTCGACCCACCGCACGGCGTCGCTGTCGATGGCGTCGTTGATGAAGGTGGGGACGTCCGTGATGAACTGCGAGATCTGACGCACGACCGGGGGAATCAGGAGGAGCAGCGCGGCCGTGAGGATGATCGCGAGCCCGCCGAACACGATGACGATCGCCCAGGCGCGCGAGATGCCGCGGCGCACGAGACGGCGCACGAGCGGATCGAGGGCGAGGGCGATGAACAGGGCGATCGCGATGTAGATGAGGACCGTGGAGAGGTTCGCCAGCGACAGGCCGAGGAGGAGCGCGGTCAGCCCACCCAGCGTGAGGAAGAAACCCGCCGCGTAGGGCCGCGCGATCGCCGACCACACGGGGCGGTCACGCGAGGTGACCTCCCCGGCGTTGGCGCCGGCGGCGGAGGGATCGGGGTGCGACGAGCGGCTCATGGTCACACTGTAGGGCTCGCCGCGGCCGAGCGCGGGTGCGCGATAGGGTCGGGTCCGGAGGACCCATGACCGACGCCGACCCCACGACGATCCTGCAGGGCCTGCGCGGCAGCATCGACAACATCGACGCCGCGCTCATCTTCCTGCTCGCCGAGCGATTCCGCTGCACCAAGCAGGTCGGTGTGCTCAAGGCGCAGCACGGGATGCCGGCATCCGATCCTTCTCGCGAAGAGCAGCAGATCGCCCGCTTGAAGCGTCTGGCCGCCGAGGCCGACCTCGACCCGGAGTTCGCGGAGAAGTGGTTCAACTTCGTCGTGGCCGAGGTCATCCGTCACCACCGGTCGGCCGCGGGCACGGCGGCCGCGGGCACGTCGGCCGACGACTGATCCGACGCCGCGACACGCCCGGGCGTCCTCGCGACGTCGGGGTCGCGCACCTCTCCGGCACGCGCCCGCGCGTGCCACGGTCGCCCGGAGATCGCAACCCGACCGCTGGTTTGCCAGCGGATCCATCAGCGTGAAACGGTAGAGAAGGCCCCCAGCGGGCCGCCCACCCGACCAGTCCGCGGTCGCCGGTGCCGGCTCGGGGGAGTCGCACCGCGAGCGTACGGTCGGCGGCCAGGACCCGGATCCGACATCCGGTGTCGGAGCGCTCGCACCCCCGGTGAGCGCCGGACGGCTGCCACCCGGGCGTGACCGATGCGGCCACCCGAGGCCGCGCAGGTGCACACAGTGACCCCTCCGCACGCCATCGCGGCGAAGAACCTCTTCAAGGTCTTCGGCCGCTCCCCGCAGTCCGCCGTCGAGAAGCTCCGCGCCGGTGCGCGGCGCGACGACCTCGGCGACGCCGGAACCGCCGCCGTCATCGACGCGAGCTTCGACGTCGAACCCGGCGAGATCTTCGTGATCATGGGCCTCTCCGGCTCCGGCAAATCCACCATCATCCGCATGCTCAACGGCTTGCACGACGCCACGGCCGGAACCGTCGAGGTGCAGGGCGACCCGCTCACCGGCGTGAGCCCCGCGCGCCTGCGGAGCCTGCGCCGTGAGCGCATCGCGATGGTGTTCCAGCACTTCGCCCTCCTTCCGCACCGCACGGTCGCCGCGAACGTGGCGTACCCGCTCGAGATCCGCGGCGTCGGCAAGGCCGAGCGCCTCGCGAAGGCGAACGAGATCCTCGGCCTCGTGGGCCTCGAGGGGTGGGGCGACAAGCTTCCCTCGGCTCTGTCCGGCGGGATGCAGCAGCGTGTGGGCATCGCCCGCGCGCTCGCCGCCGACACCGACATCCTGCTCATGGACGAGGCGTTCAGCGCTCTCGACCCGCTCATCCGCCGCGAGATGCAGGAGCAGCTCCTCGAGCTGCAACGGACGCTGAAGAAGACGATCGTGTTCATCACGCACGACCTCAACGAGGCGATGTTCCTCGGTGACCGCATCGCCGTCATGCGCGACGGTCGCATCGTCCAGATCGGCACGCCGGAGGACATCCTCACCGATCCCGCCAACGACTACGTCGAGCAGTTCGTGCAGGACGTCGACCGCGCCCGTGTGCTCACGGCGGCGAACGTCATGGAGCGTCCCCGTCCCCGGGTGGATGCCGCCGCCGGCCCGCGCACGGCCCTGCGCCAGATGCGCGACGCGTACATGTCGGCCGTGTACGTCACCGACCGCGACCGCAAGCTCCTCGGGATCGTCACCGACCGGGATGCCGTGAAGCTCGTCCGCGCGGGCGAGAGCTCGCTCCTCGGGCGGCTCAAGCCCGTGCCGCAGAGCGTCCGCGAGGACGAGGTGCTCATGAACCTGTTCGTGCCCGCCGTCGAGTCCCCGCTGCCGTTGGCGGTCGTGGATGCCGAGGGACGCCTCACCGGCGTCATCCCGCGCGTGACGCTGCTCGCCGCCCTCGGGCCCGGACCCACCGCCACGGAGGAGATCACCGTGCTCCCGCAGCCCGTGCCGTCCGCCGAGATCGACGCCGTGCTGGCCGACGCGGGTGATGCCCCCGAAGCCGTGGCATCCGGAATCGAGGGGGTGCGCTGATGGACGGGTTCCGCATTCCTGTCGGCACGTGGGTCGACGCGGGCGTGGACTGGCTCCGCGACAACCTCTCGGGGCTTTTCGACGTCATCGCCGTGGTCGTCCGCTTCCTCGTCGGCGGCCTGAGCGACGTGCTCCTCGCGGCTCCGATCGTCGTCGTAATCGTCGTCGCCGCGCTGCTGGCCTGGCTGATCCGTTCGTGGAAGCTCGCGCTCGGCACCCTCGTCGGGTTCGCGCTCATCCTCGCGATGGGGCAGTGGGTGACCGCGATGCAGACGCTCGCGCTCGTCGTCGTGGCGGCGGCCGTCGCCGTGGCGATCTCGGTGCCGCTGGGCATCTGGTCGGCGCGCAACCCCGCGGTACGGGCGGTCATGAAGCCGGTGCTCGACTTCATGCAGACGATGCCCGCGTTCGTCTACCTGATCCCGGCCATCACGTTCTTCAGCATCGGTGTCGTCCCCGGCGTCGTCGCGACGGTCATCTTCGCGCTGCCCCCGGGCGTGCGTCTGACCGAGCTCGGCATCCGGGGCGTGGATGCCGAGACGGTCGAGGCCGGACACGCCTTCGGTGCGACGCCCGCGCAGATCCTCCGTGGCATCCAGCTCCCGCTCGCGATGCCCACGATCATGGCCGGGGTCAACCAGGTCATCATGCTCGCGCTGTCGATGGCGGTCGTGGCCGGCATGGTCGGCGCCGACGGTCTCGGCAAAGAGGTCGTGCAGTCGATCTCGACGGTCAACCTCCCCAAGGGCGTCGAGGCGGGCCTGAGCGTCGTGATCCTCGCGGTGTACCTGGACCGCCTGACCGCCGCCCTCGGCACCCGCGCCGCGAACACGTCGTCGCTCCTGGCCGCACTGGACCGCCGCCGCGGCCCCGGCACCCCCGCGGCCGATGCCGCAGGCGAGGCCGCCGACGCCGCAGGCGAGGCCGGGCACCAGGTCGCCTCCCCGCGCCGCGCCCCGATCACGACGGGTGCCTGACCCTTTGCGTGAGTCGCCAGGATCTGTCGCCTGCGATGCACCGGTGGCGACAAAACTTGGCGACTCACGCGAGAACGAAACGACATACGGAACCAGAAAGAGAGCATTCACATGAAGAACACGCGACACCTCACAGCAACCCTCGCCCTCGGCACCGTGGCGGCCCTCGCGCTCGCCGGATGCGCGAGCGGCAACCAGGCTGAAGGCGGCGCCGGCGACGGCGGCGACAAGGGCACGATCACGCTGGGCTTCCTGCCCTCGTGGACCGACGGCCTCAGCACGGCGTACCTCCTCGAAGACCAGCTGGGCAAGCTCGGATACAGCGTGAAGATGCAGACGCTCACCGAAGCCGGTCCGCTGTACGCCGGACTCGCACAGGGCGACGTCGACATCTACCCGTCGGCGTGGCCCGAGCTGACTCACAAGTCGTACATGGACACCTACGGTGACGCCATCGAAGACCTCGGCTCGTACTACGACGACGCCAAGCTCACCATCGCGGTCCCGAGCTACGTCGACATCGACTCGATCGACCAGCTCCAGGCGAACGCCGCGCGGTTCGACGGCAAGATCTACGGCATCGAGCCGGGTGCCGGCCTGACCAAGCAGACGCAGGAGACGATGCTCCCCGGCTACGGCCTCGACGGCGACTACGAGCTCGTGACCTCGTCGACCGCGGCGATGCTGACCGAACTCGACAACGCCATCGCCGCGCAGAAGGACATCGCGGTGACGCTCTGGCGTCCGTTCTGGGCCAACGACGCCTACGACGTGAAGGACCTCGCCGACCCGCAGGGCCTCATGGGCGACCCCGAGAAGCTGCACTTCCTCGGCACGGCCGGCTTCGCAGAAAAGTATCCGGATGCCGCCGAACTCATCGCCGGTATCCAGCTCGATGACGCGCAGTACGGCTCTCTCGAAGACCTCGTCGTCAACGAGTACGGCGAGGGCCGCGAGGCCGAGGCCGTCGACGCGTGGCTCGAGCAGAACCCCGCCGCGTTCTCGACGCAGCGCGACTGACCCCCGCGTCCCGAGCCCCCTCCGCCGCGTCAGGCGGAGGGGGCTTTCGCGATCCCGCGGGCGGCCGTGAAGCGGGTGCGGAAGCCCGGGTGTCCGGCGGGCATCGCGAGCACCGAGTCGGGGGTGCGTCCGCGTAGCTGCGGGAAACCGGCATCCGCGACGAGGTCATCGTCGAGCGCCTCGAGCTCCGCGTGCACCAGCGGCCACGGCTCGTGGGAGTTGGCGGCCCAGATCGTCCGCCCCAGATGCCGCTCGTGGAAGCCCCAGCGCGCCGTGAGGAATCGCGAGAGCGCGGTGTCGACGGGGTCGGTGCCGAGGCGCGCCCGCAGCCGGGTGCCCGGATGCCGCCCGGTGTGCCGCCGCGACCGGTACTCGATGAGCGGCCCGTCGGTGCGCACCCCCGCGCGCGCCCAGCGGTACGGCAGCCCGAACAACGCGCGCGCCGCGAGCACGGGCGCGAGATGCTCTGCCTCGAGCGTGCGGAAGACGACGCCGCGGCGGCCGGCGTCGTCCACGGCGTACGTGCGGACGTTGATCTCGGTGAACGTGCCGACGAAAGGAACCGGCGGGAGCGGCAGGAAGCGGAACTCGCTCAGCACGAACGGCACGAGCCCCACCCATGCCGAGCCGTCGTGCACGTCGGGCCGGGTCCCGGCGGGGAGCATCGGCGCGATCTCGTCCGGGTCGACGCGCCAGTGCACGAAGACGGCGCGGTTCCACCGCTGTTCGATGACGGCGCGGCCGGGGAGGGCGGGGGCATGGCGTTCGACAGGCACGGGCCGATTCTCGCCCTCAGCCCCGCGCGCGGAGGGACACTGGACACATGCCCCCGTCATCTGCTGCGGATCCCCGGCTCGTGGCATCCATCCGCGCCCTGCTCGAGCTGCGCGCCGAGGGCGCGACGATCTGCCCGTCCGAGGCGGCGCG